>NZ_JBIAGW010000001.1:0-264064 GCF_042869955.1 Streptomyces sp. NPDC006691
CAGGGGGCAGAGCCCCCGCAGGGGTCTGGGGCACAGCCCCAGGGCCCGAACCCATCAACCCCGCCGCACGGGCGGGAGGGCGGGCAAACCCCCAGGGGGCGCAGGGGGCAGAGCCCCCGCAGGGGGTCTGGGGCGCAGCCCCAGGGGCCGGAACCCATCAACCCGGCCGCACGGGCGGGAGGGTGGGCAAACCCCCCGGGGCCAGGGGCGGAGCCCCAGGGGGCCCGGAACCAACCAACCCCGGGCAACGGGCGGGCGGGTGGGCAAACCCCCCGATGGCCGATCGGAATGCGCCAGGGATCCGCCATGGGGGTTTGGGAGGGCCAGGGAAAGGGGGAGGCCCAGCCCACACCCCCCGACCCCCGCCCGCCCCGCAGGGTTCAGGCTTTGCCCGCAGAGCCATTCCTGACAGACCGTCAGGTCTGTAATCTGACTGTGCGTCAGTTAACACCGCGCACGGCTCAGTCAGGCAGGCCAACGACCAGGAGCGGGCGGAACGATGCTTGGATCGACTCACGGCACCCTCACCACCGACTTCCGCGCGCGCGTGGTCGCCTGCGGCGAGCAACCCGCCCCCGGCGCCGTCCACGGCAGAGCCGCGGGCGAGGGCGACCTGGACGTCAGCGGGCGCCCGCTGTACGCCGACGTACCCGACCTGGACCGCTTCTTCCGGCCCGAGTCCGTCGCCGTCATCGGCGCCTCCGACGCCGAGGGCCGCCCCAACACCGGCATCACCCGCCAGCTCCTGGACTGGGCCGAGCGCGTCGGCGCCCGTATCCACCCCGTCCACCCCACCCGGGACACCGTCTTCGGGCTGCCCTGCGTCGCCTCCGTCGCGGACCTGCCCGAACAGGTCGACCTGGCGGTGCTCCTGGTCGGCGACCCGATCCCCGTCATCGAGGAACTCGCCGAATCCAAGGTGAAGTTCGCCGTCGCCTTCGCCTCCGGCTTCGCCGAGACCGGCGAGCAGGGGGCCGCCGCACAGGAGCGGCTCGCCGCCGCCGTCAAGCGCTCCGGGCTGCGGCTGCTCGGCCCCAACACCAACCTCAACGCCTTCGAGCGCTTCCGCGACGACCTCGAAGGTCCCGCCATCGCGCTCATCACCCAGTCCGGCCACCAGGGCCGGCCCGTGTTCACGCTCCAGGAGCTGGGCGTGCGGCTCTCCCACTGGGCACCCACCGGCAACGAGGCGGACCTGGAGACCTCCGACTTCATCTCCTACTTCGCCGAGCGCCCCGAGGTCGGGGCCATCGCCTGCTACGTGGAGGGCCTCAAGGACGGCCGCGCCTTCCTGCTCGCCGCCGACCGCGCGGCCCGCGCCGGCGTCCCCGTAGTGGCCGTCAAGGTCGGCCGCACCGAGGCGGGCGCGCGCATGGCCGCCTCACACACCGGCAAGCTGACCGGCGCGGACGACGTCGTGGACGCCGCCATGCGCCAGTACGGCGTCATCCGCGTCGACGGCCTCGACCAACTCCAGGACACCGCAGCTCTGTTGGCCCGAGCGCGCAAACCGCAGGCGGACGGCGTCGTCGTGTATTCGATCTCCGGCGGCACCGGCGCGCACTTCTCGGACCTGGCCACCGCCGCCGGGCTGCGCCTGCCGCCCCTGTCCGCCGCCAAGCAGGCCGAGCTCCACGAGTGGATACCGCCCTACCTCAACGTCGCCAACCCCGTCGACAACGGCGGCCACCCCGTGGGCGACTGGCGCGGACGCAAGATCATCGACGCGATCCTCGCCGACCCGTCCGTCGGCGTCCTCATCTGTCCGATCACCGGCCCCTTCCCACCCATGAGCGACAAGCTGGCCCAAGACCTGGTGGACGCGGCGGAACGTACGGACAAGCTGGTATGCGTGGTGTGGGGCTCCCCGCTCGGCACCGAGGCGGCCTATCGCGAGACCCTGCTCGGCTCGGACCGCGTCGCCACGTTCCGTACGTTCGGCAACTGCATCGGCGCCGTCAAGGCCTACCTCTCCCACCACCGGTTCACCACCGGCTACCGCTCCCCCTTCGACGAGGCGCCCCGCGTCCCCTCCCCGTCCTTCCGCAAGGCGCAGGCCCTGATGCGCCCGGGCCAGCAGCTCAGCGAGCACGCGGCGAAGCAGCTCCTCCGGGCGTACGGGATCCGGGTGCCGCGCGAGCAGCTCGTGACCAGCGCGGCCGCCGCCGTGCGTGCGGCGGGGCTCGTCGGCTACCCCGTCGTCATGAAGGCCTCCGGCGCCCGCCTCGCCCACAAGACCGAACTCGGCCTGGTCAAGGTCGGGTTGACCTCGGCCAGCCAGATCCGGGACGCCTACCGCGAACTCACCGACATCGCCCGGTACGAGGGCGTCGACCTCGACGGCATCCTGGTCTGCCAAATGGTGGAGCGGGGCGTCGAGATGGTGGTCGGCGTCGGCCACGACTCGCTGTTCGGGCCGACCGTGACCGTCGGGCTCGGCGGTGTCCTGGTCGAGGTGCTCGGCGACGCGGCCGTCCGCGTGCCCCCCTTCGGCGAGGGCCAGGCCCGGGACATGCTGGGCGAGCTCCGGGGACGGGCGCTCCTCGACGGCGTACGCGGCGGACCCCCGCTGGACGTGGATGCCCTCGTCGAGGTCGTCCTGCGCGTCCAGCGCATGGCCCTCGAACTGGGCGACGAGCTCTCCGAGTTGGACATCAACCCGATCATGGTGCTGCCGCGCGGCCAGGGCGCCGTCGCGCTCGACGCGCTCGCGATCTGCCGCTGAGCCCCACCTCCGCCACCGTCCCCTCCGCCACCGTCCCTTCCGCCATCGTCCCGGCCGGCACCGTCCCAGCCGGCCCATCCGCCCCCTCCCCCGCACGCGCCCCCGCCGCAGCCCTGGAGCCCCGCATGGACCCCCTGGATTCAATGGACCCCCTCGACTCATGGGTACTGCACGCCACTGACAACGGCGTCTCCTGGATCACTCTCAACCGGCCCGACGCCATGAACGCCGTCACCTGGGACCAGCGGGAACGGATCATCTCGCTGCTCGCCGAAGCCTCCGCCGACCGCGCCGTCCGGGCCGTCGTGATCACCGCCACCGGCCGGGGCTTCTGCGCGGGCGCCGACCTGCGGGGCGCCCCCACGACCAGGACCGGTGCCGGTGCCGATACCGGTGCCGATGGCGGTGGCGGTGGCGGTGGCGGTGGCAGTGCCGATGGCGAGCGCGTCGCGGGCGACATCGCCCGCACCATCCGCCAGGGCGCCCAGCGGCTCATCACCGCCGTACTCGACTGCGAGAAACCGGTGATCGCGGCGGTCAACGGCACCGCCGCCGGCCTCGGCGTCCACCTCGCGCTCGCCTGCGACCTGGTGCTGGCCGCGGAGTCGGCCCGGTTCATCGAGGTGTTCGTCCGCCGGGGCCTGGTGCCCGACGGCGGGGGCGCCTATCTGCTGCCCCGCCTGGTGGGGCCGCAGCGCGCGAAGGAGCTGATGTTCTTCGGGGACGCGCTCGCGGCCACCGACGCCGAGCGCATGGGCCTGGTCAACCGGGTCGTCGCGAACGCCGAACTCGCCGCCACCGCGAAGGAGTGGGCCGAACGCCTCGCGGCCGGCCCGACCCGCGCGCTCGCCCTCACCAAACACCTGGTGAACGCCTCCCTGGACGCCGACCGCACCTCCGCCCTCGCCGCCGAGGCATGGGCCCAGGAGATCAACATGAGCACCCGGGACGCGAACGAGGGAGTGGCCAGCTTCGTCGAGCGCCGCACTCCCAAATACCGTGGCCTCTAGGCTGGTTGAGGCTCGCCCCGTCCGTACTGACCACCCTTCGAGGCTTCCTATCTGACATACCGTCAGGTTCAATGGATTACGTGATGGGACACGCAGGGATGGCGGCCACCGTCGTCCGATACCTCAGGTCCGTCGGCGCCGCCACGGCTGCCGAGCCCGTCGAATTCCTGCCCCGGCCGGACCTTCGGGCCGTACGGGACGACGAGCGGGCGCCGGTCGATCCGGGCGAGTTCCGGCGGGTGCTCGGAGCCTTCGCGAGCGGGGTCACCGTCATCACCGCCGAGGACGCGGCCGGGCCCACCGGCTTCGCCTGCCAGTCCTTCGCCTCGCTCTCCCTCGACCCGCCCCTGGTCGCCTTCATGGTGGCCCGCACCTCGACGACCTGGCCACGCATCGCGCGCGCCGGGGTGTTCTGCGTGAACGTCCTCGGCGCCGAACAGGGGCCGCTGTGCCGGGGGTTCGCGGTCAGCGGGGCCGACAAGTTCGCCGGGGTCACCCACGACGCGGCACCCGCGACCGGCTCGCCCCGGCTCGACGGCGCACCGGCGTGGATCGACTGCCGCATCCACGCCGTGCACACGGGAGGGGACCACCTCATCGTGGTCGGACGCGTCGAGGCCCTGGGCGCCACCGAGGGCGCGGATCCACTCCTCTTCCACCGGGGCAGGTTCGGCCGCTTCGGCGAATGACGCCGCCGGCCCGGAACCGTACGCACTGAATCGAGCCGTACGCACTGAACCCGAGCCGTCCGCACTGAACCCGAGCCGCGCCCGGGTCACCACGACCCGTCGACGACCAGACCCCCGCTGCGGGTCTCCACGCGGAGGGTGCCCCGGTCGTCGTACGCCGCGCGCCGCCAGTCGGCGAAGACCTCGGCGACCCTGCGGCCCTCCCAGTCGCTCCCGCCGGGCGGGACGACGAAGTTGACCGTCACCACGGCCCGTTCGGCCCCGCCGTGCCGCTCCTTGCGCATGCGTACCCCCACGATCGACGGCCACATCCCGTCGTCGGCCTTGGTCAGGTGCTGGGAGTAGTAGCCGACGAAGTCCCGCGTCAGGTCGAACCACCCGGCGGGAAGGCAGGGCATCGCGGACCCGTCGGTGGGCGGACCGGGCGTCCCGGGATCGGCGTCCGTGGGCGGACCGGGCGTCCCCGGATCGGCATCCGTAGGCGGACCAGGAGTCCCCGGATCGGCATCCGTGGGCGGACCGGGCGCCCCCGGATCGCCATCCGTAGGCGGACCGGGACTGCCGGGGCCGCCCGTCGTGGCCGACCCGTCGTCAGGGGTCGGCCCGTCCGCGTCGGTCGTATCGCCGCCGCACGCCCGTTCAGCCGTCGCGGACGGCTTCGCCGCCGGGGCCACGGACGCCGGGCCGCCCGCTCCGGCCGTGCCGCAACCGGTCACGGCGGCGCACAGCAGGGCCCCGACCAGCGCGGCGCGCGGCACCGCACCTCGTACGCCCCTCGCCCCGATGGCGTTCACGGCACTCCCCCTCCGCCCCCGGGCGGAACCCGGGCCCCACCCCGTACGGGCAGTTCCCCCGCACAGGAAGAGGGCATCAGGCGACCAGCGGTTCCCCCGCGGGGCTCCGGCGCCGGATGACCAGGGCCATCAGCGCCGCCGCCGCGCACATCGCGCCCGAGGCGTACCAGACGACGTCGTAACTGCCGAAGACATCCCGGGCCACCCCGCCGAGGAACGCGATGACGGCCGCGCCGACCTGGTGCGAGGCGAGCACCCAGCCGAAGACGATCGCGCTGTCCTCGCCGTAGTGCTGGCGGCACAGGGCGATGGTCGGCGGCACGGTGGCCACCCAGTCGAGCCCGTAGAAGACGATGAAGAAGATCATCGGCGGGTGGACGGTGGGCGCGAGCAGCATCGGCAGGAAGAGCAGCGAGATGCCGCGCAGCGCGTAGTACGTGGCCAGCAGCCGGCGGGACTCGAAGCGGTCGGTGAGCCAGCCGGAGAAGACCGTGCCGACGACGTCGAAGACGCCGACCACCGCGAGCAGCCCGGCCGCCGCCGTGACGGGCATGCCGTGGTCGTGCGCCGCCGGCACGAAGTGCGTCTGGACCAGGCCGTTGGTGGTGGCGCCGCAGATCGCGAAGGTGCCCGCGAGCAGCCAGAACGGTCCGGTGCGGGCGGCCTTCACGAGGACGGTGAGGGTGCGGCGGGCCGCGCCGACGACCGGGGGCGGCTTGGGGACGTGCGTGGTCGCGCCGTACGGCGTGAGGCCCACGTCCGCCGGGTGGTCGCGCAGCAGCAGCCACACGAACGGGACGACGGCGAGGGCGGCGAGGGCCACGGTGACGGCGGCGGGGCGCCAGCCGTGCGCCTCGACCATCCAGGAGAGCAGCGGCAGGAAGATCAGCTGGCCGGAGGCGGAGGCCGCGGTCAGGACGCCGGTGACCAGGCCGCGGCGTTCGGTGAACCAGCGGTTGGTGACGGTCGCGGCGAACGCGAGCGCCATCGAGCCACTGCCCATGCCCACCAACAGACCCCAGTAGAGCATGAGTTGCCAGGCGGAGTGCATGAAGACGGTGAGGCCGGAGCCCACCGCGATCACGGTCAGGGCGACCGCGACGACCTTGCGGATGCCGAAGCGGTCCATGAGGGCGGCGGCGAAGGGCGCGGTGAGGCCGTAGAGCGCGAGGTTCACCGAGACCGCGGCCCCGATCGTGCCGCGCGACCAGTGGAACTCGTTGTGCAGCGGGTCGATCAGGAGTCCGGGCAGCGAGCGGAAGGCCGCCGCGCCGATGATCGTGACGAAGGCGACGGCCGCCACGTACCACGCGCGGTGGATCCGGGGCGCGGCCGCGCGCCGCCGCGACGCGGGCCCGGCCTCGGGTCTGTTGGTTGTCTGGGTCACGTCATCAAGACTGGCCGGGCGCCCTCTCCCGTACGAGTGGCCCGGAGGTCACCCTTCGCAGGGATCGGGCCACGGCCCCGGCCGGATCCGGCGCAGCCGGCTGATCGCGGGGACCGCGAGCAGTACGGCCACCGCGACCACGTTGAGCCCGGCCCCCACGAGCAGCACCTTCTCCGCGCCGATCGCCTCGGCGACCGGCCCGGCGAGCGCGCGTCCGGCGGCGAGCATCAGCAGGGACCCGGCCACGTCGTAGGCGTGCAGGCGGTTCAGGGCCTCCGGCGGGATGTGGGTCTGGACGGTGGTGGACCACATGACGAGCCAGAAGGCGAAGGCCGCGCCGGTCGCGAACTGGCCGATCCCCAGGGCGAACACGGGCAGGTCGAGGCCGAGCGAGAGCAGCGCGAGCGAGACGCCGAGCAGGGCGAGCGCGCCCGTCGCGAGCGGCCGGGCGGGGCGCAGCCGCAGGGCGAGCAGTCCGCCCGCGACGCTGCCCGCGCCGTTCACCGCCATGAGCGCGCCGTACGTTCCGGCGCCGTGGCCCTCGGTCACCAGGACGGCGGTGAGCGGAGTGGCGGGGCCGAGCACGGTGAGTCCGTACACCGTCCAGATGGAGATGACGCCCCACAGCCAGGTGCGGGCCCTGAACTCCCGCCAGCCACCCACCAGTTCGGCGAAGAGGCCGCCCCTCCTCACTTCGCTCCCGGCGCCGCCGCGCAGCTTGAGCAGGAAGAGGCAGACGCCGCTGACGCCGAAGGTCGAGGCGTTCACCGCGAAGACGGCACCCGCGCCCCAGAACCCGGCGACGACCCCGGCGAAGGCGGGGCCCGCCATGCCCGTGAGCGCCTCGGAGACACCGAGCACGGCGTTGGCACGCTGCACGTCGGCGCAGATGCGCGGCACGGTCGAGGCGACACCGGGCTGGAAGAGCGCCGCGCCGACACCGGACACGGCGCTCAGGGCGTACACCTCCCCCAGCGGCGGCCCGCCCTCGATCACCAGGAACGACGCGGCGAGCACGCTCGCGCCGGCCAGGCGCAGTGCGTCCGCGATCACCATCATGCGCCGGGGTGTGAAGCGGTCGGCGAGCACGCCCCCGAACAGGACGAACGCGGCGAACGGCCCCATCCAGGCACCCAGCGCGTAGCCGACCGAGGAGGCGGACCGGCCAGCCCCGAGCAGCCCGGCGGCGAGTGCCACCGGAACCATGCCGTCGCCGAACAGGGCGACGGTGCGGGCGGCGAAGAAGAGCCGGAAGTCGTGGTTCCAGAGGGACGCCCCGGCCGGGGCCGGCCGCGGCGGAACCCGCGTGCCGAGAGCGGCCGGGGGGAGGATTTCGTGGGCGGCCTCGGGAATGCCCTGGCCTGTCGGGGACTTGTCCATCACAAGACGGAAGGTCTATCAGCATCACCGGCCGGTGGTCTATACCACCGGCCCTTTGTCGCGGAGGGACGAGATGAACCCGGACCACGGACGGGACGGCAGCCGGCTCCACCGGGTCGTCGTGCTCGCGCTCGACGGGCTGCTCCCGTTCGAACTCGGCATCCCCCAGCGCATCTTCGGCCGCGCCGTCGACCCCGTGCGCGGGCCGCTCTACGAGGTGGTGACGTGCTCGGTGCGCCCGCCCGGCCCGGTGCGTACCGACGCGGACTTCGCGATCCTGGTCGAGAACGGCCCCGAGGCGCTGGCCACCGCCGACACGGTCGTCGTCCCGGCCTCGTACGAGCTCGGGCCGGTCTTCGAGGAGGGCGTGCTCACTCCCGAACTCACCGCCGCGCTCGCCCTCGTACGCCCCGGGACGCGCCTGGTGTCCATCTGCACCGGCGGCTACGTCCTGGCGGCGGCCGGCTATCTGGACGGCCGCCCGGCCGCCACGCACTGGGCCTCCGCCGAGCACTTCCAGCGGCTCTTCCCGGCCGTCGCGGTGGACCCGGAGGTCCTGTTCATCGACGACGGGGACGTACTGACCTCGGCCGGGGTGGCCGCCGGGATCGACCTCTGCCTGCACATCGTGCGCCGCGACCACGGGACGGCCGTCGCCAACGACGTGGCCCGGCGTACCGTCGTGCCGCCGCACCGCCCCGGAGGTCAGGCGCAGTTCATCCAACGCCCGGTCCCCGAGCCGCAGTTGGCGACCACCACGGCCGCGCGCGCCTGGGCCCTCGGCCGGCTGCACGAGCCGATCCAGCTGCGCGACCTGGCCGAGCGGGAGGCGATGTCGGTCCGCACCTTCACCCGCCGCTTCCGCGAGGAGGTCGGCCTGAGCCCCGGCCAGTGGCTGACCCAGCAACGCGTCGAGCACGCACGCCAGTTGCTCGAATCCAGCGACCTCTCGGTGGACGCGATAGCCCGCGCGGCCGGCTTCGGCACGGCGACGTCCCTGCGCCAGCACCTCCAGTCCGCCCTCGGCGTCCCGCCGACCGCCTACCGGCGCGCGTTCCGGGCGGGGGCGTCCTGACGGGCCTCGCGCGTGCCGTACGGGGCTAGAAGGTCAGCACCCCCCGGGCCACCCGCCCGTGGTGCAGATCGTCCACCGCCTTGGCGAAGTCCTCGACCGGGTACGTCCGGGTGACCAGTTCGTCGAGGAGCAGGGCGCCCTCGCGGTACAGCTCGGCGTAGCGCGGGATGTCGCGCTGGGGGCGTGAACTCCCGTAGCGGCAGCCGAGGATGGACTTGTCCAGGAACAGCGCGGCGGGCAGGAAGGACGCCTCCACGGTGGGCGCGGTCATGCCGAGCAGGATCGCCTGGCCGTGCCGGTCCAGGAGGTCGACGGCCGCGCGCACCAGGGCGGGATGGCCCACGCACTCGAAGGCGTGGTCCGCGCCGGACGGCAGGATCTCGCGGACGCCTTCGGCCGAGGCCAGGAAGTGGGTCGCGCCGAACC
Source organism: Streptomyces sp. NPDC006691 (assembly GCF_042869955.1). Lineage (NCBI taxonomy): Bacteria > Bacillati > Actinomycetota > Actinomycetes > Kitasatosporales > Streptomycetaceae > Streptomyces > Streptomyces sp. NPDC006691. Next base: position 9,487 of record NZ_JBIAGW010000001.1, read on the forward strand.
GGCGGGCCAGCGGCTCCTTGGCCGGGTTGTTGTCGACAGCGACGATCACCGAGGCGCCCGCGATGCGCGCGCCCTGGATGACGTTGAGGCCGATGCCGCCGGTGCCGATGACCACGACCGTGTCACCGATGTCCACCCGGGCCCGGTTGAGTACCGCGCCCACCCCGGTCAGCACCCCGCATCCGATCAGCGCCGCCGAGGTCAGCGGTACGTCCTGGGGGATCCTCACCGCCTGCACGGCTTTGACCAGAGTGCGTTCCGCGAAGGCCGAGTTGGAGGCGAACTGGTACAGCGGGGAGCCGTCCCGCGAGAACGGGCGGCCCGGCATCCCGATCGCCTTGCGGCACATCGTGGGCCGGCCCCGGTCGCACTCCGCGCACGCCCCGCAGTTGGCGAGCGTGGACAGCGCGACGTGGTCGCCCGGCGCCACATGGCCGACGCCCGCGCCCACCGCCTCCACCACGCCCGCACCCTCGTGCCCGAGGACCACCGGCACCGGGAACGGGATCGTCCCGTCGATGACGGACAGATCGGAGTGGCACAGGCCCGCCGCCGCGACGGCCACGAGCACCTCCCCCGGCCCCGGGTCCCGTATCTCCAGATCGTCCACGACCTGGCTCTGCTTCCCGTCGAAAAGGACACCTCTCACGGAACGCGGACCTCCCTCGGCAGGCCGAGCACGCGCTCGGCGATGATGGTGCGCTGGATCTCGTCCGAGCCGCCGTAGATCGTGTCGGCCCGGCTGAACAGGAACAGGTGCTGGAGCGGATCGAGTGCGTACGGGCTCGCGCCGTCCCAGTCGTACGGTCCGACGGTGGCGGCCGCGCCCCGCACGGCCATCGCCAACTCGCCGAGCCGGCGGTGCCAGCCGCCCCACAGCAGTTTGGCCACACTGGGCGCGCCCGCGTCCCCCGAACTCCCCAGCGTGCGCAGGGCGTTCCAGCGCATGACCTTCAGCTCGGCCCACTGGGCGACGAGCCGGGCGCGGAGGGCGGGATCGAGGACCCCACCTCCGGCCCCCGACACCGCGAGTGCGACGACCCGCTCCAACTCGGCCGCGAAGCCGACCTGTTGGGCCAGCGTGGACACCCCGCGCTCCAGGGCCAGCAGGCTCATCGCCACCTGCCAGCCGTTGCCCTCGCCGCCGACGAGGTGCTCGGCACGGGCCTCGGCGCCGTCGAAGAACACCTCGTTGAACTCACTGGTCCCCGTCATCTGCCGGATCGGCCGGACCTCGATCCTGCCGGGCTGGTCCATCGGAACGAGCAGGAACGAAAGCCCACGGTGGCGCCGGGAGCCCTCCTCGGTGCGGGCGAGCACGAAGCACCAGTGGGCCTCGTGGGCCAGCGACGTCCAGACCTTCTGGCCCGTGACGCGGTACGTGTCGCCGTCGCGGCGGGCCACGGTACGGATGCCGGCCAGGTCGGAGCCCGCGCCGGGTTCGCTGTAGCCCTGGCACCACAACTCCTCGCCGCGGGCTATCGGGGGGAGGAAGCGCTGCTTCTGGGCGGGGGTGCCGTGGGCGATGAGGGTGGGGGCGAGGAGGTTCTCACCGATGTGGCTGGTGCGGGGCGGGGCTTTGGCGCGGGCGTACTCCTCGGCCCAGACGACCTGCTGGGTGAGGCCGGCGGTCCGGTTCCCGTAGGCTCCCTCCCCCTCCTCCCACCCGATCCCGATCCAGCCGCCTCGGCCCAACTCCCGCTCCCAGTCGCACGGTTGTGCATCATGCCGCACATGCTGGGCCAGCCAGGTACGGGCGTCCTCGCGAAACGCGGTGTCGGCGGGGCCGAAGCTGAAGTCCACGGTGCCTCCTGTTTTCGGGGGTGGGTTTTCCCCGCCCCGCCCCTTCCCGCAACCCTCCGGGGGAGAGTTCGCCGGGCGCGGACCGTGCGTGGTTGCTCGCGCAGTTCCTCGCGCCCCCAAAGCTCCGTTTTCGTCTGCGGGCCGCGGGGGCCGTTCGCGCAGTTCCCCGCGCCCCCAACCCCCTTCCGGGTGCGAACCGTGCCCGCTTCTCGCGCAGTTCCCCGCGCCCCTTGCCCCGCTTTCGTCTGGGGACCGTGGGTGGCTGGTCGCGCAGTTCCCCGCGCCCCTGTAGGTGGCCCCGATTGTCTTGGTACGGGCCGGCATCGGGCATTTCAGCCCGTCCGGCGTTTGAGGACGAGCGCCCTTAAGGCGCGATACGGGGTCCGGGGCGGAGCCCCGAACCGGGGGTGCAGGGGGCGCAGCCCCCTGCGGGGGTCCGAGGGGCACAGCCGGCCCTAGGCGTTCGGGCGGGACGCGTTCGCGGCCGCCGCCGCCATCGCCTCCAGCTGGGCCAGGAGGGGCATGGGGTCCACCCCCACCGTCCCGGGCAGGAAGTCCGCGATCCGCTCCGGCGTCCAGGCACCCTCCGCGTACCCCGCGCGAAGCTCCCGCGGCTGCGCCCACACCGCGATCTTCGGCCCGGCGATCGTGTACACCTGGCCGGTGATGCCCTCCTCCCGGGCCCGCGCGGACAGCAGGTAGACCACCAGCGCCGCCACATCCTCCGGCGAGCCGATCTCCTTCAGCTCCATGGGGACGTTCGCCGACATCCGGGTGCGGGCGACCGGCGCGACCGCGTTCGCCGTGACCCCGTACTTGTGCAGGCCGAGCGCCGCGCTGCGCACCAGCGAGATGATCCCCCCTTTCGCCGCGCTGTAGTTGGCCTGCGCCACGCTCCCCTGGTGGTTGCCGCTGGTGAAGCCGATCAGCGTGCCGGAGCCCTGCTTGCGCATGACCGCCGACGCCGCCCGGAACACGGTGAACGTGCCCTTCAGATGGGTGGCGACCACCGGGTCCCACTCCTCCTCGGACATGTTGAACAGCATCCGCTCGCGCAGGATCCCGGCAACGCACACCACCCCGTCGATCCGCCCGTACCGGGCGAGGGCCGTGTCGACGATGCGCTGGCCGCCCGCCATCGTCGAGATGTCGTCGGCGACGGCCACCGCCTCGCCGCCCGCCGCGACGATCTCCTTCACCACCGCGTCGGCGATCTCGCTGCTCGGCTCGCCGCCCTCGATCGAGACGCCGTAGTCGTTGACGACGACCTTCGCTCCCTCGGCGGCCGCGGCGAGCGCGACGGCCCGGCCGATGCCCCGTCCCGCCCCCGTCACGGCGACGACCTTGCCTGCCAAGAAGTTCCCCACGTCCGGCCCCTTCCCGCGGTTTCTGACGGACCGTTAGATTCTATGACCCGTCGGATGCTTCACCACAAGCCCCCGGGAGGGACGGGTATGTCACTGCCGCCCGAGTTCCACGAGATCGCCAAACGCGTCAACAATTGGGGCCGTTGGGGTGCCGACGACGAACGCGGCACGCTCAACCACATCAGCGACGAGGTGGTGCGGGAGGCGGCCGGCGAGATCCGCTCCGGACTCCGCGTTCCGCTCGCGCTGCCCCTCCAGCAGGACGGGGTGCAGACCGGGGTCATACCCGGGCGGGTCAATCCGCTGCACACCATGGTCCAGATCAACCAGGAGATCTTCGGCCCCGGCACCATCGCGTGCAGCGACGACGCGGTGACCTTCGGCCTCCAGTCGGCCACGCACTGGGACGCCCTGACCCACGTCTCGCACTCCGGGAAGATCTACAACGGCCGCCCGGCCGCCACCATCACCGCGCACGGCGGGGCCGAGTTCAGCGGCATCGACAAGCCCGGCCACATCGTCTCGCGCGGGGTCCTGCTGGACGTGGCCCGCGCCAAGGGCCTCGACCGCCTACCGGGCGGCCACGCGGTCACCCCGGAGGACCTGGCCGAGGCCGAGGAGTTCGCGGGGGTCACCGTGCGCGCCGGCGACATCGTCCTCGTACGCACCGGGCAGATCCAGGTCTATCTGGCCGGGGACAAGCACGGCTACGGCTATCCGTCGCCGGGCCTGTCCGTGCGGACGCCCGAGTGGTTCCACGCGCGGGACGTCGCGGCGGTCGCCAACGACACCCTGACCTTCGAGATCTTCCCGCCCGAGATCGAGGACCTGTGGCTGCCCGTGCACGCCCTGGACCTGGTGGAGATGGGCATGCTCCAGGGCCAGAACTGGAATCTGGAGGCCCTGTCCACCGCCTGCGCCGAGGCGTCGCGGTACGCGTTCCTGCTGAGCGCCATGCCGGAGCCGTTCGTCGGCGGCACCGGCACCCCCGTCGCCCCGGTGGCCGTCCTCTGACCCGGACCCCGGGCCGGACCCGGCCTCCAGGGCCCACCCGGTCCTGAACCCAGGGGTGGCGGCCACGCGTACGCGCCCCGAGCGCGACACCGTCGCCGCCACCCCGGCACCGGCGTACCGGCGCTGCTCCTCGGGTGCCCTGAGAGGAGCAGCGCCCTGCTGCTGCTGACGCCGTGCCGCGATCCGCACTCGCCGAGGCGTGCAGTTCCTCGGCGTCCCCTCGCGACGAATCGCTCATCCCAGGGTGATCAGGCAGACACCACGCGTCAACACCGCGTTAACCTTTCGCGCCTTATGCCGTATTGGTGACAGCGCGCGGGGGCTCATACGCCCCGTTCCCGTACGCCCCGCCCGTGCGCCCCGGACGCTCCTTGCGCCCCGAGTGATCCGAACGCTCCGGTGCGCAGGGCGCTGCGGGCGCGTCGCGGTCCACCTCGCACCAGATGGACTTGCCCGCGCCCTCGGCCCGCCAGCCCCAGCGATCCGCGAGCCCGTCGACGAGTTCCAGACCGCGCCCGTTGGTGTCGTCGCCCTGCGCGTGGCGGGGCTTGGGGGGACAACAGCTGCGGTCGGCCACCTCGACCCGTACGGTGCCGCCCTCGGCCGGGCCGAGCAGCATCCGCAGCACCGCCGGACAGCCCGTGTGCACCACGGCGTTGGTGACGAGCTCCGAGATCAACAGGATCAATGTCTCGGCGAGTGGCTCATCGAGCCCTATGCCGCAGCCGACCAGCCGCGAGCGTGCCCACTTCCGGGCCCGGCCCACCTCGGCGGGATCCGGCCCGACCTCCAACTGAACCTGAAGCACCTGCACCGTTCACACCATCCGAACCGGCGGACACATCGCCTCGCGCCTCACAGGGACCCTCATCGGGGTCACGGAACGTGATTCCCTTGGGAGACAGCATGGTTGACGTACAGTCACCGCAACAAGCGCTTCGGGCATATTCCAGCGCGAAGGAGTATGCGTGGTGCATACTGTGCGGCTCACCTTGCGAGAAACCGAACGGGAGCGCGTACGACGCCTCCGTGCGGTGCGAGCGGCATGCGGCCCAGGACCCGGAGCCACCGCACTGGCAACACCGGGAGAGCCGCTCCACACCACCACTCGCATCCCACGGAGAGTACCCGAGAGCGCCCCCCGCTCCGGCTCGCGGCGAATGCGCCGGGCCGCCGATATCGACGCATAGTGACCACCGCCGGCCCGGTCCAACTCCCCCGTTCTGCCCGGAGGGCCGCCCCGGGGAACGCCTAGAGCGCCGCCGCCAGCAGCTCGCACGCCTCCTCCGCCGACTGCCACTGCCCGGCCCGCACCCAGGCCCGTTTGAGGTGCAGATGCACATCGGCCTCCCAGGTGAACCCCATCCCGCCGTGCACCTGGAGGCAGTCCCGTGCGCCGCGCACGGCCGCCTCGTCGGCGAGCAGTTTGGCCCCGGCGATCTCGCGCGTGTCCCCCGTCACGGCCGCCGCGTACACCGCGACCCGCGCCACCTCGGTCCGTACCAGCATGTCGGCGCAGAGGTGCTTGACCGCCTGGAAGGATCCCACCGGCCGCCCGAACTGCTCTCGCTCCTGGGCGTGTTGAACCGCCATCTCCGTGCTGCGGGCCGCACTGCCGAGCTGTTCCGCCGCCGTCAGGAGGACGGCTTCGGGGGCTTCGGCCGTACGGGTTCCGTGGGTGCGGTGGAGGGGCGTCAGCGGGTCGACCGAGCGCAGCGGCGTCGCGCCCGAAGCATCTCCCTGGACGTGGTCGGCCTCCGCGAGCCAGCCGACGAGCCCGCCGTCGACCCGGGTCACGACCGTCTCGCCGCTCGCCGCGCCCTTCACCGCGCCGGCCGCCAGATGGGTGGCCACCAGCGGGCCGGGCAGCAGCGCCCGGCCCGCCTCCTCGAAGAGCAGCACCGCTTCGGGCAGTCCGAGCCCGACGCCGCCCTCGTCCTCGGGCAGCCGCAGCGCGAAGAACCCGGCCTCTCCCAAAGCCCGCCACAGCGCCCGGTCGAGCCCGGGCCGCTCGACCGCCGCCCGCAGCGCCGCGCGGTCGAACCGCGCCGCCAGCAGCTCCCGCATGCCCGCCTTCAACGCCTTTTGGTCAGAGGTGAGTTGGAAGTCCATCAGCGCCCCTTGGGCAGGCCGAGGATGCGCTCGGCGACGATGTTCCGCTGGATCTGCGAGGTGCCGGCGGCGATGGTGTACGACAGCGACGAGAGCCGGTCCAGGGCCAGATCCCGGTCGAGGTCGAGCGCGTCGGGGCCGAGGACCCGGGCGGCAGTGTCGAACAGCTCCTGACGTGCGTGCGAATAGCGCAGTTTGAAGACGGATCCGCCGACACCGGGCACCCCGCCGCCGCGCTGCGCCTCGCTCACGTTCCACTGGGTTAGTCGCCACAGTGCGGTGAACTCGGCGTTCAGCAAGCCGAGTTGGCGGCGCAGCGCGCTGTCGTCCCAGCTTCCGTTCGCCTTGGCCGTCTGCGCGAGTTCGGCGAGGGTGCGACGGCAGGCCACCACTTCTCCCACGAAAGCGGTACCCCGTTCGAAGGACAGCGTCACCATGGTGACCCGCCAGCCGTCGTTCTCCGCGCCGACCCGGTTGGCCACCGGCACCCGCACCCCGTCCAGGAACACCTCCGCGAACTCGGCGGACCCGGCCAGGGTGCGCAGCGGCCGGACGGTGATGCCGGGCGTGTCCATCGGCAGGGCCAGCCAGGTGATGCCCCGGTGCTTGGGCGCGTCCGGGTCGGTGCGCACCAACAGCTCGCACCAGTCGGCGACTTCGGCGTGCGAGGTCCAGATCTTCGAGCCGGTCACGACGTAGTCGTCGCCGTCCCGGACCGCCCGGGTGCGCAGGGCCGCGAGGTCGGAGCCGGCGTCCGGCTCACTGAAGCCCTGGCACCAGATCTCGTCGCCGCGCAGCACCGGCGGCAGCCAGCGGGCGCGCTGTCCGGGGGTGCCTTCGGCGGCGATGGTCGGGCCCGCGTGCAGCAGCCCGACGAAGTTGGCGCCCACGTAGGGCGCGCCCGCCTTCTCGGTCTCCTCCAGGTAGATGAGGTGCTGGGTGGGCGTGGCACCCCGGCCACCGGCCGCCTCGGGCCAGTGCAGGCCCGCATATCCGGCGTCGTACAGCATCCGCTGCCAGGTGGTGTCGTAGGCGCGCCGCCCCGGCCAGTCCAACGGATGCGGTTTCGGCGGCAGTTGGGGAAGGGCGCGGCTCAGCCAGGCGCGCAGCCCGGCCCGGAAGGCCTCTTCCTCCTCGGTGTACGTCAGATCCACCGGCACTCCCCGGGATGAGCGGCTTCCGCCGGCGGCCCCGGTCGGGGCCGGGCCTTCGGACGGCGCCGCCCGACGATCCGCGGCCGTTCGGTCATGGGCCCCTCCCATGCATCTGATGCTCCGTCAGATCGCAGGCTAGCGCCCGCACCTCTGGACCAGCAAGGACCGGGGGCCTACGCTCTCCGCCATACCTGACTGCCCGTCAGTTACGGAGCTCGGCAGGACCCCGGGGGGCTCGGCATGACCGACACCGCACACGCACTGGACTCCTCGGGCACGCTCTGGGAGCTGATCGCGCGCCGCGCCGACCTCACCCCGGACCGCCCGGTCCTGCTCCAGGGCGACCGCACCCTCACCTTCGGCGCCCTGCGCGAGCGCTGCGAGCGGGTGGCGGCGGGCCTGTACGCGATGGGGGTGCGGCCCGGGACCGTGGTCGCCTGGCAGCTGCCGACCCGCATCGAGACGGCCGTCCTGTCCTTCGCCCTGGCCCGGCTCGGCGCCGTCCAGTCGCCGGTGATCCCGTTCTACCGGGACCGCGAGGTGGGCTTCGCGCTGCGCGAGTCGAAGGCGGAGTTCTTCGCCGTACCGGGCGTGTGGCGGGGCTTCGACCACACCGCGATGGCCCGCCGCCTCGGCGCGCGCGGCATCTTCGAGGCGTACGACGAACTGCCCGACGGCGACCCGATGTTGCTGCCGCCACCGCCGTCCGACGGCACCTCCGTCCGCTGGATCTACTGGACGTCGGGCACCACCTCCGACCCCAAGGGCGTGCTGCACACCGACCGTTCGCTGATCGCGGGCGGCTCGTGCCTGGCGCACGCCCTGCACCTGTCGGACGCCGACGTCGGCTCGATGGCCTTCCCGTTCGCCCACATAGCCGGCCCCGACTACACGGTGATGCTGCTGCTCTACGGCTTCCCCGCGGTGATGTTCGAGCACTTCGCGCTGCCGGACGCCCTCGCGGAGTACCGGCGCCACGGCGTGACGGTGGCCGGCGGCTCGACCGCGTTCTACTCGATGTTCCTGGCCGAGCAGCGCAAGCGGCCCGGCCAGAAGGTCGTCCCCACCCTCCGGCTGCTCGCCGGCGGCGGGGCGCCGAAGCCGCCCGAGGTCTACCACGCGGTCGTCCGGGAGATGGGCGTCCAGCTCACCCACGGGTACGGCATGACCGAGGTACCGATGATCACGATGGGCGCCCCCGACGACACCCCCGAGCACCTGGCCACCACCGAGGGCTGCCCCCCGCCCGGCATGGAGATCCGCATCACCGACGAGTCGGGCGCGCCGCTGCCGTACGGGGTGGACGGCGAGGTGCGGCTGCGCGGCGAGGCGGTGTGCCAGGGGTATCTCGACCCGGCCCAGTCGAAGACCGTCTTCGACGCGGACGGGTTCCTGATCACCGGCGACGTGGGGCACGTACGCGAGAGCGGGCACCTCGTCCTGACCGGGCGCATCAAGGACATCATCATCCGCAAGGGCGAGAACATCTCCGCCAAGGAGATCGAGGACCTGCTCCACACCCATCCGGCCGTGGGCGACGCGGCCGTGGTCGGCCTGCCCGACCCCGAGCGCGGCGAGCTGGTCTGCGCGGTCGTCGAACAGCCGCCCGGGGCAGCCGGGTTGACGCTTCCGGAGCTCACCTCGTACCTGCGTTCCCAGGGGCTCTCGGTGCACAAGTTGCCCGAGCGGCTTGAGGTGGTGGAGGCGCTGCCGAGGAACGAGGCGCTGCGGAAGGTCCTGAAATACAAGTTGCGCGAGCGGTTCGGCGGGGCATGACCTCAGCGCCCCGCCACTCCCCCACGAGGACGTGACCGATGGAACTCTCCCGCCGCCGCCTCATACTCGGCGCCGCCGCCCTGTCCACCACGGCGCTGCTCCCGGCGACCGCCCACGCGGCCGTACCGCCGCGGGCGGGCGCGGACCCCGCGAACTGGATGGCCGCGCTGCCCGACAGCCGCTCCCTGCTGCGCATGACGATCCCCGGCACGCACGACTCCTGCTGTACGAACCCGAACAACGGCACCGAGTGGTCGCACACCCAGAACTGGGGTCTGACCCAGCAGTTGCAGCAGGGCATCCGCTTCTTCGACATCCGCGCCAACGGGCTCGAAGGCCATCTGAACGACGCGTTCGGGATCTACCACGCCGCCTTCTACCAGGGCATGACGTTCGGCGACGTCCTCACCCAGAGCGCGGCCTTCCTCGACAGCCACCCCGGCGAAGTCCTCCTGATGCGGCTCAAGAAGGAGAACGGGACCAACAACGACGTCGGCGCGAACTTCAAGAACGTGCTCAACGTGTACCTCGACCAGAAGGGCTGGCGCTCGCGCTTCCTGCTGACCGACCGGGTGCCCACCCTCGGCGAGGCACGCGGCAGGATCGTGCTCCTCGCCCAGTTCGACAACGACTGGCCGGTGCTCCAATGGCCCGGCGGCGACAACGACTTCCTGTCCAACCAGTACATCCGGCTCCAGGACATCTACCAGGGCCTGTCCTGGCCGTCGAAGAAGACGGCCAAGGTGACCCAGCAGTTCGACAACGCCTTCTACGACCAGGACTCGGCGCAGCTCTACATCAACTTCACCAGCTACGCGGGCGGCGGCTGGCCCAAGGTCAACGCGGACGCCATCATGCCGGGCGTCCAGAGCTATCTGAGCGCGCGCGTGAGCCAGCGGACCCACCTCGGCGTGGTGCCCATGGACTTCCCGGACTTCCACTCGGACACCCTGCGCACCCTGATCGACTGGAACTGGCACTGAGCGCCGGGCGGGCCCCGGCTACGGCATCGTCGTGAAGTAGGCGGCGAAGGCGGCGACCGCGTCCGGTTCCGTGATGCGGCCGTCGCCGTCCCGGTCCAGGGTCACGGCCGCTTCGGCCGCGGCCCGGGGCGAGACGCCGAGGGCCCGCAGCGCGCGCTCGCAGTCGGGCACGGCCACCGTGCCGACGCCGGCCGTGTCGGCCACCGCGAACGCGGCGTGCAGGAACGGGCGGGCGATCTCGGTGAACCCGGTGGTGCGGTCCCGCAGCCGTTTGAGGGCTCCGCCCACGAACTCCTGCCGGGTCACCCGCTGGTCCCCGTCCACATCGGCGATTCCCGCGAGGCCCTGCCACATCGCCTCCGCGCCGCCGTACAGCGCCTGCCCCCGGTCGCAGCGGGCGGTGGTGCCGAATTCGGCGAGCAACGCCTTGGCCGCCATCGAGAAGTCCTCGCGGTCGATCCAGCCGTTGCCGTCCTGGTCGAAGGAGGCGAACCGGGCGGCCACCCTGCGTTCGTATTCCGCACTCTCGGGACTGTCCATACTGTCCATGTCGGGAGCGTACGACTCGCGGCGCCCGTACGAGGGGGTTACGGCCAGGCGTGCCTCCGGGTGCGCGGCCGTGCCGGGCGGGTGCGCGACTATGCCGAGATCGGTTCGGCCAGGTCGTCGGCGGCCGAACCCACATCCCCGTACACCTCGAAGAGGCGGCGCACGCCGAGCGCGGCGAGCACCTTGTTCACATGGCTGCCGTCCAGGGCTCCGCGCGCGGGCAGGATGAGCCGCAGCCGGCCCTGGCAGGAGCGCATCAGGCGGCGCGACGCGATCAGCACGCCCACCCCGATGGAGTCGCAGAACAGCACCCCGGAGAGGTCGAGGACCAGATCGCGGCGGCCGTCGGCGACCACGGCGTGCACCTGGCGGCGCAGGCCGGGCGAGGTCACCAGGTCCAGCTCGCCACTGACCCGCAGCACCGTCCACGTGCCCTGTACGGACTCGTCCACTCTCAGCGTCACGCCACCGGTCCCTCTCTGTGCTGCCGTGCCCCCATCCTGCGCGGCTGCCCATGCCCACCCTCGCGAAACACCGCCCTTATCACCTGCCGAAGCGGCGGGGGCGTACTTGGTGCAAACCTCCGTGCATTGTCAGCCCGTCGCATTACATTCGTAGGTACGCAGAGACGGGCGCACAGGGGCACACACGGGGAACGACAGGGTGGGGGAGCCTATGCCGAAGGACGCACCACCTCGGTGGGACCGCCGGATGCAGCAGCGGCTCGCGCGCGGCGAGGCCGCCGCCCTCGGCGAGCTGTACGACCGGTTCGCCTCCCTGGTGCACAGCCTCGCGCACCGCGTGCTCAGCGACGAGGGCGCGGCGGACGCGATCACCCGCGAAGTCTTCGGCTACGTCTGGGAGAATCCGGACGCCTACGACCCCAAGCAGGGCTCGATGCGCTCCTGGGTCGCCAAGCTGACCCAGCGCCAGGCCGTGCAGCGGCTGCGCCAGGACGAGACGTCCTCGTACGAGGAGCGCGGCGGGGGCTCGACCGAGGAACTGGAGCAGAAGGTGCGCCGCGCCTCGGCGGCCGCCCGCGCCGACTACATCGTGACGTCGATGCCCGCCCCGCTGCGCGCCGCCCTGGAGCTGGCGTATTTCCAGCGCCGGGACTACCGCCAGGCCGCCGCCGACCTCAGCATCACCGAGGACGAGGCGCGCCGGCGTCTGCGGCTCGGCCTGCAACTGCTCTCCTCGGCCAACATCCGGCCGCCGGAGGGAGCCGCGCCGCCCGGATACGGGCGGGCCTGGTGACCGGGCCCATGGAGCAGGGCGAGCCGGCGCCCGACGACGAGAACACCCCGCGCATACCCTCGCCGCGCGCCGCGGGCGACGACCTGGCGGGCGGCCCGGGCGGCTCCGGCCCGTTCGTGCCCGCGCCGCGCGAGGGTAACCGTTTCGGCCCGCCGGACCCCGACCGCCGGGCCGGTCCGAACCCCGAGCCGGAGACCCCGCCCCCGCCGGACCCCGGACCGTCATCCACGTCGCCGTCGCCGCTGTCGCCGTCGCCGTCGTCAGCAGAACCGGAAGCCTCGGTGCCCGAACCCGTTCCACCAGACCGCGCGCCCGGTACGGAGCCGCCCTCGCACACCGTGCTCAAGTCGCTGCTCGGCGCCTGGGCGCTGGCCGCGTGCTCGGCCGAGGAGACCGACGCCGTCGAGGCGCACCTCACCGAGTGCGCGCCCTGTGCCGACGAGGCGCTGCGGCTGCGGGACGCGGTGGGTCTGCTGCACACCGAGCGCAGCCTCGATCTGGACCCGATGCTGCGCACCCGTGTCCTGGAGAACTGCCTCGGCCGTCGCCCGGCCCGCATCCCGGTGCCCGGGTGGGCTGCCCCGTACGACGCGGAGGCCGCGCGGCTCGACGCCCTGCTCAATGACTTCGGGGACGCCGAGTGGCACGCGCCGGTGCGCCTGAAGTGGTTCGAGGAGGAGCGGCGGGCCAGTCGCCGCACCACGGTCGCCGGGGTGATCGGGCATCTGATGGCCGTCGACGCACTGGTGGCGACCGCGCTCGGCCTCGACGAGCCGGTGCCGCTCGACCCCGAGGAGGCGGCGGGCGGCCCCACCGCACGCACCGAGGCCCTGTGGCGGGCCGGGCGTTACCCGCTGACGCGTACGGTCCGCGAGCCGTGGCGCGAGCAGTCCCACACCCTGATCCGCACGGTGTCGTTCGCGGGCCGCGGCGCGGCCGAACTCGCGGTGCCCTACGGGGAGTTCGCACTTCCGTTGCAGGACGCGATGCTCGACCGGGCCTTCGAGTGCTGGATCCACGCGGGCGACATCGCCGAGGCGGTGGACTACCCGTACGACCCGCCGTCCGGGACCCATCTGCACGGCATGATCGACCTGGCCGCCCGCATCCTGCCCGCCACCCTGGCCGGCCGTCGCCGGGCGGGGCTGGCCTCGCCGCCGCGCGGTCTGGTCACGGCGGGCTCACCGGGGCGCTCGCTGCGGCTGGAGATCGAGGGCGTGGGCGGCGGGGACTGGCTGATCGCGCTCGACTCGCCGGCCGCCCTCGCCTCGGCCGACCACGAGGTGGCCCATGTGGCCCTGGACGGCGTGGAGTTCTGCAAGCTGGCGGCGGGCCACGTCTCACCGCAGGAGGCGGCCGTCGGCCAGCTCGGCGACCGCGAGGCCATCAGCGATGTGCTGTTCGCGGCCGCGTCACTGAGCAGGCTGTGACCCCGAGGGGCTGTGGCCCCGAGAGGCCGTGACACCTGGAGGCGGTGAGACCGAGAGGCCGTGACACCGAAGCGGTGACGCCGCAGGGGCGTACGGGCTAGGCGAACACGACCGTGCGGCGCCCGTTGAGCAGGATGCGGTGTTCCGCGTGCCACTTCACGGCCCGCGCCAGCGCCTGGCACTCGACGTCCCGGCCGATCGCGACGAGCTGGGCCGGGGTGACGTCGTGGCCGACGCGCTCCACCTCCTGCTCGATGATCGGCCCCTCGTCGAGGTCGGCCGTCACGTAGTGGGCGGTCGCGCCGATCAACTTCACGCCGCGCGCGTGCGCCTGGTGGTAGGGCTTGGCGCCCTTGAAGCTCGGCAGGAACGAGTGGTGGATGTTGATGATCCGCCCGCTGAGCTCCTTGCACAGGTCGTCCGAGAGCACCTGCATGTACCGGGCGAGCACCACCAGTTCGACGCGCTCCTCGCGCACCAGCTCCAGCAGGCGCGCCTCGGCCTCGGCCTTGGTGTCCTTGGTGACCGGGATGTGGTGGAAGGGCACGTCGTAGGAGGCGACGAGCTCGGCGAAGTCGGTGTGGTTGGAGACGACCGCCGCGATCTCCACCGGCAGCGCGCCGGACCGGGAGCGGAACAGGAGGTCGTTCAGGCAGTGGCCGAACTTCGACACCAGCAGGACGATCCGCATCCGCTCCTCGGGGCGGTGGATCTGCCAGTCCATCTGGAAGGAGTCGCCGACGGCCGCGAAGCTGGCGCGCAGCTTGTCCACGGTCACCGGGGCCTCGGCCGAGAAGTGCACCCGCATGAAGAAGAGACCGGTGTCGCGGTCACCGAACTGCTGACTGTCCTCGATGTTGCAGCCCGTGATGAACAGATAGCTCGACACGGCATGCACGATGCCCTGTTTGTCCGGGCAGGAGAGCGTGAGGACGTACTGGTCGGTCATCCAGGCAGGATGCCACAACCGGGCGCCCCGGCGGCCCCCGGCCCAGGATCCGGACCTCAGGCCGTGCGGGTCAGGATGCTCAGCACCTCCAGGGAGCGCGGCGGCGCGTCCGGGTCCTCGCCGTCACTCTGCGCGAGCCGGACATGCGCTTCGCGCGCCGCTCGCACCGCCTCGGGCCAGGCGTGGTGGGCGAGGTAGGCGGAGACGGGGGCGTCGGCGCCGACCTGGTGCATGATGCGCAGCACCCGCAGCACCGCGAGGTCGACCAGGGCGGCCTCGCCGGAGTCCCGGAAGATCGTGCCGACGTATTTCTCGGCCGACCAGTTGTCCAGCCAGGTGTCCTCGACCAGGCGGTACACGGCGTCCGTGACGTCCCCGTACCCTTCGCGCCCGGCCACCCAGGTCTCCTCGTGGAAGACGGGGTCGGAGAGCATGTGCAGCGCGGACCGTACGTTCGTACGCCAGCGCCACCACGGCATGTCATTCAACGGCATGCCGCCCATGGTGGAGGAGCGACGGCCGCGACGGGAAGGGCTTGCTGAACCTTGCTGCACGTTTTCGATCGTACGTTCCCCAAGGCGGCCGCCCGACCGGCCCCCGCAATTCACTCGGCCGTCACCCTCAGTTGAAGCGTGCCCACTTCCCCGTTACCCGTGAGGCGGAAGTGTGTGGGCACATGACCGGTTACGGAGGGCAGCGTCCCCGGGGCTCGACCCGGCCCCGCCGCTCGATCAGTTCGATCAGCACGACGGCCACCGTGTTCGCCGCGTGTTCGGCGGTCGGAGCGAGCCTGCTGACCGGCTGCGGTGTGCTCCCTGGAGTCGCGGGGGGCTCCAGGGAGCCCATCACCGTCATGACCTGGGCGCCCGACGGCACCTCCGCGACCAACGTGCCCGGCATGCCCGCCATGGCCAAGGCGTTCGCCCGCTGGGTCAACGCGAGCGGTGGCATCGACGGCCACGAGCTGAACGTCCTGACCTGCAACGAGCACAACACCCCGGCCGGCGCCTCGGACTGCGCGCGGCGGGCGGTGAAGGAGAAGGCGGTCGCCGTCGTCGGCTCCTACAGCCAGTACGGCAGCGCCTTCCTGCCCCCGCTCGAAGTGGCCGGCATCCCCTATCTCGGCGGATACGGCATATCCGACCAGGAGTTCACCAGCGCCCTGTCCTACCCGGTCAACGGCGGCCAGGCCGCCCTGATCGCGGGCAGCGGCCGGCAGCTGGCCCAGGACTGCGCACAGGTCTCCCTGGTGCGGCCCGACACCATCGCGGGCGACGTCCTGCCGACCGTACTGAACGCCGGGCTGCTCGCCGCGCACCGCGGGCCGGTCGCCGACATCCGTACGACCGAGGACGCCGGCGACTACACGGCCGAGGCCCGGCGCGCACTCGCGGGGGCCGGGGCCGACCCCGCGCTGGTCGGCCGGATCGGGCCGAAGGCCGCGGCGCAGAAGGCCGGCAGGGGCTGTGTGACGGCCGTGCTCGGCGACCGCACCGAGACGTTCTTCGACTCCTTCCGGCGGGTCGAGAGCGACGAGCAGAAGGTGCGGGTCGCCTCCGTGATCGGCTCGATCGGCCAGCCGCTGATCGACCGCACCGGCGGCAAGGACGGCCCCTTCGAGGGCGCGTACGTCACCGGCTGGTATCCGGAGGGCGACGATCCGCGCTGGGACCCGATGAAGAAGGTCATCCGCGAGCAGGCCTTCGGGGACAACGCGATCGACGCGGCCGACGCGGCCGTACAGACCACATGGATCGCGTACACGGTCCTGAAGAAGCTCATCGAGTCGATCGGGCAGGACTCGGTCCGCGCGGTGGACGTGGTGCGCACCCTCAACAAGGGGGTGATCGTCAACACCGGCGGGCTGACGCCCGATCTGCGCTGGCGCTTCGAGGACATGCTGGCGGCGCCGGACTTCCCGCGCATCGTGAACCGTCAGGTCACCTTCCAGGTGGTGCGCGAGGGCCGCCTGGTCTCCCTCAAGAAGGGCTTCACGGACGTCGGTTCAACCCTGGAGACGTCCGCGGCCAACGGCTGACCCGGACGCTCCGGGACGGCCGCTCAGAGCTGGGTGGCCGCCCGCTTGGTCAGGCCGTACTTCGTCGCGATCGCGTTCCACAGACCGGACGCCTCCTGCTTGGACCTGGTCGCCTCTCCGCTGGCCTTGTCGCCGGCACCCGCGTCCTTGGTCCGCTTGGCGTGCCCGTCCTTGCAGTTCTTGCCCTTGTCCCCGGCCAGCGCGTCCGACCAGGCCGCGTAGTGGCTGTCGGCCGACGCCGAGGACTGCCAGGCCTTGGTGAGGGCACTGGAGAGCCGGTCGTGGTCGGGCAGTTTGTCGAGGCCGAGGCCGCCGAGCCGGGTCACCAGGTCGGCGCGCTGCTTGGCGGCGCCGCGCAGGGACGCGGAGGCCTGGTCGAGCTTGTCGCAGCGCCGTATGTCGGCGACCGCGCCGATCACCGTGTCCCGGCTGCTGCCGCTGTCGGCGAGGAGCTTGTCGAGCGCGTCGGCCTGCGCCTTGGCGGGGTCCGCCGCGGCGTCCTTCTTGTCGCCGCCGCCGTCACCGGTGGCGGGCGAACTGGCCGCCGCGGGCTGCTTGTCGTCCTTCTTGTCGTCACCGCCACCGCTGAGCAGCGCGCCCGCGCCGAGCCCGATCACCGCACAGCCCACCACCACGGCCGCGATGAGCCCGACCGGCGACTTGCGCCGCCGCGGCTCCGGCTCGTACCCGGACTGCTGCGCGGGCGGCTCCTGGTAGGGCGGCGGCGCCTGGAACTGCCCGGCCGTGCCCTGTCCCGACTGCGTCGGCTGGTACGGCTGCTGCTGGGAGCGGTTCAGCGGTACGGACGGCTGGAAGCGGGGCAACTGCGCGCTGCCGGTGGCCTGTTGGGGCCCGCCGTCGGCACGGAAGAGGCTGTCGAACTCGGCGGGCGGCGGCCGGTCCCCCGGCGCGCCCGGGCGTATCCCGTACGGGGCGTCCTGCGGGGCCGGGGGCACCGGCGGCAGCACCTGGGTGGGGTCGGCGTTCTGTCCGGGGCCCTGCGCCCCGGGGAAGCGGGCCGGCTCACCGGTGTGCTCGGGCGGCAGCGCGCCGGGCCCGCCGGTCACGGGCGCGATGTACTGGGTCGCCTCACTGCCGGAGTTCCCCGGGCCGCCGGGCGCGGCAGCCATGTACTGCGTAGCCTCGCTGCCGAAGCCCCCCGCACCGCCCGGCACGGGCGCGATGTACTGGGTCGCCTCACTGCCGGAGTTGCCCGGGCCGCCCGGCACCGGGGCGAGGTACTGGGTCGCGTCGGAGTCCCCGTTCCCGGCCGGTACCGGGGCCAGGTACTGGGTGGCCTCGCTGCCCGAGTGGCCCGGCACCGGCGCGATGTACTGGGTCGCCTCCGCGTCCCGGCCGTCGCTCTCGGGCGGCAGTGGCTGCCCGAAGGTGGCCGGGCCCTGCGGTGGCGCGGCCTGCCCCTGCGGGCCCCAGGGCTGCCCCCACGGCTGGGCTCCGGGCGGCGCCGGCAGCGGCTCCCCGGCGCGGGGGCCGCTTCCGTCGGCGGGCAGCACGACGCCCTCGTGCGCGGGCCGTACAGCCGGAAGCTGCGGCTCGTCACCCTGTCGGCTCTGCTGCGTCACCGGAACTCCTGTACGTGGACCTACGGAATCGTCGGTTCACGCTACCGGGTCCCCCCACGCCCTTGCCAAGCCCTCCCTCAACCCTCCACGTTCGGGCCGCTCAGGCCGCCTGGACCTCCAGACGCTCGCCGAACTCGCGGACCGCGGGCTCGTCCCCGTACGGCTCCAGGCGCGCCTGCAGGTCCTCCAGGTAGTCCGCGCCGCGGTGGGAGCGCAAGGTGGCCAGGAGCTCGACCGCCCGGGTGCCCGTCGCGCACGCCTCCTCGACCTCGCGCTGCTGGACCTGTGCGGTGGCGAGCAGGATGAGCCCGATGGCGCGGCGCCTGGCCCGGGTCTCGGGGTGCCCGGCCAGCGACTCCTCGGCCCGCCTGGACGCCGCCTCGGACTGGCCCAAGTCCCGGTGGCAGTGGGCGAGTTCGTCGGCTAGGTAGGCGTGGTCGAAGTGCGCGATCCAGCTGGGGTCGTCACCGGAGCCGGGGTCCGCCGCCTCCAGGGCGGTCAGCGCGCGGCCCGCCACCGCCTGGCAGGTCCGGGCGTCGCCGAGCAGGGCGTGGCCGCGCGCCTCGGCCGCGTAGAACATCGCCTCGGCGCGCGGGGTGACCCGGCCGCGGGCGCCTTCCTGTGCGGCGCGCGCCAGTTGGGCGATCTCGCGCGGGTTGCCGAGCTGGGCGGCGAGGTGGCTCATGGACGCGGCGAGCACATAGCCGCCGTATCCCCGGTCGTCGGCGGCCTGGGCGAGCCGCAGGGCCTGGATGTAGTAGCGCTGGGCCAGGCCCGGCTGGCCGGTGTCGACGGCCATGTATCCGGCGAGCTCGGTGAGCCGGGCCACCGCCGCGAACAACTGCCGCCCCACGGACTCCCGGTAGGACCCGGCGAGCAGCCCGGACACCACGCTGTTGAGGTAGTGCACGACGACGGGCCGCACATGGCCCGCCCCGAATTGGTGGTCGAGCCGCACCAGCGCGTCCGTCATCGCCTTGACGGCCTCGACGTCGGCGGCGCCGACCCGCTGCCCGGCGTTGCGCGCGACCTGCGCGTCGGCCCCGGTGATCAGCCAGTCCCGGCTGGGCTCGACGAGCGCGGAGGCGGCCACGGTGGACCCGGTGAGGAAGTCACGGCGGCCCACATCGCTGCGCCACAACTCACAGACCTGCTCGATCGCGCCGAGCACGGTGGGCGAGAACTGAAGGCCCACGCCCGACGCCAGGTTCTTGCCGTTGGCCATCCCGATCTCGTCGATCGTGACCGTGCGGCCCAGTTTTCGGCCGAGCGCCTCCGCGATGATCCCGGGCGCCCGCCCCCTCGGCTGCTGGCCGCGCAACCAGCGGGCGACGGACGTCTTGTCGTAGCGGAGGTCGAGACCGCGCTCCGCGCCGACCATGTTCACCCGACGGGCGAGCCCGGCATTGGAACACCCGGCTTCCTGAATGAGCGCCTGGAGCCTTTCATTGGGCTGGCGGGCGACGAGAGGCCTGGCTGCCATGTGAACCCCCTGGAGCGGCAGTGATCAGCACCCTGATCACTGCCCTGCGAATATGCAGAGAAACGAGCTTTATCCGGAATATGGCGGCATTGCCAGCATTCCTGTGTGCTTCCCCCGCATATGGCTACCCTGCCGCCGCAGCACAGCCGCACGCGCGCCCCCGCCCATGCACCCATGCGCCCCATATGCAGGACCGATACCGCCGATCCCACGGACGCCGCGCCCGTAACCGTCGGTGGTGGGCACAGTTGAGACCGTCGTGGAAGAAACCATCACAGGCACGGGCACGGACACGGAATCCGCACAGATCCCCAAGCAGCGGGGCGAACAACTCCTGGACAGCGCCGTCCGGTACGCGGAGGAGCGGCACTGGGACGTCTTCCCGGGCACGTCCCTGGAGGCCGACGAGGGGGTCGAGCGCTGCTCGTGCGGTGACACGGCGTGTCCGAAACCGGGTGCGCACCCCGCCCGGCCGGACTGGGCGACCCAGGCCACCGGCAGCGCGGTCGCCGCCCGCCGGCTGTGGTCCAAGAGCCCCCGGGCCTCGATCCTGCTTCCCACCGGGCGCACCTTCGACGCCATCGACGTACCGGAGTCGGCCGGGTTCCTGGCCCTCGCGCGCATGGAGCGGATGGAGCTCACGCTCGGCCCGGTCACCTGCACCCCCGACCGCCGGATGCTGTTCTTCGTGCTGCCGGGCGCGGGGGCCAAAGTGCCGGATCTGGTACGGAAGTTGGGGTGGGTGCCCGCCTCGGTGGACCTGATCACCCGGGGCGAGGGCGACTACGTGGCGGCCCCGCCGACCCGGATCGGCGGCTCGGGCGCGGTGCAGTGGGCCCGCCGCCCCACCCCCGCCAACCGCTGGCTGCCCGACGCGGAGGAGCTGATCAGCCCCCTCGCCTACGCCTGCGGCCGCGAGGCCGCCGACGCGAGGGACCGCCGCCCCTAGGTTCCGCCCGGCGGATCCCGCCCCGGGTTCCGCCTTGCGTATCCCGCACGGGACGCAAGGCCCTGGCGCGGCGCCCACCCCCGCCTCCTATGGTGTCCAGGTAGGCACCATCACGGGGATGAGAGGCACGGCCATGCCGGACCAGGCATTCGAAGGAACCGCGGACACGGCGGGCGGAGCGCGTACGGCGCCGCCCGCCGTCCGCGTACAGGGGCTGTGGAAGCGGTTCGGCGAGCAGATCGCCGTCGCGGGGATCGATCTGGAGCTGCCCGCGGGCAAGTTCATCGGTCTGGTCGGCCCGAACGGGGCGGGCAAGACCACGACCCTGTCCATGGTCACCGGGCTGCTCCGGCCCGACCAGGGCACGGTCGAGGTCGCCGGGCACGACGTGTGGCGCGACCCGGTCGCGGTGAAGTCCCGCATCGGTGTACTCCCGGAGGGACTGCGCCTGTTCGAGCGTCTGTCGGGGCGCGAACTGCTCGGCTACTCGGGCCGGCTGCGCGGGCTGCCCGGCGCCGAGGTCGACAAGCGGGCGTCCCAACTCCTGGACGTACTGGACCTCGCGGGCTCCCAGCACAAACTGGTCGTCGACTACTCGACCGGCATGCGCAAGAAGATCGGGCTCGCCGCGGCCCTGCTCCACAACCCCGAAGTCCTCTTCCTGGACGAGCCGTTCGAGGGCGTCGACCCGGTGTCCGCCCAGACCATCCGCGGCGTCCTGGAGCGCTACACCGCCTCCGGCGCCACCGTCGTCTTCTCCAGCCACGTCATGGAGCTCGTCGAGTCGCTGTGCGACTGGGTCGCCGTGATGGCGGCGGGCCGCATCCGCGCCCAGGGCACCCTGGCCGAGGTGCGCGGAGACGCGCCCTCGCTCCAGAACGCCTTCCTCGAACTCGTCGGCGCCGGCGGGCGCAGCACCGGGGACTCCCTGGACTGGCTCGGCGGCGGTGCCCGGTGACCGCGGCCTCCGGGAGCGCCCCGGCGACTTCTCCGAGCGCCTCCGTCCTGACCCCCGTCTTCGTACGCCTCAAGCTGTCGCTGCTCAGGAACGGGCTGCGGCAGTCGGGTGGGCGCCGGGCCGCCTACATCACCTCCGCGGTGATCGTGCTGCTCTTCGCGGCGCTGCAACTGCTCGGCCTGATCGCGCTGCGCGGCAACGCACACGCCGGCACCGTGGCGGTCCTCGTCGTGGCGCTGATGGCGATCGGCTGGACCGTGATGCCGCTGTTCTTCCCCAGCGGCGACGAGACGCTCGACCCGACCCGGCTCGTCATGCTGCCGCTGCGGCCCCGGCCGCTGGTCGGCGCGCTGCTGGTTGCCTCCCTCGTGGGCATCGGTCCGCTGTTCACGCTCTGCCTGGTCCTCGGCGCGGCGATCACCTCGGCCCACGGGACGGGCGCGGCCCTGGTCGCCGTGCTCGCCGTGCCGCTCGCGCTGCTCGTGTGCCTGGCACTGGCCCGCGCGGTCGCCGCCGCCAACACCCGCCTGCTGACCTCCCGCAAGGGCCGCGACCTCGCGGTCCTGAGCGGCCTGGTCATCGCGGTCGGCATCCAGTTCGTGAACTTCGGCGCCCAGCGGCTCGGCGACTCCGGCGGCCTGTCCGCGCTCGACCCGGTGGCGCGCGTGGTGCGCTGGCTGCCGCCGGCCTCCGCGATCGGCGCGGTGGACTCGGCGGGCGAGGGCGCGTACGGCCGCGCGATCGCCCAACTCCTGCTCAGCGCGGGCGCGTTGGGGCTTCTCCTGTACGCCTGGCAGCGCTCCCTCGTGAAGCTGATGACCACGCCGGACGGATCCACGCTCGCCGCGTCCGACGCCTCCCGCAAGGAGTCCTCCGGCAAGGGCCTCACCGCGCTGCTCCCCGAGGGCCGTACCGGCACCGTGATGCTGCGCACGCTGCGTTACGTCTGGCGGGATCCCAAGACCAAGGCGGCGTGGGTGACCTCACTGGCGATCGGCCTGATCGTGCCGGTGTTCAACGCCCTCCAGGGCAACGGCACCGTCTACTTCGCCTGCTTCGCCACCGGCATGCTCGGCGTGCAGATGTACAACCAGTTCGGGCAGGACACCTCGGCGTTCTGGATGGTGCTCCAGACGATCTCCTCGACCCGGGACGCCTATCTGGAGCTGCGCGCGCGGGCGTTCGCGCTGCTGCTCGTGACGCTTCCGTACACGCTGCTCGTGGCCGCCGTGACGGCCGGCATGCTCGGCGACTGGGCGAAACTGCCCGAGGTCATCGGGCTCGCCCTTTCGCTGCTCGGCGCGATGCTGGCGACGGGTTCGGTGGCGTCGGCGACGCTCGCGTACTCCATCCCGCAGGACAGCCGCAAGAACGTGGCGCCGGGGCAGGGCGGCATCGCGGCCCTGTCGATCTTCGGCGGGATGGTGTCGGGCGCGGTGCTCTGCGCGCCGATGATCGCCCTGGCGATCTGGCTGCACGTGTCCGGCCATCACGCGAGCCTGTGGCTGCTGTCTCCGCTGGGGGCGGTGTACGGGGCGCTCCTGTGCTGGGCGGGCCTGAAGGTGGCCGCGCCGCGTACGGCGGCCCGCCTGCCGGAAATCCTCTCGGCGGTCAGCTCGGCCTGAGCCGCAGGCGGGGCCGGGGTCGGCGGTTCGGGCTTCCTGGGGCTCGGCCCCGACCCCGTTCGCGCCTTGAGGGCGCTCGTCCTCAAACCCCCCAAGGCCTCACGGACCGGGGCTCCATGACGGGCTGACATGCCTGGTCCGGGCCCGCATCAGTGCCGCTGAGGGGCGCGGGGAACTGCGCGAACGGGCCCTACGGTCCGCACCCAGATACCGGCGGAGCCACGCCCTGGGGAACTGCGCGGGCAGCCACACTCGGCCCGCACCTCACAGTCCGGCGGAGCCGAGGGGTCACGGGGTGAGGACCCCGTCGAGGAACGGCTCGATCGCGGTGCGCCAGCCCTCGGGCTGGTCGTAGTGGACGAGGTGACCCGCGTCGGCCACCTCCGCGTACTGCCCGCGCGGCAGCACCCGCACCATCTCCTGGGCCTCCGCGCGGCCGAGCTCGCCGTCCAGGCCCCGCACCACCAGCGCGGGGCAGCCGACCAGGGCCAGCTCCTCCCAGTGCGCGTCGTACACCCACGTCTCGCGGGAGATCAGCATCTGGCGGCGGGAGAACACCGGGCGCCAGCCGTCGGCCCGCTCGGCCATGACCTCGGCGAAGAACTCGCCCCGGGCGGGGCTGGGCCGCTCGACCCAGGGGTCGTCCTCGCCGAACCACTTGCGTACGTCGGCGAGCGTGGCGAAGGGCAGCGGCCAGGCCTTGAACCAGTCCTGCCATTCGCGCTGGGAGGCCGCTCCGAGCGGGGAGGCCCGCATGTCGCAGATGACGAGCGCGCGGACCAGATCGGGCCGCTTCGCGGCGAGCTGCCAGGCGGTGAGGGCGCCCATGGAGTGGCCGATGAGGGTGACGGGAGCCAGGCCCAGCTGCTCGACGGCCGCCTCCGCGTCCGCCACATAGACCTCGCGGGTGAACGGGCCGTCCGCCGGCTTGTCGCTGCGGCCGTGGCCGCGCTGGTCCAGGGCGACCGCCCGGTGCTTCTCGGTGAGCCAGCGGGCGGTGGAGGCCCAGTGCGAGGCCCGGCCCATCAGACCGTGCAGGAGTAAGACCCCCGGGGCCGGTTCGACCTCCGCGCGGGCCTTGGGCTGCTCCGCGAACTCCCAGGCGGCGAGGCGAACCCCGCCGGTCCCCGTCACATCGATGCGTCGCACCATGCGCCCTGGCACCCCCTTCAGCCCCCGAGTGGTCGGTTCATGGCAGAGTATCGAACCCCTATTCGAAAACTCGCGTCTCTCGCGCAACACCCCTCGTTCGAGTGACCACGCTCAAGGATTGACGGAACGTGCCGAGGGGAGATCTTCTCCGGGAGGCGGGCCGCTCGGGGAAGACGGTCCGCGGGGGTCGACCCTGGGAGCTCGGGGCTCCGGGTCGACACCGGGGAGGACAGGCCCCGGCGCCGCGAGGCGCCGGGGCCCTGGTCTTCCCCAGGCACTTGGCGAAGCGCCCGCCGGAGCGGAGGCCGGGCGCGAGGGCCCGGACAGGGCGGGGTGCCGACGGTGGTGCGAGTGGTTCGAACGGCATCATGCTGCCGCCCCCTCCCGTGCCGCGGGCCTCTGCGGTCATATGCCTCAAGCCACAGCCTCGCACGCGATCCGCCCGGCCGCTGCTATTCCGCCCGGAAACCGGCCTTCCCCGCAAGCTTCCCTCGCCCTTGGCCCGGGAGTCCCAACTCCCCCAAGGGAAAAGGGCGATGACGTTCCGTCACCGCCCTTCGGCCGCGCGCCCGACCCGGTACTCGGCCCGACGCTCGGCCCCGCCCTCGGCCCGGCGCTCGGCCCCGCGCTCGGCTCAGCGCTCGGCGCGACGCTCGGCCCGACGCTCGGCTCAGCGCTTGGCGACGAAGACGTGCGAGGCGACGTCCGCGCCGAGCTCGGCGGCCTCGCCGCTGCTGCCCACCAGGACCCCGCCCGGCGACTGCGTCACGCTCACCACGGAGCCGGGCTGCACGCCCGCCCGTCGCAGCGTGTACATCAGCTGGGCGTCGGTCTGGATCGGCTCGCCGATGCGGCGCACGATCACCGTCTTGCCCTCGGGGCCCGGGTCGAGCTCACCCAGACTGATGATGCCGTCCTCCAGGAAGGCGTCCGCCTCGGCCTTCTCGCCGAGCTCTTCGAGGCCCGGGATCGGGTTGCCGTAGGGGGACTCGGTCGGATGGCGCAGGAGCTCCAGGACGCGGCGCTCCACCGCCTCGCTCATGACGTGCTCCCACCGGCAGGCCTCCGCGTGCACCTGCTCCCACTCCAGGCCGATCACGTCGACCAGCAGGCACTCGGCGAGCCGGTGCTTGCGCATGACGCGGGTCGCCAGGCGGCGGCCCTCGTCGGTCAGCTCCAGGTGGCGGTCGCCCGCCACCTGGACCAGGCCGTCGCGCTCCATGCGCGCGACCGTCTGGCTCACCGTCGGGCCGCTCTGGTCCAGGCGCTCGGCGATGCGGGCCCGCATGGGGACCACACCCTCCTCTTCCAGTTCGAGGATGGTGCGGAGATACATCTCCGTGGTGTCGATCAGTCCGGACATACGTGCCCCTCGATGCTGTGACATAAAACGTCGTACCGCTGGCCCTGCATCCAATTCTGACGCATAGCGCTGACAACCGTTCCTCGGCGGCCGTTCCCCATCTTGACCGAATGCCCGCGCGCCCCGTATTGACAGGGGAAAGGTCCAGACCGCACCGTGATCGGCGCACGGTCGTTACCCCACCCCGGAAAGGGTCCTCGGCGATGAGCGAGAGCAAGCTGGCCGGTCAGTTCTTCGACGCCGCGATCGGACTTCTGGGGCGGGTGCGGGACGAGGAGTCGCTGAACGTCGCGGCCGCGGGATCACTGATCGCCGACACGGTGGAGGCGGGCGGCCGGCTCTTCGCCTTCGGCGCCGGGCACTCCTCGCTCGCCGCCCAGGACGTGGTCTACCGGGCGGGCGGGTTCGCCCTGATGAACCTGCTCGCGGTGCCCGGGGTGGTCGGCGTCGACGTCATGCCCGCCACGCTCGGCTCCGCACTTGAGCGGGTCGACGGCCTCGCGGGCGCGGTGCTGGACTCCAGCCCCGCCAAGGCCGGGGACGTCCTCGTGATCATCTCCCTGTCCGGGCGCAACGCGCTGCCGGTGGAGATGGCGATGAACGCGCGGGCCCTCGGGCTCAAGGTCATCGGGGTCACGTCGGTGGCGTACGCCGAGGAGACCAGGTCCCGGCACGTGTCGGGGACGTTCCTGCGGGACCACTGCGACATCGTGCTCGACAGCAAGATCGCGGTGGGCGACGCCGAGCTGACCCACGACGGCATCGAGGCGCCCTTCGCGCCGGCGTCCACCGTGGTCACCAGCGCGCTGATGCAGGCCACGATGGCGGCGGCGGCCGAGTCCCTGGTCGCCCGGGGCATCGAGCCGCCGCTGCTTCGTTCGGGGAACGTCGACGGGGGCCACGAGTGGAACGGGCGGGTCATGGCGGAGTACGGCGACCGCATCTTCTTCCGGCACTGAGCCCCGGCCCCTCCCGGGGGGCTCCGCCCCCAGACCCCCGTTCGCGCCTGAACGGCGCTCGTCCTCAATCTCCCCCAAGGCCTTGAGGGCCAGGGGGGACCCCCATGACCGGCTGAAGGTGCCCCCGCACCGAGGCTTTCAGCGGGGCTGTGACATCGCGCGGCTTCCGCCGCGGTGGGCACGACCGGGGCTTCCGGGTCCCCTACAGGGGCGCGGGGAACTGCGCGACCAGCCACGCACGGTGGACCCGCACCCCACCCCGCACCGCGGCGGGTCAGGCGTTCAGGACCCGGGCGAGGTCCAGCACGCCCGCCACCCGCACCGCCACGCTCTCCGCGTACGCCGCGTCGGGCCGCTCGAAGGCGGGGCGGGCCGGGCCGCGCAGGAAGGTGAGGACGCCCAGGGTGCGGCCGCGGCTGCGCAGTACCGCGCACAGGGCGTGGGCCGCGTCCGGCGGCCACT
This sequence comes from Streptomyces sp. NPDC006691, assembly GCF_042869955.1. Lineage (NCBI taxonomy): Bacteria > Bacillati > Actinomycetota > Actinomycetes > Kitasatosporales > Streptomycetaceae > Streptomyces > Streptomyces sp. NPDC006691. Next base: position 36,453 of record NZ_JBIAGW010000001.1, read on the forward strand.
GGCGCTCGGCCGCCCACTCCTCGTCCCCGGCGCCCGCGCTGGCCCGTACCGAGCCGATCCGGTCGACCGCCTGGAGCGCCGGGTGGCCCGCCGGATAGCGGACCGGGATGCCGCCGCCCGCCACCGTCGCGGCCGGGCCGGGGGCGCCGGCCGGAGTGGCCGTGACCCGTACGAGCCGCTCGCCCACCGCCAGGTCGACCAGGGCGTGGTCGGCGAAACCGGCCAGCGCGAAGTCCAGGTGCGAGGCCACCGCCTCCATCGGGTCCTCGCACTCGGCGGCGATCCGCGAGGCGCGGTGCAGCTGGTTGGAGCGGAAGCGGAGCCGGTCGGCGTCCTGTTCGGCGAGCCGGGCGTCCGTCACGTCCTGGAAGAGCCAGCCGACCCCGAGCGGAACGGGTTCCTCCGTCAGCGGGGACGAGAGCCGGAGGAAGCCGCTGCGCCAGCAGCGCCGACGCTCGCCCTCCGCCGTGCGCAGCGTCACCCACACCTCGGTGGGCGCGGTCGGGGCACCCTCGGCCAGGACGTGCTGGAGCGCGCCCTCCAGGTCCTCGACGCCCCGCACGATGAGCTCGCCGAGCGGGCGGCCGAGCAGGGTCGCGCGCCCGGTGCCGAGGGCGCGGGCGGCGTAGGCGTTGACGACGGTGGGCCGCAGGTCGACGTCGACCAGGACGACGCCCCAGCTCCCGTCCTCGGACAGGGCCTCGCTCAGCGCGATGGAACGTTCCAGGTCGATCTGCGCGTGGACTTCGCTGAACGCGCAGTAGACCCCGGCGGGGCTGCCGTCCGCGCCCCGCACCCCCGCCGACTGCGTACGCACCAGGACGCGGCTGCCGTCCTTGCGCAGCAGGGCGAACTCGTGCACCTGGCGGCCGGGCGCGTCCATGACGGCCATGATCCGGCCGCGCACCTCGTCCGCGTCGGCGGCCCGCACGGCCCAGCCCGCGAATCCGTGCCGCCCGACGGCCTCCTCGGCCGGCCAGCCGAGGATCCGCTCGGCCTCGCGGTTCCAGTGGGTGACCACGCCGTCCGCGTCGAACGCGCAGAGCGCCGCGTCCATCCCGTCGAGCAGCGCCGCGAGGAGGTCCCCGCCGGGCTCCGGCGCGGCCGCGCCGGCGGGCCCGCCGCCGGGTCCGTCCGGAACCGGAGCACTGGTGGTCTCACTCCGGGACGTACTCATCCTGGCACCCCCTGCAGGACGTGGTCGCCGCATGTGTCGCGGCTGACGCGCGGAACTGACGCACGTCGGATCATTCAACTCGAACGTGACGCATCCCACACCGACTTCGGGGAAATCCCTTCCGGCCAACGTCGGTTACCGGCCGCGTCTGGACGCCGCCATCCGGCGTCCCCAGGACCGCACCCGCGACGAGGAGGCCGACCGGCTCGTCGCCCTGGGCGCCACGCCGGTCGCCGACCACCGCCGCCCGGACGGCACGGGACGGCTTCTGCCGGCGGACATCGAGGGCAATGAATTCTGTGGGGAGCGCAGTGCCGGGGAGCGGGCCCGCACCGGGAAACAAATGGGTTGAGGGGTGCCGGGAGGGTGCCTAATGTGTGGTGCACACGAGAAGGGAGGTGGTTTGACAGATGTATGCAAACCGGACGCGTGAGGTGACTGCGGGCTAACGGCCTGCCAGTCGCACTCCAAGTGCCGTGCCGGCATGACGTCGGCCGAATTCCCAAGCAGTCACCGACCCGCGGGCTCGCCGGTACGTCCGGCCGGCTCCTCTCCGGAGGAACCCGAGCCCGCGGGTTTCTGCATGCCCGGTCCGGTCGGCCGGACCGGGCACCCGGGCCGGCGGTTCCGCGGGCCCGGACCCGCCGCCCACCGGCCCGTCCGGGTCAGGGCGCGAGCCGCTCCACGCGCCAGCCGCCGCCCTCCGCCGCGTACCGGAGCCGGTCGTGCAGCCGGTTCTCGTGGCCCTGCCAGAACTCGACGGCCTCGGGCGCGACCCGGAACCCGCCCCAGCCCTCGGGCACCGGAACGTCGCTGCCCTCCGGGTAGCGGGCCGCCAACTCCTCGTAGCGGACAGTCAGTTCGCCCCGGGAGGCGATCACCGAGGACTGCGCGCTGGCCCAGGCACCCAGCTGCGAGCCGTGCGGGCGGCTGCGGAAGTAGCGCTCGGTCTCGGCGCGCGGGACACGGGACGCGGTGCCCGTGACGATGACCTGGCGGGCCAGCTGGTGCCAGGGGAAGAGCAGCGAGGTGTACGGGTTCGCGGTGAGCTCGGCGGCCTTGCGCGAGGCGTAGTTGGTGAAGAAGACGAAGCCGTGCTCGTCGTAGGACTTCAGGAGCACCGTGCGGGTGGAGGGGCGCCCGTCGGGGGTGGCGGTGGCGACGACCATCGCGTTGGGCTCGTGCAGGCCGCCGGCCACGGCCTCCTTGAACCAGCGGGCGAACTGCCCCAGGGGCGTGGGGGCCAGCTCCTCCTCGGCGAGGAGGGTGGTGCGGTACTGCTCGCGCATCGCTGCGGGGTCCAGGTCGGTCACCCGGCCCATCCTGCCGCACCGGCGGCGGGGCCCGGGGCCGGGCGGCGGCGCAGTTTGCCCGCGACGGCGGGGCGTTAACCCTGCGCCGCCGAATTGGGGCAGTGTGCCGGATGTCACGCTTCCCCGCATCGGCGGAACCCGCCAAACTCTCGGCTGGGCCACTGTGGCCTCCATACACGCGTGAGCCCCCGGCGGGATTCCTGACCGCCGTACGGGGCATGACCGAGGGACCCGGGGCGGCACGGCCCGCCCGCAGCCCGTCGCACACATCCTGAGGAGCCGCCAGATGTCCGACTTCGTACCCGGACTTGAGGGAGTCGTCGCGTTCGAGACGGAGATCGCCGAGCCGGACAAGGAGGGCGGCGCCCTTCGCTACCGGGGCGTCGACATCGAGGACCTGGTCGGACACGTCTCGTTCGGGAACGTGTGGGGCCTGCTGGTGGACGGGGCGTTCAACCCCGGCCTGCCGCCGGCCGAGCCGTTCCCGATCCCGGTCCACTCCGGGGACATCCGGGTGGACGTGCAGTCCGCGCTCGCCATGCTGGCGCCGGTGTGGGGCCTCAAGCCGCTGCTGGACATCGACGAGGCCACCGCCCGCGACAACCTGGCACGCGCCGCGGTCATGGCACTCTCCTACGTCGCCCAGTCGGCGCGCGGGCAGGGCCTGCCGATGGTGCCGCAGGGGGAGATCGACAAGGCGGAGTCCGTCGTCGAGCGCTTCATGATCCGCTGGCGCGGCGAGCCTGATCCCAAGCACGTCAAGGCGGTGGACGCGTACTGGACGAGCGCCGCCGAGCACGGCATGAACGCCTCGACGTTCACCGCCCGGGTGATCGCCTCGACCGGCGCCGACGTCGCGGCCGCGCTGTCCGGCGCGGTCGGCGCGATGTCGGGCCCGCTGCACGGCGGGGCGCCCTCGCGGGTGCTGGGCATGATCGAGGAGATCGAGCGGACCGGGGACGCGACGGCGTACGTGAAGCAGGCCCTCGACAAGGGCGAGCGCCTGATGGGCTTCGGCCACCGCGTCTACCGCGCCGAGGACCCGCGCGCCCGGGTGCTGCGCCGCACCGCCAAGGAGCTGGCCGCGCCGCGCTTCGAGGTGGCGGAGGCCCTGGAGAAGGCCGCCCTTGAGGAGTTGCACGCGCGGCGGCCCGACCGGGTGCTCGCCACGAACGTGGAGTTCTGGGCGGCGATCGTCCTGGACTTCGCGGAGGTTCCGGCGCACATGTTCACGTCGATGTTCACGTGCGCGCGTACCGCGGGCTGGTCGGCGCACATCCTGGAGCAGAAGCGGACGGGTCGTCTGGTGCGGCCCTCCGCCCGCTATGTGGGCCCCGGTTCGCGCGAGCCGCAGGCCATCGAGGGATACGCGGACATCACCGACCTCGGGAAGTGACCGACGGGCGGCGAGCGGGGCACCCTCGCGTGGAGTAGCCGGGCGGTCACTCGGCGCGACAGGGTGCGGTGGTCGACCTAGCGTTCGGGGTGTCAGGTTTGTCCACCGACTGTGGAGTTCAACGTGAGCATCATCCGCCGCGCCGCCGTTGTGGCCGCGCTTTCCGCCGCCGTCATAGTTCCCGCCGCCGCGACCGCCCAGGCCGCCCCGCAGGCGACCCCGCGCGTCGCGGCGCACGACCGTGACGACGACGGTGGCCGCGAGCATCACCACCACCATCACCACTGGCACGACCACAGCCTGCTCGGCCTCGGTCTGCACCTGCTCTGACCGAAGCCAACCGCACGGGCACGCGCCCGGAACACCTCGTTCCGGGCGCGTGCCCGTGTCGCGTCGGGTCCGGCGGCGTACGGTCATTCCACCGCGGGCACGAGGCCCATCAACGGGGCGACCGGGTCGGTGAGCTGGGAGAGCTGGCCCAGGTCGTTGAGGTGGCTGAGCCCGGCCAGCTGGTTCTTGACCTTGGGCAGCTGGGCCGCGTACGGGGCCGGGATGTTGCTGGTCGCGAGGGTGTCGAGCTCGCTGACCGGGTTGATCGGCTTGACCAGGGTGTCGAGGGGGCCCGCGGCGCTCGCGGTCGTCGCGGCGATGCCCGAGACACCGGCGGCGACGGCAAGGACTGTGGCGATTCGTCGTGTTGAGATCACGCCTGCACAACGGGGAGCGGCAGCACCGGACACGGCCGACCCCCGCTCTCACCCGACAGGCCTACCTACTCGAACGGGCCCCCCGGACGGCCGGGCCGAAGGCAGCAGTTCCTGCCCGGGGGGAGTAGAGCCCCGGGCAGGAGCTGCCGGCGCACCGTCCGCGCCGCGACACGGATCCTGTTCCGCGCGGTCCCGCCGACGAACCGTGCGGAGAAGCGTTCTGGCGGGCGGCCGCCGCCCGTCGGCGCCGGCGGCCCGGGCCGTACTACAGGCCGTTCGACCAGGCGTAGGTCTTGGGGACCGGGTGCTTGTCCCCGTCCCGGGCGAAGACCAGGGCGATCTCGTCGTGCTCGCGCAGCACGAGCGCCGCGGGGTCCCCGGCGGCCCTGTGCCCGTTGACGTACGCCGAGAGATGCCGGCCGCCGCCCGCGTGCAGGCCGCCGATGCGCTTCGCGTCGAGCGGGACCCGCCATTCCGCCATGAACTGACCGAGGGTGAACGTGGCCCGCCGGGGCGACTCGACATGGATCACGCCGCTGGTGTCGTGGGTGTGCAGCGGGCTGATCCGGCGGCGCGGCTCGTCGATGCCGATGGCGGCGGGGACGGTGACGGGCCGGCCGTCGACGAGGACGTCCAGATGGGTGTGGGTGTGCTGCACCACGCCCTCGGCGGGGAGCATCTCAAGACCGGCCGCAGCGACCGCGGCCGACGCGTCCGCCGGCGCCGGCCACGGCGGCAGCGCGTCCCGACCCGCGTCCACGCCGTGCGGGTCGGGTCGTACGGACGCGGCCTTGGCGCCGCCGGCCGCGAGGGCCGTGACGGCCGCTACGGCGAGCAGCGCGGTGAGCGCCCGGCCGAGCGGGGCCACGGCGAGGACGTTCCTGGGCGGACGGGGCAATGCCAACTCCTGGGCGTGAGGGGCGAATCGGGGCCGGCCGGGGCTCAGAACGTCGCGGTGGCGGCGGGCGCGCCCTGGACGGCGGGGGCGGTCACTCCGGCCGCCGGCAGCACGACGGCGGGCAGCCCGAACAGGGCGGTGCGCGGCTCGCTGAGCGGGGCGCCGAGGTCCGCGCCCGGGGTGATGGCGTGCAGCGTGGTGTCCGGGCTGACCAGGGCGGGGGTGCCGAGGTTGCGGCCGCTCAGCGGGTCGGGCACGGGCGTGTCGATCTGGGTGTTCGGCAGCGCGGACTCGACGGGGATCGCGGGGACCATGTTGTGCGGCAGCAGGTTGCCCTTCACGTAGCGCGGCCCGTCCGGGGCGCCGGGGACGGGCAGCGGCATGCCGGTGTGCAGGGTGGGGGCGTCGAACGGCAGGACCGTGTTGAGGGTGCCGAGGGGGACGGTGACCGGCACGGCGGCTGCCGCGGCGGCCGGTGCCACGGCGGCCGCGGTCGCCATGCATGCCATGATGCCCGCCAGGCCCGCGCGCGAAGTGATTCCCATGGGTGTTCTCTTCCTTCCCTGGTGGCCTACTCGGCCGTGTCTTTCAGCAAGAACGATCCCGGCGGCGGTATCACTGCAAAGTTCCCCTGCTTGCAGCAACGCGGCCCCCGTGCGCGGCGCATGGCGGCACGGGGCGTGCCCTCCGCCCGGCTCGTGCGTTGTAGGCGGCATGAACGTACGTCGATACCTCGCGGCCGCCGCGGCCGGAACCGCCCTCGCCGCCGTCATCGCCCCCTCCGCGCACGCCTTCGACCTCGGCGGCACCCTCAGCGGTGCGGCGCGCACCACCAGCGCCGCCGGTGCCCAGCTCAAGCCCGCCGCCAACAGCGTCGTCGGGGACAAGGTGGGCCAGAAGGTGACCGCCGTGAAGGACGGCGTCAAGGCCGGCGGCGAGGCGGTGAAGGCCGCCAACGACGCGGTCAAGGCCGGTCACGCCCTGGTCGGCTGACAGCCCGTCACCACCTCGACTCCCCGTGTCCGACAGTGTTGTTCGACAGCCGCACGGCGGCCAGGACGGTGCGAGCGTGACCCACCCCCGGACGGTCCCGGCCCCCCGCGGCGCCGCCACCGACCTCGCCGATCCGGCGTTCTGGAAGCAGCCCCAGGCCCAACGCCTGGCGCGCTTCGCCGAGTTGAGGCAGGAGCCGCGCCCGGTGTTCTTCACCGAACGCCGGGCCGGCCGCCGCCGCCCCGAGCAGGGCTTCTACGCCCTGGTCCGGCACGCCGACGTACTGAAGGCGAGCCGCCTTCCGCGGGTGTTCGCGAGCGCGCCCGGCGTCACATCGCCCGAGCCGGCGCGCTGGGTGCGGGCCGTGTTCGGCGACTCGATGGTCAACCTCGACGGCGCCGACCACACGCGCCTGCGGCGCATCGTGCAGCAGGCGTTCACCCCGCGCCTGCTCGCCGCCACCGAGGTCAGCATCCGCGAGCTGGCCGTACGCATCGTGGACGACATGGTCGCCGAGCGGCCCGACGAGTTCGTCTCGGCGGTCGCCTCCCGGATGTCGTTCGAGGTCATCTGCGCGATGCTCGGCGTGCCCGACGCCCATCGCCGCCGCATCGCCCGCCAGATCGACCGGGCCTCCGAGCACGCCGGGGTGCGGCGCGGCATCGGCGCCCGCCTCCGGAGCCCCGGCAAGGGCCTGCGGGCGCTGGCCCGGATGCAGCTGACGGTGGCCCGCCTCGGGCGCGAGCGGCGCCGCAATCCGACCGGCGACCTCATCTCGGCACTGGTGTGCGCCGATGTGGACGGACAGCGGCTGACGTATCGTCAACTGGGTTCTTTCTTCTCCCTGTTGCTGGTGGCGGGCGTCGAGACGACCCGCAACGCCATCGCCCACGCCCTGTCCCTGCTGACCGACCACCCGGAGCAACTGAACTTGCTGCGCGCCGACTTCGAGCGGTACGCGGACGGCGCGGTCGACGAGATCGTCCGGCACTCCACGCCCATCATCCAGTTCCGCCGGACCGTCACCTCGCGCTACGTCCTGTCCGGCCACACCTTCCTGCCGGGCGACAAGGTGATGCTCCTGTACGCGTCGGCCAACCGGGACGCCGACGTCTTCACCGACCCGGACGCCTTCGACATCACCCGCGACCCCAACCCGCACCTCGGCTACGGCGGCGGCGGCCCGCACTACTGCCTGGGCGCGCATCTGGCCCGCCTGGAGATCAAGGCCGTACTGCGCGAGCTGCTGACCCGGCCGCTGGCCGTACGCACGCTCGGCGAGCCGGAGCTGGGCACGTCCAACTTCGACCACCGGGTGCGCAGGCAGCCCTTCGCCTTCGACCTGCCCACGGCGTGACCGCCCGCCCGCCGCGCACCCTCACCGGGCGCGCGGCGTTGTACCGGGCATGAACACTCACCACCGCCTCAAGGCCGCCACCGTCGCCGCGTCCCTCCTGCTCCTGGCCTCTCCCGGCATCGCCGCCGCCGCCGACGGGGTCGCCGGCCGCGCCAGCGTCAGCGAGTTCGGGCAGCCCAAGGTCCTCGGCGGCCGCGGCAAGATCGGCGAGACGCTGACCTCCGGGGTCGCCTCGCTGAGCGGGGCGCTCCAGCGCGGCGGCTCCCCGTCCGCGGGCCACTGACGCCCAGGACCCGCCGCACCCCCGCCGCCCGGGGCTCCGCGCACCCGCCACCCACCGCCCGCAGCGCGTGGAAGCCCGCGCTGTGCGTGCTGGCGCTGCTGTTCGCGGCCCTCGTGCCGCTCGCCTCCGACAGCGGGCGGCAGGGCCCGGTGCCTCCCCCGTCCGGCAACGCGGCGAGCATCTTCACGGGCTCGGACGGGGACGGCGTCGGCAGGCTCGCGGCGGCCGAGGAGTGGCGCGGCCGGGGTCCGCTGCGCGTGGCCCACACCTATCTGCCGGGCGGCACCTGGAGCGACATCGAGGGCTCCCCCGCCCTGCTCGCCCCGTGGGCCCGCTGGCGCCACCAGCGCGCGGACCGCAGCCTCGTCCTCAACGTACCGATGCTCGACCACAACGAGGACGGCGTGCCCGACGCGCGGGTCGCGGCCCTGCTCGGGCAGGGGGCGCGGGGGGCCTTCGACGCCCACTTCCGGGCCCTGGCCGAGCGCCTGACGGGTCTTCGACTCCCGGACACCGTCGTGGTGTTGGGCTGGGAGATGAACGGGATCACCTATACCCACCGGTGCGCTCCCGATCCCGCCGCGTGGCGGACGTACTGGCGGCGCGTCGTGACGGCGATGCGGTCGGTCCCCGGGCAGCGCTTCCGCTTCGACTTCGCGCCGAGCCGGGGGCGGGACGCGGTGCCGTGGACGGACTGCTATCCGGGCGACGCCTACGTGGACATCCTCGGCATGGACGCCTACGACCAGCCCGCCGGCATGCCGTTCGCCCAGCAGGTCGAGGAGCCGTACGGGCTGCGGGCCCAGGTGGACTTCGCCGCCCGCCACCACAAGCCGGTCTCGTACCCGGAGTGGGGTCTGTTCCGCAACGGGGACGATCCGGCGTACGTGCGCGGGATGGCCGCCTGGTTCCGCCGGTACCGGCCCGTCTACCAGACCCTGACCGACTACTGCCCGCACGGCCTGTGGGAGTGCGGCATGAATCCGCGGGCGGCCCGGGCCTATCTCGGCACCGGGTGAGGCGGCCCGCCTGCCCGGCCGCGCGCTGGGCCGTGCGGGGGCCGCGGGCTGCGCCGGACGGGTTGTCCGTCGGCCGCCGCGCGCGTGGCCGGGAGACCGGGGCGGGGCGGATACGACCCAATGCATTACGCGTATCAGCATCTGATTCCCCTCCTCCCACCGTTTCCCCCTCCCTCCCTTTGTTTCTCCCTCCCCCGAATCCCCTCCCCCGTCTTCCTTGTGAAGGGTCGCAGGCATGTACAAGTTCTCGGGTCCCGTGGCGCGGGGCGCCCTCGTCGCGGCTCTGGTCTCCGTGCTCGGCACGGGATACGCGGCGCACGCCGCCGGCCACCCTGCCCCGGCCCCGCCGCAGCTCGCCCACGCCGGTGCCGACTCGCGGGCCTCGCTGCTCGGCGCCCTGAGCGCGAGCGCGGTCGTCACGGGCACGGCGGCGGTCGCGCTCTCCCGGCGCGCCTCGCGCAGCCGCTACGGCAAGTAGCGGCGGGGCCCTGCGCCGATCGGCCGTGCAGAACCGTTTTGGGCGCAGGTGTCCGTTACTTATGCCCGCTCGGCACGTTGAAGTGAAATGACGACTGCGTGTCTGCGGTCGCGTGTCCATATCAAGGAGAACTTTGATGTCTCGTATCGCGAAGACGGCCGCCGTCGTCGCCGGAGCAGGCGCCATGGCGCTGGCCGGTGCGGGTATCGCCTCGGCCAACGCCGGCGCCGAGGCCGTCGCTGCGAACTCCCCCGGCGTCCTGTCCGGCAACCTGCTCCAGGTTCCGGTGCACGTCCCGGTCAACCTCTGCGGCAACTCGGTCAACGTCATCGGGCTGCTGAACCCCGCGTTCGGCAACACCTGCGTCAACGCCGACAGCCACCACGAGGGCGGCTACGGGGAGTAAGTACCCCCCGCTTCGGCCGGGCGCCCTCGCGGCGGCCCGGCCGGTCACGGCTCACAGCAGTACCGCGGCCTCCCGGACTTCTCCCCCCGGGAGGCCGTCGCCGTGTCAGGCGTACCGGTAGATCCCGGTGTGGTCGAGCAGCGCGGCCGGCGCCACGTTCCACGGCGGCATCGGCTCGTGGAGCGCCGCGATCCGGCCGTGCTGGGGGTCTGAGTCCGGGGGCGGCGTGCCCGGCAGATAGCGGGCGGACCGGGGGTGCGCGGCCTGCCAGCGCCCCCACAGGCTGTCGATGTAGGCGTGGTGCAGCCAGAACACCGGATCGTTGACGGAGGCCCCGCCCAGCATCACGCCGCCGACCCAGCGGTGCACCCGGTTGTGCATGCGGAAGCGGGCGCTGCCCGACAGGCCCGTCGTCCAGCCCTCAAGGCGGTTGCGGAACCCCGACTTGCTGGTGGAGTCCCAGGGCGCGGTGTCGTACACCGGGTCGGCGAGGGCCCGGGAGACATCGGCGGCCGTGGGCAGCGCGATCGGCTCCTTGGGGCGGCCCAGGTCCCGGGTCAGGAATCGGGCTTCGGTGACGTCGACCGCGAGCTCCCACTGGCCGTGCGCGTACGCGAAGGGCCCGGTCGTGACCTGGAGGTCGCCGCGTCGGCCGTTGCCGCCCATGAAGTCGTCGGACCAGAGCGAGGAGGCCGGCGAACTGTCCCGCGTCCAGTCCCAATAGGGCACTGTCACACGGGAGTCGACCTTTTGCAGGGCCCGCTCGAACTCCAGCAGGAACTGCCGGTGCCAGGGCAGGAACGACGGGGTCATGTGCGCGACCCGCAGCCCGTCGTCGCCGTCCGGGACGTAGAACTCGATGTGGGTGCGTACGAACTGGTCGTAGGCACCGCTGCGTTTGAGTTCGAGCACCGCGGTCACGAAGGCCCTGCGCTCGCCGCTCGTCAGGTTCCGCTGGTTCTTACGCGTGTACACCACGGCCCGCTCCCCCCTGGTGGCTGCCGTGCACGGGTACGGCGGCGAGGCGGGTGGCGCCCAGCTCGGCCGCGGCGGCGCGGGCCGCCTCGCGGGCGGTGGCGTACGACTCGTAGTGGTCGACGGAGCTGAGGTAGCTGCCGTCCGCGCGTCGCATCACGTCCAGTTGCCGGCCGTCCACGAACACGGCGAGCTCGGCGCGGCCCGCCCGCAGCGGCAGGCCCTGGATGCGGTGCCCGGCGTGCATCTCGTCGAAGCCGGCGCCCTCGTCGGGCTCCGGGCCCGGGGCGCCCGCGGGTTCGCCGTACGGGGTGGCGCCCGGGATGCGGGCGAGGGCGGCCGCGGTGAAGGCGACGGTCGCCGAGACGAACGCGGCCCGCAGCAGGCCCCGCCGGGCCAGGTGCCAGGCCGTACGGGGCGGCGGCCCGGCGGGTTCGGGGACGCGGCCCCGGAGACGGGTGCGCCCCGCCCGGTACGTGCGCCAGAAGTGCGTCGCGTCGTTCATCGGCGTCTCCCTCGTGCTCGCCGGGGCGGACGCGTCCGGCACACACGTGGGCCCCGGAAACCGTGCTGGTCCCGGGGCCCGTCCAAACGTCCGCTCCTTGTCCGATGCCGGGTTCAACGAGGCCCGGAGTCGCAGGAAACGGCCGCCGCCGTCGGCGCGCGGCAGCCGGCGCTCCCCGGGCCGGTACTGGATGCACGGCCCGGGGAGGCTTCAACCATGCGACTGGTCGGTGGGTCAACGCCGCCGGCCGGACGCCGTGGCGGCGGGAGCGGACGATTCACGCGGTCGGACCAACGTTTCCGCAGGGGCTCAAGCGGTCCAGAAGTCCCACCAGCGGGTCAGGATCAGCATCCCGACGACCCCGATGTGCAGCACCGGCACCGCCCAGCCGAACTCGGCGAACAGGCTCCTGGCCCAACTCGGCGCGGGCAGTGCCCCCTTGACGATGTTGAGGCCCGTCACGCCCCAGAACAGCACGATGGTCCCCACCCATGCCAGGCAGCACCACAGGCACAGCGCGTTGATCCGGTACAGCGACTCGAACTGCAGCCAGCCGACGAAGACGACCCCGGCGAGGGCCCCCGCGTTGAGGGTGCGCCAGTACCAGCGCCCGAACCGGCCGCCCCCGAGCAGGCTCATGCCCACGCAGCCGACGATGCCGTACGCGACCAGGCCGAGCATCGGGTTGGGGAAGCCGAAGACGGAGGCCTGGGCGCTCTTCATGATGTTGCCGCAGGAGATCACCGGGTTGAGGCTGCACCCGGGGACGAAGTCCGGGTTCCGCAGGAGTTCGAACTCGTCGAGGGTGATGACCCAGGAGGCGAGCAGCCCGGCCGCGCCGACGAGCACGACCAGCCAGGCGAAGGGCCGCCCGGCGCCGAACACGGTGGCGGACGCGGGCGGGGAGCCGGACGAGTCGGTGGCGGGTGCCTGCTGATGCGGGATCGTCCCGGGGAGGGCCATGGCGTGCGTCTCCGTTCTCGTCCGGCGGTGGGGGTGTGGTCAGCCGCGCAGGCGGCGGACGGGGAGCACGCAGTGACCCGCGGTGGAGATGGTGTCCTCGTCGCCCGCGAACGCCTTCAACTGCTCGTCGGTAACGGCGACTCCGGGCACGCCCTCGGGCCAGGACCGGGTCGCGAACATGAACTGGACGGTGCCGCGCGCCTCGGCGGCGGCCAGCCACTCGGGCGGCACCGGGCACTGGGCGTTGAGCGTCGGCATGGTGAGGACGGCCTGGCCGCCCTGGACGATGAGGGTCACCGGGAACGAGCCGCCCTGCGACTGGTCGACGACGCTGCCGGCCGGCATGCCGATCTCGTCGAGCAGCGACCGCGCCGCGGCCTCCGCACCCTCGGGGCCCTCGGCCCCGTCACCGAGGGAGTACGCCATGAGGAAGGGCACATCGCCGGACCCGTCGGGGGACTCACCGCTCCACGCGATGACGATGAGCGAGCCCAACAGGGCTGCCCTGGACGGCTGTACGGCACTGGTGGCTGAAGTCATGCCGGGACTCTAGGACATTCCGGGCCGAGCCCTTCGCAGCTGTCACCCATCTGGATGAAACGCCCTTCACCGGTCTTCGGGCCTTCGCCCGCGACCGTTCGGGCAGCTGTGCGCGGGCCTTCGTACACCTGCCCGCCACGGCGGGGTGCGGATACGGCGGAGCGGCTCCGGGATCCCCAACTCCACGAAGCCGCTCGCCCTGCACCGAACCGGGCCCGGTCTCAACCGGCCCTGGATCAGTCCGAGTTGACGCAGGTGTTGCCGAAGGCCGGGTTCAGACCACCGATGACGTCGACCGTGTTGCCGCAGAGGTTCACCGGGACGTGGACCGGGACCTGCGCCATGTTGCCGGACAGGACGCCGGGCGAGTGCGCGGCCACGCCCTGCGCGCCCGCGTCGGCGAAGGCGGCGCCGGAGGCGGCACCCGTGGCGAGACCGGCGGCGGCGAGGGCGAGAGCCGTCTTCTTCGCAGTGTTCATGATGGAACCTTCCATTCGGGGGTTGCCTCAGCGTAGGCAAATGGCCGTGAGCCGCCGGAAGCGAACACGCCGGGTTTATTGTCTTTCCCTCGTACAGCGCACGGGGGTGCCGTACGGCCCGTCAATTCGGCATACGGAAAGACCCGTTCGCCCGTGAGCTAACCGCCCAGCGGCATTCCGCCGAGGAGCTGGCCCGGATTGGGCGCCCCATTGGTCTTGTTCAGGTCGTGCGCGGTGCTGCCCACCGTGTGGAGCAGCGAGTCGTCCGACTTGGGGTCGAGCAGGTGGGTGCGCACCGGCGACGCGTCGACCGCGTTGGGAGCGGAGGACACGTTCTGGGCGATCGTGTCGAGGCCGCCGTTGAGGCTCATGGGCGGCAGGTCGCCGGCCGCGAAGGCCGGCGCCGCCGCACCCACGACCGCGAGGGATCCGGCGAGTGCCGCGGCAACCTTCATCGACTTCATCATCAATCCTTCCGCGGCGAGTTCCGTCGCCGAACGTACGTGTCCCTGAATGCATTGGGCTGCTTCGCCCTGGTAACGACTCGCTGACGCCCGGGAAACTCCTCGGTTCCGGATTCATGTCCGGATTCATGGGCCGCCACCCAATTGCGGGCCCCGCCGATACGCGTATGGGATTTCATGAAGGGCGCTCTGCGGTACGGGTGTTGCCGCCCCGGACGGCCGAGAGCGCCGGTCCCGTCGATGACGGCCCGGCGCTCTTCGGGTGCGGCTCAGGCGGGCAGTTTCGGCACGGCGTCCGTGGGCGCCTTGGGCAGGCCCGGCAGGTTGGGCACCGGCAGGCCGCCGCCGGTCACGGTGGTCAGGACGAGACCGACCAGGCCGGTGACCACCGAGGTCGCCGCGGGAAGGACGCCCCCGACATTGAGGCTCGTGACCGCCTTGACGAGGTCGTCGATGCCCTTCTTGACCGTCGCGACGGCATCGTCCTTGGCGGCCGCGAGCACGGCGTCCTGTTCCGGGCCGCCCAGGGGCACGGCCGCGGGACCCGCGGCGGCGGGCGGGGTGGCCGGCGCGGCCGGGGGCGCGACGGGGGCCGCCGGGGCCGTCTGCTTCACCGCGTCGAGGGCAGCGGTGGCCTTGCCGGCCAGCGCCGTGGTGTCGGCCGGCGACGCGCCCTTGAGCACGCCGGTCAGCAGGTCGGTGACCGGCGTGAGGACACCTCCGAGACCGTTCAGCTGCTGGGCCTGGCCGAGCAGTGCGTCGGCGCCCGGGACCGGCGCTTCGGCGCGGGCCGTACGCGGCGGCGGTGAGCTGGCGGCCATCGCGGTCCCGGCGGATCCGATGACGATCGCGGTCGACAGGGCCACTGCGGCCAGGCGCCGCGGTGTTCGTGCACGCATGAAACGGTTCTCCTTCGGTGAGGCGAGCGAGTTGCCCTCACCGTGCGCCCGCCCTTAACCCCTCGCAACCGCTTCGTCATCCTGAGTGATCATCAGATGTCCGCCACGCCGTGCCGAGCTGGCACAACCCCGCGCCCGGACGCCCCGGCGGCCTTCGGCCGTCCGGGGCAAGGCGAAAGCCCCGGCCCGCTCCCTGGAGAGGAGCGGCCGGGGCTTCGGCGAGGAACTACTTGTTGATGCAGGTGTTGCCGAACGCGGGGTTCAGCAGACCGATGACGTTCACGGTGTTGCCGCAGACGTTGACCGGGATGTGAACGGGGACCTGCGCCATGTTGCCGGACAGGACGCCGGGCGAGTTGGTGGCCGCGCCGTGCGCACCGGCGTCGGCGGCGGCGATGCCGGCCCCACCGGCGATGGCGGCAACGGCAGCGGTGGACAGGACCAGGGCCTTCGCGGTACGCGACATGGAGAAGCACTCCTAGATTGAGAAAGTCATTGACCGGGTGTTTGTCACTCGACCTACACCTCAACGCGGACCCGGCCCCCCGGTTTTGCCCCTAACGGGTGAACCAGGGTTTTGGGGACCGCGAAAACGTCCAGGGGCCCGTCCGGACCGAAACCGTGAACCGCGGCACCGGTCCGGCGACGTCACCCCTGGGGATTACTTGTTGACGCAGGTGTTGCCGAAGTTCGGGTTCAGCAGACCGATCACGTTCACGGTCAGGCCGCAGGCGTTGACCGGGACGTGCACGGGAACCTGGAGCAGGTTGCCCGACAGGACACCGGGGGAGTTGACGGCAGCGCCGTGCGCCCCCGCGTCGGCGCTGGCCATGCCCGCACCCAGCATCACGACAGCGGCGCCGGCACCGGCCGACACGACGGACTTCGCAATTCGATTCATGGCTTTTCCCTTTCGGATGGAGATGGGGCCACCGATACAACGACCGTGTCGTCAAGGGGATACGCACGATCGCTCGAAGGGGACACTCCGTCTCCACATTCATGACCGGACCGGGTTGTAAATACGGTTACAGTTGCCCCCCTCCGGGCCGCGCCACGTACGGGATCTTCGGCGGCCGGAGCGCCGCCCCGGCGGAATTCGAGGGCGGCGGACGCGGGGAGAGAACTCCGCAGCGTCTTAGTTCAGCAGCATCTTTGTTCAGCTTTCTTTTCGAGCGCCAGGACCGGAGTGACCGCGCATGCCGACGAGAGCGAACACCCTTGGCGGGCCCGAGGGACCGGGGTCCGCCGGGCAGTTGAGTGTCCTGCACCTGGTTCAGCCCGTTGATGGGGGCGTAGCCCGAGTCGTCACGGACTTGGTGCGGGACCAGCTGCGCAGTGGATTCCGGGTCACCGTGGCATGCCCCGAGGGAGGCCCGTTGAGCACCGAACTGACCCGTCTGGGTGCCCGGGTGCACCCCTGGCGGGCCACCCGCTCGCCCGGCCCCGCGCTGCTCGGCGAGACCCTGCGGGCGGGCCGCCTCATCCGGCGGGTACGCCCCGATGTGATCCACGCCCACAGCGCCAAGGCCGGGGTCGCCGCCCGGCTCGCGGCCCGCGGCAAGGTGCCCACCGTCTTCCAGCCGCACGCCTGGTCGTTCGAGGCCGTCGGCGGCGTCACCGCGCTGCTCTCCCGGGGCTGGGAGCGCGCCGCGGTGCGCTGGACCGCGCGGATCGTGTGCGTCAGCGAGGGCGAACGGGCCACCGGGGTGCGGGCCAAGGTGGTCGCGCCCTGCTCGGTGATCCCCAACGGGGTGGACCTGGACCACTACGCGGTGGCCGACGGGACCCCGCCCGCCCAGGGCGCGCCGCTGGTCGTGTGCGTGGGACGGCTGTGCCGGCAAAAGGGCCAGGACGTGCTGCTCGCCGCCTGGCAGCGGGTGCGCGAGGCCGTGCCCGACGCGCACCTCGTCCTGGTCGGCGACGGCCCGGACCTGGCGGCGCTGCGCGCGGCGGCGCCCGGCTCGGTGTCCTTCGTCGGCCCGGTCGGCGACACCGCCTTCTGGTACCGGGCCGCCGACCTGGTCGTGCTGCCCTCCCGCTGGGAGGGGATGGCGCTCGCGCCCCTGGAGGCGATGGCGTGCGGACGCCCGGTGGTGGTCACCGATGTCGGGGGCTCCGCCGAGAGCCTCCCGCCCGGCCAGGCCCCGCTCTGTCTCGTACCGCCGGACGCACCCGGCGAGTTGGCGCACGCGATGACGCGGCTGCTCGCCGACCCCGTCCTGCGCACCGAGCTGGCCCGCCAGGGCCACGCCCACGTAACCACCACCCATGACGTGCGGCAGACGGCCCGAAGCATCGCGGAGGTGTACCGCGACGTGGCCGCTCTGCCGCGCTCCGAGCACAGGGAACCCATCAGCCAGTGACCGCGGAAAGCATCGTCCCTTCCGCCGGGGGGCCGCCCCACGGGACCGGGATGTCATCGGGAACCGTTTCGGTGGTCACGCCCCGCGAGGCGCCGGACCACTTCTCCTTCGTGGCCCAGCGGCCGCGCACCGTACAGCCGTTCGTCGCCGTGCTGCTCGCGACGGACTGCGCGGCCGGGCTGCTCGGCCTGCTCGCGCTGCCGTACACCGGCCTCCCGCCGGGCCCCGCCGGGCTGCTCGTGGCCGCCGTGCTCGCGCTCAACGCCCAGGCCGGGCTCTACCGGCCGACGATGGCGCGCGGGGTGCTCGCCGACGTGCCGGCCCTGTTCGCACGCACCCTGCTCGCCTGGTGCCTGCTCGCCACCGTCCTCACCCACGAGGGCGCCCTGGTCCACGAGCCGAACGCCGCGCCCCTCACGGTCGCGGCCGTGGCGACGGGCTGCGCCCTGCACACCCTGGCGAGCTGCGCCGGGCGCGGCACAGCACTGTGGCTGCGCCGCCGCCAGGGCGCCCGCAGGCCCCGGCCCGCCCTGGTGGTGGGCCCGGCGGCCAGCGCCGCACGCGTCACGGCGGCGCTCGCGCGCCGCTCGGGCGGCGGCATCCGTCCGGTCGGGGTGGTCGTGCCGCCGGCCGAGACCTCCGTCGAGGCCGGGGTCCCGGTGCTGCGCAGCCTGGAGGAGGTCCAGCGCGCCGTCATCCAGAACGGGGTGCAGGACTGTCTGTTCACCTACGCCCCCGAGTCGTCAACTCCCGTACCCCCGGCCTTCCTTGAGGGCATGGGCTGCACGCTGTGGCAGCTGGACACGCGCGCGCCCGGGCAGAGCGCGCCCGGCCGGCAGGCGGACGAGCTGGCCGCCTTCCCCTGCCAGCCGCTGACCAGCGCCCCCGCCTCGGTCCCCGGCCTGTTCTTCAAGCGGGTCGCCGACCTCGCCCTCACCCTGCCCGCGCTGCTCCTCGCCGCCCCCGTCCTCGCGGTGTGCGCGCTGGTGCTCCGCCGCAGCGACGGGCCCGGGGTGCTGTTCCGGCAGGAGCGGATCGGGGCCGGCGGGCGGGCGTTCACGCTGCTCAAGTTCCGCACCCTGCGCCCCGACACCGCGCACGAGGCCGCGACCCGCTGGAACATCGCGGACGACACGCGGATGAGCCGGGCCGGCAACTTCATGCGGCGCACCTCCCTGGACGAGCTGCCCCAGCTGTGGAACGTGATCCGGGGTGACATGAGCCTGGTCGGCCCACGCCCCGAACGGCCCTTTTTCGTCGCCCAGTTCAGCCAGGCGCACCCCGGATACGCGGCCCGGCACCGGATGCCCGTCGGGCTCACCGGGCTCGCCCAGGTGCAGGGGCTGCGCGGGGACACCTCGATCGAGGACCGGGCTCGCTACGACAACTACTACATCGACCACTGGTCGCTCTGGCAGGACCTGTGCATCCTGCTGCGCACCGCCGTCTGCCTCGTCCGCCCGACGGGGAGCTGAGCGTGCACGCCGTCGCGGCCGCGCCGCCGCTGCCGATCCCCGCACCACCCCGCCGGACCCTGCGCCTACTGCCGCTGCTCGCCGTGATCACCCTGCTCGCCACTCCCCCGCTGGGCGGCGACGGCTCGGCCACCGCCGCGGACGCCGCCTGCGGGGTGCTCGTGGTGTGGGCGTTCCTGCGGGTCCTGCGCTCGGGCGAGCGGCCGCTGAGCCGCCGGGCCGCGATCGTCATGGGGCTTCCGGTGACCGGGATCTGCGTGGCCGCGATGGGCGCCGCCGACCCCGGCACCGCGATCGCCGGGCTCGGCCGCTACCTCCAGATCTTCGTCCTCGTACCGCTGGCCGTGCTGCTCCTGCTGCGCGAGCGCGACGACTTCCGGCTCGCGGCCTGGGCCGTGGTGGCGCTCGCCCTGTTCGAGGGCGGCGTCGGCGTCCAGCAGTACCTGACCCGCACCGGCGCCTCCTACATGGGCGAGGACATCCGGGCCGTCGGCACCTTCGGCGCCTCCGACATCATGGGCATGGCCACCGTGGTCTCCTGCGGACTGCTGTGTGCGCTCGGCCTCGCCCTCGACCCCGCCCCCGGCGCGAGCCGCACCCGGCGACGGGCCGCGCTCGGCTGCGCCGCCCTGCTGCTCCTGCCGCTCGCGGTGTCGTTCAGCCGGGGCGCCTGGATCGCGACGAGCATCGCCGCCCTCGCGCTGCTGCTGCTCTCCGGGATCCGCCGCGCGCTGGCCGTCCTCGCGGTCACCGCCGCCGCCACCGTCGTCCTGGTCGGCGTGAGCGGGTCCGGCACGCAGATGCTCCAGGAGCGGCTCGCCAGCATCACCCAGGTCGAGAGCGCCCCCGACCAGTCCGTGACCGACCGGTACACCATGTGGGCGGCGGCGGAACTGATGTGGCGTCAAAGCCCGCTCACCGGTGTCGGGTTGAAGGGATTTCCCGACCACCGCGACTCGAACTCCTCGCTCGCCCTGTCCTCCGGCAGCGACACCGCGGGCGCGGGCGCCGCCTTCAAGCGACAGCCGCTGCTCTCACCGCACAACATGTACCTCCTCGTCCTGAGCGAGCAGGGCCTCATCGGCGTCGTCACCCTCGTCGGCGGCTGGGCCGCCCTCCTGGTCAGCGGGGTCCGCCGACTGCACCGGGCCCGCAGGACGCGTACCGCGATGGACTGCGGTCTGGTCGCCACCGGGCTGCTGACCTGGCTGCTCGTCGACTTCTTCTACGGTGACATCGGCGGCCCCTCCACCGCCCTGACCGCGCTCGTCCTGGGCCTCGCCGCCTGGTGGGGGCTGGCACGAGGGGCGGCCCGCCCGTGACGGAGACCGTCCCGCCGCTGCTCCCCGCGCCCGCCGCGCCGCCCGAACCCGCCACCTCCGGGCGGCTGCTGGCGCGGGCCGCGTTCCTCACCGCCGTCCTCACGCTCGCGGGCGCCCTGCTCGGGCTGCTGCGCGACCAGGCCTTCGCGCACGTCTTCGGCGCCGACACCGACACCGATGCCTTCCTGGTCGCCTGGACGGTCCCGGAGGTCGCCGCGACCCTGCTGATCGAGGACGGCCTGGCGTTCGTCCTGGTGCCCGCGTTCAGCCTCGCCCTGGTCGCCCGGGGCCGGCGGCCCGGTCCCGATCCGGTACGCGCCCTGGTCGCGGCCACCCTGCCCCGGCTGATGCTCGCGCTCGCCGCGGGCGCCGCCGTGCTGATCGCGGCGGCCCCGGCCGTCGTCGCCGTCCTCGCGCCCGGGCTGCCCGCCACCGACCTGGCCGTCGACTGCACCCGCCTCACCGCGACCTGCGTGTTCAGCTTCGGGCTCACCGGCTACTGCAGCGCCGCCCTGCGCGGACACGGCCGCTTCCTCGCGCCCGCCTCGATCTACGTGGCGTACAACGTGGGCATCATCGGCCTGCTCCTGCTGCTCGGCCGGACGTGGGGAGTGCGGGCCGCGGCCGCCGGGGTCGCGCTCGGCGGCGTCCTCATGGTGGTCGTCCAGGTGCCGGCACTGTGGCGCAGCTGGCGGCAGCGGGAGGCGACCGTCGCGCTGCCCGAGCCGCGCGTGCCCGCCGGGCGGACGCCACGGGCGCTGCGGCTCGCGCTGGTCGCCCCGGTCGTGGTGTTCGCGCTCAGCCGCCAGACACAGGTCCTCATCGAACGCTTCCTCGCCGCGCCGCTGCCCGCCGGGGCCATCTCGCACCTGAACTACGCCCAGAAGGTGGCGCAGATGCCGATGGTGCTCTCCCTCATGCTGTGCACGGTCACCTTCCCCGTCATCGCGCGCGCCCTCGCGGCGGGCGACACCGAGCGGGCCAGGCGCCGGGTGGAGAGCGACCTGATCGTGGCCGGCACCATCGTGCTGCTCGGCGCCTCCGTGGTGGTGGCCTGCGCCCCCGAGATCATCCAAGTCCTGTTCCAGCGCGGCGCGTTCACCCTCCACGACACGGACGCGACCGCCGACGTCATGCGGGTGTACGCGCTCGGACTGCTCGGCCAGACCCTGGTCGGCGTACTCGCCCGCTCGTACTTCTCCGAGGCCCGCCCGCTGTGGTACCCGGCCTGCGCCATGCTGGCCGGCCTCGCCGCGACCGCCGTCGCGGGCGCGCTCGCCGTACCGGTGTGGGGCGCGCCCGGCATCGCCGCCGCCAACGCGCTCGGCATCACGCTGACCGCGCTGGCCCTGCTCTGGGGCAGCGGCCGGCGCCGCACC
The DNA here is from genome assembly GCF_042869955.1 of Streptomyces sp. NPDC006691. Taxonomy (NCBI): domain Bacteria; kingdom Bacillati; phylum Actinomycetota; class Actinomycetes; order Kitasatosporales; family Streptomycetaceae; genus Streptomyces; species Streptomyces sp. NPDC006691. Next base: position 57,847 of record NZ_JBIAGW010000001.1, read on the forward strand.
GCCCTGTCCGTGCGCTGGGTGGGCGGACAGCTCGCCCGGCTCGTCGCGGCGGGCGCTGCCGCCACCGCCGCCTGCCGGTGGGGGGCCACCCTCGCCCCAAGTCCGTTGTCCGCACTCGTCATTGGGTCCGCGCTCGCCGCCGTGGCGTTCACCGTCACGGCCGGGCTGCTGCGGGTCCGGGAGTTCTGTCTGCTGTTCCGTCCCGTCACACGAAAGCTCTGGCATGCCCGTTGACACGGCAGTCGGCGACCCGAGGGGTCCACTGACTGGTTCGAGACCGCGCCCCGCCGCACCGCTGTGGGTGGCCATGTACCACTCGGTGACCCACACCACGGACGATCCGTACCACATCACCGTCTCGCCGCCCCGCCTCGAACGCCAGCTGCGCTGGCTGCGCGGACACGGCCTGAGAGGGGTGAGCATGGCCGAACTCCTGCGCGCCCGCGCGGCCGGCACCGCCCGCGGCCTGGTCGGCCTCACCTTCGACGACGGCTACGCCGACTTCACCGCCGAGGCGCTGCCGCTGCTGCGCCGCCACGACTGCACGGCCACCGTGTTCGTGCTGCCGGGCCTGCTCGGCGGCACCAACGACTGGGACCCGCTGGGCCCGCGCAAGCCCCTGCTCGACGAGCGCGGCATCCAGCAGGCCGCCACCTGGGGCATGGAGGTCGCCTCGCACGGCCTGCGCCACCTCGATCTGACCCACGTCGACGAGGACACCCTGCACCGCGAGGTGCACGAGAGCCGCGAGCTGCTGCACGCCCTGACCGGGCACCAGGTGGCCGGCTTCTGCTATCCGTACGGTGCCGTCGACGTACGGGCCGTCGACGCGGTCCGCGCGGCCGGCTACGCGTACGCCTGCGCGATCGACCCGGGCCCGCTGACCGGCCGCTACGCGCTGCCGCGCGTCCACGTCGGCGAGCGCGACAACGGCTGGCGGCTGCACCTCAAGCGCAGCCTGCACCGCTGGCGCCGCGACGAGCCGGCCGACCTCCCGGAGGGCACGTGAAGGTCCTGCACGTCATCACCGGCCTCGGCGTGGGCGGCGCCGAGCAGCAACTGAGGCTGCTGCTGCGGCACTTGCCGTACGAGGCGGACGTGGTGACCCTCACCAACCCCGGCACCGTGGCCCGCGCGATCGTCCGCGAGGGCGGCCGGGTGCGCAACCTCGACATGGCGGGCAACCGCGACCTGGCCGCGCTGCCCCGGCTCACCAGACTGATCGCGCGCGGCCGCTACGACGTCGTCCACACCCATCTGTACCGGGCCTGCCTGTACGGCCGCCTCGCGGCGAAGCTCGCCCGGGTCCACACGATCGTGGCCACCGAGCACTCCCTGGGCGAGGCCCGCATCGAGGGGCGACCGCTCGGAGCCGGGGTGCGCCGGCTGTACCTCGCGAGCGAACGGCTCGGCACCACGACCGTCGCCGTCTCCCCCACCATCGCGCACCGCCTGGCCCGTTGGGGCGTGCCCGAGCGCCGCATCCAGGTCGTGCCGAACGGGGTCGACGCGGCCCAGTTCGCCTTCAGCGCCACCGCCCGTACGTCCGTCCGCCGTCAACTCGGCCTGCCCGATGGCGCGTTCGTGGTCGGCGCGGTCGGACGGCTCGCGGCGGGCAAGCGGTTCCACACCCTCGTCGACGCGATCGCCGAACTCCCCGACGCCTGGCTGGTGTTCGCGGGCGGCGGCGAGCAGGAACAGCCACTGCGGGCCCGTGCCGAACGGCTCGGGGTGGGCGCCCGGGTGGTGTTCGCGGGCGAATGCGTCCAGGACAACACCACCCCGGCGGGCCACCGCCCCAGCCTCGCCGGGGTGCTCTCGGCCGTGGACTGCCTGGCCTCGCCGTCCGGCGAGGAGGCGTTCGGCCTGGCCGTCGTGGAGGGCCTGGCGGCCGGGCTCCCGGTCGCGTACGTGACGTGCCCGGCGATCGACGACCTGCCGGCCGGCTCGGCGCCCGGCGCGCTGCGCACCGGCCGCACGGCCGCCGCGTTCGCCGCCACGCTCGGCGAACTCCGGCGCACGGCCCGCCCCCGCCTGCCCGTCCCCGACGCGGTACGCCGCTACTGCGTGACCGCGACCTCGGCCCAGCTGGTCCGGGTGTACGAGGCGGCCGCGGCCCGGGCGCCGCTGCCGCACCCCGCGTACGCCCCGGCACCGGACCCGGGGGCAACCGCCCCGGCGGGCCCCGCGCCGGCCGGCTCGCCGGCCGCGCCGACGCACCCCTCCCCGAAGAACACCGCGACGAACTCCCCGATGAACTCCTCGGAGAAAGAAGAGTCCAGATGAGCAGATTCTCCGGCCCGCGGCAGCGCCAGAGCGCCCGCGGCCCGCGCGCCCGGTCGCTGCCGCGCTGGTGGCCGCTGCCCGTGTGCGCGCTGCTCGGCGCGACGGCCGGCGGCGTGTACGGCGCGGTCAAGACACCGGAGTACAGCGCGACCAGCTATGTGGTGGTCACCCCCGGCGAGAAGTCGGACCCGTCGGTCGCCCTCGGCTTCGCCCAGGCCTACGGGCGGGTCGCGACCGAGGTCGCCGTCATCGGGGACGCCCAGATCTGGGCCGGGGTGAGCGCCACCACGCTCCGCGGCAGTGTGCAGACGGCGACCTCCCCCGACGCTCCGATGATCGCCATCACCGCCACCTCGGGCCGGGCCGCCGACGCGGCCGGCATGGCCAACGCGGTGGCCCGCGCGCTGACCCTGAACGGCACCCACACCCAGGCCGACACCGGGGTGCGCGTCGTGCAGTTCTCGCGCGCCATCAAGCCGCTCGCCCCCTCCTCCCCCTCGGCGGGCCTGACCGCCCTGGTGGGCGGCTGCGCGGGCGGTCTGCTCGGCGGCCTCGGCCTGCTCGCCCGGCCGCGCCGCCGCCCCGAGGACGCGCCCGAGGGCATGCCGGAGACCGAGCGCGCGGCCTCGGTACCGAGCCCGGCCGGTGCGGCATCCGTGCCGCAGGAGGTCGGCTAGTGTCCGGCCTCCGCGTGGAGCTGTGCACCGACGACCTGCGCTTCGCGGACCTCGCCGCCAACTGGCTTCAGCTGCACCGCAGTTGCAGCTCCGCGACCCCGTTCCAGAGCCACGCCTGGCTGCACTCGTGGTGGCTCTCGTACGGGGTTCGCGGACGGCTGCGGGTCCATCTCGCCTACTGGGACGGCCGGTTGGTGGGGGCGGCCCCGCTGATGCGGGTCCGGCGTCCACTCCCGGCGCTCGTCCCGCTGGGCGGCCCCATCTCCGACTTCACCGACGTCCTCCTGGCCGACGACTGCGCCGAGGAGGCCGCGGCCGCCCTCACCGGTGCGCTGATGCGCTCGGCCCGGGGCGCCCTGATCGACCTGGGCGAGGTGCGCCCGGGCGCCGGAGCCGAGCGCATTCACGCCAACTGGACCGCTCCCAAGCACCAGTTGACGGACTCGCGGTGTCTGGAGCTGCCCGTCGCCGACATGGACACCCTGCTGTCCCGGCTGCCCAACAACCGCGCGCAGCGCGCCCGCGCCAAGCTCCGCAAGATCGACGCGCTGGGCATCGAACAGCGCGACGTACCGCCCGACGAGGTGCCGGGTGCCCTGCGCACGCTGCTCGAACTGCACGGGCTCCAGTGGCAGGGGCGCGGGGTGACGCGCGAGCACCTGCGCCCCCGCTTCGAGCAGCATCTGGCGCGCGCGGTGGGCGAGATGACCCGGCAGGGCGACGCGGTGGTGACGGAGTTCCGCCTCGACGGCGAGGTCGTCGCGGCCGATCTGACCCTGCTCTCGCCGGCCCTGGCGGGCGGCTATCTGTACGGGGCCCACCCCGGCCTGCGCGGCCGCAAGGTGGACGTGGCCACGATGCTGCTGCGCGCCTGCGCCCAGCGGATCGACGGCAGCGGCCGGGGCGCGCTGAGCATGCTGCGCGGCAATGAACCGTACAAGCAGCACTGGCGGCCCGAGGTGCGGGTCAACCAGCGCTTCCTGCTGGCCCGGCGGCGGACCCTGCCGCTGCTCCGGGCCGCCGTCCTGCACGCGCGGCTGCGGCGCCGGGCGGGTGCCGCGCTGCGCGCACTGCGGCAGTGGCGGGACGACCGGAGCCGGCCCGCCACGGACGCCCCGGGACCGTCAGCTCCGGCGTGAGAACCAGTCGAGGCGCATGCAGAGCTTGCCGCCCATCCAGTACTCGACCCAGGGGCCGAAGTCGAGCGGCGAGCACTTGCCGTTCAACGCCGGAGCGACCGGGGTGACCGGGGTGGCCGGCTTCGGGCTCGGGCTCGGCGGGGTCGTCGTCGGGCTCGACGGGGTCGACGGGGTCGAGGGCTGGGTGCTGGTCGACGGGTTGGGGGACGCGGACGGGGCGGGGGACGTGGACGGGTTGGGGGACGTGGACGGGTTGGGGGACGTGGACGGCTGCGGGGTGGGCTCGGTGCGGCCATAGAGGAGCGTGCGGTAGAGCTCCGAGGCGCGCGGATTGTCCGAGCACCCCCACACCCCGTGCGGACAGTAGTCGGTGATGGTGTTGTAGACCGGCTTGTGCGCGTCCATCCAGGACAGCATGCGGCGCATGTACTCGGGGTTGTCCCCGTTGCGGAAGAGCCCCCACTCCGGGTACGAGATCGGCTTCTTGTGGGCGGCCGCGAAGTCGACGTGCTGCTGGAGCCCGTACGGCTCCTTGATCTGCTTGTCGAAGTCCACTCCGCGCGGCTGGTCGTAGGAGTCCATGCCGATGATGTCGACGAGGTCGTCACCCGGGTAGCACTCGGTCCACGGCACCGCGTCGCGCCCGCGGCTCGGCGTGAAGTCGAAGCGGAACTTCTGTCCCGGCACCGAACGCATCGCGGTGACCGCGTTCTTCCAGTACTTCTTCCACGACTCCGGGTCCGGCCCGCAGCGGTGGGTGTACGTGGTGCCGTTCATCTCCCAGCCGAGCACGACCACGGTGTCCGGGATCTTGAGGTCGACCAGGCGCTCGGCCAGCCGCTGGAAGTGCGCGTCGAAGTCGCCCTCGGCACCCTTCGCCAGCAGCTGGCGCACCCGGGCGTCCGGGATGCCGGCCTCGTTGAGCGCCTGCATCGGCACGTTGAGGACGAGGGTGCGGTCGGCACGCTCCCTGCGCCAGATGGCCCAGTCCTCCAGGAACCCGGCCCGGCCCTCGATGTCCGACCAGGTATTCCCGGGCAGATAGGTGTGCCCGACCTTGATGTCGGTCCCGCCGAGCCACTTCTGCAAGGCCGCGATGCGCCGCACACCGAGGGTGCCGGAGTCCAGAAAGGCACCGAAGTCCGAGGCGGCGGGGTGGGCGGGGGATGGCGCGGGCTGCGCGGGGGCGGGAGCGGCAGGGACCGGGGCGGCGGGGGCGGAGCCGGCCGGGGCGGAACCGGCGGGTGGAGGGTCGGCGCCGCCTCCCGGTCGCTGTACGTCGACACCGGGGGCCAGTGCCAGACTGCACAGGGCACCCGCCGCCAGAACACTCGTGGTGAAGGTGGCCGCTCTATGACGTCGCCGACGCATGTGCGCTCCCTTGGTTCTGAGGACCTCCCCGGATTCCCGGTTGGAAAATATTCTTATTGCGCCGATAGGGAAGATAAGCAACGAACGCGATATGCCGCCCGAAAGGGTGTATGCCGGATTCCTGCCCGTCACAGGGCCCCCTGAGGCCCCCTCAGATCCGTCTCGGGCGCCCGGGGCACGCCACTGCCCCCTCCCGTCCCCTCCCTCCCCCTCCCGTCCCGAGTGCGGGGGAAGCACCACCGTTCCGGGAGCGGCGGGTACGCCGAAGGGCCCGGCTCCTTCTCAGGAGCCGGGCCCTTCACAACAAGAGAAATACGCCCGAACGATCCCCGCACGACCCGCAACAGGCGTGTGCCTAGCGGCAGTTGAGCTGTCCCCGCCCGGCCCCCACCCCGAGCCCTCGGCCGTCACTTGCCGCGGGTGGGGGTCCTGGCGGACGCCTCGAAGTCAGGCCCGGGCCATCGCCCTACCGCGCCGGTAGAGCACCCCTCCCCCCAGCACGAGCCCAACGGCCCCCACCCCGGCCGCCATCAGAGCGGCCTCGTCCCCGGCCCCGGTAGCGGCCAGCTCCGGCCCGCCCGCCATGTGCGCGGCAGCAGGCGGCGCGACAACACGAGCCGCGAAGTGCTGCCCCACCCGAGCGGGCTGCACTTGCTGCACGGGGTACTGGTGCTGGGCGGGGGGTGCGTGGTGGACGGGGGGTGCGTGGCGGACGGGCGGAGCCTGGTGAACCGGGGGTTCATGGTGGACGGGCGGGGCCGCATGGACCGGAGGCGCGTGGTGAACCGGCGGAGCATGGTGCACGGGCGGGGCATGGCGGACCGGCGGGGCGGTCTGCACCGGGGGCGTGTGGTGAACCGGGGGTGCGTGGTGCACCGGGGGAGCCTCGTGAACCGGGGGTGCGTGGTGCACGGGCGGAGCCTCATGAACCGGAGGCGCGTGATGCACGGGCGGAGCCTCATGAACCGGAGGCGCGTGATGCACGGGCGGAGCCTCATGCACCGGAGGCGCGTGATGCACCGGAGGCACGTGATGCACCGGGGGTGCCTCATGGATCGGAGGTGCGTGGTGGACCGGCGGGGCCGCATGCACCGGCGGAGCCTGGTTCACGGGCGAGGCATGGCGGACCGGCGGGGCGGTCTGCACCGGGGTCACGTGATGGATAGGCGGAGCCTGGCGGACCGGGGGCGCGTGATGCACGGGCGGAGCCGCATGGACCGGAGGCACGTGATGCACGGGCGGAGCCGCATGGACCGGAGGCGCCTGGTGTACGGGAGGAGCCGCATGAACCGGAGGCGCCTGGTGTACGGGAGGAGCCTGGCGCACCGGCGGGGCGTGATGCACAGCCGGAGCGTGATGGGCCGGCGGGGCGTGCTGCACGTGCGGGGCATGGTGAGCCGGCGGAGTGTGGTGGGTCGCCGGAGTGTGGTGGGTCCGTGGTGCGTGGTGGGCCCGGGCCGGAGGCTCGGTCGTAGCGGGGCCGGAGTGGCAGCGGCCGCCCATCGCCGGGTTCATCAGACCCGCGGCCGTCGCCGTGTCCCCGCATGCCTGGACCGGCGCATCGACCGGCGCCCCCGCGGAGTTCCCCGTCAGCACGCCCGGCGAGCCGCTCGTCACCGAACTCGCCTGGCCGGCGGCACCCTGCCCGCCGTATCCGCGCCCGTACCCGTACCCGTACTCGTCTCCGTACGAGCCGCCGTCCGGACCCGGGCCACCGTACGAGCCCCCGTACGGACCCCCGTGCTCACCGTACGGACCGCCGGGGCCGCCCTCGTCCTCGCCCGCGCCGTCGGCCACCGCGTCCGCGGCGCGTTCCGCCGGGCTCTCCACGGCCGGCGACACCGTCTCGCAGTGGTTGCCGAAGGACGGGTTGAGCGCTCCTACGGGATCGACGGAGTTCCCGCACGCCTGGACCGGGACTTCCACCGGCGCCGAGATCGAGTTCCCCGACAGCAGGCCCGGCGAGCCCGTGGTCTCGCCGTCCGTGGTGGCGGCCTGGGCGTAACCGCCGCTCATGGAAAGGACACTTGTAGCTGCCACGGCAGTGAACAGGGTCTTGCTGATGGCCTGGCGCAATGGGCTGTCTTCCGTGTCGCAGGGAAAAGCTGAGGGAAAACGGAGAAAACCGATTTTGGGGCGTGCGGAGGGCACGCCCCAAAATCGGAGTGGAGAGTCCTGGTGCTACATCACTTGTTGATGCAGGTGTTGCCGAACGCCGGGTTCAGCAGCGCAATCACGTTGACGGTGTTGCCGCACAGGTTGATCGGCACGTGGACGGGGACCTGGAGCAGGTTGCCCGACAGGACACCGGGGCTGCCGACGGCCGCACCCTCGGCGCCGGCGTCCGCGAACGCCGGGGCGGCCGCGCCACCCGCGGCGATGACCAGACCGGTCAGAACCGTCGCAGCCTTCATGTACTTCACGTGGGTTTCCTTCCCTCAGTCAAAAAGTCGCGCAACCAGTCGTTGCTCACGGCGCGTTGCCAGAGCTTTCGCCCAAGGAGCCGCTGACAACGTGGTAACGACTGATCCCGGCAAAGGAAACCGAAGGGGAAGTGCCCTGCCGAGTTACTCACCCAAATGGCAGGAGGTAACGCCTTTCACTCTTACGCGCTTTCCCCGATTCGGAGATTCGCGGAAACGTCCGGGGCACAAAAAAACTCGGGCCACCGCGCCCCCGAAGGGACCGCGGTAGCCCGAGCGGCTCCGTACGGGATCAGCCGTTCGCGGCACCGTTGCCGGACAGGACCGGGATGTTGTCCAGGATGTGCGAGAGCTGCCCGTCACCCGTGGCCTGGGTGGAGTTCTCGGTGCACTGCTGGTTCTGCTGGTTCGAGAGGATCGGCACGTCCTGCAGAACGGTGACCGGCACGAGACCCACGATGGAGGCGAGGTTGGCCTTGACCGGAACACCGAGGCAGGGCTTGTTCAGGGAGCCCTGGACCAGGGACAGCTGGGGGCTCATGTCACCGTCGGTCTTCGAGTTGCCGAAGGCCTGCTTCGCGCCGTTGCCGCTGAGCGAGGTCGTGCTGCCGTGGTCACCGATGGCCATGGCCGGGGCGGCCAGCATGGCGGAGGCGCCGACGAGCGAAACGGTGGCAGCGGACGCGGCCATAACCTTCTTGAGCATGGTCTTCCCTTTTCTTGGTGGAGAGCACGTGCAGTACCGCGCTCTTATCCACTGCGCCGTACTACTGCCTGGTCAACTTCGCCGCACTGGTTTGGTTCCGGCGCTTCACCCGAACGGTTCCGCAAGGGGCGTCAGGATGCCGAACAATGTCCCGAACGCCACCCCGGACGCAGCACCTGAAAGCCGCGATCTGTTCTCCATATAATCCCAGCCTGGAATCGCCGCAGGAACCCGGAAGGTCGCATTTTCGTACGGCCGAAAGAGTGAAGGGCAGAAACCAATCCAGCATGGGACCGGTTGGGCAGGTGGCTCCGTACGGGGCATCCACCAGAAAGGGACCAGTCGTGATCAAGAAGGCTATGGCGGCAGCAGCCGTCGGCGTGTCCGTCGTCGGCGCCACCGCGGCGATGGCGCCCCAGGCGATGGCGATCGGCAATAGCGGCGGCACCAGCTCGGTCAGCGGCAACGGCGCGATGCAGGCGTACGGGAACTCCTCCACGTACGGCAACATGAGCCCGCAGATCGGCCTGATCCAGGGCTCGTTCAACAAGCCCTGCATCGCCCTGCCGGCCAAGGCCAACCTCGCCTCCATCGTGGGTCTCGTGCCGGTCACCGTGCTGCAGGACGTGCCGGTCCTCTCGACCCAGCAGAACCAGCAGTGCACCGAGAACTCCACCCAGGCCACGGGTGACGGGCCGCTCTCGCACATCCTGGACAACATCCCGGTCCTGTCCGGCAACGGCGCCGCGAACCACTGAGACCAGGGTTCCCAGGACAGCCGGACCGCTGTCAATCCCTTCGGCGGTCCGGCATCCTGATTGACAACGGCCGGATCACCGGTGAATTCCGGCGAGCCGGCCTTTTTCCATGCTTGTGCTTGGTGCCGCGCGGCGCAATTAAGGCCGCTTTCATGCCGGCCAGCAGGAACCGTTGACGAGTTCGTTCCATTCCCAGTCGGGGCGGCCAGGCACCGTACGCCCTTCTGCGGCCCAGGAACGCACCAGGCCCGCGTAGAGGGGTTCGGCCGCCGCCTCGCTCTCGAATCGTCGACGGGTGATCGGGATGAAAGTCTGCCGGCGCCAGGCACCCTGCGTCTCAGTCATGTTTCCTCACCATCGGTCGTGGTGACTGCCTAATACCACGGCCGGGCGGATTTGAATTCCGCGATGCTCTGTCCGGGGGACAGGGCGCAACTTAATAGAGATTCTTTCCGTTTCTCTTCACAGATCCCCGTCAGTGGAATCAGACCAACAGGAGTAGACATGCAGAAGTTGTGGTCGGCCGCAGCCGTCGCCGCAGCCGTTTCCGGTGTCGCGATGATGGCCGCGCCGCAGGCGATGGCGATCGGGAACGACGCCGGTACGACGTCGCTCAGCGGCAACGGCAGCGAGCAGGCCTTCGGCAACGCGAAGACCGACGGTGACATGAGCCCCCAGATGACCCTGGTCTCCGGCTCCCTGAACAAGCTCTGCGCCGGCGTCCCGGTCAAGGCCAACCTCGCCTCCATCGTGGGTCTCGTGCCGGTCACCGTTCTGCAGGACGTGCCGATCCTCTCGAACCAGCAGAACCAGGAGTGCACCGAGAACTCCACCCAGGCCACGGGTGACGGGCAGCTCTCGCACATCCTGGACAGCATCCCGGTCCTGTCCGGCAACGGTGTCGGCAACGGCTGAGCACCACCCGCCGGAAACGACGGCCGGTCCCGGGTCACCCGGGGCCGGCCGTTCGCCGTGTCAGGAGGCCGATCCGTGTCAGGCCAATCGGTGTCAGGCCGGCGCCCGTCCACCAGTCCTGCCGTGTCAGGCCGACGCCCGTCCAGCAGCCCAGTTCGCGTCAGGCCAGCACCTCGTCCAGCAGCACCGCCCATTGGGCCACCACCCGCTCCCGGCGGGCCGCGTCATCGGTGAGCAGATTCGCGAGGCCGAGGCCCCGGGCCATGTCGAGGAAGCCCTGCACCGTCTCCCGTACGCCCGGCACCGACTCGTCGGCGCCGAGGAGTTCCACCGCGATGCGGTGCGATTCGCGGCCCACCTTCGCCTCCAGGTCGGTCACCCGGGCGTGCAGCTGCGGCTCGTTGGCGGCCGCCACCCACAGGTGCAGCGCGGCCCGGAACAGCGGGCCCGTGTAGAGGCCGACGAGCCCGGCCACGACCTCCCGCCGGTCGCTCCGGTCCAACGCCCGCAGCGCGAAGGAGCGTTGCTCGGCGACGTATTCGACCGCCGCCGTGAACAGGTCCTCCCGGGTCGGGAAGTGGTGCTGGGCCGCGCCCCGCGAGACCCCGGCCCGCTCGGCGACCACGGACACCGTCGAGCCCGCCCATCCGTGCTCGGCCAGACACGAGACGGCGGCTTCCAGCAGGCGCTGCCGGGTGGCCCGGCTGCGGTCCTGCTTCGGGGTCTTCGGTGGGGTCACAACACCCATGCGGGGTCCCGTCGTTCGAGGAAGGCCGTCACTCCCTCCCGCGCCTCGGCGGAGGCGAAGAGGGACGCCGAGCGCGCGGTCAGCTCCTTCGACCAGCGGTCGAAGGTCTCCGACACGGTAGCCGTGACCAGAGCCTTCGATGCGGCCAGGCCCTCCGGCGAGGACCGCCGCAGCCCGTCGAGGACCGGTTCGAGTGCCGTGTCCACGTCGTCGGCGGCCACCGTCACGAGCCCGGTGCGGGCCGCCTCCGCCGCGTCGAACCGCTCGCCCGTGAGGTAGTAGCGGCTCGCGGCGCGCGGATCCATGCGGGGCAGGACCGGCATGGAGATCACCGCCGGGGCGAGCCCGAGCCGCGCCTCGGTGAACGCGTACGACGAGCCGGGCCCCGCGACCGCGATGTCGCAGGCCGCGAGCAGACCGAGGCCGCCCGCGCGGACGTGTCCCGTCACCCGTGCCACGACCGGCTTGCGCAGCTCGACCACCGTACGCATCAGGGCGACGAAGGCCGCCGGGTCCGGCGGCGCCTTCAGGTCGGCGCCCGCGCAGAAGGTGTTGCCGGTGTGGGTGAGCAGCACGGCCCGGACGCCCGGATCGCCGGCGCACCGCGCGAGTGCCGCGCCGAGCTCGGCCACCAGGGCCGCCGACAGGGCGTTGCGGTTGGCGGGCGAGTCGAGGGCGAGGGTGGTGATGCCCCGCTCGTGGGCCTCCCGGATGAGTGTCACGCCTGTCCTTTCCACCGCTGCCGTCGGGTGCGCCGGTTCATGCCCGGTCCTTCTCGCGCTGTCGCAGTTCACGCCGCAGGATCTTGCCGGACGCGGCCCGGGGCACGGTCTCGACGAACTCGACCCGGCGCACCTTCTTGTGCGGGGCGACGCGTTCGGCGACGTACGCCGTCACCTCCTCCGCGTTCAGGTCCGGCGCCCCCGCCTGGCGGACGACGAAGGCCTTGGGCACCTCGTTGCCGTCCGCGTCGTACACGCCGATGACGGCCGCGTCCGCTATGGCGGGGTGGGTGAGCAGGAGCGCTTCCAGGTCGGCGGGGGCCACTTGGAAGCCCTTGTACTTGATGAGTTCCTTGACCCGGTCGACGACGTACAGCCAGCCGTCCTCGTCCACCCGGCCGACGTCGCCGGTGTGCACCCAGCCGTCCGCGTCGATCATGCCGGCGGTCTCCCCCGGCCGGCCGAGGTAGCCCTTCATGACCTGGGGGCCGCGGATCGCGACCTCGCCCTCCTCGCCGGGCCCCGCGTCGCGGGCCGGGTCGTCCAGGCGCAGGATGCGCATCTCGGTGGACGGCAGGAGCTTGCCGACCGCGCCGGGCGGGGGGTTGCGGGTGGCCAGCGGGACGGTGTGGGTGGCGGGTGACAGCTCGGTCATGCCGTACGCCTGGCGCACCGGCGGCAGGCCGAGCCGGGCCGAACAGGCCATTGCCAGACGGGAGTCGAGCGGGGCCGCGGCGCTGACGATGTACTCCAGGGACGACAGGTCGTACTGGGCGACCGCCGGGTGCTTGGCCAGGGCGAGCACCACGGGAGGGGCGACGTACAGGCCGGTGATGCGGTGCTTCTCGATGGCGCCCAGGAACTGGTCGAGGTCGAAGCGCGGCAGCACCACGACGGTGGCACCGCAGCGCAGCGGCGCGTTCATGAGAGCGGTCATGCCGTATATGTGGAAGAACGGCAGGAAGGCCAGGATGCGGTCGCCGGGCACCATCGGGACCAGCGGGTGGAGCTGGGCGAGGTTGGTGGCGATGTTGCGGTGGGTGAGCATGACGCCCTTGGGGACGCCGGTGGTGCCCGACGAGTAGGGCAGTACGGCGATGTCCTCGGCCGGGTCGAAGGCCACGGCCGGCTCGGGGGCATCGGCGCCCAGCAGGTCGTGGACGACGGAACGGTGGCCCTCGGCCCGGTCGCAGACGAAGATCTCCTGTATACCGCCGGCGAGTTCGGCCGCGCGCCGGGCGCTCTCCAGGAGCGGGGAGACGGTCACGATCCAGCGTGCCGACGAGTCGCCGAGCTGCTTGGCGAACTCCTCGGGCGTGCTGAGCGGATGGACGGTGGTGACGGCGGCCCCGGCCCGGGTCGCCCCGTAGAACACCACCGGATAGAGGACCGAGTTGGGGCTGTGCAGGGCGAGCACATCGCCCTTGCGCAGCCCGGACGCGGCGAACGCGCCCGCCAACGCGCGGTGCCAGAGGTCGAGTTGGCCGTAGGTGATGGCGGTCGTGCCGCTCCGGTCCGTTCCGTCGACGAGGGCGACGGTGTCGGCGTGGGCGGCGGTCGAGCGGGCGAGGACCGCCTCGTGGATGGGCTCGTCGACGACGGCGACGTCGGCGTACTCGCTGTGGAAGACGCGGGGCGCGCTGGGCGCGGGAACGACGGGGGAGTCCATGGAGGGGTCTCCTAGTACGGCTGGGCTGACTTGTCGAGGACGACCGCGTCGAGCGGTACGCCGACGCCGCGAGGGAGCGGGACAGCACGCACCCCGCGGTGTGCCTAGTACGACTTGGGCAGGCCCAGGGACTGGTGGGACACGTAGTTGAGGATCATCTCGCGGCTGACCGGCGCGATCCTGGCCACCCGGGCGGCCGTGATGAGCGAGGCGAGCCCGTACTCGCGGGTCAGGCCGTTGCCGCCGAGGGTGTGGACGGCCTGATCGACGGCCTTCACACAGGCCTCGGCGGCCGCGTACTTGGCCATGTTGGCGGCCTCGCCCGCCCCGATGTCGTCGCCCGCGTCGTACAGCGCCGCCGCCTTCTGCATCATCAGGCGGGCCAGCTCCAGCTCGATGTGGGCCTGGGCGAGCGGGTGGGCGATGGCCTGGTGGCCGCCGATGGGCAGCTTCCACACCTGCCGGGTCGTGGCGTAGTCGACGGCCTTGGCCAGCGCGTAGCGGCCCATGCCGATCGCGAACGCGGCCGTCATGATCCGCTCGGGGTTGAGCCCCGCGAACAGCTGGAGCAGGCCCGCGTCCTCGTCGCCGACGAGGGACTCGGCGGGCAGCCGCACATCGTCGAGGACCAGCTCGAACTGCTTCTCCGCGGCCTGGAGTTCCATGTCGATCCGCGAGCGCTGGAAGCCGGGGGTGTCGCGCGGGACGATGAAGAGACAGGGCTTGAGGCTGCCGGTGCGCGCGTCTTCGGTGCGGCCGACGATGAGGGTCGCGTCCGCTATGTCGACGCCGGAGACGAAGACCTTGCGGCCGCTCAGGATCCAGCCGTCGCCGTCGCGCCGGGCGGTGGTGGTGATGCGGTGCGAGTTCGAGCCGGCGTCGGGCTCGGTGATGCCGAACGCCATGGTGAGCGTGCCGTCGGCGAGGCCCGGCAGCCAGGTCCGCTTCTGCTCCTCGGTGCCGAAGCGGGCGATGACCGTGCCGCAGATGGCGGGCGAGACCACCATCATCAGAAGCGGACAGCCCGCCGCCCCCAACTCCTCCAGAACGATGGAGAGTTCGGCCATGCCGCCGCCCCCGCCGCCGTACGCCTCGGGCAGGTTGACGCCGAGGTAGCCCAGCTTGGCGGCCTCCGACCACAGTGCCGCGCGGTCGAAGCCGCGGCCGTGCCGGGTGCCGAGCGCGGCGACGGCCGCCCGCAGGTCCTTGTTCTCCTGGCTTTCGATGACACCGCTCATGCTTCTTCGTCCTCCGATGCGACAACGGCGAGCAGGGCACCGACCTCGACCTGGCGGCCGGGGGCGGCGTGGAGCGCGGTGAGCGTGCCGGAGGCCGGAGCGACGACGCGGTGCTCCATCTTCATGGCCTCCAGCCAGAGCAGCGGCTGTCCCGCGCGGACGCGGCAGCCCTCCTCGACCCCGTCGGCGACCCGCACGACGACCCCCGGCATGGGGGCGAGCAGCGAGCCGGGTGCGACCACGTCGCTGGGGTCGGTGAAACGGGGGTGGGCGGTGAGGGCGTGGCAGCCGGAGGCGGTGTCGACGTAGACCGTGTCGCCGTACCGCGATACGGCGAACTCCCGTATCACGCCGTCGATTTCGAGGCGTACGCGCCCGGGTTCGGCGGCTTCGAGCCGCACCTGCCGACAGCCGTCGGCTTCGAGGCCGCGCCGGGTGAGCCGGTAGCGGACCTGGTGCTCGCCGTACCGTTTGACCTGCGGCTGCGACGGCACATTGCGCCAAGCGCCATCGAACCGGCCGCCCCGCGCCGCCGCGTCCGCCAGCGCCGCGGCGAGGGCCGCGTACTGCGCGCCGGGCAGCGGGGCGGTGAGACCGGGGAGGTTGCGGTCGTAGAAGCCGGTGTCCAGGCGGGCGGCGCCCAGGCCGGCGCCGTCGGGCCGGCCGCCGAAGTCCGCGAAGTCGGGGTGGCGCAGGGAGCGTACGAGCAGGTCGCGGTTGGTGGCCGGGCCGTGGATGCGGGCACGTTCGAGGGCGCGGGCCAGCTTGCGGACCGCTTCGGCGCGCGTGGGGGCATGGGCGACGGCCTTCGCGAGCAGGGGGTCGTACTGCACGCCGACGGTGTCGCCGGCCGCGTACCCCCGGTCCAACCGCACGCCGTCGACCACCAGTTGATGGATCGTGCCGATCTGCGGGGCCCAGCCGGCGGCCGGGTCCTCGGCGTAGAGGCGGGCCTCGATGGCGTGGCCCCGCGGGGCGGGCGGTTCGGGCGCGAGTGCCTCGCCCTCGGCGACGCGGAGCTGGAGGGCGACGAGGTCGAGGCCGAACACGGCCTCGGTGACGGGGTGTTCGACCTGGAGGCGGGTGTTCATCTCCAGGAAGTGGGCCCTGCCGTCGGCGACCAGGAACTCGACGGTCCCGGCCCCCCGGTAGTCGGTGGCCCGCGCGGCCCGCAGCGCCAGGGCGTGCAGTTCCTCGGCCACCTCGGGGCCGAGCCCGGGCGCCGGAGCCTCCTCGACGACCTTCTGGTGGCGGCGCTGGAGCGAACAGTCGCGGGTGCCGAGGACCCAGATCGTGCCGTGGGCGTCGGCGAGGATCTGCACCTCGACGTGGCGCCCGCCCTCGATGTACGGCTCGACGAACACGTCCCCGTCCCCGAAGGCACTGAGCGCCTCGGCACGGGCGGCCGTCAACTGCGCTTTTAGGTCGTCCAGTTGACGCACGACCCGCATGCCGCGCCCGCCGCCTCCCGCCGTGGCCTTGATCAGCAGCGGGAGGTCGGCCACGGTGACATCGGCGAGCTTCAGGGGCGGGAGACCCATGAGTTCCTTGGCGCGGGTCTTGGACGCCATCGCCTCGATGGCCTCGGGCGGCGGCCCGATCCAGACCAGACCGGCGCCGGTGACCGCCCGGGCGAAATCGGCGTTCTCGGAGAGGAAGCCGTACCCGGGATGCACCGCGTCGGCGCCGGCGGCGAGCGCGGCCTTCACGATGAGGTCCCCGCGCAGATACGTCTCGGCGGGCGTGGCCCCCGGCAGCCGTACGGCGGTGTCCGCCTCCCGTACGTGCAGGGCGCCCGCGTCCGCGTCCGAGAACACGGCGACCGTGGCGATGCCCAGCTCACGGCAGGTGCGGAAGACACGG
This sequence comes from Streptomyces sp. NPDC006691, assembly GCF_042869955.1. Lineage (NCBI taxonomy): Bacteria > Bacillati > Actinomycetota > Actinomycetes > Kitasatosporales > Streptomycetaceae > Streptomyces > Streptomyces sp. NPDC006691. The sequence goes on from NZ_JBIAGW010000001.1 coordinate 74,362, forward strand.
CAGGCTATCTCGCCCCGGTTGGCGACAAGCACTGACCCGATCATGGTCCGCGAGGGGTCGGTGGCGGTGTCCGGCTTCTCGGTCATGGCCCTCACATCCGGAAGATGCCGAAGCCGCCACGGGCGCCTTCGACGGGAGCGGTGTGGATCGCCGACAGGCACAGGCCCAGGACGGTCCTGGTGTCACGGGGGTCGATGACCCCGTCGTCGTACAGCCGCCCGGACAGGAACATCGGCAGCGACTCGGCCTCGATCTGCTGCTCCACCATCGCGCGCAGACCGGCGTCCGCCTCGTCGTCGTACGGCTGCCCCTTGGCCTGCGCGGAGGCCCGGGCCACGATCGACAGGACGCCCGCGAGCTGCTGCGGCCCCATCACGGCCGACTTGGCGCTGGGCCAGGCGAACAGGAAGCGGGGCTCGTAGGCCCGTCCGCACATCCCGTAGTGCCCGGCCCCGTAGGAGGCCCCGATCAGCACGGACAGATGCGGCACCCTGGAGTTGGACACCGCGTTGATCATCATCGCGCCGTGTTTGATGATGCCGCCCTGCTCGTACTCCCTGCCGACCATGTAGCCGGTGGTGTTGTGGAGGAACAGGAGCGGGATGTCACGCTGGTTGGCGAGCTGGATGAACTGGGCCGCCTTCTGCGACTCGGCGGAGAACAGCACGCCCTGCGCGTTGGCGAGGATCCCGACGGGATAGCCGTGCAGCTCGGCCCAGCCGGTCACCAGGCTCGTCCCGTACAGCGGCTTGAACTCGTCGAAGTCGGAGCCGTCGACGATGCGGGCGATGACCTCGCGCGGGTCGAACGGCGTCTTCAGGTCCTCGGGGACGATGCCGAGCAGTTCCTCCTCGTCGTACTGGGGCGGCTCGGCGCGATGGGCCGGATCCGGGTGTGCCTTGCGGTGGTTGAGGCGGGCGACGATGCGGCGGGCCTGGCGGATCGCGTCCTGTTCGTCGACGGCGAAGTGGTCGGCGAGACCGGAGGTGCGGGCATGCATCTCGGCGCCGCCGAGCGACTCGTCGTCGCTCTCCTCCCCCGTCGCCATCTTGACCAGCGGCGGACCGCCGAGGAACACCTTGCTCCGCTCCCGGATCATCACCGTGTGGTCCGACATGCCGGGGACGTACGCGCCACCGGCCGTCGAGTTGCCGAAGACGACGGCGATGGTGGGGATCCCGGCGGCGGACAGCCGGGTGATGTCCCGGAAGATCGCACCGCCCGGAATGAAGATCTCCTTCTGTGAGGGGAGATCGGCGCCGCCGGACTCGACGAGGCTGATGCACGGGAGGCGGTTGGTGTACGCGATCTCGTTGGCGCGCAGGGCCTTCTTGAGCGTCCAGGGGTTGGAGGCGCCGCCGCGGACGGTCGGGTCGTTGGCGGTGATCAGGCACTCGACGCCCTCGACGGTGCCGATGCCGGTCACCATCGAGGCGCCCACGGGGTAGTCGCTGCCCCAGGCCGCGAGCGGGGACAGCTCCAGGAAGGGGGTGTCCTCGTCGAGCAGCAGCTCGATGCGCTCGCGGGGCAGCAGCTTGCCGCGCCGCCGGTGCCGTTCGGTGTACTTCTCACCACCCCCCGCGAGGGCCTTGGCGTGCTCCTCCTCCAGCTCGGCGAGCTTGCCGCGCATGGCGGCGGTGGCCTGCCGGTATTCGGGGGTGGCGGGGTCGAGGGTGGTGGGGAGGGTGGGCATGAGGCTCCTTGGGGGGTGGGGTGCCGTGGCGCGGGCGGGGTACGGGGGGCCGTGGTGCGCGTTGGGTGCGGGGTGCTGAGTGGGTGCGGGGAGCCGTGGTGCGGGTGGGGTGCGGGGAGCCGTGGTGCGGGTGGGGTGCGGGGAGCCGTGGTGCGGGTGGGGTGCGGGGAGCCGTGGTGCGGGTGGGGTGCGGGCCGTGCGGGTGGGGTGCGGGCCGTGCGGGGCTGGTCGCGCCCACGCGGCGGAGCCGCACAGGTGACAGCCCCTTCCCTGAAAGCCCTGGCCGGGCCCGCATGGGGGCCTTTTCAGCCCGCCACGCGGTCCCCCGGCCCTTGAGGCCTCGGAGACGTTGGAGGACGAGCGCCGTTCAGGCGCGATACGGGGCCCGGGGCGCATCCCCGGGAGGCGGCTCACCTACCCCCACACCCCGGAGGCCGCGCGGCGGAGGCGCAGCGTGCCACAGCGGGAAGGGGCGGGGCGGGGCGGGGGGATCTCACTCCAGCAGATCCACCGGCACCGCGACCATCCGCCCCCGCAACCACTCCCCCACCCCCTTCCCCTGAGGATCGAACCGCGCCTGCGAGGCGACCCCCTCCCCCAGCAACCCCTCCACCACGAAGTTCAACGCCCGCAGATTCGGCAGAACATGCCGAGTGACCGCCAAGTCCCTTGCTTCGGGCAGCAGTTTGCGCACGGTGTCGACGGTGAGCGCATGGGCCAGCCACGCCCACGCCGCGTCCGACCTCGCCCACACCCCCACGTTCACGTCCCCGCCCTTGTCCCCGCTCCGAGCCCCCACGACCGCCCCCAACGGCACCCGCCGCGTGGGCCCCGAGGCGTCGAACGGGGGAAGGGCCGGTTCCGGGACCGGGCCGAGCGGGGCGGTACGGGCTGCGGGCGGCACCAACTCCCTTACGCCGTCCGGGAGTACGGCCACCTGCTCAACCGCCCCCGCGTCCACGTACTCGGCCTCGAAGACCCCGTACGGCGCCCCCTTCGACGGCGGGGCCGTCACATGGAACCCGGGGTAGCTGCCCAGCGCCAGCTCGATCGCGGCACCGCTGACCACCCGGCCCACCGCCTCGGGACGCGCGTCCCGCACGACGAGCCGCAGCAACGCGCTCGCGCACTCCTCGCTCGGAGCGTCGGCGCGATCCGTACGCGACAGTTCCCAACTCACCGCCTCAGGGCGCGACTTGGCGCGCACGAAGGCGTCCTCCACTTGCGCCCGGACCAGGTCGGCCTTCGCCTCGATGTCGAGCCCGGTGAGCACGAACACGACCTCGTTGCGCCAACCGCCTATGCGGCTGATGCCCGCCTTGAGGGTGGGCGGCGGCGCCTCGCCCCGCACCCCGCTGATGCGCACCCGGTCGGGCCCGTCCGGGGCGAGCCGTACCGTGTCGAGCCGCGCGGTGACGTCCGGCCCGGCATACCGCGCGCCGGACGTCTCGTAGAGGAGCTGGGCCGTGACCGTCCCGGTGTCGACGAAGCCACCCGTGCCGGGGTGCTTGGTGATGACGGACGTGCCGTCGGCATGGATCTCGGCGAGGGGGAAGCCGGGGCGGGTCAGATCACGGCGCGGCTCCTCGGCGAAGAAGGCGTAGTTGCCGCCGGTCGCCTGCGTACCGCACTCCAGGACGTGCCCCGCGACGACCGCGCCCGCGAGCGCGTCGTACTCCTCGGGCCCCCAGCCGAACCACCACGCGGCGGGCCCGGTGACCAGGGCCGCGTCCGTGACCCGACCGGTGACGACGACCTCGGCCCCGCCGCGCAGACAGGCCGCGATCCCGGCGCCGCCGAGGTAGGCGTTGGCGGTCAGCGCACCCTCGGGCAGTGGCAGCGCGTCCCCCTCGACGTGCGCGACGCGTACCGGCACGCCCACACGCGTACCCAACTCCCTTATTTCCGCTGCCAGTCCGGCCGGGTTGAGCCCTCCGGCGTTGGTGACGATCCGCACCCCGCCCTCTTGGGCGAGCCCGAGGCACTCCTCCAGCTGCCGCAGGAACGTCTTGGCGTAGCCGAGCCGCGGGTCGCGCAATCGGTCGCGGCCGAGGATGAGCAGGGTGAGTTCGGCGAGATAGTCACCGGTCAGGACGTCGAGGGGGCCGCCGGTCAGCATGTCGCGCAAAGCGTCGAACCGGTCGCCGTAGAAGCCGGACGCGTTGCCGATCCGCAGTATTCGCCCGCCGGGCGCGCCCTCGGTCATCGGGCGTCCCGGGTCGACCGGGGCGGGCGGCCGGGTCCGGCGGGGCCCGCGAAGGCCTGGGCGATGTCGAGCCACCGGTCGGCGTCCGGGCCCTCGGCACGTACGGAGGTGTCGTCGCGGTGCAGCCGCTGGGTGACGAGGAGGCAGAACTCCAACGCCGCACCGCTGACGCGCTGTTGGGCGTTCTCCGGTCCGTACGCCCACAGGCCCTCGCCGTCCGGCGCGGTGAGCTCGACCCGGAATTCCTCGGCCGGGGGCGTCAACCCCCGTACGGAGAAGGCGTAGTCGCGGGCCCGCACGCCGATGCGGGCGACGTGGCGGAGCCGTTCGGTGGGGCGGCGGGTGCGACCGAGGGCGTCGAAGACGTCCTGGCCGTGCGCCCAGGTCTCCATCAGGCGTCCGGTCGCCATCGACGCGGTCGACATGGGCGGCCCGTACCAGGGAAACCGCGCCCCCGCGGGGGCCGCCCGCAGCGCGTCCTGGAGCTGTACGCGGCTGTCCCGCCACCAGGAGAGCAGTTCGGCGGGCGGCAGCAGGGCGCCCGCCTCGGCCCCGTCGTCGACGAAGGTGTCCGGCGAGGCGACGGCCTTCTCGACCTCGTCGGCGAAGGCGTCGGGATCGGTGACGGAGAGCAGGGCGGCGGTATCGGTCCACGCGAGGTGGGCGATCTGATGGGCAATGGTCCAGCCCGGCGCGGCAGTGGGCGTGGCCCACTGTGCGGGACTCAACTCGCCGATGAGAACGTCGAGTTCGCCGCCTTCGGCCCGCAGATCGTCAAGTACGGCTGGTACGGCGGCGGTTGGACCGGCCGGTTCGGACACGGTGCGCTCCCCTCCGGGACGGCGAACAGCGGACAGCGGACAGCGGCTGTGTCCCGGAGCATGGCAGCCGGCCATGAAACAAGCAAGCGTGCTTGCATGTATTTTCGGCCGCGGACAGGACGGTCCGCCCACCGTCAAGATCGACCGGGTTACGGCTCTGTCCCAGCCTCCACGGACGAGGAGTTGGCGACGGGGGAAGGCGGAAACCACCACCCCGACCGGGCCGCGGCGGGGCACCACGGCGGTGACCAGCAGGGAGAACGGCGGCGGAACGGCGCCTGTGAGGCACCTGTGCATGTAACAGGAATGTCTTGGGCGGCGGTCGGGAGGAACGGTTCGCCGGGCCGTGTGGTCCTGTTGGGCACAAGCGCTCGCTGGTACCGACCCGGACCGAGCGGCCCGTACAGCCAACCGATACTGAGGACGAATCGATGCGCGTTCGCAAGCTCACCTTCGCCGCCCTGGCCGTTGCCGCGGGGCTCTCGCTCACGGCCTGCCAGAGCGACGACGGCTCTCCCGCGCCGAGCGACTCCGCAGCCTCCAACGCGGCCTCCTCGGGCGGCGGTTCGAGCTCGACGGGCGCGAACGCGAGCACCGGTTCGGGTACGGGCTCGGACCAGGGCAGCGGCAAGGGCACCGGCGGGACGGGCGGCAAGGGCACGTCGGCCGGAACCGGCTCCAGCGGGTCCGGAAGCGCCAAGGGAAGCGGCGGCAAGTGCCGCACGAACGACCTGAACATCACGGCGGCGGACGCGACGGTCGGCGGCGACAAGGAACGCACCGTGGCCGTGGAGTTCACCAACACCAGCGGCCACGACTGCACGGTGTCCGGATTCGCGGGCGTCGACCTGAAGACCAACTCGGGCACCATCTCGGCCAAGCGGACGGGCGAGCCGGCCACTCCCTACACCCTGAAGAACGGCAAGTCCGTCTTCTTCGGCGTCACCTACCCGTCCAACGACACGGGCGGCTCCGGCATCCGCATCACGGGCCTCCTCGTGACCCCGCCCGGAGAGACGAAGACCGCCAGCCTGCCCTGGCCGGGCGCGTCCTCGCTCCCCATCACCGAGACCGGCGCCACCCCGGTCAAGGTCGGCCCCATCGGCAGCGCGGGCCAGGGCGGCGCGAGCTGACCCCGAACACCGCCCGAACGGCCCCGGCCCGCGCCGCTCGGCGCGGCCCGGGGCCAGGCGGGGGCTGAGCCACAGGGGGGCGCAGCCCCCGCCCTTGTGTTTGGGGGCGGGGCCCGGGTGGGGGACGGGGGGCGGAGCCCCCGGCGGGGGTGCGGGGGGGCGGAGCCCCCGGCGGGGTCCGAGGGGCGAAGCCCCTCAAGGGGGTCTGGGGCGCAGCCCCAGGGCCCGAACCCTTCAACCCCGCCGCACGGGCGGGCGGGCAAACCCCCAGGGGGTGCAGGGGGCAGAGCCCCCGCAGGGGGTCTGGGGCACAGCCCCAGGGCCCGAACCCATCAACCCCGCCGCACGGGCGGGCGGGCAAACCCCCAGGGGGTGCAGGGGGCAGAGCCCCCGCAGGGGGTCTGGGGCACAACCCCAGGGCCCGAACCCATCAACCCCGCCGCACGGGCGGGCGGGCAAACCCCCAGGGGGCGCAGGGGGCAGAGCCCCCGCAGGGGGTCTGGGGCACAGCCCCAGGGGCCGGAACCCATCAACCCCGCCGCACGGGCGGGCGGGTGGGCAAACCCCCCGGGGGTGCAGGGGGCAGAGCCCCCGCAGGGGTCTGGGGCACAGCCCCAGGGCCCGAACCCATCAACCCCGCCGCACGGGCGGGAGGGCGGGCAAACCCCCAGAGCCGAGCCCACGCACCCCCCACCGAGAACCCCCTCCGGCAAGGGAGCCACCCCGCCGCACCCCGAGCTAACCCGAAACCGCCCGAATCTGAGTCCGCACCGCCCCCATACTCGCCCCGATCACCAGCCCGATCGCCAGCGCCTGCGGCCAGGACAGCGCCTGGCTCAGGATGAGGAAGCCCGCCGTCGCCGCGATCGCCGGCTCCAGGCTCATCAGGATCGCGAAGGTCGACGCGGGCAGGCGGCGCAGGGCCAGGAGTTCCAGGGTGTAGGGCAGCACCGAGGACAGGATCGCCACGGCCGCGCCCAGCGCCATCGTGGAGGGGACCAGGAGCTTGCCCCCGGCCTGCGCGATGCCGATCGGCAGGAACAGGACCGCCGCCACCGCCATCGCGAGGGCGAGCCCGTCGGCCTGCGGGAACCTCCGGCCCGTACGCGCGCTGAACAGGATGTACACCGCCCAGCACGCGCCGGCCCCGAGTGCGTACGCCGCCCGCACCGCGTCCAGGCTCTGGAAGCCGCCCCCGCCGAGCAGCACCACGCCGGCCAGCGCGAGCGCGGCCCACAGGACGTTCACCAGGCGCCTGGACGCGAACACCGACAGGGACAGCGGACCGAGCACCTCAAGGGTGACCGCGACGCCGAGCGGGATCCGGTCGACGGCCTGGTAGAAGAGCCCGTTCATGCCCGCCATCGCCACCCCGAACGCGACGACCGTGCCCCAGTCCGCCCGCGAATGCCCCCGCAGCTTCGGACGGCACACCAGCATCAGCACGACCGCCGCCGCGACGAGCCGCAGCGTGACGACCCCGGCCGCCCCCGCCCTCGGCATCAGCGTCACGGCCACGGCGGCGCCGAACTGCACGGAGATGCCGCCGGCGACCACCAGCGCCACCGGCCCGAACGCCGCCCGGCGCCCGCCCCGGCCCGGCCCCTTCAGCGCACCGGCAGCCTCCGGTACGGCAACGGCGGCCGCCGCGACCGGCTCCGCCACGCCCGCACCCTGGACCGGATCCACCGGCAATCACCTCAATCAGCCCACAGAGGGCTAGTTCACTACACTGGACTTGGAGATTCAGTATTCTGCACCCACGCCTCACGCCGCAACCACCTTTTCGACGGCGCGCGGAATGACTCCCTCCATCCAATGTAAGCGCGTCGCGTAAGCGGCACCCCCGCCCAGTACCCCTCACCCCACGGCGTCCGGCCCCGCCCCGCGCCCCGCCCCGAGCCCTTCCGCGAGCACCTCCGCCAGATGCCTTGCCCGCCGGCCCGCCAGCTGGGCCAGCTGCGTACGGCAGGAATAGCCGTCGGCCAGGATCTCCGTGCCGGGGGCGGCGGCCCGCACCGACGGAAGCAGTTGGTCCTCCGCGCAGGCCAGCGACACCTCCCAGTGCCCCCGCTCGAACCCGAAGTTCCCCGCGAGCCCGCAGCACCCGCCGCTCAGCTCGCCCGCCAGGCCCGCCTTCTCGCGCAGCCGGCGCTCGGCGGCATCCCCCAGAACCGCGTGCTGGTGGCAGTGGGTCTGCCCGGCCACGGGCCGGTCCAGACGCGGCGGACTCCAATGGGGCGCACACTCCTCCAGCACCTCGGCGAAGGTACGGACGGACGCGGCGAGGCGGGCCGCACGGGGGTCGTCGGGGAGCAGCTCCGGCAGGTCCGTGCGCAGGGCGGCCGCACAGCTCGGCTCCAGTACGAGCACAGGACGGTCCGTCCCCTCCCCGGCACCCAGATCCGTCCCGCTCCCCGCGCCCGGATCCGTCCCCTTCCCCGCGCCTGGATCCGTCCCGCTCCCCGCGCCCAGATAGGGCTCGATCGTTTCCAGAGTGTGGTGCAGCACCACCTTCGCGCGGTCCAGCTGTCCGGTGGACACATAGGTGAGACCGCAGCAGACCCGCCCCGCCGGAAGCTCCGCCCCGATCCCCGCGTCCGCCAGCACGCGCAGTGCCGCCCGCCCCACCTCCGGGGAAAGGTGGTTGGTGAACGTGTCCGGCCACAGGATCACCGCCGGCCCACCCTGCGCCTCGACCCGCGACCCACCCAGTGCCGAGCGCAGCCCGCGCAGCAACGTACGCGGCGGCAGCGGCGGAATCGTCCGCTCCGGGGCGATCCCGGCAACCCGCTTCGCCAGCGCCGCGAGCGGACGGAACCGGGCCGCCGCGTTCAGCGGACGTGCCAGCGGGGCGGCGAGCCGCAACCACTCGGGGAGCCGGCCCAGGGCGTAGTGCGCGGCCGGACGCCGGCGGCCGGCATAGTGGTGGTGCAGGAACTCCGCCTTGTACGTGGCCATGTCCACACCCACCGGGCAGTCGCTCCGGCAGCCCTTGCAGGACAGACACAGATCGAGCGCGTCCCGCACCTCGCCCGAGCGCCAGCCGTCCGTGACCACCTCGCCCGCCAGCATCTCGTGGAGCAGCCGCGCCCGCCCCCGCGTCGAATGCTCCTCCTCGCCGGTCGCCCGGAAGGACGGGCACATCACCTCTCGCGAACCGACCTGCGCTGTACGGCATTTGGCGACCCCGACACATCTGCGGACCGCCGCCGAGAAGTCGCCGCCGTCGTCCGGGTAGCCGAACTCCACGTCCACCGGACGCCTCGGCAGCACCTCGAAGCGCAGGTTCTCGTCGAGCCGGGCCGGGCGGGCCAGGATGCCGGGGTTCAGGATTCCGTCCGGGTCCCAGAGGTCCTTGAACTCACCGAACAGGCCCACCAGTTCGGACCCGTACATCTTCGGCAGCAGCTCCGCCCGCGCCTGCCCGTCGCCGTGCTCGCCGCTCAGCGATCCGCCGTGGGCGACCACCAGGTCGGCCAGGTCCTCGGAGAACGCGCGGAAGCGCCCGATCCCGGCGGGGGTGAGCAGGTCGAAGTCGATGCGGACGTGGATGCAGCCGTCGCCGAAGTGCCCGTACGGTGCGCCGCGCAGGCCGTAGGAGGTCAGCAGCGCACGGAACTCCCGCAGGTACGGCCCCAGTTGGGCGGGTGGGACCGCGCAGTCCTCCCAGCCGGGCCACGCCTCGGTGCCGTCGGGCAGCCGGGTCGCGGTGCCCGCCGCGTCCTCGCGGATCCGCCACAGCGCGCGCATCCCGGCCGGTTCGCTCACCACGAGGGAGTCGAGCGGGCCCCCCGCTCGGGCCAACTCCCCTGCCCGCGACCGCGCTTCGGCCTCGTTCGCCCCGCCGGCCTCGACGAACAGCCACGCCCCGCCACGCGGCAGCCCCGCCCCAGCACGTTCCCGTACCCGTACGAGATCGGCGGCCATGCCCTCCACGGTCAGCGGGCCGTGCGGAAGCAGGGCGGGGGCCGCTTCGGCGGCCGCGCTCTCATCGGCGTAGCCGAGCACGGCCAGGGCGCGGGCGGGCGGAGCTTCCACCAGGCGTACGGTCGCCTCGGTGACCACGCCGAGCGTGCCCTCACTGCCGCAGAACGCCCTGGCCAGGTCCGGCCCGCGCTCGGGGAGCAGGGCGTCCATGGCGTAGCCGGAGATGCGGCGCGGGAGGTCCTGGGGGTAGCCGGTGCGCAGGGCTGACAGCTGACGGCTGACGAAATCGCGCAGTCCAACAGGCGAGGTCGATCGCTGCCAGCCCCGCGTCAGGTAGTGGCGCTCGCCCCCGGCGCCCACGACCGTCAGATCGCGGACGTTGTCCGCCGTCGTCCCCCACGCCACCGAATGCGCCCCGCACGCGTTGTTGCCGATCATCCCGCCGAGCGTGCAGCGGCTGTGCGTCGAGGGGTCGGGCCCGAAGGTGAGACCGTACGGCGCGACCGCGTCGCGCACGACGTCCAGGACAACCCCCGGCTGCACCACGGCCGTTCGGGCCCCGGCGTCGACCGAGACGAGCGAGCGCATGTGACGGGTGAAGTCGAGCACGATCCCGGCTCCGGTGGCCTGGCCCGCGATCGAGGTGCCGCCGCCGCGCGGCACGACCGGCACCCCGTACGTACGGCAGACGCCGAGGACCGCCGCCACGTCGTCGGCGTCGCGCGGGGCGACCACGCCGATCGGCACCCTGCGGTAGTTCGAGGCGTCCATCGTCGTGAGGGCGCGGGCGGTGACGCCGAGGTCCACCCGGCCCCGTACCACCCGCGACAACTCCCGCTCCAGCTCCCGCGAAAGCTCCCCCTCGCGTGCGCGCGAAAGCCTCCGGTCGCGTTCGCCCCGCGGCTTCGGACCCTGGCCCCTCGCGGTGTTCGCAGCATCTGCCATGGGGCCCAGGATGCCCTTGTCCGCACCTGTTGCGGGGGTGCCACCACGCCACCGAGCGCATGTCCTGAAACAGCCATGATGACCTGAATGCGACTGGTCAACGGTCCCAATGTGCGGGAATGTTCACCAAGAACTATCCAAATCGATCACCAACTCTCCTATAGTTGCCCCTCGTTCCCTGTGAGTCAGGAACGGCCCCTTCCCTTTCGCCCGCCATAAGCGCTGTAAGGCATTGATCGATGACGGCGTCGCCCTCCCCCGTTCGCCCCTCCGCGCTGGCCCTGCTGATCACCGCGGTGGTCACCGGCGCGTTCTGCACGGTGGCGGTGGTCTCGGCCGAGCCGGGCTCCCGTGCCGTACTCGGCTGGAGCCTCGGCATCGCCGCGGCCCTGCTGAGCGCCGGCGCGTACGCCGTGACGCACAGCGTGCTGCGCAACCGCGTCCTGCGTGAACGCCTCGCCGCGCTGAACGCCCAGATCAGCGCGCAGGAGGCCAACGCCGCCCGGCGCAGCGCCGACGCGGTGCGCCTGGACGCGGCCCACGCCGCGGACCGCAAGGCCCTGATCGCCGCCCACACCGCCGAGCTGCGCCGCGCCGAGTCCGCGCGTGCCGCTGCCCTCGCGGCCACCGCGAACGCGGCCGGCCGCATGCAGGCGCTGGCCACCGGCATGCTCGCCGACCTGCGCGACATGGAGCACCGGCACGCGGACGAGGAGGTGCTCGGCGACCTGCTGCACCTGGACCACCGCACCGCGCAGGCGGGCCGCCTCGCGGACTCCATCGCCGTGCTCACCGGCGCGCGTTCGGGCCGCCGCTGGGCCCGGCCCATCGTCATGGAGTCCATCCTGCGCGGCGCCATGGGCCGCATCGGCGGCTACCAGCGGGTCCGGCTGCACTCCACCAGTGACGCGGCCGTGGCCGGGCACGCGGCCGAGGGCGTCATGCACGCGCTCGCCGAACTCCTCGACAACGCCGCCAACTTCTCGCCGCCGACCGCCGAGGTCCACGTGTATGTGGAGGAGGTCCCGGCCGGGGTCATCATCACCGTCGAGGACAGCGGCCTGGTCATGAGCGACGTCCAGCTGCGCCGGGCCGAACAGGCCGTCTCCGGACGGCTTTCGGACCTCGCCGGGCTCTCCGGGACCCGGCTCGGCCTCGCGGTCGTCGGCCGGCTGGCCCGCAAGCACGGCCTGACGGTGTCGTTCCGGCCCTCCGCGCGCGGCGGTACCGGCGCCCTGATGCTGCTCCCGCACGAGCTGGTCACCCATGTCGCCGCCACGCCTGCCACGCCCCCGCTCGCGCCCGCCCTCGACGTACCGCAGGACCTGTTGCCCGCGGAGCCCGCCACGGCGGAGTCCAGGACCCCGGCCGCGGCAGCGACCCGGGCATCCGCGCAGGACAGGGAGCCGGAGGCCGCTCACGAACCGGCCGCCGAGCCCGCTTCCGGCATCGCCCGCCCCGCCCCCGCCCCTGCCCCTGCCCCTGCCCCTGCCACCACCCGATCGGCCACCGGATCGGCCACGGGATCGGCCACGGGATCGGCCACCGGCAGTGAAACCAGCGGGGAATTCCCGCAGTTCGGCGAGAGCGGGCTGCCCAAGCGCAAGCGCGGCCGAGCGCTCGCCGCAGCCCACCCCGAGGGCCCGGACGCCCCGGCGGCCCCGGCCCGCGCCACGACCGCGGCCTCGGACGCGGCCGCCCGCTTCAGCAGCTTCCGCCAGGCCGTACGCGCGAACTCCCCCACCCCGGAAGGCACCTCCGAATGACCGGCACCACCACCGACGAGAAGCTCAACTGGCTCCTGGAGAACCTGCTCCAGCGCACTCCCGGGGCCCGCCACGCGCTCGTCCTGTCCCGTGACGGCCTCAAGCTGTGCCGCACACCGGAGCTCTCCGTCGACCAGGCCGACCAGCTGGCCGCGATCGCCGCGGGCATCCAGAGCCTGTCGCACGGGGCGTCCATGGAGTTCGGCGACGGCAGCGGCGGGGTGCGCTCCGCGATGACCGAGTTCTACGGCGGCATCCTGTTCATCGTCGAGGCCGGCGAGGGCGCGCACCTCGCGGTGGTCGCCGCCGAGGACGCGGACGCCGGGCTCGTCGGGCACAACATGTCCGAGCTGGTGGAACAGCTCGGCGAATACCTCAGCGCCGAGCCGCGGGCATGAGCCGGCCGGGCCGGGACGACTCGCCGGACCGGCTCTACACCCTCACCGGCGGGCGCAGCCGCTCCGGCTCGGACGCCTTCGACCTGGTCACCCTGGTGGTCACCGAGTCGGAACCGGCACCGGGCATGCAGTCCGAGCACGCGGCGATCCTGCGCATGTGCCGCTTCCCGACCGCGGTCGTGGAGATCGCCGCCGAGCTCGGCCTGCCCGTCACGGTGGTCCGCATCCTGCTCGCCGACCTGCACGACACGGGCCGCATCAGCGCCCGCCACCCGCGCTCCGCCCACCGCCTTCCCGACCCCGACATCCTGGAGCAGGTGCTCGTTGGCCTCCGAAATCTCTGAACGGCCCGCTCTCGCGGGGACCGCCGACAACGGCCTGAAAATCGTGGTCGTCGGTGGTTTCGGCGTCGGAAAGACGACCATGGTGCGCTCGGTCAGCGAGATACGTCCGCTGAACACCGAGGAGACCATGACCAAGGCGGGCGAGGCGGTGGACGACCTCGACGGCGTCCGTACGAAGACGGCGACCACCGTCGCCTTCGACTTCGGCCGCATCACCCTGGACGCGCACAACGTCCTGTACCTGTTCGGCGCGCCCGGCCAGGAGCGCTTCTGGTTCCTGTGGGACCGCCTGTTCGCGGGCACGCTCGGCGCGGTCGTCCTCGTCGACACCCGGCGCCTGGCGGACTCCTGGTACGCCATCGACCGCCTGGAGCACCACGGGACGCCGTTCGTCGTGGCGTGCAACGACTTCGGCGGGCCCGCGCACACCGAGGCCCAGGTCCGCGAGGCGCTCGACCTGCCGGCCGAGGTGCCGCTGCTGCGCTGCGACGCGCGCGCCCGCCAGTCCAGCAAGACCGTCCTGATCGCCCTCGTGGAACACCTCGCACGCCTGCGACAAGCACCGGAGCTCATACCGTGACGTGCCCCATCCCCGCTCCCGTCCCGCTGAGCGGCCCCCGGTTCCAGACCGAGCCGAACGAGCTGTACCGCGACATGCGGCGCGACCACGGTGCCGTGGCACCCGTGGTCCTGGACGGCGACGTGCCGGCCTGGCTGGTGCTCGGCTATCGCGAACTGCACCAGGTCACCAGCGACCCCGCGCTGTTCTCGCGCGACTCCGACCTGTGGAACCAGTGGGACCGCATCCCGGCCGACTGGCCGCTGCTGCCGATGATCGGCCGCAAGCAGCCGTCGATCCTGTACACGGTCGGCGAGCGCCACCGCGAGCGGGCGGCGATGGTCTCCGACGCCCTGGAGGCCGTCGACCCCTTCGAACTGCGCGCCCACGCCGAGCGGTTCGCGGACGAGCTGATCGACGCGCTGTGCGGCGCGGGGAGCTGCGACATCGTCGGCCAGTACGCGATGCTCCTGCCGGTACGGGTCCTGGCCCGGCTCTACGGGTTCGCCGACGAGCAGGGTCCCGGCCTGGTCACCGCGATGAACGACATGATCAACGGCCGGGAGGGCGCGCTGGAGGGCCAGCGCCACCTCGCCGAGTCGATGTACGCGCTGCTGACCGCCAAGCAGGTCGAGCCGGGCGAGGACGTGGCGTCCCGGATGCTCGCCAACCCGTACGGCTTCACCGTCGAGGAGATCGGCCAGGACCTGATGGTGATGATGGCCGCCGGCCACCAGCCCACCGCCGACTGGATCGGCAACTCGCTGCGTCTGATGCTCACCGACGACCGGTTCGCGGCCTCGCTCGCGGGCGGGCGGCACAGCGTCGGCGAGGCGATGAACGAGGTGCTGTGGGAGGACACGCCGACGCAGAACGTGGCGGGCCGCTGGGCCGCCCGCGACACCCGCCTGGGCGGCCGGCACATCCGGGCCGGCGATCTGCTCCTGCTCGGCCTCGCCGCGGCCAACGGCGATCCCCAAGTACGCACCGAGGCAGGCGCGTTGACGGGCGGCAACAGCGCGTTCTTCTCCTTCGGGCACGGCGAGCACCGCTGCCCCTTCCCCGCGCAGGAGGTCGCCGAGGTCATCGCGCGGACCGGAATCGAGGTGCTGCTCGACCGGCTGCCGGACGTCGATCTCGCCTCCTCCGCCGCGGAGTTGACCCGTCGCCCGTCCCCGTGGCTGCGGGGCCTCACCGAGCTTCCCGTGTCGTTCACACCCACTCCTGCCCTTGGAGCAGTCAGATGAGCAGCCAGCCGAGCAGCCGGACGAGCAGTCCAACCAGCGGTCCGTCGCAGTGCCCCGTGGACCACAGCGGTGCCATCGCCCTCGACCCGTTCGTCGCCGACCTCGACGCCGAGAGCGCGGCGCTGCGCGCGGCCGGTCCGCTGGTACGGGTCGTGCTGCCGGGCGGGGTGGCCTGCTACTCGGTGACGCACCACGCGGAGGCCCGCAAGCTCCTGACCGACCCGCGTCTGGTCAAGGACATCGACGTGTGGGGTGCGTGGCGGCGCGGCGAGATCCCGCTGGACTGGCCGCTGATCGGGCTCGCCAACCCGGGCCGCTCGATGCTCACGGTGGACGGTGAGGAGCACCGCCGCCTGCGCGCGCTGGTCGCGCAGGCGCTGACCGTGCGCCGGGTCGAGCGGCTGCGGGCCGGCATCGAGACGCTGACGACGTCGATGCTGGACCGGCTCGCGGCCCTGCCCGAGGGTGAAGTCGTCGACCTGAAGGCCGAGTTCGCCTACCCCCTGCCCATGAACGTGGTCAGCGAGCTGATGGGTGTGGACGCGGCCGACCATCCGCGCCTGAAGTCCCTGTTCGAGAAGTTCTTCTCCACGCAGACTCCGCCGGAGGAGGTGCCGCAGATGATGGCGGACCTCGGGGAGCTGTTCGCGGGGATCGTCGAGTCCAAGCGGCGGGAGCCGGGCGACGACCTGACGAGCGCGCTGCTCGCCGCCTCCGAGGACGGCGACCACCTCAGCACGGAGGAGATCACCAACACCCTCCAGCTGATGATCGCGGCGGGGCACGAGACCACGATCAGTCTCATCGTGAACGCGGTGGTGGCCCTGGAGACGCACCCCGAGCAGCGCAAGCTGGTGCTCGACGGGGCGGTGCCGTGGGAGAACGTCATCGAGGAGACGCTGCGGTGGTCGACGCCGACCTCGCACGTCCTGTTCCGCTTCGCGACGGAGGACGTCGTGGTCGGGGACCGGGTGCTGCCGGCGGGTGAGGCGCTGATCGTCTCCTTCGGGGCGATCGGCCGTGACGAGGCGCAGCACGGCGCGACGGCGGGGGACTTCGACGTGACCCGCACGCCGAACCGCCACATCTCCTTCGGCCACGGCCCGCACGTCTGCCCCGGCGCGGCGCTGTCCCGCCTGGAGGCGGGGGTGGCGCTGCCGGCCCTGTACGCCCGCTTCCCCTCCCTGGCGTTGGCGGTCCCGCGATCCGCCCTCCGCAACAAGCCGATAGTCACCCAGAACGACCTCTTCGACCTCCCGGTCCGACTGACCTGATCCCCACCGGGTTGCGCCGCGCCGGGTGGGGTGGGCTGGGTTGAGCCCCCGCTGGGGTGGGCTGGGGTGGGCTGGGGTGGTTCGGGGTGCCTTGGTGCCCGGGTGGGCTGGGGTGGGTCGGGGTGCCTTGTGCGCGGGTGCCTTGTGCTCGGGTGCCTTGTGCGCGGGTGCTTGGTGCTCGGGGACACCCCGGGGCCCTGGGGTGCCCGGGAATGCCCCCGCGGGCTCGCCCCCGGGCCCTGTCGTAGCGTTCAGGTGCGCACCGTGCGCGGCCGTTCGCGCAGTTCCCCGCGCCCCCAACCCCCTGTCGGCCTCGCACCGTGCGGGGTTGCTCGCGCAGTTCCCCGCGCCCCCAAAACCCCGCTTTCGTCTGCGGGCCGTGCGTGGCCGTTCGCGCAGTTCCCCGCGCCCCTGTAGGTGACCCCGAATGCCTCGGTACGGGCCCGCATCGGGCACTTCAGCCCGTCCGGCGATTGAGGACGAGCGCCCTTAAGGCGCGATACGGGGTCCGGGGCGGAGCCCCGAACCGGGGGTGCAGGGGGCGCAGCCCCCTGCGGGGGTCCGAGGGGCACAGCCCCTCAAAGGGGGTCTGGGGCACAGCCCCAGGGCCCGAACCCATCAACCCGGCCGCACGGGCGGGTGGGCGGGCAAACCCCCCGGGGCCAGGGGCGCAGCCCCAGGGGGCCGGGGCCGGGGCCGTCTCACCGGGCGGACCCGGGGGACCGGGCGGGCCAGAACCGGATACGCTCCGCCACGTGGCTGAGATCCAGATTCCCGCTGACATGAAGCCCGCCGACGGCCGTTTCGGCGCGGGCCCCTCCAAGGTGCGTACGGAGGCGCTGGACGCCCTGGCCGCCACCGGCACCTCCCTCCTCGGCACCTCCCACCGCCAGGCCCCGGTCAAGAACCTGGTCGGCGAGGTGCGCCAGGGCATCCGCGACCTCTTCTCCCTCCCCGAGGGATACGAGGTGATCCTGGGCAACGGCGGCTCCACCGCGTTCTGGGACGTCGCGACGCACGGCCTGATCGAGAACAAGTCCCAGCACCTGAACTTCGGCGAGTTCTCGTCGAAGTTCGCCAAGGCGGCCAAGCTCGCCCCGTGGCTGGCCGAGCCGACCGTGATCAGCAGTGACCCGGGCACCCACCCGGACCCGAAGGCCGAGGCCGGCGTGGACGTGTACGCGTTCACGCACAACGAGACCTCGACCGGTGTCGCCGCCCCGATCAAGCGCGTGGCCGGCGCCGACGAGGGCGCCCTGGTCCTCGTGGACGCGACCTCCGGCGCCGGCGGCCTGCCCGTCGACATCACCGAGACGGACGTCTACTACTTCGCCCCGCAGAAGTCGTTCGCCTCCGACGGCGGCCTGTGGCTCGCCGCGTTCTCGCCCGCCGCCCTGGAGCGCGCCCAGCGCATCCACGCGAGCGGCCGTCACGTGCCCGAGTTCTTCTCGCTGCCGACCGCGATCGACAACTCGCTGAAGAACCAGACGTACAACACCCCCGCCCTGTCCACCCTGTTCCTGCTCAACGAGCAGCTGAAGTGGATCAACGGCCAGGGCGGTCTCGCCTGGTCGACGGCCCGTACGGCCGCGTCCTCGGGCGCCCTGTACGGCTGGGCCGAGGAGTCCAAGCACGCCTCCCCCTTCGTCACGGATCCGGCGAAGCGCTCGCAGGTCATCGGCACGATCGACTTCGCGGACGACATCGACGCCGCCGCGATCGCCAAGGTGCTGCGCGCCAATGGCATCGTCGACACCGAGCCGTACCGCAAGCTCGGCCGCAACCAGCTGCGCATCGCCATGTTCCCGGCGATCGACCCGGCCGACGTCGAGGCCCTGACGGCCTGCGTCGACTACGTCATCGAGCAGCTCTGAGCATCCCGCGACCGGCGCGGCACACCCGGTAGCGCGCAACCGTGAGCACGAGGGCCCGGCACCATCTCGGTGCCGGGCCCTTCCGCGTGTCCGGCGCCCAGGCGACCTGGGTGCCCGAATACCGGGATCCGCGCCGGGACCTACGTCCCAAAAATGGAAGTAAAGCGGGCGTATGGGGCAGGTCATCGACGCAGGGACCCGGCCGTTTTCCGGCCCGGGACCTTCGGCCGGGGCCGGCCCGCCACCCCCGTACCGGCGAAACCAAAACGCGCACAGTCACCTCCTTATCGGTGCATCCGGTGAACAGCCGGACAAACAGGGAGATTTGATTATGCGCAAGGCATTCACCGCTTCCGCCGTCGCCATAGCCTCGGCGCTCGCGCTCGCCGCTCCGGCCACCGCGTTCGCCGCCGGATCCGCGTCGGCGTCCCCGGGCAACTCCGCATCCCCGGGCAACTCCGCGTCCCCGACCGGCTCGGCCTCCCCCAGCTCCTCGGCCTCGCCCTCGGGTTCCCCGACGCCCACGCCCGCCGCACCGAGTGTGGCGCTGTCCTCGGACACCGGCCGCCCCGGCGACAAGATCACGGTCACCATCCGGCAGAGCGGCCACAAGGGCACCGCGTACGTCGTGTCCAAGGCCTTCGGCGGCCGGGTGAACCTGGCCCCGGACGCGAAGGCGACCGGGGTGTGGCACGGCACGGCGACCGTCGCCAACTACCCGCGCGACTACTTCGGCGTCCAGGCGTTCGTCGACGGCAAGCTCTTCGACACGGTCAAGTTCACCGTGGGCGAGCCGAAGGACGACCACAAGGACGGGCACAAGGACGAGCAGCACGGCAAGGGCGACGACCACGGCAGGACGCCCCCGCCCGGCCCGCACCACGACACGACGGCCCCGCGCCACCACACGGCCCCCAAGGGCGGTGTGAACACCGGTCTGGCGCCCGTTCCCGAGGACCACTCCGCGACGAACTCGGCGCTCGCCCTCGGCATCACCGGCATGGGCGCGACCGCCCTCGGCGGTGCGGGGCTGCTCAGCCGGCGCGGCAGGAAGCAGGACTGAGCGCATGACCGCCCGCATCCCCTCCCCCCGCCGGGCGGCCCGCGACCCCCGCCCCCGCCCCCGGTCCCGCCGGGGCGCCCGCGTCGCCGCCCTGGCGGGGGCCGCCGCCCTCACGGTGACCCTGGCCGCGACCGGCTGCTCGAAGGGCGACGACGGTACGGCGGGCTCGCGCGCGGTGGCGGACGTCACCCCCGTGTCGTCGCTCGCCGCCTCCGTCCCGGACCGCGTAGGCATCCCGGACATCAAGGTGGACGCCCCGCTGGGCGAGGTCGGCCTGGCGGCGGACGGCACCATGCAGACCCCGCCGTTCGACCGACCCAAGGAGGCCGACTGGTACAAGGAGGGCCCCACGCCGGGCGAGCGCGGACCGGCCACGATCGTGGGCCACATGGACACGGCCGAGACGCCCGAGGCGGTCTTCCACGACCTGGGCCGGCTCAAGGACGGCGAGCGGATCGAGGTGCACCGCAGGGACGGCAGCACCGCCGTGTTCGCCGTCGACTCGGTGGACACGTTCAAGAAGGACGCGTTCCCCACCCAGCGGGTCTACGGCGCCACCGGCCGGCCCGAGCTGCGCCTGATCACCTGCGGCGGATCGCTCACCAAGGACCGCCACTGGGACTCCAACGTCGTCGTCTTCGCCCACCTGACCGGCAAGGCCTGACGAGCACGGGCACGGGCCCGGTGGCCGGAGCCCGGCGGTCAAAACCCGGTGGCCCGGTGGCCCGGTGGCCAACGCCTTGTGATCCGGTGGGGCACGGCCCGGCGGCCCGGCGGGCGCCGGCGGGGCGCGGGTGACACCCCGCGCCCCGAAGCCATGCCCGCACGCCCGTATGCCGCCCGCTCGCCTCCCCCTACCCGCGGCCGATAACTGCCCTATTCCACCAGGGAGTTGGTCCCTACCATCCAAAGCGATCCGGCATGCACCACACCGCACCACACCGCTCCGCACCACACCGCACCACGGCCGGACCGGTCCGAAGGTTTGACATGTCCATGTCTCAACTATGTCTCTTCGAAGGCGCCCCGAAAGCGTTTCGACGGCATCGCGGGCATGGCCGCTCGGCTGGACTCCCCACATCCACGCAAGGCCACCGACAACCGATCGGAGCATCATGCCCGGTGCACTTCTCGCAGGCGGCGCGACGGCGGCGTTCCTCGCCTCCACGCTCTTCACCCAGGCGGCCCCGGCCGCACCCTCCTCCATCGTCGCGCCGCCCGACAAGATCGTGATCGAGGTCGCGACCGTCAACGGCTCGGGCTGCCCCATCAACACCGCCGCGGTCGCCGTCGCCCCGGACAACACCGCCTTCACCGTCACGTACAGCCAGTACCTGGCACAGGTGGGCGCCGGCGCCAAGCCGACCGACTTCCGCAAGAACTGCCAGCTCAACCTGATCGTGCACGTCCCCTCCGGCTTCACCTACGCGGTAGCGAGCGCCGACTACCGCGGCTTCGCCCACCTGGAGAAGGGCGCGAGCGCCACGCAGAAGGCCTCGTACTACTTCCAGGGTTCGCCCGACACCGCGAGCAGAACGCACCCGTTCAACGGCCCCTACAGCGACGACTGGCAGGCCACCGACTCCACCGACTGGGGCCAGTTGGTGTGGGCCCCCTGCGGCGTACAGCGCAACTTCAACATCAACACCGAACTGCGTGCGAGCCTCGGCAGCGCCGACCCGAAGACCAACAGCTTCATCGCCATGGACTCCACCGACGGTGACATCCAGACCGTCTACCACCTGGCCTGGAAGGAGTGCCCGCAGCAGCGCTGAGCCGCCGCTCCCGGGCCCGTACCGCCACCGCGCGCGGTACGGGCCCGCCGGCCCTCCGAACCCCGCACCCGAACCCCGCACCCGAGCCCCGCACCCGCGCCCCGTCACCCGGCCCGTCGCCGCAGTATCCGCTTGGCGCCCAGGCCGAGCGCGGTGGCGCCCGCCAGAACCATCGCGCCGAGCAGGAAGTTCCCGTCGCCCGCGCCACCACCCGAACGGGTGGAACCGCCGCCCGCCGAGGGCGACTTGGCGCCGTCCTCCTTGAGGGGGACGCGCACCACCCCGCTGTCGACGCCCTCCGAGCCGACCATCAGGGCGCTGCCGTCGAGGGTGTACGTCACCGATTCCGACTGCTGCTGCACGGGCGTGCCCGGTACCGCGTGCCAGTCGCCGAGGGGGTTTCCCGCGCCGCCCTTCCAGGCGTACTCGGCCAGCGCGAAGTACCCGCGCAGCGCCAGCTTCGTCCCGTCGGGAGAGAACGCGCCGTCGGTCACCCAGGGCACCTCGCCGACCCGGCGGAAGACGTTCGTACCGGTGGCGGACAGTTTCGCCGGTCCCTCGTAGAGGCCACCGCCGCTCTCGCGTTTGGAGGCGATGTAGACCCGGCCGGTCTTCGGGTGGACCATCAGCGCCTCGGCGTTGCGCGGCCCGTCGGCGTACTGGACGGTGTACTGCGTGGCCTTCACCGTCTGGTCCCTCAACTGGGCGGGCTCGTGGAAGCGGTAGATCCAGACGTGGCTCCAGGAGCCGTCGAGGTTGTCGCCGATGTCGCCGACGTACAGGTCGCCGTCGGGACCGATCGAGATCGCCTCCACATCGCGCGGGCGGCCGACGCCCTCCAGCGTGATCCGCGCGACGGTCCGCCCGGTCCGCGCATCGACGGCGTAGACGTACGGGCCGTCGCCGCTGTCGTTGTGCGTCCAGTAGACGCCGGGATGGGCGCGGCTCGCGGCGAGGCCGCTGGACTCCGTGATCCGGGGGTCCTTGATGGTGAACCCGCCGTCGTCGGCCACGGCCGGCCCCGCCGCACACACCACAACGAGCCCGGCCACCCCGCACACCCTCCACAGCGAACGCATGCCCCCAGTGTCCACAACCTCCTCCGGACCCCGTCGGGGTGTCCACCGTCACGTCGCCGCACGGCGTACCGATCGGTAATGATGACCCCCATGCGTTTTCTCTTCGTCGGCGACTCCATGACCATCGGATGCCCCGGCGACTTCACCTGGCGCTACCGCATGTGGCGCCACCTCGAAGCGTCCTTCGACGGCCCCTACGAGATCGTCGGCCCGCGCTCCGCGCTGTACGACCCGGCCGCCGGGGCCGCCGTCTCGCACGACTACGCCGCCCCCGAGTTCCCGCCGGCCGCCCGCCGCCACCTCGCGGGCTGGGGCGAGGGCTGGCTGCACATGGCGCCGGTGATCGGCCCGGCCGTCGCCGAGAGCCGGGCCGACGTGCTGCTCGTCTCGCTCGGCCTGATAGACCTCGGCTTCTACACGGACGCCGGCCAGACCGCCGCCAACGTGCGCGCGTTCGTCGAGAGCGCCCGCGAGGCCAATCCGCGGATCCGGATCGTGGCGCTGCCCGTCATCCCGAACATCCGGGCCGAACAGGACGCGCCGTTCGCCGCCGAGGTGGACCGGTTCAACGTGCTGCTCGCCAAGGCCGTCGCCGACCTCGGCACGGCCGCCTCGCCGCTGCTGCTCGCCACGGTCCCGGAGACGTACGACATCCACCGGGACACCTACGACGGTACGCACCCGGGCCCCGGCGGCGAGCACAAGCTGGCCGGCGCGTTCGCGGAAGCCCTGCACAGCGCCTGGGAGCTGGCCGGGCGCTACGCGCCGTAGGCCGCCCGGTCTCCGGCCCGCGCACGCAGGCCGCCCCATGTCCCAACTACGCGCCGCGTCCCGACTACGCGGCGTGTCCCAACTACGCCCCAGGTCCCAACTACGCGCCGTAGGCGGCCCAGCCGCGGACCGCGAACGTGCCTGCCGCGCGCCGGACTTCGAAGGCGCCGGGCCCGCCGAAGTGGGCCGGGACGACCAGTTCGCGCTCGTCGGCGGCCCGGCCCAGGATGCGGTGGCGGGTCTCGGCGGCTCCGGTCTCGTCCTCGCAGAAGCAGCTGTTGTGGGACGGGTGGGCGATCTGCACCGGGCTGTGCAGCAGATCGCCGACGAACACGGCCCGCTCGCCGCGGGATGCGAGCCGCAGCACCGACGAGCCGGGGGTGTGTCCGGGAGCCGCCTCCAGGACGAGGTTCTCGTCGATGCGGTGCTCGCCCTCCCACAGCACGGCCTGCCCGGCCGCCACCACCGGCGCCACACTGTCCTCGAACAGGGCCACGTCGTCCGGCCGCAGGGGCCGCCCGTTCGCCGGGTCGAAGTGGGCGTGGTCGGCGGCCGGCATCAGGTAGGTGGCGTTCGGGAACGCGGGCACCCATGTGCCGGGCCCCCGCCCCACCGTGTTCCAGCCGACGTGGTCGGCGTGCAGATGGGTGTTGACGACCACATCGACGTCCTCGGCCCGCACCCCTGCGGCCGCCAACTGGCCCAGGAAATCGGTGTTCCGGTGGTGGAACATCGGCATGCTGGGCCGCTCGCGGCCGTTGCCGACGTTGGTGTCCACCAGGACGGTCCGCCCGCCGCTGCGCAGCACCCAGGTCTGGAGCGCCCCGATCCACCGGTCGCTGTCGCGCTCCCAGAAGTCCGGCGCGAGCAGTTCCTCGTTCGCCTCCCACGTCTCGATCCCGGCCCCGGGCACGATCGTGCGGGCGGACCCGAAGGCGCCCTCCCACTCCACGACCCTGATGATCTCGACCTCGCCCAGGGTGATGCTGTTGCCCGTCCCGATGCCCATTCCCCTACCCGCGCTCATGCCCCGCCGCCCTTCGCTCGTACGCGTGCGTCCGGCTCGACTCTAGGCAGCCCGCAGTGAGCCCCTCAATGCTTTCCCGGCTCACTTGAATACGCGAACGCCTCATCGGCTCGGTGGAGGGGACGGCTAGGCTCCCGGCATGGACCTGGTGAGCGATGCGATCTCGGCGGTACGGGTGGGACGCCCGTCCTCCACCAGGCTCCGCGTGGGCGGCAGTTGGTGCGCGCGGCTCGACGCCTACGAGGGCGCGGGCTTCCACGTCGTCCTGGCGGGAAGCTGCTGGATGCTGACCGACGACGGCACCGCCCTCGCCCTCGACACCGGCGACGCCGTACTGCTCCCGCACGGCGGCGGGCACGTCATCGCCGACCGTCCGGCCTCCCCCGCCACCCTCGCCCGGGCCGTCGGCTTCACCGCCTGGGCCCGCACGGCCAAGGACACCAACTCCCCCACGGGCAGCGGCGACACGGAGCTCCTGTGCGGCAAGTACCGGCTCGACCGGCGCCACACCCACCCGCTCATGGCCGACCTCCCGGACGTCGTGCACATCTCCGGCCGGGCCGGCCGTCATGACGAACTGCGCGCCGCGATAAGCCTGTTGGGCCGCGAGGTCGACTCGACGCGCCCCGGCTCGGCGGTCGCCCTGCCGAGCCTGCTCGACCTGCTCCTCGTCTATCTCGTACGGGCCTGGATGGCCGACGGCACCACCTCGCGCTGGCCGGCCGCCCTGCACGACCCGGTGGTCGCGGCGGCCCTGCACGCCCTGCACGAGGATCCGGCGGCGCCCTGGAGCAACCAGCGCCTCGCCGCCCAAGTGGGCGTGTCCCGTGCCACGTTGGCGCGCCGCTTCACCGCCCTGGTCGGCCGCGCCCCGATGGCGTACCTCACCTGGTGGCGCCTCACCCGGGCCGCGGCGCTCCTTCGCACCACGCCGGACGCGCTCGGCGCCATCGCGGCGAGGGTCGGCTACAGCACCCCGTACGCCCTGTCGCACGCCTTCAGCAGGCAGTACGGCACGACGCCGGGGCGCTACCGGGCCGGACTCACGGCGTGAGGACCAGCTTGCCCCGGGTGTGGCCGCCCTCGCTCAGCTCCAGGGCCTTGGCGGCCCGCGCCAGCGGGAACGTCTCGGCGTGCCGGATGCGCAGCCTGCCCTCGACGGCGAGCCGGGCATGGGCCGTATACACGGGCACGGGGTCCGCCATCGCCTCACCGCTGAACGGGACGCCGTGCTCGGCGGCGTTCGCGTCGGCGATGGTGACGATGCGCGTGGCGGTGCCGCCGCGCAGTTCGATGGAGTCGGGCAGCGCGTCCTTGCCGGCCGCGTCGTACACCGCGTCGATGCCCTGCGGTGCCACCTCGCGCACCCGCTCCACCAGGCCGGGACCGTACGCCAGCGCAATCGCGCCCAGCTCGCGCAGGAAGGCGTGGTTGTCCGCGGACGCCGTTCCGATCACGGTCGCACCCCGCGCCACCGCGAGCTGCACGCCGACCGAGCCGACGACTCCCGCCGCGCCGTGCACCAACAGGGTCTCCCCCGCGGTCAGTTCGAGCTGGTTCAGGACCCGCTCGGAGGTCTCGCCCGCGACGGGCAGCGCGACGGCCTGCTCCCAGCCCAGCCCGGCCGGCTTGGCCACGACATGGGTGGCCAGCGCGTACTCGGCGTAGGCGCCGGTGTCGGAGTGCCCGAACACCTCGTCGCCGACCGCGAACTCCGTCACCCCCGCGCCGAGTTCATCCACGATCCCCGCCAGCTCCAGTCCAGGAATCGCCGGGAAGGTCACCGGGAAGGCGTGCTGCATCCAGCCGTTGCGGATGCGGTAGTCGACGGGGTTGACGCCCGCCGCGACCACCTTCACCCGGACCTGGCCGGGGCCGGGCCGGGGCTTGTCGGCCCGGCCCAGGGCCAGCACCTCGACGCCGCCGAACCGCTCGTACACGATCGCTTCCATCACAGCACTCCTCGTTCCGCTCCCCACGTCGTGGCCGCCGTGGTGAATCCAGCCTCCGCCGCCCCCCGCCCCAACCCGGCCCGCCTTACGGCCGGTTCGACCTGGCCACAAGGCGAGGCACGCGGGAAGGCGCCGACCGTACGCTGGGGCGATGGAGCCCCGCACGAGCCGCACCCCACCCCCCGGCACGCCCCCGGCCGCCCCCCGCACGCCCACCCCTGTCGCGTCCACCCCCGGCGCGCCCGCCCCCGCGGACGTCCCGACCACGACGGACGCGCGGCACACGGGGCTCACCACCCTGGGTTCGGCGCCCGACCCGGGCACGGGGCCCACCACCCTGGGTCCGGCGCCCGACCCGGGCGGCACCAGGCCCGCAACCGGCGTGGCTTCCGGCATTACGGGCACGGCGTCCGGCATCACGGGCACGGCATCCGCCACAGGTCTGACGTCCGCCGCGGGTCTGACGCCCGGCGCAGGCCTGACGCCCGGCACGGGCACGGCGGCGTCCGCCGCCTCCGTTCTCGCGCGGGCCGCGGAACTGGTGCGCGGGCCGCTCAACGAGATCCTGCCGACCCTCTCCGCGGCCCTCGCCCCGCTCGTCGCACACACGGTCGCAGCCGAGCTGTCGGGGCAGTGCGCGCACTCCCCGTTCAAGGTGCACAGGGCGCACGGAGACATGGGGACGGCCCCGCGGATCACCGTCGCCGACCTCCAGACGCTCGGCCCCCGCGTCACCCCCGGCCACCCCTGGCAGGGCACGGCCGTGTTCGGCGGCGAGGAGCGGGCCGTGCTGGCGCTCGCGAGCGAGGCCGCGCCGATGGCCGGGCAGCCGCCGCTGCTCGTCCTCGTCCGCAAGTCGCCCGGCGGCCTGCTCACGGCCGCCGACGCGGCGCTCGCGCAACAGCTGTGGGACCTGGCGACCGGGCATCGCGCCCGACTCACGTCCGAGGCCGTGCCGGGCGCCCTCGTGCAGTCCCGGTCCACCGCCGCGGAGCGGGCCCGGGTGATCGCCGAGCTGGGCGAGGCCCACGAGACCGCGCTCACCTCGCTGCTCGGCGTGCTGCGCAGCAGGAGCCTGGACGACCGGGAGGCCCGCGCCCGCGCCGTCGATCTCGCGGTGTCCGCCCTGGTCGCGGTGCGCGCCGAGGCCGACCGCAATCAGGAACTCACCGAGGAATCGGCCGCCGAGGCCTTCGCCCGGCTCGCCGACTCCCTCAAACCGCTGCTCCGGCACAGCGAGGTCGCCCTCGAATGCACGCCCCCGGAGGCGGAGACCGCCGAGACGTCCGTCGCGGCGGACGTCGCCCACCTCGCCCGGGCCGCCGTGCGCGCCGTGGTCCTCGCCATGGCCGGCCAGGACGGGGTGCGGCGCATCCACGTCCGCTGGCGGCTCGCCGACTGCCAACTGACCGCGTCCGTAAGGGACGACGGTCCCGGAAAGCTGCCGCGCGCGGCCCTCGAAACCCATCGCGTGGCCCAGCGCCTCGGCGCACTCGGCGGCACCCTCGCCGTGGACGCGCTGCCCGGCTGGGGCACCACGGTCACCGCGACCCTGCCCCTCGGCACCGCCCCCCGGCCGCGCCTGGACCCGCTGTCCGAGTTGCACCCGCGCGAGGCGGAGGTGCTCGGCCACCTCGCCCAGGGCCACCGCAACCGGACCATCGCCCAGGAGTTGCACATCAGCGAGTCGACGGTGAAGTTCCACGTCGCGAACATCCTGGCCAAGCTCGGTGTGAGCTCGCGCGGGGAGGCGGCGGCGATGCTGCACGCGGTGGCCTAAGCCGCAGTGCCTGCCGCGCTGCCGCGCCGTGTCAGCGGCAGACACGGGCGGCCGCGCCGGGGCGGCCGCGGGGCCGATGTCAGTGGCGGGTGCCAGACTCGATCGCGTGAACGAACGGTGGGCCGTCGAGGCGACCGAGGGCGGCGGAGCACGGCTCGTCCCCCTCGGGGACGACGGGCTGCCCCTGGGCGCGGTGCGCGAGGAGGCGGACCTGGTCGCGGCCGTCCGGAGCCGCCCCGAAGTCGGCCGCTGGGTGTGGCGCTCCACCGCCGGGATCTACCCCCGGCTGCTCGCCGCCGGCGTCCGCGTCGAGCGGTGCTACGACATCGAGGACGCCGAGCTGCTCCTGCTCGGCCACGAGGGCCGGTCCGGCGAGCCCCGCTCGGCGGCGGCCGCCTGGGCCCGCCTGCACCACCGCCCCGTACCGGCCGACCCGCCCCCGAGGGCCGCCGAACCGGGCTCGCAGTCCTCCCTCTTCGAGCCCCAGCACAGCACGGGCCTGCCCTTCGAAGCACTGTTGGAGGTGTACGCGGACCAGCAGCGCCGCCATGACCGCACCGAGCACCCCGGCAGGATGCGGCTGCTCACCGCGTCCGAGTCGGCGGGGATGCTGGTGGCCGCCGAGATGAACCGGGCGGGCCTGCCGTGGCGGGCCGACGTCCACCGCGCCCTGCTCCAGGGCCTGCTCGGCGAGCGCTACGCGAGCGGCTCCCCGCGCACCGGGGCCGGCGGCGAGCCGCGCCGCCTTGCCGAGCTCGCCGACCAGGTGTCGGCGGCGTTCGGGCGGCGGGTCAGACCCGATCTGCCCGCCGATGTGGTGAAGGCGTTCGGCGAGGCCGGCATCCGCCTCAGATCGACGCGGCGCTGGGAGCTCGCCGAGCTCGACCACCCCGCCGTGGAGCCCCTGATCGAGTACAAGAAGCTGTACCGGATCTGGACCGCGCACGGCTGGAGCTGGCTCCAGGACTGGGTGCGCGAGGGACGCTTCCGCCCCGAGTACACCCCGGGCGGCACGGTCAGCGGCCGCTGGACGACCAACGGCGGGGGCGCCCTCCAGATCCCCAAGGTGATACGGCAGGCCGTCGTCGCCGACGAGGGCTGGCGCCTGGTGGTCGCCGACGCCGACCAGATGGAACCGAGGGTGCTCGCCGCGATCTCCCGCGACCCCGGCCTGATGGAAGTGGCCGGACACGACGGCGACTTGTACACCTCGCTGTCCGACCGGGCGTTCTCCGGTGACCGCGAGCATGCCAAGCTCGCCCTGCTCGGCGCGATCTACGGCCAGACCTCGGGCGACGGCCTGAAGAACCTCGCCGCCCTGCGCAGACGTTTCCCGCTCGCCGTGGCGTACGTGGACGACGCGGCGAAGGCCGGCGAGGAGGGCCGTCTCGTCCGCACCTGGCTCGGCCGGACCAGCCCGCCCGCAGCGGGCGCCGCCGAGGCCGACGAGGCGGGCATCCCCCAGGAACCGGAGGGTCAACTCGGCTCCGCCGGAGGCGAGTTCACGCCGGGTTACGCCTCCAGCGACGCCCGGGCACGCGGCCGCTTCACCCGCAACTTCGTGGTGCAGGGCAGCGCCGCCGACTGGGCCCTGCTGCTGCTCGCCGCCCTGCGCCAGGCGATCAGCACGGCCGGGCTCCGGGCCGAGCTGGTCTTCTTCCAGCACGACGAGGTGATCGTGCACTGCCCCGCCGAGGAGGCCGACACCGTGGCGAAGACGATCCGCGACGCCGGCGAACTGGCCGGCCGCATCGCCTTCGGCACCACACCGGTCCGCTTCCCCTTCACCACGGCGGTGGTGGAGCGCTACTCCGACGCGAAGTAAGCGCGCCGGGTCCGCCGTGCCCCCCACCCCCGGCTCACACGGCGTACGCGCCGAACTCGGCCGCGTACTGCTTCGGGAACCCGGTCCACTTCAGCTCGGCCGGAAGATGCGCCATATCGTTGAGGAGCAGCACGGACGCGGGCCGTTGCGGGGCGTAGCGGATGACGGTCAGGGCGGCGTTGCCGGGGTTGAGCCCGATCCAGCGCCAGGCGGGCGCGTCGAGCGCGGCGCGCACCAGCCAGCCGATCAGGAAGCTGTGCGTGATGACCAGTTCATGGCGCGGGTCGGGCCCGTCGACGGGCCCGGTGCACTGAGCCGTCGCCTCGCGCGCCAGCCGGGGCCCGGCTTCCCGCTCCCCCGGCTCCGGGTCGCCGAGGAAGCCGAGGATGCCGTCGGCCTGGGCGGCGGGGAGTTCGGCCCGCTGCGGCCAGTACGGCACGTAGTCCCCGGCCCACTCCGCCTCCTGCGGCACCACACCGTCCAGCTCGGCGGCGACAAGGCGCGCGGTCTCGGCGGCCCGCCCCAGCGGCCCGTGATGCACGGCGTCCCACGGCACCCCGGCGAGCCGCCGCCCGAGCAGCCCGGCCTGCCTCCGCCCGACCTCACTGAGCACGGGCCCCTCGTGCCCGGCGTCACCGTGCCGGGCGAGATAGAGGTAGCGGGTGGCGGTGGGCGTGGGTGTGGGGGCGGGGGTAGGGGCGGGGGCGGCCGGAGTGGCGGGGTGGGACATGGCGCTGCTCCTCGGGGGTTGGAACGTGGACATCTGATAGCTGATTGCCGATTGCTGAGACCTGACCGTTGGAATCAGCCCGTTGGGATCAAACCGTTGAGGTGTGCCGGCCGGGATCCGACCGTCACGATCTGTCAGCCGGCGCCTGGATGGTGACGCCGCCCAGCCTCCATCGGTTCCGCACCCTTGTTCTGTTCCGCCCCTTGTTCTGTTCCGCCCCTTGTTCCGCTGTTCCGCACTCTCCGTCGCCCCCCAACCAAACATGAAAGTTGTTCACTTTCCATTGACAGCGCCCACCCCCGGGCCCAAAAGTTCCCCCATGACGCCGCCGCCCCTGCCGCCGCTGCCCGCCTTCCCCCGCGACTTCCTGTGGGGGGTCTCCACCTCCGCGTTCCAGATCGAGGGCGCGGTGGAAGCCGAGGGGCGGGGGCCGTCCGTCTGGGACGCGTTCACCCGCGAGTCCGGCCGGATCAAGGACGGCTCGCACGCGAAGGTCACCACCGATCACTATCACCGTTACCGCGAGGACGTCGCGCTGATGGCCCAACTGGGCGTTGGGGCCTACCGGTTCTCCATCTCCTGGTCCCGAGTGCAGCCATCCGGCAAGGGCCAGGTCAATCAGCGGGGGCTGGACTTCTACGACCGCCTGGTCGACGAACTGTGCGCCGCCGGGATCGCCCCCGTGCCCACCCTGTTCCACTGGGACACCCCGCTCGCCCTGGAGGAGGGCGGCGGCTGGCTCGACCGGGACACGGCGTACCGGTTCGCCTCGTACGCCTCGATCGTCGCCGAGCGGCTCGGGGACCGGGTGCCGCGCTGGATCACCCTCAACGAGCCCGCCGAGGTCACCCTGCTCGGTCACGGGATCGGCGAACACGCCCCGGGCAAGCGGCTGATCTTCGACGCGTTGCCGGTGGCCCACCACCAACTACTGGCGCATGGCTTGGGAGTTGAAGCTCTGCGTGCCGCCGGGGCGCGCGAGATCGGCATCGCCGCCTCGCACAGCCCGGTATGGCGGGCGGGGGACACCGACGAGGACCGTGCGGCGGCCGAGCTGTACGACACACTGATGAACCGGCTCTTCGCCGACCCGATCCTCACGGGCAACTACCCCGACGGATGGGCCGAGTTGATGCCGGGCCCGGTCGCCGACGATCTGCGGATGATCTCGGCACCGCTGGACTGGTACGGGATCAACTACTACAACCCGGCCCTGGTCGGCGCACCGAAGCCGGACGCCCTCACCAGCCTCGCCGGAATCGACCTGCCGCCGGACCTGCCCTTCGGTCTGCACGAGATCGAGGGCCACGAGCGCACCGACTTCGGCTGGCCGGTGGTCCCGGACGGCCTGCACGAGCTGCTGCTCACCTTCCGTACCCGGTACGGCGATTCACTTCCGCCGCTGATCATCACCGAGAACGGGTGCTCGTACGGGGACGCCCCCGACCCGGCGAACGGCGGCCGGGTGCCCGATGCCCGGCGGATCGCCTACCACGACGGTCATCTGCGCGCCCTGCACCGGGCGATGGCGGAGGGTGTCGACGTGCGCGGCTACTTCATCTGGTCGATCCTGGACAACTTCGAGTGGGCGGAGGGGTATCGGCAGCGCTTCGGCCTGGTCCACGTCGACTACGAGACGCTGACGCGCACGCCGAAGGACTCCTACGCCTGGTACCAGGACGTGATCCGGCACAGCCGCAGCCGTACGGACCCCGCCGCGGGCACCCGGTGACGGCGGACCGCGGAGCCCCCCACGGGGACGCCCGGTGACGGCGGAGCCCGGCGCCGAGGCCCTGGGCGCACCCGTGGGGGGCGTGGCGGGGGAACCCGGCGGGCGCTGGGTGGGGGCGCTGTCGCTGGCCAATCTGGGAGTGTGGGTGGGCTGGTTCGGGCCGCTGCAACTGCTCCTGGCCCGCCAGGCCGAACACTTCACCCCGGACGACAAGGCCTCAACCCTGGCTCTGGTGACGGGTCTTGGGGCCGCCGTCTCGATGGTGGCGAACCCGGTGTTCGGCGCGCTGTCCGACCGTACGACGGCACGGGTCGGGCGGCGCATCCCGTGGGTCGTGACGGGCGGCGTGGGCGGGGTCGCGGGGCTGCTGGTCCTGGCGTGGGCACCGGACGTGGCGGTGATGGCGGCGGGCTGGTGCCTGGTGCAGCTGGCTCTGAACGCCTCGTTCGCCGCGTTGACGGCCGCCGTGCCGGACCAGGTGCCGCACCGCCGGCGCGGCCTGGTGGGCGGCTGGCTCGGCGTGTCGCAGGTGGCCGGCATCCTGGTGGGCACGGCGCTGGCGACGGCGGCGGGCGGCATCGCCGCCGGCTATGGGGCGTGCGCGGCCTTCTCGCTCCTGGCGATCGTCCCGTACGTGCTGATGCGCAGGGACGCCCCGCTGCAAGCCGGCACCCAACCACCTTTCCACTGGCGGGAGTTCGTACGGGGCTTCTGGATCGACCCCCGCCGCTTCCCGGACTTCGGGTGGGCATGGCTGACCCGCTTCCTGATGAACCTGTCGTACTCCATCAGCACGATGTACCTGCTGTACTACCTGACCGACGCGGTGCACTACGCGGGCGACGCGGACACCGGCGTGCTGATCCTGACCGCCCTGGACGCGGTGACGCTGCTCGGCACGGTGGTGATCAGCGGCATCTGGTCGGACCGTACAGGGCGGCGCAAGGTGTTCGTCGTGTGGTCCGGGCTCGTCATCTCGGCGGCGACGCTGCTGCTGGCGGTGTGGCAGACGTGGACCGGCGCGGTGGTGGCCTCGCTGGTGCTCGGGGTCGGGTACGGGGTGTACACCTCGGTGGACTTCGCGCTGCTCACCGATGTGCTGCCGAGCGCCGCCGACCGGGGCCGGGACCTGGGCGTCATCAACGTGGCCAACGCCCTGCCCCAGGTCCTGGCCCCGGCCGTCGCGGCCCCGGTCGTCAGCCACCTCGGCGGGTACGGGGTCCTGTACGCGCTGGCGGGGGCTGTCGGGGTGGCCGGGTCGGTGCTGGTGGGGCGGATCCGTTCGGTGCGGTGAGGGGGTCCGTTCGGTGCGGTGAGGGGGATCCGTTCGGTGCGGTGAGCGGATCACTGACGGTCTGGCGGTAGGGGCAGGCGTATGGCGGTACGGGGGGTACGGGGGGTACGGGGGGTCAGACGGGGGTGACCGTACTCCCGGGTGGGGGCGGGGGTCAGCCCGCCGGCCGGTCGGCCCCGACGGCACTGGCCGGGACGACCCTCAGGTCCCATCTGCCTCTGCCGGGGGCGAGCAGGCAGATGGTGTCGGGGGCGTGCCGGGCGGTGGCGCGGTGCAGCTGGATGACGTGGTTGGCGAGCAGGATCCGGCCGGGGAAGGCGGACCACATGGCGGAGTTCACGGTGACGTGGGCGATCTGTGGCCAGCTGTGCGGCAACGCTCGTACCAGGAGCGGGAGTTCGGCGGTCAGGTCGTCGGAACGCGGCCACCAGACACCGTCGATGGGCTGCGGTCCCCCTGCGCCCGGCGTGAGCCGGAGCCGGGCCGAGCCGGACGCCGAGTCGGACGCCGAGTTGGGCGCCGCAGCGTGCGTGCGGCCTGGCGACGGAGCGGCCGGCGGCAGGGAGTGGAGCGGTGTCGTGGTCATGTTGGCGGTGCCTCCGGTACGGGCGGTGGTGCCGGGCCTTGCCGGGTTCAGGCACGGCGTACGTCCATGCGGTCGGGGTGGAGGTGGACAGGGTGAGGGCTCACGGCTTGGGCCCCGGGTACCCCGGCACGGTGGCCGGGGTCCAGGGCTGCGGGAGTTGGAGTCGGCGGGTAGGGCAGTGGGGCCCGGGGAACTGGTTCGCGCGCTACGGACCGGGGCGGCCCCGGTGGCGATCGTCGCGCGCGGGGTGTTGGGCGGGCTCGGGGTGTTGGGCGGGCTCGGGCTGGGCGTGCGGTCGCCGGATCGTATGAGCCGCTCCGACGACCAGAACAGGCCGCATGGTCAGAAGAAGCAGAACAAACAGAACAGTCAGGAGGGTGACACTCAGGTCCGGGCTGCTCATACCGATCGCAACCCCATGAGCCGATCACATCCCCATGATGAGACGGCTGGCCGGGACCGCGACGCCGGCCGAGGGGGCCTCACCCCCGGCCTCCCCCGGCGCCGGGGGCGTCACCGCCTCGTCCCCCGTAGCGGCGCCGAACCGGTCCGTTTCGCCCGCCATGAGCGCACTGGCGGTCAGCGGCGGCCCCGCGGGATCGCTCGCGGCGGCCATGAGGCGGGCGGCCGAGTCGGCGGGGGTGTCGGGCGGGATCACCAACAGGTCCCAGCGTCCAACGGTGTTGGAGAGCAGAAGCAGCTTGTGGGGGTCCTGCTCGGCCTTGAACCAGCCCACCTTCACCACGTGCCCGCGTACGGGCACCTTGCGCGGAACGACGGGCCAGTACCGCGGGTTCACGGCGATCCGGGTGACCCGCCCCCACAGGGGGTCGAGCACGTCGACGAGCGCGGGAAGTTCGGCGGCCAGATCTCGGGAGTACGGCCACCAGGCCCCGTCGAGGAGGCCCCGGGATCCGTCGCCGGCCTTCAGCGCGAGGCGAACGGCCCGCGGCTCGCCCTGCGACACCCGGGCATCGGGGCCAGGGCCGGGACCGGGGCGAATCTCGGGACCGGGGCCGGTATCGAGCGGGGGGCCGGTGTCGGTGGTCGCGGACATGGCGCGTACCCGTCTCCGGGCCGACGGGACGCGGCCCGGGGTTATTCGCTCTCACCGAGAACGACGCCGACGTGGCAGCCAGTGTGCGAAATGCCCTCGATAGGCCTCAGGCTACTCCCCCACCCGCCCGCCGGACCGCGAGAAGCCGCCACCAGCAGCAAGAGCCCCGGGCCGCGTTCGCTGTACGGTGCCTGGCCGCGCCGCTCGGCCGGCCTCAGCGTCTGGCGTGACGGATCTTCAACCGTCCGAACCCCATGGTTCCGGAGATCCGGATCTTCGGCCCGCCGGGGCGGGGGCTCCGCGGGGTCTTGTACAGCGCAGATCGACAGCACGGCCGGTGGGAACCGAGAGCGTCATGGATGTGACCGTAGCAGCGGGCCCGCTGGGTGAGGAGTGCGACGGATCAGCTGCCACCTAAAGCGACGTCCAAGTCCATGTTCTGGCGAGTGCGATCGGACTGCCCCAGAGTTCCCAGTGTCCGGGATGTCGATGTCGATCACCTGGAAGCGGGGAGCAAGATGAACTCACCCCGCCTCACTCCTCGCATCAGCTTCGGGAGCGGGCACGTAGCCAGCGCTCGGCGACTGTCGTGTTCATCGTGTAGTAGAACTCCGACTTCAGATCCGGCTCATTAGTGGGCGCCTCAGCCCACGTCATCGGCCAGTTGCGGCGCTGGTAGTGCTTACGCACGGCACGAGTGAATGCCGACAGGTTGCCCTGCAGGCTCCTCTTCTCCATGTCCAGGTGCTGCGCCAGAGAGGTGTAGCTGACCCGGGTGTCGGGCTGTTTGGCCAAAAGGTCGAGGACTCGGACGATCACCTGCACCGAGCTCAGCGGTTCGATCATCAGTCGACGGAAGTCTTCCACGGTCCATTCGACGACGGGGAGCTGGTCTCCGTCCTGCGAATTCATCGGCGGTACCGTGGAGACGGGGGGAGTAGTAGCCGTGGCTCCCGTCAACTCGGCGAGATACGCGTACACCTGCGTGACGTACTGAGTCGGTACGGGAACTGAGACGAACTGCGGCTGGGCTTCCTGCGTCATTCCTTCTCCCCACGACTGTCTGCTAGCGCCGAAGGCTGGCGCCGTAGGCGAGTCTGGCACGCAACTAGTCGCCATGTCTACGCGTTAGTACCGGTTACTCTCCTGGCGGTGCAGCGCAGGCGAGGAGGAGAACACAGCGACCGTTCACGAAGGAAGTTGCGCACCATGGATCTGGCTCACCGAGGACAAGGTTCGCCAGGTCGGGGGCACCAGCGATGACATCGCCGAACAGACCGGCGCACCCGGACCGCGCTGCACGGTGAGGGCCTCCTCCGTTTCTGCCCTTTGACTCCGAAGTCAGTCGCTGCCAATGAACACGGCGATGCGGGTGGGGGCGGTGGTCGCGGTGGTCTCCGGCAGGCGGGCCCTGGTTGAGGCCCACCTGCATGAGGCGGTCGCGAGGCTCGGCGCCGTAGTCGCGTTGCCCGTCAGCCGACGACGACCTGGATGTGGTGCTTGATCTCGTCTGCGATCCGCGCGTGGTCTCCGGTGGCTGGGATTCGCCAGTCGGTGTCGATCTCCCGCTCGTAGGCGAGTTCGGAGCTGAAGCGGATGAGGTCGGGTGCTGGGAGATACGAGTCGCGAAGCCACAGGATGAAGGTGGCGGCTTCGTCGACGGTGGTCGAGCTCAGTGCGATCGTGGCGCGGGATTCGTTGTCGGCGAATCCGTCGAACTCCTCGCCGTCCGCGGTCATGGCCCAGAACGACAGGCGGGCCGCGTGCCCCTCTTCCTGCTGGTAGCGCACCTCCGGGAAGGCGTCGTCGAGCGCCTGGCCGAATGCGGACAGGTCCAGGTTCCACCCTTGCGGGTTCTTCGCCGGCGCGTACAGGAGGTACGCGGTGTTGTACTCGTCGAAATCCACGGGGGTGCTTCCTCTCGGTTACGGGACGTACTGCGAGGTGCCCTTGACGCCCTGTTGCGCCATGAGCGTCTGCCAGTAGGCCGCCGCGTCCTTGTCGTTGGTGACGATCGACAGTCCACGGATTTCCTTGTGGGCGGTCATGGCGTCGCGGTACTGGCCGAGTTCACCCTCGTCCAGGCCCTTGAAGAAGGACCCTTTATTCCACTTCTTCTTGCCGTCGGCACCGTAGTTGTCTTCCAACTGGTCGAAGGTCTCCGGCTTGCGCCAGCAGTCCTTGCCGTCGTTCTTCACGTACTTGGAGTCGATCATGTAGCCGTCCACGGGCCGCATGCCGTCGGCCGCCTTGAAGGGGCGCTTGGACGTGGGCAGCAGCGGGATCTTGCGCTCGGGGTAACCGGCCGTCCTCAACTGGTAGGCATTCTCAGGCGAATTGGGGTCCTTCGCGTTGCTGCCCAGGCCGAGCGGTTTGAGGGTGTTGACGAAGGAGACGAACTCCTTCCGCTCGTCGATGCTCAGCAAGCGGGTCGTGCCCGGGACCGGGGGCACGGGGTCCTTGATGGGGATGCTCGGGTCGGGATTGACGTACGGCGCGGGCATGACGCCGGACACGCCGCCTTGATAGGAGGCGACAAGCACAGGAATGCCCTCCGGCAGCAGCCCGGGCACGAGCGGCAGCCCGGGGAGCAAGGGTTGGTTGTGCGAGCCGTCGGGCAGCTCCACCCGCGCTTCGGAGGTGTCGAGGGCGTGGGCGACGTCGCCGAGCTTGTGGATCCAGGGGTCGTCGAGGACCGCGTCCTTCAGCCCGCCGTCGTACCCGTTCCCACCGAACATCGGGGAGTCCCAGGGCATGTCCATGTGAAAGGGGTCCAGTTCGTGCTGCTGGATCTTCTTCTTCGCGTCCTCGACATGGTCGGCGTAGCGGTCGCACGCCTTCGCGAGCTGGCTGCAGGCAGCGACCAGATTCGCGACCAGGGTCTCGTCCGGATGCGCGTTGTCCGGCGGGGCGGCGAAGCCCACGAAGTTGTTGAAGTACTTGCGGAACGTGTCCGCGGCCTCGCCGCTGTGGGCCTTGTCCGCGGTATGCGCGCACGCCTGGGCATCCTCCAGAAAGCGCACCATCAGCTTCCCGCCCCGGCGCCATGACTCGGCGACATCACGGAGCTTCTCGGGAGAGCCCCGGAACCGGCTGCTCCTGCCTCCTGGCGCGTACTGGTCGAACCATGAGGTGTCCCCGACCACCCCTTGAAGCTCCTGGCCACGCCCGAGGAAGCTCTCCTTGCAGTCCTCGTACGGGTCGCCCATGCTGTCGGTCATGTCAACCTGCTGACCCAGGATCTGCGAGGCAATGTGGCTCTCCCTGGCCATGAACTCGCGTGCCGTGTGCATCAGGCCGCGGCCGGTCTCGCTCATGACCAGAGCGCTGAAACCCATCTTGTCGAGGGTCGTGGAGGCTGCGGACTCGTAAACCTTCGCGAACTCGTGGCCGACGTCGTCGTCTCCCGCCATGCCCTTCTGTCGGTCCAGGTCGTGGAAGAGCGCGATGGTGGTGTCACGGGCGCCCGGCATCACCGCCTTCACCATCTCCATGGCCGCGCCGATCATGCCCTTGGTGATCATGCCGAGATCGGCAGGCATCCCCATCAGCTTCGCCTCCCCGTTGACGAGTCTCGTGCGCCACCACGTAGCAGAACCGTTCTACCTCAGATGGGGTTTGCTCATGCAAGCGGACCTCAGATGAGACGCACCCCACCTGACCCGCAACCTCCATAGCCCTCCGAAGCGATACCGCCGAGGACCGTTGCCCTGCAACGGAGCCGCAGAAGGACTGATCGGCGGCGCCTCCTGCGGTGCCCCGTTGGGATTCCAGGCCTTGGTCGAGCCTCGGCCGGAGGCTTCGGCGAGGCAGCTGGGCACGGGGTTACGGCCGGTGTGCTGGATGCGGGTGATCAGGACACGGGCGGGTTGGTGGGCGGTGGCCAACTCGCGTTGTGCGGCGGGCTCCTTGAGGAGCTGGTGGGGTTGGTGGCCGCGGGCTTCGGCGCCGGCGATGACGGTGGCGAACGCGAGCCAGGCCGGGTCGGCGAGGTTCCGTTCAGCGTGGTCGGGGACGGCCGCCCGGACGTCGTTCGCGAGAACACGGCGGGATCGATCCCTGGGCGGTCGGGCCGCGAGTTCGGCGAGCGTCGGGGCAAGGGCTCGGTCGGCGGCTGTCTGGAGGTGCTGGACTGCTAGGCGGGCGGCGTCGGCCTGGTGGGCGCGGTCCTTCGCTTCGTGCCAGCGCCGGGCGACGATGGCGGCCCAGACGAGGGCTGCGAGTAGGGCGGCGAGCGCGCTGCCGTCGGGGCCGGTGGCGGTGTGGACGATGTCGCGTGCCGCGCTGCGCAGGGCGTGGGCGGCCCTCAATATTCCATGTGCCCAGTTTCGCACTCGAACGCGGCTCCATGACCACGTAGCGACCGTATCGGACGACCGATCGCCGACATGACGACGGCGGTGCCATATCGGGAAGCGTCATTCCCCACGCGGGCAAGCACACCGCCGCGGCAAGCGCGGCCCTGCCCAGTCGGCGCCGGAAGCGAAGAGGAAGGCTCCGCTCACGCATCGCTCACGCAAGCCCCTTCACGGCATCCCAGCCGTGCGCCTCGCCATGCCCTGAACGGACCCGAAAAAAGCAAAAGCCCCAGGTCACGGCGAGTGAGTCCTGGGGCTTCCACAGAGCCGCCTTCGGGATTCGAACCCGAGACCTACGCATTACGAGTGCGTTGCTCTGGCCAACTGAGCTAAGGCGGCACCGCTCTGCGCACCATGGTGCGAGCAGCAGCGTCGCCAAGTCTACACAGTTTCTGGAGTGGTCCCGACCAGGGTCGGGGCGGGCCGCTGCGGGGCTATGAGCAGCGCTTTCCCTTCGGCGGCGGGGTGCCGTCGAGGAGGTAGGTGTTGATCGCGGTGTCGATGCAGTCGCTGCCGCGGCCGTAGGCGGTGTGGCCGTCGCCCTCGTAGGTGAGGAGGGTGCCGGAGGAGAGCTGGGAGGCGAGGGACTCGGCCCACTTGTAGGGGGTGGCGGGGTCGCGGGTGGTGCCGACCACCAGGATCGGGGCGGCACCCTTCGCCTCGATGCGATGGGGGGCGCCAGTGGCCTTGACCGGCCAGTACGTGCAGTTCAGGCCGGACCAGGCGAAGCCGTCGCCGAACACCGGGGAGGCCTGTTCGAAGGAGGGCAGGGCCGCGCTCACCTCGGCGGGGCCGGTGAAGGACGGGGGCAGGTCGAGGCAGTTCACGGCGACGTTGGCGAACATCAGGTTCGCGTACTTGCCGCTCGCGTCGCGCTCGTAGTACGAGTCGGCCAGGGCCAGCAGGCCCGCGCCGTCGCCGCTCATGGCGCGGGTCAGGGCGGTGCGCAGCTCGGGCCAGGCGGCCTGGTCGTACATCGCGGCGATCACACCCGTGGTGGCGAGGGACTCGCCGAGTGCGCGGCTCTGACCGGTGGGGATCGGCTTGGCGTCGGTGTCCTTGAAGAACTTCCGCAGCCGGTCGGAGGCGTCCGAGACGGACTGGGTGCCCAGCGGGCAGTCCTTCTGCTTGACGCAGTCCGCGGCGAACGACTTGAAGGCGGTCTCGAAGCCCGCCGTCTGGTCGCGGTTCATGTCCAGGGAGGAGAGCGAGGGGTCCATCGCGCCGTCGAGGACGAGCCGGCCGGTGCGGGACGGGAACAGTTCGGCGTATGTCGCGCCGAGGAACGTGCCGTACGAGGCGCCGACGTAGTGCAGCTTCTGATCGCCGAGCGCCCCTCTCAGGACGTCCATGTCACGGGCCGCCTCGACCGTGGAGACATGCGGCAGGATCTTGCCGGACTTGGCCTCGCATCCGTTCGCGAAGTCCTTGAACGCCTTGGCCAGGGCGTTCTGTTCGGCCGGGTCGTCGGGGGTCTGGTCGACCTCCGTGTACGCGTCCATCTGC
Source organism: Streptomyces sp. NPDC006691 (assembly GCF_042869955.1). NCBI lineage: Bacteria > Bacillati > Actinomycetota > Actinomycetes > Kitasatosporales > Streptomycetaceae > Streptomyces > Streptomyces sp. NPDC006691. Next base: position 115,087 of record NZ_JBIAGW010000001.1, read on the forward strand.
TTGCCCGTCAGGCATTCGACGGGCTCGCTGCGGGCCACTCCGCGCGGGTCGACGGCCACCATGTCGTAGCGGGCCCGCACCGGGGCGGGGTAGCCGATACCGGCGTACGACTGGAGGTAGCCGACCGCCGAGCCGCCCGGCCCGCCCGGATTGACCAGGAGCGAGCCGATCCGTTTGCCGGGGCCGGTCGCCTTCACCCTGGCGACCGCCAGGTTGATCGAGGGGCCGGCGGGCTTCGCGTAGTCGAGCGGCGCCTTCATCGTGGCGCATTCGAACTTGCCGACACCGCAGGCCCGCCAGCTCAGCTTCTGTGTGTAGTACGGGGCGAGGGCCTGCTCCGTGGCGGCGTCGCTCGGACCCGCCTTGCCCGCGTTGTGCGGTGAGGCGTTCGCGGACGTGGACGAACTGCCCGACGAGCAGCCGGAGATGAGCAGCCCTGCCGTCACGGCGGCGATGGCTGAGGTACGGAGCAGGCGCCTAGGGTCCATCTGCGGAGCGTATCCGCCCGGTGACGTGATGTACGCGGCGCGCGGCGGTGCGGCTCGTACGGGTGATCCCGTCAACCTCGCCCGCCCGGGCGTCCTCCCACATCCGCATGACCCGATCCCCTTCCTTTTCTTACTAGGCCTTGTTCCGGCTCAGGGCTTTCTTAGGCCCTGGGCCGGCTCAGCCCGCTCGCAGGGCGAGCGTCATCGACTCCATCGCCAGGAGCGGGGCCACATTGCGGTCCAGCGCCTCGCGGCAGGCCAGGATCGACTCGATGCGGCGCAGGGTGCGCTCGGGGCCGGACGCGCGGGCGATCCGGTCCACCGCGTCCCGTACGTCCTCGTTGGCGATGGCCACCCGGGTGCCCATTTGCAGCGTGAGGACATCGCGGTAGAAGCCCGTCAGCTCGGTCAGCGCCAGGTCCAGGCTGTCGCGCTGGGTGCGGGTCTTGCGGCGCTTCTGCTTGTCCTCCAGCTCCTTCATCACCCCGGCGGTGCCGCGCGGCATCCGGCCTCCCGCGACGCCGCCCATCGCCGCCTTGAGGTCCTCGGTCTCCTTGACGTCGACCTCGTCGGCCTGCTGCTTGGCGTCCTCCGCCGCGGTGTCGACCAGCTCCTGCGCCGCCTTGAGGCAGCCGCCCACGTCGTCCACGCGCAGCGGCACCTTCAGGACCGCGGCCCTTCGGGCCCGGGCCGCGGCATCGGTGGCCAGGCGTCGGGCCCGGCCGATGTGGCCCTGGGTGGCGCGGGCCGCCGCGTACGCGGCTTCGGGCTCGATGCCGTCGCGCCGGATCAGCACATCGGCGACCGCCTCGACGGGCGGAGTGCGCAGAGTGAGGTGACGGCAGCGGGACTTGATCGTGGGGAGCACGTCCTCCAAGGAGGGCGCGCACAGCAGCCACACCGTGCGGGGAGCGGGCTCCTCCACCGCCTTGAGGACGGCGTTGGCCGCCTGCTCGGTGAACCGGTCGGCGTCCTCGATGATGATCACCTGCCAGCGGCCGCCGGACGGCGACATCTGGGCGCCGCGCACCAGCTCGCGGGTCTGCTTCACGCCGATGGTGAGGCCCTCGGTGGTGATGACCGTGACATCGGCGTGCGTACCGATCAGTGCCGTATGGCAGCCGTCGCAGAAGCCGCAGCCCGGTTCACCGCCCAACGCCCGGTCCGGGCTGACGCACTGAAGGGCAGCCGCGAACGCGCGGGCGGCGGTGGGACCGCCCGAACCGGGCGGGCCGGTGAACAGCCAGGCGTGCGTCATCTTCGACGCTTCGGGGCGCGGCTCGCCGGAACGCTCGGCGGTGACCTGCGCATCGGCATCCCGGGCGGCGGCACCCAGCTGCTCCTGCAATTGGTCCTGGCCCACCAGGTCGTCCCAAACGGCCATCTACTGCCCCTCCGTACCCTCCGGTCGCTGCTGCGCCCATTGTGCGCCACCCCACTGACAACGGACGCCAGGGGGCAAAACCCCGCAGGTCAGAGCGGGAGGTGACAGATGCGCTCCCGACCGAGCGCCAGTCCGTACCCTCGGTCCGCGCCGGTCAGCCGGCCGGGATCGGCGCCCGTCCTGCGACGCCTCGCTCCTGGCCTACGGAGCACTACTCCTAGCCTGCGGAGCACTGCTCCTGGCCCGTCCGGCGGCACCGCGGGGGCTGCCCCCGTGTACCTGTCCTGCGGCTGCCGCGGGGGCTGCCCCGCGACACTGCAACTCTAGAAAATCCCGGGTCCGCAAACGATCGTGCTGGCACGCAACTTGCTCTGCGTGCCAGCACGAATGCCGGGGCTACGGGCAGCCCCGGGGTCCCGCCCGGGTCAGCGCTTGCGGCGGCCGCCCCGCGGGTTGTCGTCCTCGTCGTCGCGCGGGCCGAGCAGTTCGTCGGCCAGCGTCGGCAGGTCGTCGAGCGGGGTCTCCTCCGCCCAGTCGGAGCGCCTGCGCTGGCGCTCCCGGCCCGTGTCGGGGTCGATCTGGGGCAGTTCGCGCGTGCGCTCGTTGCCTCCCTCGGCCGGGTTCCCGGCCGCGCGCTCGTCCCGGAACAGGCCCGGCGGCACACGGTCGGCGGGGGCGTCGCCGCGCACCGGCGGCAGCACCGCCGTGTCGTCGGCGGCCCGGGCGTCGCGACCCGCGTCCCGACCGGTGTCGCGACCCGCGCGCGGCACCGCCGGCAGAACGGTCGTCTCCTCGGCATCCGAGGCATGACCCGACCTGCCCGCACCCGTCGCGTCCGCCGGGCGATCCGTATGACCCGCACGACCCGCACGACCCGTGCGACCCGTGCGATCCGAACGGTCCGCGTCAGGCTTGGGCACCGGGACGGGCTGGGTGATCTCGTTGGGCTCGGCCACCGGGACCTGCTGGGTCACCTCGTTGGGGTTGATCACCGGGGTCTCGACGGTGACCTCCGACTCCGAGACCTCCGTCGAACCGGCAGCCCGGCCGAACCGATCCGAGCGACCCGAGCGATCAGACCGAACGGAGTCATTGCCGGTGCTGTTGCCGGTGCCGCTGCCGCTGCCGCTGCCGCTGCCGCTGCCGTTGCCGTTGCCGTTGCCGTTGCCGTTGCCAGCCGCAGCACCGGTGGAGGAGCCACCGGAGCGCTCCGGGCGACCGGAGCCGGCGCCTGCGCCTGCGCCTGCGGCAGCGCTCCCGGAGCCCACGGCCCCCGACGCGTTCGCGGCCGAGGCCGCGTCCGCCCTGCGCTGCTTCGCGGCAGCCTCCTCGGCTGCGGCGACGGCGGCGGCCTCCGCCAGGCGGCGGGCCTCCTCCGCGCGCAGCAGCGCCTCCTCGGCCTTGCGCTGCTTCTCCAGGCGACGGGCCTCCGCCTCGGCGCGCAGCCTGGCCTCTTCCTCCGCCTGCTTGCGCAGGCGTTCCTGTTCGGCCGCGCGCGCCTTCTCCTCGGCCTCGCGCCGGACCCGCTCCTCCTCGGCGAGCCGCCGGGCCTCCTCGGCCCGTTGCCGGGCCTCCTCCGCCTGGCGCTCCTCCTCGCGGCGGCGCGCCTCTTCCAGCTCGCGCCGCTTGCGCTCCTCCTCCTCGGCGCGGAGCTTGGCGAGCTGCTCCTGGCGCTCGCGCTCCAGGCGCTCTTCCTCTGCCTTGCGCGCGGCTTCTTCCTCGGCGCGCTTGCGGGCCTCCTCCTCGGCCTTACGACGCGCCTCCTCCTGGGCCCGTACCTCGGCCTCGGAGAGCGGCAGCATCCGGTCGAGCCGGTGGCGCACGACCGTGGTGACGGCCTCCGGTTCCTGGCCGGCGTCGACCACCAGGTAGCGGGAGGGGTCGGCGGCGGCCAGGGTGAGGAACCCGGACCTGACCCGGCCGTGGAACTCCGGCGGCTCCGACTCAAGACGGTCCGGCGCCTCAGTGAAGCGTTCGCGGGCCGTTTCGGGCGCAACGTCGAGCAGAACGGTCAGATTCGGTACGAGTCCGCCAGTTGCCCACCGGTTGATTCGAGCGATTTCGGTCGGAGACAGATCACGACCGGCCCCCTGGTAGGCCACGGACGAGTCGATGTAGCGGTCCGAGATGACGATCGCGCCGCGCTCCAGGGCGGGCTTGACCAGCGAGTCGACGTGCTCGGCCCGGTCGGCCGCGTACAGCAGCGCCTCGGCGCGGTTGGACAGGCCCGCCGACGACACGTCGAGCAGGATCGACCGCAGTCGCTTGCCCACCGGCGTGGCGCCGGGTTCGCGCGTGATCACGACCTCGTGGCCCTTGGCCCGGATCCACTCGGCGAGTGCCTCGGCCTGGGTGGACTTGCCGGCCCCGTCGCCACCCTCCAGGGCGATGAAGAAACCGGTCGCGGCCGGCGCCTGCACCGGGTCGGCGCCGCGCATCGCGTCGGCCAGATCGCGCCGCAGCGGCACGCCCTGGCGGTCGTCGGCCTTGGCGAGCACCACGGCGGCCAGGGGCAGCAGCAGCGCGCCGACCAGCATCAGCGTGAATCCGGCGCCGCCGTGCGCGAAGACGAACGAGCCGGACTCGACGCGGTGGCTGCCGATGGCCGCCGCGAGCAGCGGCGCCACGATGGCACCCAGCCCGATCGAGACCCGTACGACCGCCTGGAGGTGTTCGGCGGTGCGGGACCTGCGGTACTCCTCGGTCTCCTGGTCGATCAGTACGTGCCCGGTGTTGGCCGCGACACCGGCGGTGACGCCCGCGACCAGCGCGATGAACAGCACCGTCGCGAGGTCCGGTACGAGGCCCATGGCGAGCAGGGCGATGCCGGTGACGGCGATCGCCAGGGCGAGCAGCCGACGCCGGGAGAGCACCGGAAGGATCTTGGCGGCGGTACGGATGCCGAGCACCGTGCCACCCGTGAGGGCGAGGACCAGGAGTGCGAACGCGGCCGGGCCGCCGCCCAGGTCCATGGCGTGCAGCACGGCGACCGAGGTGGCCGCGGCGATGGCGGCGGCGACCGAGGCGCCGGCGAGCACGAGCAGCGGGACGGCTCCGGTGCGGCCCTTGTCGGGGCCGTTTCCGGTGCTGGGCCTGCGCAGCCCCTCCAGCGGGGAGCGGGGGCGCGGCGTCTGGGTGGCGGGCAGTTCGAGCAGCGCGACCACCGAGATGGACGCGGCGAAGAGGCCGGCCGCCAGGTACGAACCGAGCGCGGCTTGGTGGAGCGTGAACCAGTCGATGCCGGACCCGAGCAGATTGCTGACGAGGGCGGCGACGAGCAGGGCCGCAGCGCCCAGCGGGATCGCGACGAAGGCCGTCCGCAGCGAGAGCCTGCGCAGCGCGTCGAGGTGGTCGGGCAGCGGCCGGACGGCGGCGCCCTCCAGGGGCGGCGGGGGCAGCAGTGCGGGGGCGGCGCTCTCCTTGGCGACCGTCCAGAACCGCTCGGCCACGCCCGCCACGAACGCGGTGACAAGAACAAGGAGCAGCGCGTGACGCGGCGTCCAGTCGATCCACAGGGGCGCGACGATCAGCAGCGCGGCCCGTACGCCGTCGGCGCCGACCATCGTCCAGCGCCGGTCGAGCGGCCCGCCCGGCGCGGTGAGCGCGGAGACGGGGCCGAGCAGCACGGCGCCGAAGAGCACCGTCGCGAACACCCGGGCGCCGAGCACCGCGGCGACCGCGAAGGCGGCGCCCCGGTATCCGCCGCCGAAGGACTCCTGTTCCAGGGCGGCCTGCAACGCCAGGAGCAGCATGACGAGTACGGCGAGGGTGTCGCCGATCCCGCCGACGAGCTGGGCGCTCCACAATCGTCGCAGGGGGGGGATGCGCAGCAAGGCGCGTACGGCGCGCTCGCGTGAGTCTGCGGCTAGGCCGTCGGTGATGGGGCTCACGACCGTGGGTGTCGCCCCGGCTCCTTCAGAGCTTGGGGGTTGCTCGGCTCCTCGCGTCATCCGCCCAGCCTATCCGGAGCGTGCGGGTCCCGGCGGGGGTGCCCGAACATACGGGCGGACGAAGCGATTCGGGGTCCGGCGGGCTCAACCGCGGCCGGCCCCTCGACAGACGTCGAGCGGGGGCCGGGGACGTGTGCCCCGGCCCCCGCTCTCGGGCGGTCCCGCTCTTCGTCGGTCCCGCTCTTCGTCGGTCTCGCGCTCGGTCGGTCCCGCGCCCGGTCGGTCCCGCGCTCGGTCGGTCCCGCTCGGTCCTACTCCGAGGCCGCCGTCTTCTTGGCGGCCGTCTTCTTCGCCGGGGCCTTCTTGGCCGCCGTCGTCTTGGCCGCCGTGGTCTTGGCCGCCGCCGTCTTCTTGGCGGGCGCCTTCTTGGCGGTGGTCTTCTTGGCCGTCGCCTTCTTCGCGGGGGCCTTCTTCGCCGTCTTCTTGGCCGGGCCCTTGGCGCGCTTCTCGGCGAGCAGCTCGTAGCCGCGCTCCGGCGTGATCTCCTCGACGCTGTCGGCGGTCCTGAGCGTCGCGTTGGTCTCGCCGTCGGTGACGTACGGGCCGAAGCGGCCGTCCTTCACCACGACCGGCTTCTCGCTGACCGGGTCGACGCCGAGTTCCTTGAGCGGCGGCTTGGCCGCGGCGCGGCCCCGCTGCTTGGGCTGGGCGTAGATCGCGAGGGCCTCGTCGAGCGTGATGGAGAAGAGCTGGTCCTCGGTCTCCAGGGAGCGCGAGTCGGTGCCCTTCTTCAGGTACGGCCCGTAGCGCCCGTTCTGCGCGGTGATCTCCACGCCCTCGGCGTCGGTACCGACCACGCGCGGCAGCGACATCAGCTTGAGGGCGTCGTCGAGCGTGACGGTGTCCAGGGACATCGACTTGAAGAGCGAGGCGGTCCGCGGCTTGACCGCGTTCTTGCCGGTCTTCGGCGTGCCCTCGGGCAGGATCTCGGTGACGTAAGGGCCGTAACGCCCGTCCTTGGCGACGATCTGATGCCCGCTCACCGGGTCAGCGCCCAGCTCGAAGTCGCCGCTCGGCTTGGCGAGCAGTTCCTCCGCGTACTCGACCGTCAGCTCGTCGGGCGCCAGGTCCTCGGGGACGTCGGCGCGCTGGTGGCCCTCGGAATCCTTCTCGCCGCGCTCGACGTACGGGCCGTAGCGGCCGACGCGGAGCACAATGCCGTCACCGACGGGGAACGAGGAGATCTCGCGGGCGTCGATGGCACCGAGGTCGGTGACGAGCTCCTTGAGCCCGCCGAGGTGGTCGCCGTCGCCGTTGCCTGCCGAGGAGGCCGCACCGGCCGTCGCCGCGTCGCCCTCGCCGAAGTAGAAACGCTTCAGCCACGGCACCGCCTGGGCCTCGCCCCGCGCGATGCGGTCGAGGTCGTCCTCCATCTTGGCGGTGAAGTCGTAGTCGACGAGCCGGCCGAAGTGCTTCTCCAGGAGGTTGACCACGGCAAAGCTCAGGAACGACGGGACGAGCGCCGTGCCCTTCTTGAACACATAGCCGCGGTCCAGGATCGTGCCGATGATCGAGGCGTACGTCGAAGGACGCCCGATCTCGCGCTCTTCCAGCTCCTTGACCAGCGAGGCCTCGGTGTAGCGGGCCGGCGGCTTGGTCGCGTGGCCGTCCACCGAGATCTCCTCGGACGACAGGGCGTCGCCCTCGGCCACCTGCGGCAGCCGGCGCTCGCGGTCGTCGAGCTCCGCGTTGGGGTCGTCGGCGCCTTCGACGTACGCCTTCATGAAGCCGTGGAAGGTGATCGTCTTGCCGGACGCGGTGAACTCGGCCGTCCGGCCGTCGCTCGCCCGGCCCGCGATCTTCACGGTCACCGAGTTGCCGACCGCGTCCTTCATCTGGGAGGCGACGGTGCGCTTCCAGATCAGCTCGTAGAGCCGGAACTGGTCACCGGTCAGACCGGTCTCGGCCGGGGTGCGGAAACGATCACCCGAAGGACGGATCGCCTCGTGCGCCTCCTGCGCGTTCTTGACCTTTCCGGCGTAGGTGCGCGGCTTGTCCGGCAGGTAGTCGGCGCCGTACAGCTGCGTCACCTGGGCCCGGGCGGCGGTGATGGCCGTGTCGGACAGCGTCGTGGAGTCCGTACGCATATAGGTGATGAAGCCGTTCTCGTACAGCTTCTGGGCGACCTGCATGGTCGCCTTCGCACCGAAGCCCAGCTTGCGCGAGGCCTCCTGCTGGAGCGTCGTCGTACGGAACGGGGCGTACGGCGAGCGGCGGTAGGGCTTGGACTCCACCGAGCGCACGGCGAAGGAGGAATCGGCGAGGGCGGCGGCCAGGGCCCGCGCGTTCGCCTCGTCCAGGTGCAGGACGTCGCTCTTGAGTTGTCCGTCGGGGCCGAAGTCGCGGCCCTGCGCGATGCGCCGGCCGTCGACCGTGTTGAGCCGTGCCACCAGCGTGGACGGGTCGGAGGCGTCGCCCGCCCGGCCGGTGGAGAACGTCCCGGTCAGGTCCCAGTACTCAGCAGAACGAAAAGCGATGCGCTCGCGTTCCCGCTCCACGACGAGCCGGGTGGCCACCGACTGGACGCGCCCGGCGGACAGCCTCGGCATGACCTTCTTCCACAGGACCGGCGAGACCTCGTAGCCGTAGAGGCGGTCGAGGATGCGGCGGGTTTCCTGGGCGTCGACCATGCGCTGGTTGAGCTCGCGCGGGTTGGCGACGGCGTCCCTGATGGCGTCCTTGGTGATCTCGTGGAAGACCATCCGGTGGACGGGGACCTTGGGCTTCAGGACTTCCTGAAGGTGCCACGCGATGGCTTCGCCCTCGCGGTCCTCATCGGTGGCGAGGAACAGTTCGTCTGACTCGGCGAGGAGCTCTTTGAGCTTCCTGACCTGGGCCTTCTTGTCGGCGTTGACGACGTAGATCGGCTGGAAGTCGTGTTCGACGTCCACACCGAGCCGGCGCACCTCGCCGGTGTACTTCTCGGGCACCTCGGCGGCGCCGTTCGGCAGGTCGCGGATGTGCCCGACGCTCGCCTCGACGACATAACCGGGGCCGAGATAGCCCTTGATCGTCTTCGCCTTGGCAGGAGACTCGACGATGACGAGTCGGCGGCCGCCCTTTGCGGTCTCGCTGGTCGGGGACAACTTCGCTCTTCTCTCCGGTCGGCACTCGGGTGTCAGTACGTGACGCTGCGGAGTGTGACGGTACAACCCGCCCCCGTGTCAAACAGCAAAAGCCCGCAGCGGCCACTCGAACGGTAACCCGACTTACCGCGATCCTGCCGCCCGGACCGTCCCGAAGCCTTCCGAAAAGCGTTTCATCCCCTTTCGGGCTAGATGTGAGCGAAGCACCACACGCCGAGCAGCAGGAACGCGGCACCGGAGACGCTCGCGAGCACCGCGGCGGCTACGGGAGGAGCGCCGTACGCGACCGGTGTCCGGCGGCGCACACAGGACGCCGTCCACAGCAGCAAGGCGCCCCCGAACAGCACGAACACCGCCCCCGCGAACACCGCCGGCCCCGTCTCGGTCCCACCCATCGCATGCATGGGCGCGATCCTGGCCAGGGCGGCCCACTCCCGGGCAGAGCCGGGGCCGCATCCCGGAGAACGCCGGGTGAACGGTCACCCGATCATGCACATTTCAGCCAGATCCCCCTCGGCGCGGGGCGCGCCGAGCCCACCCGGAGGGTGCTTCCAGGCGTCGTGCGTCACATCGGCGCCACACACCGCATCCCATCGGGCGTGGCCCCGGCGATCGACCCCGCCCGTGCGCGTCCCTCGGTCCTCGGTCCGCCGTCCTCGGCCCGCTGTCCTCGGCCCGCCGTCCTCGGCCCGCTGTCCTCGGCCCGCTGTCCTCGGTACCCGCCGGGCCGCGTCCGCCACATGCGTCGGCGGCCCTACGTCACCCGCCGTACGAGCCTCGCCCGAGGGCCCCGCCGGGCCGCCCGTCCCGCACGGCCGCGGCGGTTCGGCTCATCGGCGCCGGGCGGTCCGAGCGCCACTCCGGGCGCGAACCTCCGCGCCCCGAGCGGCAGTTCGGCCGGCCCTCACTCCCCCACGGGCTCCAGGAAGCCCTGCTCCACCAGGAGGCGGATCGCTTCCGGCGTACGGTCCCGCAGCAGCACCGGGTCCTCGTCGATCAGCTGGGCGATGGCGTCCAGGATCCGTCCCGCGGGCAGCTGCCCGTCGCAGACACCGGCGAACCCGGCGCCCACCGTGTCCACCTTGGTGGCCCGGCGCATGCCGCGGTTCTGGCGCAGCACCACATGCTCCGGGTCCTCGGCGCCCGGCAGGCCCACCTGCTCCTGCACCACCTCGTCGGCCAGCCGGAACCGGTCGGCGAGCAGGGCCGCGTCGTCGTGGCGGCGCAGATAGTCCTGCCGCTCGAAGTGGCCGCGCACCGCGTCGCCCAGCGGCTGCTCGACCGGGTGCGGCCACTCCTCGGCGACGATGGACGGCCGGTCGCTGTCGGTGCGGCGCAGGGTGATCCAGCCGAAGCCGACCGCCTTCGTCTTCTGTGCCTCGAACTCGTCCAGCCACGCCTCGTAGCGCTCCGCGTAGAGCGCCGGGTCGCTGTGGTGGTCCCCGGCGTCGCGCAGCCACAACTCGGCGTACTGGGTGATGTCCTGGACCTCGCGCTGGACGATCCAGGCGTCGCAGCCGCGCGGGATCCAGGAGCGCAGCCGGTCCTGCCACTCCTCGCCCTCGACGTGCTGCCAGTTGGCCAGGAACTGGGCGTATCCGCCGGGGTTGAGCCGCTCCCCCGCCTGCTGAACGAGCGTGCGGCACAGATCGTCCCCGCCCATGCCGCCGTCCCGGTAGGTGAGCCGGGCTCCGGGCGAGATCACGAAGGGCGGGTTGGACACGATGAGGTCGAACGTCTCCTCGCCGACCGGCTCGTACAGCGTCCCCGTGCGCAACTCGGCCTCCGGCGCGCCCGACAGGGCGAGGGTGAGCCGGGTGAAGTCGAGGGCTCGCGGGTTCAGATCCGTGGCGGTGACGCGGGTGGCGTGCTGTGCGGCGTGCAGCGCCTGGATGCCGGAGCCGGTGCCGAGGTCGAGGGCGGAGCCCGCGGGACGGCGGACCGTGATGCCCGCGAGGGTGGTGGAGGCGCCCCCGACGCCGAGCACCATGGCCTCGTCGCGCCCGCTCGCCCCGCCGGCGCCGCCGACCGCGCAGCCGAGGTCGGACACGATGAACCAGTCCTGCCCGTCGGGGCCGCCGTAGGGGCGCACGTCCACCGTGGCGCGCACCTCGTCGCCCGCGCGCACCACCCAGCCGCCCTCGATGGCCTCCGCCAGCGGCAGGGCCGCGCGGGCGCTCTCGTACCCGGCGGGCTGCTGGAGCAGGAAGAGCCGCACGAGCGTGTCGAGCGGCTCCTGTCCTCGGGTGGCCCGCAGGGCGGGGACGGTCTCGCCGCGGGCCAGCGCGGCGTACGCGGGCGCGCCAAGCAAATCGAGCAGGCCGTCGGCGGTGAAGGCGGCGGCTAGCAGGGCGTCGCGCAGGCGGGCTGCGTGACCGGGCGCGGGAAGACGGGTCGTACTCACCCCGCCATTGTGGCCGCTGCCTCTGACAATCACCCCATCACGCCCGTGGCCCGGCTCCACGAGGGGGCCGGGCCACGGGCGAGGGGCGACTGCGGGCTACGACTTGGGGCTTTCCGACGCGGAGGGCGACGCGGAACCCGACGGTGAGGCTGAGCCCGAGGGCGAGGCCGACGGCGAGGCCGAGTTGTCGGCCTGAGCACCCGCGCCCGAGGCGGGGGCGGACGGCGTCTGCTTCTGGCAGCCGGGCTGCTTCTGCATGGCCTTGCCGACGTCGCCGGCCTCCAGCTTCTTCAGCGAGGCGTCACCCGTCGAGCTGATCTTGCCGAGCTCGGTCGCGATGTCCTCCAGGCCCTTGGCGAACGCCGCCTGGTCGCCCGCGTTGAGCGCGTCGACCTTCTTCTTCAGATTCGCGTACGCCACGGAGGAGGCGTTCAGCTCCTTGACGGCCTCCTGCTGGGTGGTGGCGCCGTCCTTGACCGGCGGGGCGCCGGCCTGGTCGACGGCCGAGCCCAGCGCCTTGTAGGCGTCCGAAATCTGCTGGAAGGCGTTCGAGTCGGTCTTCTGCACATCGGCCGGCTTGCTGTCGTCACGCGTCTGCGCCTGGATCGCGGCGTTGGCGTCGGTGATCTTCTTGAACTGGGGCTGGGCCGAGTTGCAGAAGGTCTTCGCCCAGTCGTCGACCTTCTTGCTGGAGTCGTCGCTACAGCCCGACAGCGTCAGGATCAGTACCGCACCGCCGGACAGTGCGGCTGCAAGCTTCTTGTTCACCGGTTTGGTCCCTTCCAAGGCTCTCGGCCCCGGAACATACACGCCAAGTGGGCGACAATCGCTTGCCGTCCGTGTGATGTGCCCCCTATTGCAGCCATTTGCACCAAGCAGAACGGGCGGACGGTGTGTCAAACCCCACCGCCCGCCCGCCCTTTGCCGCTCGTGGCCTAGGAGACCACCGCCGGGTCCGCGGGCTTCGCCACCCGCTCGTTGTTGCCGTCGTCGCCCACGGCCACGCTGCGCCGCTTCGACACGTATACCGCGCCGATGATGACGAGGATGGCGAGCGCCGCCACGATGCCCCGGACGGCCGGGTTCGCGTCGTCGCCGTAGCTGAACTTGACGATGGCCGGTGCGATCAGGAGCGCCACCAGGTTCATGACCTTGAGCAGCGGGTTGATCGCGGGGCCCGCGGTGTCCTTGAACGGGTCGCCGACGGTGTCGCCGATGACGGTGGCGGCGTGGGCCTCGCTGCCCTTGCCGCCGAAGTGGCCGTCCTCGACCAGCTTCTTGGCGTTGTCCCAGGCGCCGCCCGAGTTGGCTAGGAAGACCGCCATCAGGGTGCCGGTGCCGATCGCGCCCGCCAGATAGGAGCCGAGCGCGCCGACGCCGAGGGTGAAGCCGACGGCGATGGGCGCGAGCACCGCGAGCAGGCCGGGGGTGGCCAGTTCGCGCAGCGCGTCCTTCGTGCAGATGTCGACGACCCGTCCGTACTCCGGCTGTTCGGTGTAGTCCATGATCCCGGGGTGCTCGCGGAACTGCCGCCGCACCTCGAAGACCACGGCACCCGCCGACCGGGAGACGGCGTTGATCGCGAGCCCCGAGAAGAGGAAGACGACCGCCGCGCCCAGCATCAGCCCGACCAGGTTGTTGGGCTGTGAGATGTCCATGCTCAAGGTCAGCTCGTTCGCCTTGGCGTGGACGTCGTTGACGGCCGTGCCGATGGCGTCCTTGAACGAGCCGTAGAGCGCCGCGGCCGCGAGGACGGCCGTCGCGATAGCGATGCCCTTGGTGATGGCCTTGGTGGTGTTGCCCACGGCGTCCAGGTCGGTGAGCACCTGGGCGCCCGCCCCCTGGACGTCGCCGGACATCTCCGCGATGCCCTGGGCGTTGTCGGATACCGGACCGAAGGTGTCCATGGCGACGATCACACCGACCGTGGTGAGCAGGCCGGTGCCGGCCAGCGCCACCGCGAACAGCGCGAGCATGACCGAGGTGCCGCCGAGCAGGAAGGCCCCGTACACGCCGAGGCCGATCAACAGGGCGGTGTAGACGGCCGATTCGAGCCCGATGGAGATGCCCGCGAGCACCACGGTGGCGGGCCCGGTGAGCGAGGACTTGCCGATGTCCCTGACGGGACGCCGGGTGGTCTCGGTGAAGTACCCCGTCAACTGCTGGATCAGCGCCGCCAGGACGATGCCGATGGCTACCGCGACCAGGGCGAGGATCCGCGGGTCGCCGCCGTGCGTCTTGATGACCTCGTCCGTGACGCCGTTCAACTTGGCGTACGAGGACGGCAGATAGACGAAGACCGCGACGGCCACCAGGGCGAGCGAGATCACCGCGGAGATGAAGAAACCGCGGTTGATGGCCGACATCCCGCTGCGGTCGGCGCGCCGCGGGGCGACCGCGAAGATGCCGATCATCGCGGTGACCACGCCGATCGCCGGGACGATCAGCGGGAAGGCGAGGCCCGAGTCGCCGAACGCCGCCTTTCCGAGGATCAGCGCCGCGACCAGGGTCACGGCGTACGACTCGAAGAGGTCGGCCGCCATGCCGGCGCAGTCGCCGACGTTGTCGCCCACGTTGTCCGCGATGGTCGCGGCGTTGCGCGGGTCGTCCTCGGGGATGCCCTGCTCGACCTTGCCGACCAGGTCGGCGCCGACGTCGGCGGCCTTGGTGAAGATGCCGCCGCCGACCCGCATGAACATCGCGATCAGCGCGGCGCCCAGGCCGAAGCCCTCCAGGACCTTGGGCGCGTCGGCGGCGTACACGAGCACGACGACCGAGGCACCGAGCAGGCCGAGGCCCACCGTGAACATGCCGACGACGCCGCCCGTACGAAAGGCGATCTTCATGGCCTTGTGGGAGACCGCGGTGAGATCCCTTTCGGGTTCGCCCTCGGCGGGAGTCGCCTCTCGGGCGGCCGCCGCCACGCGCACATTCGCGCGCACGGCGAGACGCATCCCGATGTATCCCGTCGCCGCCGAGAACACGGCGCCGATCAGGAAGAACACGGAACGCCCTACGCGCTGCGACCAGTTGTCGGACGGCAGCAGGAACAGCAGGAAGAACACCACGACGGCGAAGATGCCGAGGGTGCGCAACTGCCGGGTCAGATAGGCATTCGCGCCTTCCTGGACGGCCGCCGCGATCTTCTTCATCGAATCGGTGCCCTCGCCGGCGGCGAGAACCTGGCGGACCAGCAGTTGGGCGACGATCAGGGCCGCCAGCGCGACAGCCGCGATGACGATCACGATCGTCCGGTTGCCGTCGGTCAGTACCGCGGCAGCCAGGGATGTGGGGTGGTCGAGTTCCGTTGGGTTGAAGAGCCCCGCCATTCGTCCTCCTTGACGCTCAGAGCTCAAGATGTGGACGGATTGTAGGTAGCGGGACACGATCAAAACAGGGCGCCGCAAATGGAATTGACCTTCATCCGCTCACCAGAGAGAGATCCGGTCACGAAAATGCCCCCGAAAGCGGTAATGGGGCAAAAGCATTGACGCTTGATCAGCGATCTAGGAACGGCCGGGAATGATCCGCGACCGGCGGCCCGAATCCGGCTCGGAAAATGAAAAAGGCCCTGCTCAGCAGGGCCCCTCTCAATATCGAAAAAAAGTGGATCAGGGAAGCACCGTGGCCGGTGTGGTCGGCCAGCTCATCCGGATGACGCCCCCGGACTCGCCGGAGGTGACCTCCACATCGTCCACAAGACCGCTGATGACGGCGAGGCCCATTTCGTCCTCCGCACCGTCGTCGCCGTCGTCGGCCCCCGAGGCGCGCACGCCCGGCACCGCCGACGCACCGCCGCCCGATCCCGGCACCTCGTCGCCGACCTCGATGGAGAAGAGCTTCTCCTCCTCGGTCAGGACGACGTGGACGGGGGCGTCGATGCCGTGCGAGCGGTGCAGCCCGACAGCACGGCTGCACGCCTCGCCGACGGCCAGCCTGACCTCGTCGAGCACTGCCTCATCGACCCCGGCCCGGCGCGCCACGGCGGCCGCCACCAGACGGGCCGTCCTGACGTGTTCGGGCTGGGCACTGAAACGGAGTTCAACGGTGGCCATGGGCGATCCCCCTCGAACGTACGGGCGTACATCTCAGGGGCCCCGGGCCACAGTGCCGCCCGGCGCCCCTGTCCTTCCTCCGGAGCCGTCGAAGGACGGCCCCGTCAGTCGGTCGCGTTGACGGCCTCGTCGACCGAGCCGTGGATCGGGAACACCTTGGTGAGCCCCGTGATCCGGAAGATCTTCAAAATGCGCTCCTGGTTGCAGACCAGGCGCAGCGAGCCCTCGTGCGCGCGCACGCGCTTGAGCCCACCGACGAGCACGCCCAGGCCGGTGGAGTCGAGGAAGTCCACGCCTTCCATGTCGACGACCAGGTGGTAACTGCCGTCGTTCACCAACTCGACCAACTGCTCGCGCAGCTTGGGCGCGGTATACACATCAATCTCGCCACCGACCTCGACGACCGTACGGTCGCCACCAGGCCCGGACACATTGCGAGTCGACAGGGACAGGTCCACGGATCCTCCAGCACCTTGCTATCGAGCGGCCGCCCCCTGAGACTCCCCGGCGGAGCCAGAGAACGGATCGCCAGCCGCGATGGCATTCAATCACTTACCAGCAGCCATGCACGACGCCTTGGGACCATTGTCCGCTACGCCAGTGACACACTCGGTGCCGATGGCCAGGAATCACCGCCCCAGAACACCCGCCGACAGCACGGGTGAACGACCCGACCCCGGCACGGTCCTCGACCGGCTCACCACAGGGGCGGGCCGGGCTGCGCGCATCACTCATACGGAGCACTTGCCCCCGCGCGCTGGCCGTCATGCAGTCTGGCCGCACCTCATCCGCCCGGAAGTGATCAACGCCATTCAGGCGGCCGGCGTCGAGCATCCCTGGGCCCATCAGGCCACCGCTGCCGAGCACGCCCTGAACGGCGAGTCGGTCGTGATCGCCACCGGGACCGCCTCCGGCAAGTCGCTGGCCTATCTGGCGCCCGTCCTCAGCACCCTCCTGGACGGCTCCGAGGCCCCGAACGGCCGGGGCGCCACCGCCCTCTACCTCGCCCCCACCAAGGCCCTGGCGGCCGACCAGCGCCGCTCGGTGAAGGCGCTGGCGGCCCCGCTGGGCAACGCGATCCGGCCCGCCGTGTACGACGGCGACACCCCGGTCGAGGAACGCGAATGGGTACGCCAGTACGCCAACTACGTCCTCACCAATCCGGACATGCTGCACCTGGGCATCCTGCCCTCCCACCCCAGGTGGTCCTCCTTCCTGCGCTCCCTGCGCTATGTCGTCATCGACGAGTGCCACACCTACCGCGGAGTCTTCGGCTCCCACGTCGCCCAGGTCATTCGCCGGCTGCGCCGCCTGTGCGCCCGCTACGGCGCCGACCCGGTCTTCCTGCTCGCCTCGGCCACCGCCGCCGAGCCCGCCCTCGCCGCGGGCCGCCTGACCGGCCTGCCCGTCGTCGAGGTCGCCGACGACGCCTCCCCGCGCGGCGAGCTGGTCTTCGCCCTGTGGGAGCCCCCGCTCACCGAGCTCCCCGGCGAGAAGGGCGCGCCGGTGCGCCGCACCGCCATCGCCGAGACCGCCGACCTCCTCACCGACCTGGCCGTGCAGGGTGTCCGCACGGTCGCCTTCGTCCGCTCCCGGCGCGGCGCCGAGCTGATCTCCGTCATCGCCCAGGAGCGCCTCTACGAGGTCGACCGGACGCTGGCCCGGCGTGTCGCCGCCTACCGAGGCGGCTACCTCCCCGAGGAGCGCCGCGCCCTGGAGCAGGCCCTGCACTCCGGCGAGCTCCTGGGCCTGGCCGCCACCACCGCCCTGGAACTCGGCATCGACGTGTCGGGCCTCGACGCCGTCCTCATCGCGGGCTACCCCGGCACCCGGGCCTCGCTGTGGCAGCAGGCCGGCCGGGCCGGACGTTCGGGCCAGGGCGCCCTGGCCGTCCTGATCGCCCGCGACGACCCGCTGGACACCTACCTCGTCCACCACCCCGAGGCCCTGTTCCAGCAGCCCGTCGAGTCCACGGTGCTCGACCCGGACAACCCGTACGTCCTCGCCCCGCACCTGTGCGCGGCGGCCGCCGAGATGCCGCTCACCGACGCCGACCTGGAGCTGTTCGGGCCCGCGAGCCCCGAGCTCATGCCGCAGCTGGAGCGGGCCGGGCTGCTGCGACGTCGCAGCAGCGGATGGTTCTGGACCCGCCGCGAGCGGGCCGCCGACCTCACCGACATCCGGGGCGGTGGCGGCCGCCCGGTCCAGGTCGTCGAGGCCTCGACGGGACGGCTGCTCGGCACGGTCGACGCGTCCGCCGCCCACACCGCCGTCCACGACGGCGCCGTCCACCTCCACCAGGGCCGTACGTACCTGGTGAAGCACCTGGACCTGGAGGACTCCGCCGCCCTCGTCGAGGAGGCGAGCCCGCCCTATTCGACCGTCGCCAGGGACACCACCTCCATCTCCGTCCTGACCACCGACACCGAGATCCCGTGGGGAGCCGGCCGCCTCTGCTACGGCTCCGTCGAGGTCACCAACCAGGTCGTCTCCTTCCTTCGTCGCCGACTGATCACCGGCGAGGTGCTGGGCGAGACCAAGCTCGACCTGCCGCCCCGCACCCTGCGCACCCGGGCCGTGTGGTGGACGGTCACCGAGGACCAGCTCGATGCCGCCCGGATCAACCCGGAGATCCTCGGCGGCGCCCTGCACGCCGCCGAGCACGCCTCCATCGGGATGCTGCCGCTCTTCGCCACCTGCGACCGCTGGGACATCGGCGGCGTCTCCGTCCCGCTGCACCCGGACACCCTGCTGCCGACGGTCTTCGTGTACGACGGCAACCCCGGCGGCGCCGGATTCGCCGAGCGCGCCTTCCACACCGCCGCGAGCTGGCTGACCGCGACCCGCGAGGCGATCGCGTCCTGCGAGTGCGAGACGGGCTGCCCCTCCTGCATCCAGTCGCCCAAGTGCGGCAACGGCAACGATCCCCTCCACAAGCGCGGTGCCGTCCGCCTCCTCACGGAACTGCTGCGGGGAGCCCCGGGGACGGCCCCGCAAGAGCCAGGGACGGCCCCGCCCGGGCCCTGACACTCGGCGCGTACGGGCCGAACCGGGCCCTCGCCCGTACGTCCGCGATCTCTCCCGTCACCGTGCAGCGGACCAGCTCCGCGCCTTGGGCCCGGGCCACCTCAAGCGCCTTGGCGCAGGCGTCCGGCGCGCCCCACAGAGCCCGGTCGGCCGCGGCGAGCGCGGCCAGATCGGCGGCCCCGCCGGCCCGGTGCCGGGCGGCGATGGCCTGACCGAGGCACAGGACGGCGGCGAACACCGCGCACAGGGTGGCGGCGGTCAGCGCCACCCATACGGTGGCGGAACCCCGGTCGCCACAGCTTCCGCCCGCGCGGCGAACGCCAAACCCTCCGCCCGCGGCACGGGGACCATCACGGCTCTCTTCCGCGGTGCGGCGGCCATCACAACTCCCCTCCGCGGTGTGGCGTCCGGCACAACTCCCGTCCGCGATGTGGCGTCCAGCACAACTCCCATCGCCAATAAGGCGGTTGATACGCCTCCCGAGCACCGCGAGCCCGTCACCAGGCCCCCCGGGCACCGCCGTACGACCGATCCGCCTCCCGATCCACGCCGGCCAGTCGGCACGGGCCCGTATCCGTCGCCGTCCCGAAGTGCTCCACGGCCGCCCGTTCACAGCGCCTCCCCGACCGTGTCCTCGGCCAGGGCGGCCGCCTCCGCACTCAGCGTCAGGGCCAGGTGGTGCGGTCCCGGCGTCGCGGACTCCACCCGGACCCGCCACAGCTCCCCGGTCCGCCGCACGGTGACGGTGGCGCCCTTCGGCGCCGCCGACCGGGCCGCCGCCACCGCGACCGCCTCCGGTTCGGAACGGGCCACCGCGCGGGCCCCGGCCCTGGCCGCGTCCACGCAGCGGATCTCCGCGGAAGCCGCCATGAGCGCCCAGAGCAGCGCCAGCGCGAACCCCACCAGGGCCGGGATCGCCACGGCCGTCTCGGCGGTCACGAACCCCCGGTCGTCCCGATCCCCCCGGCGCCGCTCCTCGCTCCGCTCAGAACTGCACATCGAGCGCCTTGGTGACCAGGCCGGTCAGCGCGGTCAAGACCCCGTCGCTGGTGACGACCTTGTACAGGATCGCCGCGAAAGCGCAGGCCGCCAGAGTCCCCACGGCGTACTCCGATGTGGACATCCCCGCGTCGCCCCGCACCCGGCGCCGCAGAGCGGAACCCCAGCGTCGCATCCGCCGCTCGATGACGGCGGCCTGCCGATTCATGACTGCGTTCATCTTCCTCAACTCACTTTCTGGATATGGCTGTTGATCAGCTGTGTCTACCTACCGGTTCACCTGCGCGCCGACCACCGGCGCCCATCCGGTGACCGCACTCATCACCGGCGCACGTTCGCGCGACCGCGTTCAACTGCCGGCGCTCATCCGCCGGACTGCGTTCACCGCCGGAGCAGTCCGCCCGCCAGGCCGATCACCACCGGAGCCACCCCCGCCGCCAGGAACGCGGGCAGGAAGCACAGACCCAGTGGGCCGGTGATCAGCACGCCCGCGCGCCTGGCCCGCGCCGCCGCCCGGCGGGTTCGTTCGGCCCGGCAGCGCTCGGCGACCCGTGCGACGGGCGCGGCCGCGGGGGCCCCGGAGGAGGCGGCCCGCTCAAGGCAGCGGGCCAGGTCGGACGCCCCCGGTATCGCCCCCAACCGCCCCCACGCGGCTGCCGGTTCACCACCCATGCGGAGCTCGGCCGAGACCTGCCCCAGGCGGGTGCCAACGGGCCCGGCCAGCGAGGCACCCACCGCTCCCGCCGCCTCACCCGGCCCGGCCCCGGCCGTCAGGCAGGCCGCCAACAGATCCGCCGCGAGCGGCAGTTGGCGGGCAGCGGCCTTTCGCGCCTCGGCACCGTCCCCCTGGGCTCGGCGCCGGCGCCCCCACGCCCGGGCCCCGTACGCCGCCACGAGGCCCGCCAAGACGCCCGCCAACCCGCCCACCAGGATGTAACCGGCCCCCAACGCCCCCAGCGGGAGCCCCCATTGCTTCGCTGGGGCGGACCATGCCGGGCTCCAGCGGCGGCGCGGGGGCAGGCGCAGCGCCTCAAGGGCCAGCAGCGCGGCCATCCGGCGCCGCATCCTGTGCTCCTCGCGGCGCCTGGCCACACCCATGGCCACCCACAGGGCGAGGACGGCCGCCCCCACCACCGCCCCCAGCCTGTGGACAACGTCCGCGCCAAGCACGGGCATCCCCCCGTGGACAACATCCGTCCCAAGCGCGGTCATCCCCCCTTGGGCAACGTCCATCCCGGACAAGACCCTTCGCCCAGGGACACCATCCGGATCCGGCCCGAACAGCGTCATCGCCCCTCCCCCGCCCGTACGATCCGCGCCGCCCACCACACCCCGGCCGCCTCCAGCACCGCGGCCACGACGAGGCAGCCGAAGCCGGCCGCGCTGTGCAGCAGCACTTTCAGCGGGCTCGCACCCATCGCCGTGCCGAGCACCAGGCCCAGGGCCGGCAGGCATGCGAGCAGCACCACCGTGGTGCGCGGGCCGGCCAACTCCGAGCGCAGGGACTCCTGTTGCTCCCGCTCGGCCCGCAGCACGCCTTCCAGGCGTTCAAGACCGGAGGCGAGCCCCGCCCCGCCGTCCACGGCGACCTGCCAGCACGCGGCGACCCCGGCCAGGCCCTCGGCGCCCGGCTCCGCGGCCGCCGCCCGCAGCGCCCCCGGCACATCGCCGCCGTACGTGGCCGCCGCCACCACCGGCGCCGTCGCCGCGCCCAGGGCCGTCGACCCCCGGGTTGCCGCGACCAGGGCCCGCCCGGGCTGACGGCCCGCCCGCAGCTCTCCGGCCACCGCGGCGCACCAGGCGATCACCTCATCGGCCCGCCGTGCCCCGGCCCGCTCACGCTCCCTGGCCCGTAGCCGCTTCCCGACCAGTGGCACCGCCACCGCCGCTGCCACCAATGGCAGCGCCGACCCGCCCAGGAGGGCGAGCGTCAGCCCCACCGGCAGGCACAGCCACTCCATCCGGCGGCGCACCAGGCCCGACTTCTTGTCCAGCCACCGCCCGAGCGGTGAGGCCTTGAACCGGACCCCCGCGCCCGGCACACCCGCACTTCCGCCATCCCCTCCGCCCCCGCCGCCGGTTCCGGTTCCGGTTCCGGCGCCCGCGAAGATCAGCCGGGCCCGGCGCATCCCCTGGTCCTGACCCATCCACAGCCATGCCGCCACCCCCGCGCACAGCGCCGCCCACGTGGGCGGTCCCAGCGAAAGACCCGTCACCACGCACCGCCGATCAGCGCCCGCAGCCGCTCCCAGCCCGAGTCCCGTACGAACCCCGCCGCGCCCCAGCGCAGCGCGGGCACCGTCCTCACCAGGCCCGCCCCGTCCCGCTCCAGGACGCGCACCTCGGCGATCCGGCGCTGCCCGGCCCGGTCGCGCACCAGATGGACCACCACCGACAGGGCGGCCGCCAACTGGCTGTGCAAGGCGGCCCGGTCGAGCCCGGCCGCCGTGCCCAGCGCTTCGAGCCGAGCGGGAACGTCGGCGGCCGAGTTGGCATGAACCGTGCCGGAGCCTCCTTCGTGTCCGGTATTCAGGGCACCCAGCAGGTCGGTCACCTCGGCGCCCCGCACCTCGCCGACGACCAGGCGGTCGGGCCGCATCCGTAGTGCCTGGCGCACCAGATCCCGCAGGGTCACCAGGCCCGCGCCCTCCTGATTGGCGGGCCTCGATTCGAGGCGCACCATATGCGGGTGGTCGGGCCTCAACTCGGCCGAGTCCTCGGCCAGTACGATCCGTTCGCCCTGGCCGACCAGGCCGAGCAGGGTCGAGAGCAGGGTGGTCTTGCCCGTGCCCGTTCCGCCGCTCACCAGGAACGACACGCGGGCCTCGATCAGGGCCCGCAGCAGCCGCTCGCCACCGGGCGGCACCGTGCCCGCCGCGGTCAGCTCGGCGAGCGAGAACGCCCGGGGCCGCACGACGCGCAGCGAGAGGCAGGCCGATCCGACGGCGATCGGGTCGAGCACGGCGTGCATCCGGGTGCCGTCGGGGAGACGGGCGTCCACCCAGGGGCGGGCGTCGTCGAGCCTGCGGCCCGCCACCGCGGCGAGACGCTGGGCCAGGCGCCGCACGGCCACCGCGTCCGCGAAGCGGATCCCGGTCAGTTCGAGTCCGGCGCCCCGGTCGACCCACACCCGGTCGGGCGCGGAGACCAGGACGTCCGTCACGTCCGGGTCGGCGAGCAGTGGTTCCAGCGGCCCGGTCCCCACCAGCTCGGACCGCAACTCCTGCGCCCCGCCCAGCACTTCGGCGTCGCCGAGCAGTCGCCCCTGGGCGCGCAGGGCCGCCGCGACCCTGGCCGGTGTGGGTTCGGCCCCGCTCTCGGCGAGCCGTTGCCGTACGGCGTCCAGGAGCGGTGGCCCGGCGTCCCGCAGGGCGGCTCCCGCGGACCGTGCTCCGGCACCGCCCGGCGTCGGCGTGCCCGTGGAGGGCCGGCCCGCGTTCACGACGCCGCTCCGCCGGTGAGACCTCCGGTCAGCGCCTGGTCCCAGAAGGCCGTGCAGAATCTGGCCAACGGCCCCCGTGCCGCGCCGCCCGGCGGAGACCCGCCCTCCTGAGCCTCCAACAGTCCGGATTCCACCGGGAGTTCGCCTGCCAGAGGCAGCCTCAGGGCATCGGCCACCCACTGCTCGTCTAGCCCGGAGGCGTACGGGCCGCGCACGACCGCGCGCAGATCCCGCAGCACCATGCCGACCGAGGCAGCGACGCGACCCGCCGCCGCGACCGCGCGCAGCTCGGCCGGGACGACGAGCAATCCCAGGTCCAACTGGGCGAGCGCCTCGACCACCGCGTCGTCGACCCGGCGCGGCAGGTCCACGACGACGACTCCGCCGCGCCGCCGGGCCGCCGCGAGCACGGCACGCATCGCCTCACCCGGGATCACCACGGAGTCCCCGCGGTCCCAGCTGAGCACTCTCAAGTGATGGAGGTGCGGCAGGGATTCCTCCAGGGCGCCGCCCGCGACCCGCCCGCGTGAAGCGGCGAAATCCGGCCAGCGGCGGCCCTCGGCCTGCTCCCCGCCGAGCAGCACATCGAGGCCGCCGCCGAGCGGGTCGCCGTCGATCAGCATCGTGCGCCGGCCCGAGCGGGCGGCCGTCACCGCGAGGGCGCAGGCCAGCGTGGAGGCACCGGCGCCGCCGCGCCCGCCGATCACCCCGACGGTCAGGGCGGGGCGGCCCACTCCCTCGGCCGCGTCCGCGATCCGGTCGACGAGCCACGGTTCGGCGTCGGGCAGCCGCAGCACGTGGTCCGCGCCTAGTTCGACCGCCGCCTGCCACACTCCGGGGCTGTCCTGGTCCCGGCCCACCAGGAGCACCCCGCGCCTACGGGCCGTGCCGAGCAGCCGGGGCGCCGCGTCATCGCCGACCAGGACCAGGGGCGCGCTCTCCCAGCCGCCCCTGCGGTCGGGCACCCCGTGGCAGACCTCGGGTTCGGTGCCGGCGGCCGCGCACAGCCGCAGCAGATCATCCAGCAGTTCCTCGTCCTCGGTCACGATCAGCGGTCCGCCGCTGCGCCCTTCCGCGCCCGACGGTCGTTCGGAAGCCATGACTCCGTCCATGATTTCCGGCCCCTCTCCGTGCGATTCCTGCGTCCGCGTTCTTCGCGAACTGGAATCACGGTGGAGGGAGACCCGAAATGATGTGGATCTTGATCCGAATCTGTGGACAACATCGACGTTGTGAATATCCCGTTCACCCATACCAGCGACTTCCGGAGCGCAGCGCAGCGGCTACGCTGAGTTACGAGTCTCGGCAGGGGAGGGCGGCGCACATGAGCGCGTGGAAACGGGAGGGAGGGGGACGACGATCGGATCCAAAGGCCGAAAACGCATCCGGACATGCGACGACCCCCGCCGGGGGGGAGAGCGGGGGTCGTCCCCACGGTCTGACTCGGGGGGGGGAGGAGCCGGACCGGGTTAGCACGGTCGCGAACGATCCGTGACTTCCATGGTGTACCCGAGAGCCTTCTCAGGCAAACCCACGCGCCTCAGCTTACGCCGAATGGTGGGCGCCTATGCTCGGGCTCGTGGAAAACCACTCGTTGCCGCGCACCGCCGCCTTCTTCGACTTGGACAAGACAGTCATTGCCAAGTCGTCGACGCTGACGTTCAGCAAGTCCTTCTATCAAGGAGGGCTGATCAACCGCCGTGACGTACTGCGCACCGCGTACGCGCAGTTCGTATTCCTCGCGGGCGGCGCCGACCACGACCAGATGGAGCGGATGCGCGAGTATCTGTCCGCTCTCTGCAAGGGCTGGAACGTCCAGCAGGTCAAGGAGATCGTCGCCGAGACCCTGCACGACCTGATCGACCCGATCATCTACGACGAGGCCGCCTCCCTCATCGAGGAGCACCACGCCGCGGGCCGGGACGTGGTGATCGTGTCGACCTCGGGCGCCGAGGTCGTCGAACCGATCGGTGAACTGCTGGGCGCCGACCGGGTGGTGGCCACCAGAATGGTGGTCGGCGAGGACGGCTGCTTCACGGGGGACGTCGAGTACTACGCCTATGGCCCGACGAAGGCCGAGGCCGTCAAGGAGCTGGCCGCATCCGAGGGGTACGACCTCGCGCGCTGCTACGCCTACAGCGATTCGGCGACCGATGTCCCCATGCTGGAGTCCGTCGGGCACCCCTTCGCCGTCAATCCGGACCGGGCGCTGCGCCGCGAAGCGACCTCCCGACAGTGGCCGGTTCTCGTCTTCAGCAAGCCGGTCAGCCTCAAGCAACGGCTGCCCGCCATCAAGATGCCGCCGCGCTCGGCGCTCCTCGTGGCCGCGGCCGGCGCGGCCGCGGCCACCGCCGGCGTGGTCTGGTACGCCAGCCGGCGACGTGGCGGCACCTCCGCGTGAGCCCGCGCACCCCTGCGGCACGCCGGGAAGCCCCTGCGAAACACCGGGACACATACGCCCGCTTCACCCGTGTTTGAACCTAAAAGTAAAGAACTGTGGTCAGGGGTTTCGCATCTCGCCGTACGGGAGTAGAAAGGACTCAACGGCCCGCGAGACCTGGGACATCCGAGAGGATCACCTTCTAGGCAATAAAGGCCCCACGGACCGAGCATGAACATCGAGCACCCACGCGACGTCGACCCGTCGATTACGGGCCAGCCGCACCAGGTGAACGGGCAGAGAATCCCGGCCTGATGGGCATTTTTCGAGGACGCTTGGTAACACGGTGGACATGCCAGCGGCGGTATCGGACATCGATACCGCCGCAACCCTTTTCCCGCCCCTGCGGGCGGAGTTCGCCGCCTAGGCCGCGCCGCGCTGGAGCGCCTCGCACACCGCGGTCGACTCGCGCACACCCAGCTCCACGGCCTTGCCGCAGTAGGTGATCCAGGCCGCCATGCCCTGCGGGGTGCCCGAGACGTATCCGTCGAGCGCCGCCGCGTAGGCCGCCCGGCCCAGTTCCGCATGGCCGACCTCGGACGGGCAGACCGCCTTGGGATCGAGGCCGCTGCCGA
The DNA here is from genome assembly GCF_042869955.1 of Streptomyces sp. NPDC006691. Taxonomy (NCBI): domain Bacteria; kingdom Bacillati; phylum Actinomycetota; class Actinomycetes; order Kitasatosporales; family Streptomycetaceae; genus Streptomyces; species Streptomyces sp. NPDC006691. Next base: position 140,937 of record NZ_JBIAGW010000001.1, read on the forward strand.
TCAGCACGATGCGCTCGGCGGTCCGTGCGACAAGGCCGTTGTGCGAGGTGAAGGGCCGCAGCGCGAGCAGTTCGCCGTGCACGATGGCGGCGGTCACCAGCGCCGGGGCCGCACCGCCCGCGATGATCAGCCGGGAGAGCCCCTCCAGGCGGCCCGCCACCTCGTCCGCGTCCGGCAGCGGGAGTTCGATCAGGGGCTCGTCGACGGTTTCGCCGGCCTGCCTCGGCCGCCCCACCGCGACACCGGCGTCCGCGGCCGCGACCAGATGAAGCCGGGCCAGCACGCGCAGCGGCGACTGCCGCCAGATGGACAGGAGTTGCCCCGCCTCGGCGGTCAACCGCAGGGCAGCGCCGACCGTACGCGCCTCGGGTTCACTACCGAAGTCGGTGCGTCGCCGCACCTCCTCCAGGGCCCAGTCCGCGCCGGACAGGGCCGCGCTGCCGCGGGCCCCGCGCAGCGCCGCCTCCGAGGTGATCTCGTTGCTGCGGCGCCGCATCACGCGGTGCCCGTAGACCCGGTCCACGGCCTTGCGCACGGAGTCCACGGCGTCCGGGACGCCCGGCAGCCCGCCGAGGGCGACAAGAGGGTCAGCGGCGTTCGTACTCATAGGTAAGGAGGCTACGCGTCCGCAAGCCGCGCCCCACCTTCGAGTGGTCTTCTTCACTCGCCTTGCATACTTACCGCCACCGAGCGATTACCGTTGGTGAACATGAAGATCGCTTTCGTGGGGAAGGGCGGCAGCGGCAAGACGACGCTGTCCTCGCTCTTCATCCGCCACCTCACCGCCAACGAGGCCGCCGTCGTCGCGGTCGACGCCGACATCAACCAGCACCTCGGGGCCGCTCTCGGGCTCGACGACGAGGAGGCCGCCGCGCTGCCCGCGATGGGCGCGCACCTGCCGCTCATCAAGGAGTACCTGCGCGGCACCAACCCGCGGATCGCCTCCACCGAGACGATGATCAAGACGACCCCGCCCGGCCACGGCTCCCGGCTGCTGCGGGTGCGCGAGGCGAACCCGGTGTACGAGGCGTGCGCGCGCCGGGTCGCCCTCGACGACGGGGACATCCGCCTGATGGCCACCGGGCCCTTCACGGAGTCCGACCTGGGGGTGGCCTGCTACCACTCGAAGGTCGGCGCGGTCGAGCTGTGCCTGAACCACCTGGTGGACGGAGTGGACGAGTACGTGGTCGTCGACATGACGGCGGGCTCCGACTCGTTCGCCTCCGGCATGTTCACGCGCTTCGACATGACGTTCCTGGTGGCCGAGCCGACCCGCAAGGGCGTCTCGGTCTACCGCCAGTACAAGGAGTACGCCCGGGACTACGGGGTGGCGCTCAAGGTCGTCGGCAACAAGGTGCAGAGCCAGGACGACGTGGACTTCCTGCGCGCCGAGGTCGGCGACGACCTACTGGTCACGGTGGGCCACTCCGACTGGGTGCGCGCCATGGAGAAGGGCCGCCCGTCCCGCTTCGAGCTCCTGGAGGCCGACAACCGGCTGGCCCTGCAGACGTTGCAGAACGCGGCGGACGATTCGTACGCCCACCGCGATTGGGACCGCTACACGCGGCAGATGGTGCACTTCCATCTGAAGAACGCGGAGAGCTGGGGCAACGCGAAGACCGGGGCCGACCTGGCCGCGCAGGTCGACCCGGGCTTCGTACTGAGCGAGCGGCTGCTCGACGAGGTCAGTGAGCCGCAGCCTGCCTGACGGCGGGCTCCGCCGGCTTCAGCGGGGCCACCGGCTTGGCCGGGGCCGCGGGCTGGGCGCCCTCCAGGGCCGCCCAGCCGCCCTTCGGCGCCTCGCCCACCTTCAGCGAGTTGAACTTGGCGAGCACGGCCGGGTCCTGGGCGTCCAGCCAGTCGGCGAGCTGGCGGAACGAGACGCAGTGCACGTCACGCTTCACACAGACCGTCCTGATGGTCTCCTCGACGGCCTTCATATAGGCGCCGCCGTTCCAGGACTCGAAGTGGTTGCCGACGATCAACGGGGCGCGGTTGCCCGCGTAGGAGCGGTCGAAGGCCTGGAGGAGGCCGTCGCGCATCTGGTTGCCCCAGTACTCGTGCTGATCGGCGTCGCCGGTCATCGCGTTGGACTGGTTCATGTAGAAGTTGTAGTCCATGGACAGGGTCTCGAAGCCCCGGCCCGGGACCGGCACCAGCTGCATCGACAGGTCCCAGACGCCGTTGTCGTTCTTCTTCGGCCAGACCTGGTCGTTGACGGCGCTGGTGTCATAGCGGAAGCCCAACTGCCCGGCCGCCGCGACGAAGTTCTTGCGGCCCTCCAGGCACGGGGTGCGGCCGCCGATGAGTTCCTTGTCGTAGTCGAACGGAAGCGGCTCCTCCGCCTTCAGGCCGGAGTTCGTCTTCCAGTTCTTCACGAAGGACTTGGCCTGCGCGATCTCGCTCTTCCACTCGTCCACCGACCAGGTGCCGACACCGCCGTCGGGCCCGCAGTAGTGACCGTTGAAGTGGGTGCCGATCTCGTTGCCCTCCTGCCACGCGGCGCGCAGCTGGGTGACGGTGTCCTGGATACCCTTGAGGTCGTTGAAGCCGATGTCCGAGGTGCCGGCCGAGTGCTTGGGCGCGGTGTACAGCTTCGCCTTGGCGTCCGGGAGCATGTACACGCCGCTCAGGAAGTACGTCATGGTCGCGTTGGACTCCTTGGCGACCTGGCGGAAGTGCGAGAAGAGCTTCTGGCTGTCCTCGCCGGCGCCGTCCCAGGAGAACACCACGAACTGCGGCGGCTGCTGCCCCGGTTTCAGCTTCTGGGCCTTGAGCAGATGCGGCTGCAACCCGGTATAGGCGGTCGAACCGTCCCCGATGAGGTGCGGGGTCAGATTGGGGGCGGCGGCGCCCTGTCGGCCCGGAGCGCCCGGCTTGGCCGGGGTGGTTCCGGAGGAGCAGCCCGCGGCTCCGACGGCCAGCGCCGCGGCGATGACACCGGCGGCGATCCTCTTGGTGGCGTGCGTGGCGGCGATCATCCGCCCACCTCTTCCTTGCGGTTATGTGCGTTGAATGCCGTCACGGCGCCGCAAAAGTCGCACGGAGGGTGAACGCCGAAGGTACGACAAGCCGCACGAAAAGCGTTCTATTCACTCTCTGGAGTGAATCGTTGCCCCGTATGCCCTAAATGCGAAGTAAGGCGCTTTACTCTGCATTACGATTCGTTTACCGAGAGTTGAGAATCCCGCCGCTGCACTGCCGTGACCCACGGCCGCGACCCCACGTTCCGCGACCGCGCTGCCCCGGAGGAGACGGGAAACATGCCTGCTTGCGTACCCACTCGCGCCCAGCCCCCAGCTCGCCGGCCCCGCGTCCGGCGACCGCGCGAAGCGATGCCCGACGGAGGCGGTTCCGGGCACCGCTTCCGCATCAAGGGCGCCGATCTGTCGGCGTCCATCACCGTCTTCCTGCTCGCCGTCCCGATGTCGCTCGGCCTCGCCGTCGCCATCAACGCACCCCTGGAGGCCAGCCTCATCGCCGCCGGCATCGGCGGAATCGTCGCCGGTCTGCTCGGCGGCTCCCCCCTGCTGGTGAGCGGTCCCTCGGCCGGACTGACCGTGGTGTCCGCCGAGATGATCCAGACCTACGGCTGGCGCACCACCTGCGCCATCACGGTGTGCGCGGGCCTGCTCCAAGTCGCCCTGGGCTCCCTGAAAGCGGCGCGCTCCGCGCTCGCGGTCAGCCCCGCCATCGTGCACGGCACCCTCGCCGGCATCGGGGCCGCCATCGCGCTCGCCCAGCTGCACATCGTCCTCGGCGGCTCCCCGCAGAGCTCCGCCGTGGCCAACGCCCTCGCCCTGCCCGGCCAGTTGGCCCAGGTCCGCCCCGCCGCTCCGCTCATCGGCGCGCTGACCCTCGCCGTCCTCCTGCTCTGGCCGCGCCTTCCCGGGCGGATCGGGAGGGGGCTGCGCCGGGTCCCGGCCGCGCTCGCCTGCGTGGTGGTGGCCACCGGCGTCGCCGCCTTCGCCGCGCCCCGGATCGCCCGGGTCGAACTGCCCTCCTGGGGCTCGCACGTACTGCCCGGGCTGCCGCACGGCCCGGTGCTCGGGATCCTCACCGCGGTGCTCACCGTGACGCTGGTCGCGAGCCTGGAGTCACTGCTTTCCGCGGTCGCCGTGGACCGGCTGGCCGCCGAGCGGCCGGACAGCACCGTCCCGCGGGCGGACCTCGACCGCGAACTGCGCGGCCAGGGCATCGCCAACGCCGTTTCCGGGCTGCTCGGCGGCATGCCCGTCTCGGGCGGCGCGGTGCGCAGCAGCGCCAACGTCCGGGCAGGCGCGACCAGTCGGGCCTCGACCGTGCTGCACGGCGTGTGGGTGCTGCTCGCCGCCGGGCTGCTCGTGACCGTCCTGGAGTGGATCCCGCTGGCCGCGCTCGCCGCGCTCGTCATGATGGTCGGCATCCAGATGGTCAACTTCGCGCACATCCGCAACGTCCACAAACACCGCGAGTTCCTGGTCTATGTGGCGTCCATCGGCGGAGTGCTCGTGCTCGGGGTGCTGCAAGGAGTGCTCCTGGGCATCGCGGTGGCCGTGACCGTCGCGCTGCACCGGCTCTCGCGCACTCGGATCATCACCCAGGAGGAGGCCGACGGCACCTATCTGGTGCGTGCGCGGGGCCAGTTGACGTTTCTCGCCGTGCCCCGGCTGACCCGGGCGCTCGGCCATGTTCCCCAAGGAGCGGACACGATCGTGGAGTTGGACGGGTCATTCATGGATCACGCCGCGTTCGAGGCACTTCAGAGCTGGCAGGGCACGCACAGCGCGCGCGGCGGCAAGGTACGGATCACCGGTCGGGCCGGCGCCAGGGTCGCCGAGCCGGCCTCCGCCGCGCAGAGCTGCTGCCGCCCGTGGACGCCATGGCGCAACCACCACTGCCACGAGCAGCCGGCGCAGCGCACCCACGGCCACCAACTGGCCAGCGGGCTCAGCTCGTTCCAGCGCAACACCGCTCCCCTGGTACGTGACGAGCTGGCCCGGCTCGCCCGCGAGGGCCAGCGTCCGCAGCAGCTCTTCATCACCTGCGCGGACTCCCGCCTGGTCACCAGCATGATCACCTCCAGCGGTCCGGGCGACCTCTTCACCGTGCGCAACATCGGCAACCTGGTGCCGCCCCCGGGCGCCGAGGGCGCGCCGGGCGCGGACGACTCGGTGGCGGCGGCCATCGAATACGCCGTGGACATCCTCCAGGTCCAGTCGATCACCGTCTGCGGGCACTCCGGCTGCGGCGCGATGCAGGCACTGCTCAACGGCAGGCCCGACGCGCCGATGACGCCGCTGCGCCGCTGGCTGCGGCACGGCCGGCCGAGCCTGGAGCGGATGGCGAGCCGGCACCACGCCTGGGCCCGGATCGCCGGACGGCTCCCCGCCGACGCCGTGGAGCAGCTCTGCCTGACCAATGTGGTCCAGCAGTTGGAGCATCTGCGGCGGCACGAATCGGTCGCGCGCGCGCTCGCGGCCGGCACGCTCGCGCTGCACGGCATGTACTTCCACGTCGGCGAGGCGCAGGCCTATCTGCTGTCCGCGGACGACCACGAAGAGGTCTTCGAGGGCGTCGGCGTCAACCTCCTGGAGGACACGCACGCCTGAACCCGCCGCACCCGCCCGACCGCGTACGGCCTCTCCCGCCCCTGGGAGAGGCCGTACGCGCGTCACGGCGGTGACCAGGAACCTCTATAGGTCTAAACCAATTTCCTGGAGGCCCTTGTCACCCGGCCCCTGGCCTGATGAGCTATGGCCCGGGACACATACGCACAGAGGACGCCCTGGGAAAGGGAGATGTCGTGAGCAACGAAAGCCTGGCCAACCTGCTCAAGGAGGAGCGGCGGTTCGCGCCGCCTTCCGAGCTGGCCGCGAATGCCAACGTGACCGCGGAGGCGTACGAGCGGGCCGAGGCGGACAGGCTGGGCTTCTGGGCCGAGCAGGCCCGGCGCCTGACCTGGGCCACCGAGCCGACCGAGACCCTTGACTGGTCGAACCCGCCGTTCGCGAAGTGGTTCGCCGACGGCAAGCTGAACGTCGCGTACAACTGCGTCGACCGTCATGTCGAGGCCGGCAACGGCGACCGGGTCGCCATCCACTTCGAGGGCGAACCCGGCGACAGCCGCTCGCTGACCTATGCCGAGCTCAAGGACGAGGTGTCAAGGGCCGCCAACGCCCTGACCGAGCTGGGGGTTCGGGCCGGCGACCGGGTCGCGGTGTATCTGCCGATGATCCCCGAGGCGGCCGTCGCGATGCTCGCCTGCGCTCGCATCGGCGCCGCGCACTCCGTGGTGTTCGGCGGCTTCTCCGCCGACGCCGTCGCCTCCCGCATCCAGGACGCCGACGCCAAGCTCGTCATCACCGCCGACGGCGGCTACCGGCGCGGCAAGCCGTCCGCTCTGAAGCCCGCCATCGACGACGCCGTCGCCCGCTGCCCGCAGGTCGAGCACGTCCTGGTCGTACGCCGCACCGGGCAGGACGTGGTGTGGAACGACACCCGCGATGTGTGGTGGGACGACATCGTCGCCCGCCAGTCGGTGGAGCACACGCCCACCGCCTTCGACGCCGAGCACCCGCTGTTCATCCTGTACACGTCGGGCACGACGGGGAAGCCCAAGGGCATCCTGCACACCTCCGGCGGCTACCTCACCCAGGCCGCGTACACCCACCACGCGGTGTTCGACCTGAAGCCCGAGAGCGACGTCTACTGGTGTACCGCCGACATCGGCTGGGTCACCGGGCACTCCTACATCGTCTACGGGCCGCTCGCCAACGGCGCCACCCAGGTCATGTACGAGGGCACCCCGGACAGCCCGCACCAGGGGCGGTTCTGGGAGATCGTGCAGAAGTACGGCGTGACCATCCTCTACACCGCGCCCACCGCGATCCGCACGTTCATGAAGTGGGGCGACGACATCCCCGCCAAGTTCGACCTGAGCAGTCTGCGGGTCCTGGGGTCGGTCGGCGAGCCGATCAACCCCGAGGCGTGGATGTGGTACCGCAAGCACATCGGCGCCGACAAGTGCCCGATCGTGGACACCTGGTGGCAGACCGAGACCGGCGCGATGATGATCTCGCCGCTGCCCGGCGTCACCGAGACCAAGCCCGGCTCCGCCCAGCGCGCGCTGCCCGGCATCTCCGCGACCGTGGTCGACGACGAGGCCCACGAGGTGCCCGACGGCGGAGGCGGCTACCTCGTCCTGACCGAGCCGTGGCCCTCCATGCTGCGCACCATCTGGGGCGACGACCAGCGCTTCATCGACACGTACTGGTCGCGCTTCGAGGGCAAGTACTTCGCCGGCGACGGCGCCAAGAAGGACGACGACGGCGACATCTGGCTGCTCGGCCGGGTCGATGACGTCATGCTCGTCTCCGGCCACAACATCTCGACGACCGAGGTCGAGTCCGCGCTGGTCTCGCACCCCTCGGTCGCCGAGGCCGCCGTGGTCGGCGCCGCCGACGAGACCACCGGACAGGCCATCGTCGCCTTCGTGATCCTGCGCGGAACGGCCAACGCCGACGACGAGGGCCTGGTCGAGGAACTGCGCGCCCATGTCGGCTCCGCGCTCGGCCCGATCGCCAAGCCCAAGCGCGTCCTGCCGGTCGCCGAACTGCCCAAGACCCGCTCCGGCAAGATCATGCGCCGTCTGCTCCGCGACGTCGCCGAGAACCGCGAGCTGGGCGACGTCACGACCCTGACCGACTCCTCGGTCATGGACCTCATCCAGACCAAGCTGCCCAGCGCCTCCAGCGAGGACTGACCGACAGCGCCGTTGGAAGGGCCCGGCCGCACGCGCGGCCGGGCCCTTCCGCGTACCCGCCCCCGTCGGGCCCTTCCGCGTACCCGCCCCCGTCGGGCCCTTCCGCGTACCCGCCCCGGTCGGGCCCTTCCGCGCGCCCGCCCCGGTCGGGCCCTTCTCGCGCGCCGTACGGGCGCGGTGCCCCTAGGGTGATGATCACCGGATACACCCAGACGACGCACCGCTCGGTAAAGTTAGGTAAAGTAAGGAAAGCGTCAATGACGCGACAAGAAGGTCAGGTGCGCCGGGAAGTCTGGTCGGCAACGAGCTCAGTCATGCCCGCCGAACCGACCGGAGGTCGCCCTCGTGGCCACACCCACCCCCAGCAAGCCGAAGTTCCTGCGCCGCCTCTCCCTGCCCGAGCGCAACTTCGTCGCGGAGGCACTGCGCGCGGAGACCGTCGGCGGCGTCCTGCTGCTCGTGGCCGCGATCGCCGCGCTGATCTGGGCGAACACCCTGGGGTCCAGCTACGAGTCGGTCCGCGGTTTCCACCTGGGCATCAGCTCGCTCGGTCTCGACCTCTCCATACAGCACTGGGCGGCCGACGGGCTGCTCGCCATCTTCTTCTTCGTGGCCGGCATCGAACTCAAGCGTGAACTCGTCGCCGGAGAGCTGCGCGACCCCAAGGCCGCCGCACTGCCCGTGATCGCGGCCCTGTGCGGCATGGCCGTCCCGGCACTCGTCTACGCACTGGTCAACGTTTTCGGCAACGGATCCCTTGACGGCTGGGCCGTACCGACGGCTACGGACATCGCGTTCGCGCTCGCCGTACTCGCGGTCATCGGGACCTCGCTGCCCTCGGCGCTGCGCGCCTTCCTGCTGACGCTGGCCGTGGTCGACGACCTGTTCGCGATCCTGATCATCGCGGTCTTCTTCACCAGCGACATCAACTTCGCCGCCCTCGGCGGAGCCGTCGTCGGGCTCGCCGTCTTCTGGCTGCTGCTCAGGAAGGGCGTGCGGGGCTGGTACGTCTACATCCCCCTCGCGCTCGTCATCTGGGGCCTGATGTACAACAGCGGCGTCCACGCCACCATCGCCGGTGTCGCGATGGGTCTGATGCTGCGCTGCCACCGCAAGGAGGGCGAGGAGCACTCCCCCGGCGAGCACATCGAACACCTCGTGCGGCCGGTGTCGGCGGGGCTCGCGGTGCCCCTCTTCGCCCTGTTCTCGGCCGGCGTCGGCATCAGCGGCGGCACCCTGGCCGATGTGTTCACCCGGCCCGAGACGCTCGGCGTCGTCCTCGGCCTGATCGTCGGCAAGGCCGTCGGCATCTTCGGCGGCACCTGGCTCGCCGCCCGCTTCACCAAGGCCGAACTCAACGACGACCTGGCCTGGCCCGACGTCTTCGCCGTCGCCTCGCTCGCCGGCATCGGCTTCACGGTCTCGCTGCTCATCGGCGAACTCGCCTTCGCCGGCCAGGACCAGCTGACCGACGAGGTCAAGGCGGCCGTCCTCGTCGGTTCCCTGACCGCGGCGGTCCTCGCGTCCGTGCTGCTCAAGCTGCGGGTGCGCAAGTACAAGGCGCTCGTCGAGGACGAGGAGCGCGACGAGGACCAGGACGGCATCCCCGACATGTACGAACTGGGCAAGCCGGAGTACCACCTGCGGATGGCCACGATCTACGAGAACAAGGCCGCCGAACACCGCAGGCTGGCGCAACTGGCGGGGGCGGGGCGCGACGACGGCGACAGTCCGGCATGATCTGACGCACGGCCCTGTAGGACTGGTAGGACCTGTTGGACCCGTCGGTAACCGAGTAGAGATGAGGGAGTCAGCGATGAGCGACCCCAGCCACAACGCCGACAGCGCCGAGCGCAGCCTCGGCCAGCTGGTCGCCTCCGCGACCGCGGAGATGTCCGCCCTGGTGCACGACGAGATCGCGCTGGCCAAGGCGGAGCTGCGGCAGGACGTCAAGCGCGGGGCGGTCGGTGGCATCGCCATCAGTACGGCCGGTGTGCTCGCGCTGTTCTCGCTGCCGGTGCTGAGCTTCGCGGCGGCGTACGGCATCCACAACCTGGGGCTCGGGCTCGCCTGGTCGTTCCTGATCGTCGGCGGGGCGTTCCTGCTGCTCGCCGCGCTGCTCGGGGTGCTCGCGGTGACCAAGTTCAAGAAGGTCAAGCCGCCGGAGAAGTCGATCGCCTCGGCCAAGGCGACGGCCGCCACGCTCCAGGGCGTCAAGCCTCATCCGCGTCCGGCCACCGTCGAGATCGCGGTCACGGACAGCGGCGCCACTGTGGCACGCTCGTCTGCATGACCGCCCCCGATACCGGTACCGGAAGCCCCGGCGGCACCGGCAGCCCCGTCCGCATCGATGGTCCCTGGACCCATAGGGACGTGGCGGCCAATGGTGCGCGCTTCCACATCGCCGAACTCGGCGACGGGCCACTGGTGTTGCTGCTCCACGGCTTTCCGCAGTTCTGGTGGACGTGGCGCCATCAGCTGACCGCGCTGGCCGACGCGGGATACCGCGCCGTCGCGATGGACCTGCGCGGCGTGGGCGGCAGCGACCGCACCCCGCGCGGCTACGACCCGGCCAACCTCGCGCTCGACATCACCGGGGTCGTACGGTCCCTCGGCGAACCGGACGCCGCCCTGGTCGGGCACGACCTCGGCGGCTACCTGGCGTGGACGGCGGCCGTGATGCGCCCCAAGGTGGTGCGCCGACTCGTGGTGTCGTCGATGCCGCACCCGCGCCGCTGGCGCTCGGCGATGCTCGCCGACTACAAGCAGACCTCGGCCGGATCCTACGTCTGGGGCTTCCAGCGGCCGTGGCTGCCGGAGCGTCAGCTGGTCGCGGACGACGGGGCGTTGGTGGGCCGGCTCGTACGGGACTGGTCGGGTCCGCGTCAGCCCGAGGACGAGGCCGTGGAGACCTACCGGCGCGCCATGTGCATCCCGTCCACGGCACACTGCTCGATCGAGCCGTACCGCTGGATGGTGCGCTCGATGGCCCGGCCCGACGGCATCCAGTTCAACCGGAGGATGAAGCGACCGGTCCGGGTGCCGACGCTCCATCTGCACGGCTCGCTCGACCCGGTGATGCGCACGCGCAGCGCGGCGGGCTCGGGCGAATACGTCGAAGCCCCTTACCGCTGGCGGCTGTTCGACGGTCTGGGGCACTTCCCGCACGAGGAGGATCCGGCCGCGTTCTCCGCCGAACTCGTCAACTGGCTGCGGGATCCGGAACCGGACCGCTGAGTTCCGGCGCCCTCGGGGGAACAGCTGTCCTACGAACGGCCAAATGCCCGGCGCATAGGCCAATTGGCCCCCTCCGACGCGGTTACCGACCATGGGCCCCGGGCACACGTCGGGGTATGGGCTGGACGCACGACTACGGTGATGCAGCACGCAACCGCCGAACGGCCGCAGGGCCGGTCTCGTACGAGAGGGGCGGCCCGCAGGGGCAGGGGCTACAACACCCCGCCCCGGATTCCCGGGAGGTGGGCATTCCGCGCATCCTGCGACGCCGGGCCCGCTGGGTCTCGGCCCGGCTGCGCCACGTGCGGACCTAGTCGCCCGCGGACCTAATCGACCCTGAGGTAGCCGAGGCCGGGGTGGGCGCTTCGGTAGCCGTCCAGGAGCCTTCGGGCGACCTGGACGGAGTCGATCAGCGGGTGCAGGGCGAAGGCCTTCACCGCCGCTCGCGCCGATCCGGTCCCGGCCGCCTCCAGGACACACCGCTCGACCGCCTTCACCGCGCTGACCAGGCCCGCCTCATGGCCCGTCAGCTGCGAGACGGGCAGCGGGCGGGGGCCCGACGCGTCCACGTGGCAGGGGATCTCGATGACGGCGCGCTCGTCGAGCGCGCGCAGTGAGGTCCCGTTGCGCACGTTCAGGATGAGCGTCGCCGCCTCGTTCCTCGCGATCGCCCGCATCAGGGCGAGCGCCACGTTCTCGTACCCGCCCGACTCCATGTCGTCGTCATCGCGCGAGCCGGCGCCCGCCAGGTTCCGGTTCGCGGCCATGTACGTGGCGTCGCGCTCGGCCCGTGTGCGGTCCCAGGCCGCCCACACCGACGCGTCGGGAACGGTCTCCGCGGTGGCGTAGAAACGTGCTTGCTGGTCCTTGAGGAAGGCGCCACGGGTCTGCCCGGCCCGCTGGTAGGCGTTCACCGCCTCGCGGTTGAAGTAGTAGTAGTGCAGGTACTCGTTCGGCACGGAGCCCAGCGAGCGCAGCCATTCGGCGCCGAACAGCTTGCCCTCCTCGAAGGAGGTGAGCAGTTCGTCGCCCTGCTCGAACAGCCGCGGCAGAACGTTTTTCTCGCCCTCGTACAGACCGTGCAGCCAGCCCAGGTGGTTGAGCCCGACATAGTCCAGACGCGCCGCCTCGGGGTCGACGCCGAGCGTGCGGGCGACCCGGCGGGCCAGGCCCACCGGCGAGTCGCAGATGCCCACCACCCGGTCGCCGAGGTGCTCGGCCATCGCCTCGGTGACCAGGCCCGCCGGATTGGTGAAGTTGATGACCCAGGCCTCGGGGGCGAGCGCCTTGACCCGGCGCGCGATCTCGACGGCGACCGGAACGGTGCGCAGCCCGTAGGCGATGCCTCCGGCACCAACCGTCTCCTGCCCCAGGACGCCTTCGCCGAGCGCGATCCGCTCGTCGGCCGCGCGGCCCTCCAGACCGCCCACGCGGATCGCGGAGAACACGAAGTCCGTGCCGCGCAGCGCCTCGTCGAGGTCGGTGGTGGTACGCACCGAGGGCGCGTCCTCGATCCCGTACGCCCGGTCGGCGAGCACCCGGCCGATGGCGTGCAGCCGCGCCGCGTCCAGGTCGTACAGGACCACCTCGGTGACCCGCCCGGGCGCTCGGTCACGCAGCAGGGCCCCGTACACGAGCGGGACGCGGAAGCCGCCGCCGCCGAGGATCGTCAGTCGCATCGGAGCCTTCTCGTCAGAAAGTCATGGGCCGTCAGGGGGTCACAGGGCGCACTGCTGGCTGTCGACCTGCTGACTCGCCGTGCGGCCCTGCTGGATGTCGGGCTGGATCTCGTCGGCGGTCAGCGCGTAACCCGTGTCCGGGTCGTCCAGCGACTTGGCGAAGACCACCCCGTACACCTTGCCCTGCGGAGTCAGCAACGGGCCGCCCGAATTGCCGGGGCGGACCGTGGTGAACAGCGAGTAGACATCGCGGCGGACCGTTCCCCGGTGGTAGATGTCCGGGCCCTTGGCGCTGATCCGGCCGCGGATACGGGCGGAGCGGACGTCGTAGGGGTGGTCCTCGGGGAAGCCTGCGACGATCGCGCTGTCGCCCGTGCGGGCGTCGGTGGAGGTGAACTCCAGCGAGGGCGCCTTCAGGTCCGGCACGTCCAGGACCGCGATGTCGCGGCGCCAGTCGTAGAGCACGACCTTCGCGTCGTACGTACGCCCCTGACCGCCGATCTGGACGGTCGGCTCGTCCACCCCGCCCACCACGTGCGCGTTGGTCATGACGCGGCGGTCGCCGAAGACGAAGCCGGTGCCTTCGAGGCGCTTTCCGCAGCTCGGAGCCATGCCGACGACCTTGACGATGGACTTCTTGGCGGCGGCCACGACCGGGCTGCCGACGAGCTTGGGATCCGGCGCCTGGACATCGGGGATCGACTCGTTCGAGAACGGCGTGAAGACCTGCGGGAAGCCGTTCTGCGCGAGGACCGAGGAGAAGTCGCTGAACCAGCTGGAAGCCTGTTGGGGCATCACATTGGACACACCGAGCAGGACCTTGGAGTTGCGGACCTCCTTGCCCAGCGTCGGCAGGGCCGTCCCGGCGAGCGCGGAGCCGATCAGCCAGGCCACCAGCAGCATGGCCAGGACATTGACGAGGGCGCCGCCCGTCGCGTCCAGGGCTCTGGCGGGCGACCACGTGATGTACCGGCGCAGCTTGTTGCCCAGATGGGTGGTGAGGGCCTGGCCCACCGAGGCGCAGACGATCACGACGACGACCGCGACGACGGCCGCCGTCGTCGAGACCTGGGACTCGTTGGTCAGCTGGTCCCAGATCAGCGGGAGCAGGTACACGGCGACGAGGCCACCGCCGAGGAACCCGATCACCGACAGGATGCCGACGACGAAGCCCTGGCGGTAGCCGACGATCGCGAACCACACGGCGGCGACCAGCAACAGGATGTCCAGCACGTTCACGGGCCCCAGCCTGTCACGCGTGCCAGTCGAGCGGCACCCGCTTGGCCCGGTCCCACGGGCGTTCCCACCCCGCGTAGTGCACGATCCGGTCGATCACCCCCGCCGTGAACCCCCAGACCAGCGCCGATTCGACCAGGAATGCCGGGCCTGCGTGGCCCTTCGGGTGGACCGCGGTCGCGCGATTGGCCGGGTCCGTGAGATCCGCCACGGGGACCGTGAAGACACGGGCCGTCTCGCCGCTGTCGACCGCGCGCACCGGTGTCGGCTCGCGCCACCAGCCCAGCACGGGCGTCACCACGAAGCCGCTCACCGGGATGTAGAGCCGGGGCAGCACGCCGAAGAGCTGGACGCCCGCCGGGTCGAGCCCGGTCTCCTCCTCCGCCTCGCGCAGCGCGGCCCGCAGCGGGCCCGTGGTGGCCGGGTCGCCGTCCTCGGGGTCGAGGGAACCGCCCGGGAAGGACGGCTGGCCGCCGTGCGACCGGAGCTGGCTCGCCCGCTCCATGAGGAGCAGCTCGGGGCCGCGCGGGCCGTCGCCGAACAGGACCAGCACGGCGGACTGGCGCCCGTCGCCGCTCTCCGGCGGCAGGAACCGGCTCATCTGCTCGGGCGCGACGGACTCGGCCGCCCGGGCGACCGGCGCCAGCCACTCGGGCAGGCCTTCGCTGCTGACCGTGGGGCCGTGCCCGTCCACCCTGCGCGCCTCGGCACCGGACGCCCGGGCGTGCTCAGCCCGGCTTCGGGTGGCGAACCCGGGGGCGAGGCGTTTGGCGGTGGTGTCACGAGCCGGCTCGGGGGCGAGGGGTCCGGTCGTGGTGTCACGAGCCGGCCCGCAGGCGAGGGGGCCGGTGGCGTCACGGGCGGGCCCGCGTATGCCGCGCTGAGCGGCCGCTTCGGCGGCGGCCGGATCGCGCTGGGTATCGGCGCCGGCCGGATCGCGCTGAGTATCGGCGCCGGCCGGGCTCTCGGCGCGGCCTGCGGCCGAGGCGTGGCCGGAGCCGCCGACGCGGTCGCTCAGGCCGTCATCTCGGCCGCGCTCCGCGTCAAGGCGACCGGTCTGGAAGCGCCGCTCGGCGTCGAGGCGATCTTCCTGGCCCGCGGCGCGGTCGAGGCGGCCGATACCGCTCAGATCCCCGTCGTACGTCTCGCTCGTGTGCGTCATCCGCACCCCCTCGTTCATCGTCCACAACGCCTGTGCCGGCCGCATTCGTTCCGGAGCGGCCCCAGCGTCCGCCTTCCGGGTGACGTCAGCCGGCTCCCAGCGGCGGCGCGGGCAGCCCCGGATAGTCCGGCGGCGGGCTCAGCCGCTGGCCGGGCAGCCCGCCCTTCTCGTACTTCAGGAGCTTGCGCGCCTTCTCGGGGTCGGTCTCGCCCTCGCCGTAGGACGGGCAGAGCGGGGCGATCGGGCAGGCGCCGCAGGCGGGCTTGCGGGCGTGGCAGATGCGGCGGCCGTGGAAGACGACCCGGTGCGAGAGCATCGTCCACTCGCTCTTGGGGAAGATCGCGCAGATCTCCGCCTCGACCTTCACCGGATCGTCCTGCTCGGTCCATCCGAACCGGCGCACCAGCCGCCCGAAGTGGGTGTCCACCGTGATGCCCGGCACGCCGAAGGCGTTGCCCAACACGACGTTCGCGGTCTTGCGCCCGACCCCTGGCAGCTTGACCAGATCCGCCAGGCGGCCCGGCACCTCACCGCCGAACTCGTCCCTGAGGGCGGCGGCCAGCCCCATGATCGATTTGGTCTTGGCCCGGAAGAAGCCGGTGGGCCGGATGAGCTCCTCGACCTCTTCGGGGTTCGCCGCGGCGAGGTCCTCGGGCGTCGGATAGGCGGCGAACAGCCTCGGCGTCGTCTGATTGACCCGGAGATCGGTGGTCTGCGCGGAGAGGACCGTCGCGACGAGCAGCTCGAACGGGTTGCGGAAGTCCAGCTCGGGGTGGGCGTACGGGTACACCTCGGCGAGCTCCCGGTTGATCCGCCGGGCCCGACGCACCATGGCCGCATGCGACTCGGGCTTCCCTCCCGGGCCCTTCCCCTTGACCCCCCCGGACACGGCTCCGGCCCCGGCCGTGCCCCGGACCCCGCCCTCGGCTTTGGCCTTGACCGCACTTTTCGCCTCGGTGGCGGCCTTCCCCTTGGCGGCAGCCTTATTGGCTGTGCCCGGCTGACTGACGGCAGCCTTCTTGGCAGTGCCCGGCTGCGCGGCAGCGGCCTTCTTGGCGACGGCCTTGGCAGGAGTCGCCTTCTTCGCGACGGCCTTGGCCGGAGTCGTCGTCGCCTTCTTCTTCGTGGGCTGCTTGGCGGCGGGCTTCACTCGGGCGGCCACTCCGTTCGGGTCGGCCGGGTCGTCGACCGGCTGGGCAGCCGCCTTGGGCGCCCGCGCCGACGAGGCGGCTCCGGCGCCCCGCGGGGCCCGCTTCACGGGGTCTTTCGGCTTGGACGCGGGCTGTTCGCCCACAGCGGAATCATTCTCTGCGGACACTCTTCCAGCCCCCCTGGCCTGCGCTCTCACCGGCGAATTGGACACTCGGCCAGCCTAAAGCCCGGCACCGACATCCGCCCCGGCCACCGCGAATCACGGCCCCAATCGGCCCCCTGACTCACGGTCCGGCACTCCAGTACGTCATCCTGTGATTGATCGCACTGTTTATACCGTCCGGCAAAATGGGGAGCTGGATCCCCTGATACCGGTCACAAGGAGAGATTCGTGGACGACGTTCTGCGGCGCGCCCCGCTCTTCGCGGCGCTCGATGACGAGCAGGCCGCGGAGCTGCGCGCCTCGATGAGTGAAGTGACGCTCGCCCGCGGCGACGCGCTCTTCCACGAGGGCGACCCGGGTGACCGCCTGTACGTGGTCACCGAGGGCAAGGTGAAGCTGCACCGGACCTCACCCGACGGCCGCGAGAACATGCTGGCGGTTCTCGGCCCCGGTGAGCTGATCGGCGAGCTGTCGCTCTTCGACCCGGGCCCGCGCACCGCCACCGCTACGGCACTGACCGAGGTCAAGCTGCTCGGACTGGGCCACGGCGACCTTCAGCCGTGGCTGAACGCCCGCCCCGAGGTGGCCACCGCCCTGCTGCGCGCTGTCGCCCGCCGACTGCGCAAGACCAACGACCAGATGTCCGACCTGGTCTTCTCCGACGTACCGGGCCGTGTCGCCCGCGCGCTCCTCGACCTGTCGCGCCGCTTCGGCGTGCAGTCCGAGGAGGGCATCCACGTCGTGCACGACCTCACGCAGGAAGAGCTGGCCCAGCTGGTCGGCGCCTCCCGCGAGACGGTCAACAAGGCCCTGGCCGACTTCGCCCAGCGCGGCTGGCTGCGCCTGGAGGCCCGTGCGGTCATCCTGCTGGACGTGGAACGCCTGGCGAAGCGCTCGCGCTGATCCGCTCGTGCGCCAAAGGGGCCGGCCTCGGACGAGGCCGGCCCCTTTCGCACGCGCAGGGCAGGGGCGGGCGCGGAAGCGGAAGCAGGGCCGAGACCGAGACGGGAGGCAGAGCCACGTGGACGGCGTGGGCAACACGGGCGCCGTGGGCGGCACAGCCGACGCAGGTGGCACGGACGGCGTGGGCAACACGGGCGGCACGGGCAGGACGGACACCGCGGCCCACGTGGGCTGCACGGGCGGCGGAGGCAGGACGGACGCCGCGGCCCACGCGGGTGGCGCAGGCCGCACGGAAAGCACAGTCAGCACCGGCGGATACATCGAACGCGAGGGGTCTCTCGCCCTCGTGCAGACCGAGTTCCAGCCGCTCGTCGCCGCCCTGCGCGACCACCTCGCGGATCGCTTCGACGGGCGGCTGCACAGCGCCTACCTGTACGGATCCGTGCCGCGCGGCACCGCTCAGGCCGGCCGGTCCGATCTGGACGTGCTCCTCGCGCTGCACACGGAACCGACAGAGGCCGACCGGGCCGAGGCGCGGGCCGTCGAGGCCGAGCTGGATGCCGCGTTCGACGCGATTGACGGGGCCGGATCCTGCTGTTCGGCCGGGACGTGCTGCTGAGCGAGTTGGAGCGGCATGACCTCGGCTGGTTCGTGGCCTGCCTCTGCACCCCGCTGCTCGGAGCCGACCTCGCCGAGCAGCTGCCGCGCTACCGGCCCACGTCGCTGCTCGCCCGCGAGACCAACGGGGACCTCGGCGACGCGCTGGCCCGCTGGCGTCGTGGGGCCGCGGAGGCCATCGACGAGGCGCGGCTCAGGTCGCTGGTGCGGGGCGCCTCGCGCAAGCTCGTGCGGACCGCGTTCACCCTGGTCATGCCCTGGTACGGACGCTGGACCAGCGATCTGACCGAGCAGGCGGAGGCCTTCGCGCGCTACTACCCGGAGCGGGCGGAGGAGTTGAGGAAAATTGCCGTGCTGGCCGGGAACCCGGTCGGGGACCGGGACGTTCTCACGATGTACACCGAAGATCTCGGACCGTGGCTCGCCGCCGAATACCTCACGGTCCATGGCGCCAAGTCGCCGCGCCCGTACGAGAGTTGAGAGCCGACCCATTCAACTCTCCTCTACGGAGCGCCACTTCACCGGCACGGAGTTCCTGACGCCGCACTGCGGCCCGCCCTGGATCCGGGGCGGGCCGGGCCCCAGGGCGGCCGGGATCCCGGCCGGCCCGACGCCGGGGCACCCTCAAGCAGGCCCGCCTCGAACCGTTTCAGATGGGCCCGTCTCAAATAAGCCCGTGCTCGCGCAGGTACTCCAGCTGCGCGCGCACCGAGAGCTCGGCGGCCGGCCAGAGCGAGCGGTCGACGTCCGAGTAGACCCGGGCCACCACGTCCGCCGCCGTGCGATGGCCGTTCTCCACCGCGGTCTCCACCTGGGCGAGCCGGTGGGCGCGGTGGGCCAGATAGAACTCGACGGCACCCTGGGCGTCGTCGAGGACCGGGCCGTGGCCCGGAAGGACGGTGTGCACACCGTCGTCGACCGTCAATGAACGCAGCCTACGAAGGGAGTCGAGGTAATCGCCGAGGCGGCCGTCGGGATGGGCCACGACGGTCGTGCCACGGCCGAGGACGGTATCGCCCGTCAACACCGCCCGGTCGGCGGGCAGATGGAAGCAGAGCGAGTCCGCGGTGTGGCCGGGGGTAGGCACCACCCTCAGCTCCAGCCCACCGGTGGTGATGACATCGCCGGCCGCGAGGCCCTCGTCCCCCAGGCGCAGGGCCGGGTCCAGGGCGCGCACAGGGGTACGGGTCAGCTCCGCGAAGCGGGCCGCGCCCTCGGCGTGGTCGGGATGCCCATGGGTCAGGAGGGTCAGGGCGACCCGCTTGCCCGCCTTCTCGGCCATGGCGATGACATGGCCGAGGTGCCCGTCGTCGAGCGGGCCGGGGTCGATGACGACGGCCAGGTCGGAATCGGGCTCGGCCACGATCCAGGTGTTGGTGCCGTCCAGGGTCATCGCGGAGGCGTTGGGCGCCAGCACGTTGGTCGCGCGGTCGGTCGCGGGGCCCGAGAGGACCCCGCCGCGCGGCTGCCCGGGAAGAGCGGCGGCGTCACTCATACGGCACCTCCAGGAGTGGCGAGGGCATTGATCGCCCGGATCGAGTACGGGATGGCTCTCCCCCGGGCCGGGGCGAAGGCGGCCGTCACCCGATCCCGGGCCGAGGGCAGGGCGGTAGCCGAGGGCAGGGCGGTAATCGCACGGGCTGAGTACGGGACGGCGCTTCCCCGGGCAGTGACGAGGGCGGCGGTCACCGCATCCCGGGCCGAGGGCAGGGCAGCCATCCCCCGGGCCGGGGCGAAGGCGGCCGTCACCCGACCCCGGGCAGGGGCGACGGCCACCCGGTCCATGAGCAGGACGGGGGTGACCCGGTTCGCGGCGTGCGCAAGGGTGGCCCGGGCCACGGTGTGCCCAGGCATGGCGCGATTCATGACGGGCCCGGTGGTGGCCCGAGTGGTGACCGGGGGCATCAGGATCCGCCCCCGGCCGGGATGTGTTTGGTGAACTCGTCGTGGCCCGGCCAGCTGAGGACGAGTTCCCCGGCATCGGTCAGGCGAGCCCGGGCGAGGACCGGGGTCAGATCGCGTTCGGCCGCGGCCACCAAGGCCTCGGCGGCGGTGGCGTACGGAAGGAGGTCACGCAGGGTGGAGATGGTCGGCGGCATCATCAGGAGCTCGCCCTTGTCGTAGCCGGCGGCGGCTTCGGCGGGACGGATCCAGACGGTCCGGTCGGCCTCGGTCGAGGCGTTCCGGGTGACCTGGCCTTCGGGGAGGGCAGCGACGAAGAACCAGGTGTCGTACCGGCGGGGCTCGAACTCGGGGGTGATCCAGCGTGCCCAGGCGCCGAGCAGGTCCGAGCGGAGCAGCAGGCCGCGCCGGTCCAGGAACTCGGCGAAGCTGAGGTCGCGGGTCACCAGGGCCTGGCGGTCGGCCTCCCAGTCGTCGCCGGTGGTGTCGCCGACGACGGTGGTGGCGTCGGGGCCGGCGAGGAGGACGCCCGCTTCCTCGTAGGTCTCGCGCACCGCGGCGCAGACGATGGCCTGGGCGGAAGCAGGGTCGGTGCCGAGGCGGGCGGCCCAGGTCTCACGGGTCGGGCCCGCCCAGCCGAGCCCGGGGTCCTCGGCGTCGCGGGGGTCCACGCCGCCGCCCGGGTAGGCGTACGCGCCCCCGGCGAAGGCCATGGTGGTGCGTCGGCGCAGCATGTGCACGGAGGGGCGGGTGTCCGGGCCGGCCGCGTCGTCGCGCAGCAGCATCACGGTCGCGGCCCGCCGCGGCTCCACCGCGGTGAGCTCGCCTGCGGCGAGGGCGCGGATGCGGTCCGGCCATTCCGGCGGGTACCACTGACCATTGGGCATGGGCGGATGCTACGGGGTGGCGTGCGGATGTTCGAGGGGGTGCGTGTAGGTGGCATCCCTTTGACACGTCTGACGTGTCCGCCGCATCAGACACATCGGCCCCGTCGGGGCGCCCAGGGTGACTTCGGGCGGCCGGGGTGACCTCGGGCGGCCGGGGTGACCTCGGGCGCTCGTCGGGTCGCGCTCAAGCGTCGAGTACCCCAGGGGCGGCCCCAGCCCTGGTCCGAGCCTCGGACAGGGGCCGGGCCCCAAGTGTCGACGAAGGGCCGACCCCTGGGGGTCGGCCCTCGGCGGAAGGAGGAGGTCGGTCCTCGGGTCTCCGTGGACAGAGGCGTGGACCGATGCATGGAGGAGGTGTGGACCGAGGCGTGGACCGAGGATCAGTCCTGGACGAGTTCCACCTGGATCTCGACCTCGACCGGTGCGTCCAGGGGCAGCACCGCGACGCCGACGGCGCTGCGGGCGTGCACGCCCTTGTCGCCGAGGACAGCGCCGAGGAGTTCACTGGCGCCGTTGATGACGCCGGGCTGCCCGGTGAAGTCGGGGGCGGAGGCCACGAAGCCGACGACCTTCACGACGCGCGCGATGCGGTCCAGGTCGCCCACGACGGACTTGACCGCGGCGAGCGCGTTGAGGGCGCAGGTGGCGGCCAGTTCCTTGGCCTCGTCCGCGGTCACCTCGGCGCCGACCTTGCCGGTGACGGGCAGCTTGCCCTCCACCATGGGGAGCTGGCCGGCGGTGTACACGTACACCCCGGACCGCACGGCGGGCTGGTACGCGGCGAGCGGCGGGACGACCGACGGGAGGGTCAGGCCCAGTTCCGCCAGCTTGGCCTCGACGGCGCTCATGCCTGCTTCTCCCGCTTCAGGTAGGCCACCAGCTGCTCGGGGTTGTTCGGCCCGGGAACGACCTGGACAAGCTCCCAGCCGTCCTCGCCCCAGGTGTCCAGAATCTGCTTGGTCGCGTGCACGAGAAGGGGCACGGTCGCGTATTCCCACTTGGTCATGGGCCCGACTGTAGCCGCTGGCCGCCACCCCCTCGCGCGGGCTCCTTACGCGGGCCACATGCGCGGGTACCGGGCGGACCACATGCGCGGGTCCCAGGAGGGCCACATGCGTAGGTCTTACGCGGACCACATGCGTAGGTCGCCGGAGGACTGGTTAGGCTCGAAGGTGTGAGCAGGCTCCAGGTCGTCAGCGGCAAGGGCGGTACCGGCAAGACCACGGTCGCCGCAGCACTCGCGCTCGCCCTCGCGACGGAGGGCAGGCGCACGCTCCTCGTCGAGGTCGAGGGCAGACAGGGCATCGCGCAGCTCTTCGAGACGGAAGCCTTTCCGTACGAGGAGCGCAAGATCGCGGTGGCGCCCGGTGGCGGGGAGGTGTACGCACTGGCCATCGACGCGGAACGGGCGCTGCTCGACTACCTCCAGATGTTCTACAAACTGGGCGGGGCGGGCCGGGCTCTGAAGAAGCTCGGCGCGATCGACTTCGCGACCACCATCGCGCCGGGGGTACGGGACGTGCTCCTGACCGGCAAGGCGTGCGAGGCGGTGCGCCGCAAGAACAAGCAGGGCGCGTACGCGTACGACTACGTCGTGATGGACGCCCCGCCCACCGGGCGCATCACCCGCTTCCTGAACGTGAACGACGAGGTGGCGGGCCTGGCGAAGATCGGCCCGATACACAATCAGGCGCAGGCCGTCATGCGCGTCCTCAAGTCCCCGGAAACAGCGGTGCACTTGGTGACGCTCCTTGAGGAGATGCCCGTCCAGGAGACGGTTGACGGGATCGCCGAGCTGCGCGGGGCCGAGCTGCCGGTCGGCAAGGTCATCGTGAACATGGTCCGCCCGCACGTCCTGGACGAGGCGGCGGTGCGCGCGGTCACCGGCGACCGGCGCAAGGAGGTGGCCAAGACGCTGACGCGGGCCGGGGTGACCGGTTCGGCGAAGCTGGTGACGCCACTCCTGGAGCAGGCGGCCGAACACGCCGAGCGCGTCGAGCTGGAGCGTGAACAACGCGCGGTGCTGGGCACGTTGGGACTTACCACGTACGAACTGCCGTTGATCGGCGAGGGAATGGACCTGGCCGGGCTCTACCGCCTGGCTTCGGAACTGCGCAAGCTCGGGGTGGGTGAGTGACGTTGGACGCGGCCGGGACACTGGCGATCGATCCGCTGCTCGACGATGCGGGCACCCGCATCATCGTGTGCTGCGGCTCGGGCGGGGTCGGCAAGACAACTACCGCAGCCGCACTGGGAGTTCGGGCTGCCGAGCGCGGCCGGAAGGTCGTGGTGCTCACCATCGACCCGGCCCGCAGGCTCGCCCAGTCCATGGGCATCGACTCGCTCGACAACACCCCGCGCCGGGTCAAGGACGTCGAGGGCGAGGGCGAACTGCACGCCATGATGCTCGACATGAAGCGGACGTTCGACGAGATCGTCGAGGCGCACGCGGATCCCGAGCGGGCCAAGGCGATCCTGACGAACCCGTTCTACCAGTCCCTGTCGGCCGGCTTCGCGGGCACGCAGGAGTACATGGCGATGGAGAAGCTGGGGCAGCTGCGGGCCAGGGACGAGTGGGACCTGATCGTGGTGGACACCCCGCCGTCGCGCTCCGCACTCGACTTCCTGGACGCGCCGAAGCGGCTCGGTTCGTTCCTCGACGGCAAGTTCATCAAGCTGCTCATGGCGCCCGCGAAGATGGGCGGCCGGGCCGGGATGAAGTTCCTCAACGTCGGTATGTCGATGATGACCGGCACGCTCGGCAAGCTGCTCGGCGGACCGTTCCTGCACGACGTGCAGACCTTTGTGGCGGCCATGGACACGATGTTCGGCGGCTTCCGGACCAGGGCCGATGCCACCTATCGGCTGCTCCAGGCCCCCGGCACCGCCTTCCTCGTCGTCGCCGCACCCGAGCGGGACGCGCTGCGCGAGGCGGCGTACTTCGTGGAGCGGCTGGCCGCCGACGACATGCCTCTGGCCGGGCTCGTGCTGAACCGCGTGCACGGCAGCGCCGCCGCGCGCCTCTCGGCCGAGCGCGCCCTGGCCGCTGCGGAGAGCCTGGAGGAGGACGGGGCCGTGGAGTCCGCAGAGAACTCTGTAGAAATCAGTGCGGAAAAGCGTGCCGAAAATCTTGACGAACGCGGCATTGTGGATCAGGAGGGCGGGAAGGCTGGAGGTCGTGGCTCCAGTGTTTCCTCTCCCGAAGCCGCCCAGAGCGTCAAGTCCGTCAAGAGCGTCCAGCCCAACAAGACCGCCGAGCCCGTAGAAACGTCCGGACTCTCCGAGGCCGCCGAATCCGTGAACCATGCCCCGTCGGCGGACGATTCCGTCGAGCGGCTGACCGCAGGACTGCTGCGGCTGCATGCCGAGCGCATGCAGGTGCTCGCGCGGGAACAGCGGACGCGCGACCGCTTCGCCGCGCTCCACCCCGAGGTCAAGGTCGCCGAAGTGACCGCCCTGCCGGGCGATGTGCACGACCTCGCGGGGCTGCGGACCATCGGGGACCGGCTCGCGGCCGGTGGTTCTCCGGCCGGAGCTGCCTGAATCGCCGGGGCGTGAATCGCCAGGGCCTGAGTGCCGGGGCCTGAGCACAGCTGCCTGGATGCCGGCTGCTCGAATCCCCAGCTCCGTCAGCCCGCGGCAGCAGTTCGCAGCAGCAGGCAGCAGCAGTTCGCAGCGGCAGCCGACACGCGTCAGTCGGCGGTCCACAGCCAGCCACATGCACGTCCGGCGCGTCAGTCGGCAACGACACCCCAAACCACAGCCACACCCACAGCCACAGCCGTCGTCACGTACATCTCGCGCACGTACATCTCGCGCACGGCCGTCTCGCGCACGGTGTCAGCCCGCAGCCGCGAACGCCTCGTCTCCGAAGGAATGCCGGTAGTCGTACTCCGACTCCTCCTCCGCGCACACGGGCAGGATTCCCGTGCTGCGCTCGTACTCCGTGCGCGCGGTCTCCAAGAGGCGGTGCCACGAGGTGACGGTGGGGCGCCTGCGCAAAAGGGCGCGCCGCTCCCGTTCCGTCATTCCGCCCCACACGCCGAACTCGACGCGATTGTCGAGCGCGTCGGCCAGGCACTCGGTCCGCACCGGGCAACCGGTGCACACCGCCTTGGCCCTGTTCTGCGCTGCACCCTGTACAAACAGTTCGTCCGGATCGGTAGTGCGGCAGGCTGCCTGCGCACTCCAGTCGGTTACCCAGCCCATGCCGGCGCCGTCCTCTCCCGAATCGAGGCTCCCCCACGGCGGCAGAGGCATATTCACCGCTGCCAGTTGAGGACGTTACGGAAGGTGGGGACAGCGCAACACCCCCGTCGGGCCCAATCTTGAATGGCCCGAACGGACTATGCGTACGCGGCAGATCACCCAACGGAGTGAGCCGAGGACATGCGTGACTAATCCGAAATAATGGGACGTATCAGCTGAGGCGCAACGGACACGGGATGACGCATGAGGCGCAATCGGACATCAACTGGGCTGGTTCTCGCCGGATTCGGGGACGGCGGAACACTTCCTGGCGCGGCCGGGGTCTTGATGCGCGGCCGAACTGCTGTGACAGTTGAGAGCAGCTTAGGCCAGAGCCTTCACCTGTGTCCGGCGATTGAGAACGTAGGCTGCCCTCCATGGCAATGAAGCGATCGGGCGGAGGCCTGACCGGGACCCAGCAGGCGGCCAAGTTCCTCGGCGTGAGTGTGTTGGCGGGGGCGGTGCTCGCCGGGATCACCCTTCCGGCGGCCGGCGCCCTGGGGCTGGCGGCCAAGGGCACGGTCGAGGGGTTCGACGAGATCCCGGCCAACCTGAAGACCCCGCCGCTGAGCCAGCGCACCACGATCCTGGACAACAAGGGCGGCACGATCGCCCAGGTGTACTCGCGCGACCGCACCGTGGTGCCGCTCGCCGACATCTCCCCGTACATGCAGAAGGCGATCGTCGCGATCGAGGACTCGCGCTTCTACGAGCACGGCGCGATCGACGCCAAGGGTGTCCTGCGCGCGCTGAACAAGAACGCGACCAGCGGCGGCGTCGCCCAGGGCGCGTCCACGCTCACCCAGCAGTACGTGAAGAACGTCTTCGTGGAGGAGGCCGGTGACGACCCCGACAAGGTCGCCGAGGCCACCCAGCAGACGATCGGCCGCAAGGTCAAGGAGCTGAAGTACGCGATCCAGGTCGAGGAGGAGCTGGGCAAGAAGAAGATCCTGGAGAACTACCTCAACATCACGTTCTTCGGGCAGCAGGCGTACGGCATCGAGGCGGCGGCCAAGCGCTACTTCTCCAAGTCGGCCAAGGACCTCACCCTGGACGAGTCGGCGATGCTGGCCGGCATCGTGCAGTCGCCCAGCCGGTACGACCCGGTCAACGACGCGCAGGAGTCCAAGAAGCGCCGCAACACGGTGCTCCAGCGGATGGCCGACATGAAGGACATCTCGCAGGGCGAGGCCGACAAGGCCAAGGAAGAGCCGATCAAGCTGAACGTGAGCCGGCCCAAGAACGGCTGCATCACCGCCGTCGAGGGCGCTGGCTTCTTCTGCGACTACGTGCGCGAGGTCTTCCTGTCCGACCCGGTCTTCGGCAAGACGAAGGAAGCGCGGGCCAAGCTCTGGAACCAGGGCGGGCTCACCGTCCGGACCACGCTCGACCCGCAGGCGCAGAAGTCGACGCAGGAGTCGATCAAGGCGCACGTCTACCAGAAGGACTCGGTGGCGACGGCCGTCACGCTGGTCCAGCCCGGCAGCGGCAAGATCCTCGCCATGGGCCAGTCGAGGCCGTACGGCTTCGGGGACACCGAGACGCAGATCAACTTCTCGGTCAACCGCCAGATGGGCGGCTCCAATTTCGGCTTCCCGGTCGGCTCGACCTTCAAGCCGTTCCTGGCCGCGGCCGCGATCGAGGGCGGCAAGCCGCCGACCCAGCAGTATTCGGCGCCGTACGAGATGGACTACCCGAACGTCCAGACGTGCAACAGCGGCAAGCCGTGGGTCAACGACGGCAAGCCGCAGCCGTACCACCTGGAGAACGAGAACGAGTCCGAGGTCGGTCCGTTCTCGCTCAAGGACGCGATGGCCAAGTCGGTCAACACGTACTTCGTGCAGATGCTCGGTGACATCGGGATGTGCCCCGTCTCCCAGATGGCGGACAAGCTGAAGGTCATCCAGGGCAACGGCGAGAAGCTCCCCATGGTGCCGTCGGCGCTGACGCTGGGCTCCACCGGTATGTCGCCGCTGACGATGGCCTCCGCGTACGCGGCCTTCGCCAACCGGGGCACGTACTGCACGCCGATCGCCATCGAGTCCATCAAGAAGGTGGACGGCTCTCCGCTGCCGGTGCCGAAGTCCGCCTGCTCGCAGGCGATGTCGCAGAACACGGCGGACAGCATCAACACGCTGCTGCGCGGCGTGGTCGACTCCGGTACCGGTGCCGAGGCCGGTCTCAAGGACCGCGACAACGCGGGCAAGACGGGTACCACCGACGGCCGCAAGAACGCCTGGTTCGTCGGCTACACCTCGAACCTGTCGGCCGCGGTCTGGGTCGGCAGCCCGTCCCAGCGGGTCGAGATGAACAACATCACCATCGGCGGCCAGTTCCAGGAGCAGGTCTACGGTGGCCAGGTCCCCGGCCCCATCTGGCGGGACGCGGTGACCGGCGCGTTGCAGGGCCAGAGCTCGGCGCCCTTCGTCAACGTCAACATCCCCGACAACGGCGGCCAGAAGCCGGGCGGCGACCCGACGACGACGGCCGGGGCGCAGGGCAACAACGGCGACAAGAGCAAGAACAAGGGCAAGCACAAGCCGAAGCCGGGCGGCGACAACAAGCCCCCGGGCCGCGGCGGCCAGGACCCCTTCCCCGGCATCTCCTTCCCGCCGGGCGTGGTGGGCGGCGACTCGGGCGGCTGGCCGCAGTAGCGACCGCGCGGAGGCTCTCTGGAGACGGGAGACGCGCGGAGGCTCTGTACACGGGAAAGGGGCGCCCCGGGATTCACATCCCGGGGCGCCCCTTTCCCGTGTACTCCGGGTCAGCCCGCCAGGCGCTGCTTCACGGCGGCGGCGACGCGGCCACCGTCGGCGAGACCGGCCACCTTCGGGTTCACGATCTTCATGACGGCGCCCATCGCGCGCGGCCCCTCGGCGCCGGCGGCCTTCGCCTCGTCGACGGCGGCGGCGACGATGGCCGCGAGCTCGTCGTCGGAGAGCTGCTTGGGCAGGTACGCGTCGAGGATCTCGCCCTCGGCCAGCTCACGCGCGGCGGACTCGGCGCGGCCACCCTTGTCGAAGGCCTCGGCGGCCTCGCGGCGCTTCTTCGCCTCCTTGGCGATCACCTTGAGGACCTCGTCGTCGGAGAGCTCACGCGCGGCCGTGCCGGCGACCTCTTCCTTGGCGACGGCGGTGAGGGTCAGCCGGAGCGTGGACGAGCGGAGTTCGTCGCGCGCCTTCATGGCGGTGGTGAGGTCGTCCTTGAGTCGGGCCTTGAGCGTGGTCATGTCCCCAGTGTGTCAGGTGCGGTGGGCTGCCCGCCCGCCGATTAATGCCGCCACCGCCAGGTCTGCGACGATGGACGTATGCGCGCGCGATACGGAATTCCCTTGGGTGTCACGGCGGTCGGGGCCGCCGGTCTCGCCTATGCGGCCGGCTTCGAGGTGAGATCGTTCCGGCTGCGCCGGGTGACGGTGCCCGTGCTGCCGCCGGGGGCACGCCCGTTGCGCGTGCTCCAGGTCTCGGACATCCACATGGTGTCGGGCCAGCGCAAGAAGCGGGCGTGGCTGCAATCGCTCGCGGGCCTGCGCCCGGACTTCGTGGTGAACACGGGGGACAACCTGTCCGACCCGGAGGGCGTCCCCGAGGCGCTCGACGCGCTCGGCCCCCTGATGCAGTTCCCCGGCGTCTACGTCTTCGGCTCCAACGACTACTACGGCCCGAAGCTGCGCAACCCCGCCCGGTACCTGTTCGAGAAGGCGCAGGGCAAGCACGGCCTCAACGGCAACGCGCCGGCCGTCGGCGTCGTGCACAACCCGTGGGAGGAGCTGCGGGACGCGTTCGACTCGGCGGGCTGGGTGAACCTGAGCAATGCCCGGGGCCGCCTCAAGCTCGACGGGATGGAGCTGGCCTTCACCGGCCTGGACGACCCGCACATCAAGCGTGACCGGTACGAGCGGGTGGCCGGCGGCCCCGAGACGGGCGCGGACCTGTCGATCGCGGTGGTCCACGCGCCCTATCTGCGCTCCCTGGAGTCCTTCACGGCGGACGGCTATCCGCTGATCCTGGCCGGCCACACCCACGGCGGCCAGCTGTGCATCCCCTTCTACGGCGCGCTGGTCACCAACTGCGACCTGGACACGGACCGGGTGAAGGGCCTGTCCACCCACGAGGCGGAGGGCAACCGCGCCTACCTCCACGTCTCGGCGGGCTGCGGCACGAACCGCTACACCCCGGTCCGCTTCGCCTGCCCCCCGGAGGCGACGCTCCTGACGCTGGTGGGGCGTCGGTAGGACGCGGCGGCCGAGGTCGGGGGTGCCCGGCGGCGGTGAGGCGCGGGCCGGTTAGGCGCGGGCCCGGGTAGGCGCAGCCCGGGCAGCTGCGGGCCCGGCAGGCTGCCGCCCTTACCGGCGGGCCCGGGTCGGGCGCAGGTCGGACTCGGGTCGGGCGCGGTTAGGCGCGGTAAGGCGCGGGCCCGACAGGCTGCCCCCCCTTACGGGCGGGCCCCGGTTGGGCGCGGGCCGGGCGTGGGGCCGGGGCACCCCGACCGGCAGACTGACCCCCTGTATCGGTGGGCCCGGGGGCGACCCCCTACCGTGAACGCATGCGGTACGACCGGATTCCCCCTCATTCGCCCCGTACGTCCCCTGCGCCCGGCTCCCTGCGGGACGGTTCCCCGACGGCCGGAGCAGGCCCGACCGACGCGCCCGCCTCCGCCGTACTGCCCCGCACCCGGCGCCCCTACGCGGCGGCGTTCCGCGCGCTGATCTGCGCGGCGGCGGTGACGGGCATCGTGATCGACCTGCTGATGGGCAGCCCCCTGCGCGTCCTGAGCTACTTCACGATCCAGTCGAACGTGCTGGTGGCCCTCGCCTTCGGATGGTCGGCGGTACGCGCCTGGCGGGGCCGGTCCCCGCTCCCGGCCCGGGTCACCGGGGGCGTACTCCTCTACATCTCGATCACCGGCCTGGTCTACCACCTGGTCCTGGCGAACAGCTCCAGCGGCTTCTCGATGACGGGCGACCAGGCGGTGGCCGTGACCGGCTGGCGCACGGTCTCCAACCAGCTCCTGCACACGGTCACGCCGCTCGGCGCGCTCCTGGACTGGCTGCTCCTGACCCGCCCCGGCGGCCTGCGCCCGCGCCACGCCGCCCAGTGGCTCCTGTACCCGCTGGCCTACTTCGCGTTCGCCCTGATCCGCGGCGCCCTGCTCTCCCCCGGCACCACGGCCCGCTACCCGTACCCGTTCCTGGACGTCGCCCAGCACGGCTACCCGGCCGTCCTGACCAACGCCCTGGTGTTCGGCGCGGCCTTCTACGCCCTGGCCCTGGCGATCACCGGCCTGGACCACGTCCGCCCCTACCTGCGGGGCCCGAAAACCGGATTTCGTCTCCGGCCGCCAGTGGGCTAAAGTAAACGACGTCGCCGCGACAAGCGGAGACAATCGGGGTGTAGCGCAGCTTGGCAGCGCGCTTCGTTCGGGACGAAGAGGTCGTGGGTTCAAATCCCGCCACCCCGACAGAGAAACACCAGGTCAAGGGCCTGATCCTCACTGAGGATCAGGCCCTTCCTGCGTCTCCGGTGATCGTTTGGGAGAAACCTGGGAGAAGATCTTGGTCGAGGTCTCCCAGCAGGTGATCGTCGAGCAGTAGCAACATGCCTCGGCTGCGCCGACCCACACCTGCACGTTCGCGAACGACCAGTCGTCGACTCGACCGCGAACGTGCCTCGTCCGCGCCTGGTGGCTGCGCCGTGCCGGCGGATCGGCGGAATGGTGAGCTCCCGCCGCCTTGGGGTCCATGTCAGCCCGCACCGCTACTGTCTTCGTTCATGACCGCGTTACTCGAACGTGAGCTCCGGGACCTCTTGGCGGAGCAGCTAGACGTTCTCGAACCAGGACTGACCCTCGTCCGATGCGAGTTTGCGCTGAGCGACCCGCCACTCCGTACAAGGGGTTGGATCGACATCCTTGCTCGTGACCGACACGGCCTGTGGGTGATCATCGAGTTGAAGCGTGCTACGTCCACATCGCGTGAGGCGTTGCACGAGGTCGCGAAGTACGCAGAGCTGCTCCAGCGCGACAAGCAGGTCGCGCCTGACCGCATCCGTGCCCTCATCGTGTCGACCGACTGGCGCGAACTACTCGTTCCGGTGAGCAACATGGCCCGTGACTGGAGCCATGACCTTCGCGGTTACGAACTCCAGGTGTGTGACGATCGGACACTCAGCGCTGAGCGCGTCGCGATGCTTCCATCGTCGCCTGAGCAGTACGTCACACCGGTGCACGGCATCTACCTCTACGCGAGCCCCCAGGACCGAGACCGAGGATGGAAGCACATACGGCAGATCGCTTCCGAGATCGGCGCGCCCAACCTCCTTACTGCCGACTTCGAACGCGTCAGCGCCAAGGACGGTGTCAGAGCGCATTACGGCCTGTACCTGGGTGTCGGCACCGTGGAGTGGGGGAGCGCGTTGTCGAACTCCCCGGAAGTGGACGGGTACGGTGCGAAGCACCCGGCCGAGTACAAGGCATTGTGCGAAATCAACGCGCGCGTTCGCTGCGTCGAAGTCGGGTCGGCTTACCCGGGGGTGCTGGGCACTCTCCTAGGCGATCCCAATTGGGAGATCACCGGGTATCGGGGCACTGGAGCGTTTGCCCTGGGCAACGGGGCGTATGAGGAACGCGACTGGCTGCAGATGCTGGCTGGTCATGATCGCGGGGACGGACACGTCAAGTACATCGGCTCCGCCAATCCCCGGATCACCAGCCGGTGGCACTCATTTGTGGATCAGGCCATGACCAGTCTCGGTGGCAACCCCGAGTGGGAGATGCTCGTCCGGGCGTGGCTGGAGCGAGTTGCCGAGCAACCAGGCGACATCGACGTCGTCTTGTGGATCTACAACCCCTGCGACCTGATTCAGACCGTCATCTACGGATGGCCGGACGAGCTCGCCCAATGGGAACCACGCATCAAAGCCGTCGCCCGCTTCCCCGACGGCAGCCGCTCCGTCGCCGAGGGCAGGCTGTGTGCGAACAGCACCGGGGGTGCACCAGGCTTCCACCACTACGCCCACGAGGTGTACCGCGATTCGGTGAGCTGGATGACGACTCGATACGGCGGCACCACCTGGATGACTGATCTGGATCTGGTTCGCCGCCTTGGGCTGCGCTATATGATGTTTGAGATCTTCAGCGGCCATACTGGGCCGCCAGCCCCAGAAGACGAGCGCGGACTCTGGTTGGTCGAGGACGGGCAGGCGACCCGA
The DNA here is from genome assembly GCF_042869955.1 of Streptomyces sp. NPDC006691. NCBI lineage: Bacteria > Bacillati > Actinomycetota > Actinomycetes > Kitasatosporales > Streptomycetaceae > Streptomyces > Streptomyces sp. NPDC006691. The sequence goes on from NZ_JBIAGW010000001.1 coordinate 173,076, forward strand.
TACTCATCCCACGCCCCAGAGTTCGCAATGGCCTGGCAGCTCAACACCTACGGGGGAAAGCTCGTGACCCTTCGAGATTTCCTCACGACGTACCGTCATGAGGTCAACACGCTCCGCATCGAATATCTCGACGGTGCAGACGTGAGGCGCTGACTTCACGGATCACACCTCTCAGATACTCGGTTCACGTGTCTGGCCGACAGCTTCCGCGGTGTGGTCACGTCGAGACATTTGACGGGTTCCGATGGGCGAACAGGATGGTAGGAGCCTGCGCGCCCGACTGAGGGCCGACGGCATCCACTTCACGATCGCCGGAGCAGCGGATCCAGCACGGCGTCGCACCATGGATGATCTCGCCCTGCTCCTCGACAGCTCCGAGGGGAAGTCACTGGAGGTGGATTCGCCGGCCGGTCCGGAGCTGCAGGGGAAGGAGACCCGAGCCGCGCGCTTCCTGCGCCAGCTCGCGGTGACCGCTGACCTGGCGAACGTCTCCGCCATTCGCGAGCTGCTCACTCTCTGGAAGAAGCTCGGAGGGTGGATCGGATAGGGCGCCGGCGAGGTCACCACAAGCGCCTTCTCATGCTGGGCCGGGCGGGAGCGCATGGCCGGGGCATTTGACCGCTGACGCTCTACCTCGGCAGTGGGCGCGGCGGCACGGCGGAGGTCGTCTTCACCCACGTGGCGAACCGCGAGCCGTTCACAGATCGTGCGCTGCGCGCCGACGTTCAGGAGAGTCCGTTCAGCCCCTAACGTCACGCAGGGGCCTCGGTGTCCCCGGTACCGTGCGACACCGGGGACACCGAGGCTCTCCGTCTTCGTATGTTCTAAGAGGACGTTCGCGTCGTTAATGGGCGGGTATAGACCGGTTCGCTGCCTGCCAGCGTCGCCTCGGTACAGGGTATTTGTCGAAATCACCCAGCTTTCAAGGTGAGTTCGTGTGCCCATTTCATCGCAGATCCGCCCGACATCTCCTGTCCGGTTCGAAGATGTCCTGGTTGCCTTGTTTTGCCTCGCCCGATCGAGCGATACCGGCCGTGCGGACCATGTGGGTCAGTGTCTTCATGGCCGCGCGACTGCCCTATCCCAGTGATCTGTCCGACGCCCGCTGGGCGTTGATGGAGCCGATCTTGACCGCCTGGCGGGCCGAGCGGCAGAAGACATCCCTTAACCTCGGCGGCAAGGTGGCCGACCTGCGGGAAGTCATGAACGCGATCCTCTTCCTCAACCGGACCGGCGTCCCGTGGCGCTACCTGCCCAACGACTTCCCGCCGCACACTACGGTCTTCGGATACTTCAGCGCCTGGACCGCGGACGGCACCATCGAGAAGCTCGGCATCCATCTGCACAGGATCGTCCGCCAGCAGGAAGGACGCGCCGCCGAGCCCACCGCCTGCGTCATCGACGCCCAGAGCGTCAAAACCGCACCCAGCGTGCCCACCGACACCCAGGGCACCGACGCCGGTAAGAAGATCGTGGGCCGCAAACGCAGCATCGTGGTCGACACGCTCGGCCTCTTACTGCTGGTCATGGTCACTGCGGCCAGCGTCTCCGACAACGAGGCCGGCATCCAGCTCCTCAGCCGGATCGCCGCCGACCATCCCACGATCAGCAAGGCATGGGTCGACACCGGCTACAAAAAGAAGGCTATCGAGCATGGCGCCACCCTCGGTATCGATGTCGACGTCGTCCCGCGAAACACGCAGGTCAAAGGCTTTTCCGTGACACCGCGAAGGTGGGTAGTGGAGCGGAGCTTCGGATGGATCATGATGCACCGCCGACTCGCCCGCGACTACGAGACCAAGCCCGTCCACTCCGAGAGCATGATCCGTCTCGCGATGATCTCCAACCTCGCGAAACGAGCAACCGGAGAAACACCCATAACCTGGCACAAACCATGAACTATCGCTTCTTCAAGCGGAACGTCCTCTTAATGGGGGGGCGTGCTCGGTCAGCGGTGCTGAGCGGACCTCGTCACGTGGTGGTCGGCCCCTGCAGCAGCACGAGAGGCGAGACCAAGAGGGCTTCGGCGATCGCGACAAGGTCGTCGGCATCGCATCGGCGTTGGGCGCGTTCGATGCGGGACAGCATGGTGTTGGACATCGGATGGCCGAAAGCGGTCACGCGGCCAGCCAACTGGCGTTGTGACAGGCCGCGTTCGGTTCGGAGCATTTCGACGGTGCGGGCCACCTGCATTCCTGCGGGTCCGACTTCCAGTGGGCGTGGGGGCATGGCTCCAATTGAAAGGTGCATTCGCCGGTTTGGGAAACCGGCTATCGTGGTCTATGTTGCGCTCGCGTCGTTCGCCGAGATGTGGTTCCAGGGAGTCGGGAAGACGCACGGAAAAGTGCGCCGATCACGAGTCTGACGTGCGGTGTTGTGTTGTAGCTTCCCCGCTTGCGACTCGTCAACGGCTTGCCGATGTGATGCTTCTGGCTCAGCAGTCCAGGCAACTATTTGGTCAACCGCCGATCGAGCCTTACGGTTTTCCTCCCGCCCGTCACCGAGCCCATTTCTCGCAGCCTTTCTGCCGTGAGAGATTGCGCCGGATAGGGCTGGACTTGCGCGACTGGGGTGTGGCTATGTTGACGACACCCCGGAAACGCAATCGCTTCCCGGCGCGCGTCCGCGCCAACACCCCCTCGAATCCTGCCCCGACCGACGGTGAGCCGTGATGTCCGCGCACAGGCCACCGAGTGAGGACCGCCCCGCTCTTGGCACGAATCCGCACCATCAAGCCCGAAGCCTTCGTCTCCGAGTCCCTGGCCGTCGTCTCCCTGACCGCCGAGCGCACCTTCCTCGGTCTACTCACCCAGGCCGACGACCAGGGCCGCCACCGCGACCACGCCGCGATCATCGCCGGGCAGTTGTGGGTGCTGCGCCCGGAGCACACCCCGTCCGATGTCGAGACGGACCTCGCCCAGCTCGCCGACGCGGGACTGATCTGCCGCTACAAGGGGCCGGATCACAAGCGGTACCTGCACGTCGTGACCTGGCACCAGCATCAGAAGATCAACCGGGCGAGCAAGAGCCGCCTCCCGGGCTGCCCGGTTCACGACGCTTCGGTCGCGTCGACTCCTGCCGTGGGCGCCGGTGTCACGGAGTACTCGCTGCAGCCTCACGCAGTTCTCACTGAGGGCTCCGGCGAGGTCCGTGAGTCCGCGCTGAATCCGGTGCTTGAGAGCGAAGTCGCAGGTCAAGAGGGCTTCACGGAGTCCTCCGCAAGGGATCAGGGAGCGCTCGGTGAGGCAGCAGTGACGTCTCACGGTCCGGATCTAGGACCTAGGACCGTGGATCTAGGAGATATCCCTTCGGGGGGCGCAAGCGCCCACGCGCCCCACACCGTCTGGCCAAGCAGCTCCTCGGCGAGTACATCGCCGCGTGCAACCACCGCCCGCCAGATGCCTTCCTGAACCATCTCGGCAAACAGGTGCGCAAGCTGCTCGACGAGGGCATCGCCCCCGCACACCTCCGGGTCGCCCTCGAACGCCACCGGGTCAAGGGCCTGTCCCCGGGCGTCCTGCCCAGCCTCGTCCACGAGGTCATGAACGCCGCATCCTCCACCACACCCGCCGCCCACCGGGCGTGGACGAACCCCACCGACGTCGTCGCCGCCTACGGAGATGAGCTCTGACCGCCACCCTCACCCGCGCACCCCAACCCGTCGGCGCAATCACCGACCGGCTCAACACGATCCTCGCCAACCGCGGCATCGACCTCACCACGGCGGCCGCCCAGGAACCGGCGCCCGAGACCGTCACCGCCCTGGAACTCGCCGACGCCCGCATCCCCGCCCGCTACCGCCGCGCCCTGGCCGACCATCCCCAGATCACCTCCTGGGCCGACCACATCGCCCGCGCCGGACGCCCGGGCCCGACCGGGCCCGACCGGGCCCGGTATCGCCGAGGGCCCGTCGCCGCTGATCGCCGGCCCCACCGGCACCGGCAAAACCCACCAGGCGTACGGCGCCGTCCGGGCCCTCCTCACCCGAGGCGTCCGCCTACGCTGGGAGGCCACCACCTCCGCCGACCTCCACGCGCGCCTCCGCCCCCGCGCCGGCCACGAGGGCGAACGGGAACTGCAAACGCTGGCCCGCTGCCCACTGCTGCTCCTGGACGACCTCGGCGCGGCCAAGACCAGCGAGTGGACCGAGGAGCTCACCTACCGGCTCATCAACCACCGGTACGAGCACATGCTCCCCACCCTTACCACCACCAACCTCCCCACCGCCGAGCTGCGCATCGCGCTCGGCGACCGCGTCGCCTCCCGTCTCGCCGAGATGACCGAGCGGGTCATCCTCACCGGCTCCGACCGACGCCGCACCGCGCCCACTGTCTGAACGGCCCGCGGTCCCTCCCGTCCCGCCACCTCACCCGCCCTGGCTTCCGCCTGTCCTCGAACGCGCGGGTCCCTTGGAGAGCCTCTGCATGACTCCTGGCCCCATCAAGCTCATCAGCGCCAACGACATCGGCATGCCTGCCTTGCCGCTCTGGTTCCCTGCCCCTGCTGCCATCACGGCTCTGCTCGTCGTCGTACTGTCCGCCGCATGGTCCCTGCGGAAGTACCGACGGAAGCCGAGCGCTGGACAGCGCCGTAGCACCGCCGCGATCCCGGTCGCCGCTGTCGCCGCGATGGCTGCACCGCCTACAGCGCGGACACCAGCTGGCGCTTCGCCGCCGACTACCTCGACATGGGCAGCACCGCCGAGCGCGCCGCGATGTTCGCCACCGCGCTGATGGCGCGGGCGAACCTCAACGGCTCCAAGCAGGCGCCCGGGGTGCCCGGCACTCTCACCTGGGTGATCACCTGCGTGCAGATCGTGCCCGCCTACGCCGAGTCCGGGCTGGTCGGCGGAACTGTACGGGCCTTCGTCGGCCCGGTCCTGGCGGCAGTGCTCTGGCACCTGGCCATGGGCATCGAACTGCGCCACCGCAGCCCGGATGCCGACTCCCGCAGCCTGACCGCCCTCCTCACCCGACAGGCACGCGAACAGCTGCTGGCTCGTCTGGGGATTGCCGACCGGGACGCGGATGCCGCCCGGATCATCCGCGACCGCGCCCTCGACCGGGCCGTCACGCTGATCCTCCGGGCAGAGACCATGACCGCCGACAAGCGCACCAAGTGGCGAGGCCGGCGCCTCACCCGCCGCCTGCACCAAGCCCTGGAGCAGGCTGACGTCGACCGCGACGAACGCTAGGACGAGCTGCTGCTGCGCAAGCTCGCCACCCGCCGCCAGCACCGCCCCAGCCCGTGGCACGTGGCCACCGCTGCCGCCGAACGCATCCCCCACCACCTAGACCACACCGAAGACGGCGCCGTCCAGGCCCACCTCACCGTCTTCGGCGAAGTCCTCTACGCGCTACCCGCCCATGCTCCTGTCCGACTCCAGGCCGAACTCCACCGTGCGGCTAACGCCTTCGAACACGCCGCCCACACCCGCGCCCGCGCCGACCACCAGCACGCCCGCGCACTGCGGGGCGCGCTCAAGGCCATGCGCTATCAGCCCGCGGACCACACCGGGCTGGCCATGTTCTTGGACGCCGCCATCCTCGTCGTCCTCGCAGTCCAGCGCCACAGCGCGCTGCACCACCACGACCGGCAGGTGGCCACCGCCCGCCAGACTCTCACCCACCTGCAAGCCGCCTACGCCCAGATAGCCCCCACCAGCCTCGCCGCACTCGCCAGGCACCATCCCTCCGACAACACGGTGAACCAGTACGTCCGCGCCCTGCACGAGGTCCTCCCCCGCCAGGCCGAACGGATCCTCACCGAAAACGCCTGGCCCGCCCTGACCGCCACCCTCGCCGCCGCCGAAGCCGCCGGCCACAACCCGGCCACCGTCCTCCAACAGGCAGCCCAGCACCGCCCCTTGGACGACGCGAAGTCAGCATCCGAGGTCCTCGTCTGGCGCATCCAACGCCTCGGCGACCGGCATGCACCCGGCCCTGGCGCACGAACCGCGCAGGCCCGCCGCCTTCCCGCTCAGACCGCCCAGCAGACCGATCCCGGGCTCCCGGGCGCGTACACGCCGCCTACATCCCGCGCCGGACGGTCCCGCTGAGCCGGAGCCCCTGGCGCGGGTCACGAGGAACGACACCACGCGTAGCCACGGACCGGCACGAAGCCGACGGACTGTAGCTGCACATCCCCGGTTGAAACCGGGGATTCTCCGGCCCCTAGATCTTGCCCGACCGCCCCACCTCTCAACAAGGAGCACCCGCATTCCCCTCATCGAACCTCGCCGACACGTCGTCGCCCAGCTGTCCGGCGCGTACTTCAAGTACCACGCCAGCACCAAGACCTGGCGCCACGACGATGGAGGCCCCTTCACCAAGGCGGAACAGGCCGCCGCTCTCGCGCCCACCATCAACGAGGTCAAAGAGGCGAAGAAGCAGATTGACCGGTATCACGAGTACCTGCAGACCTGGCTCGAAGCTCCCGAGGTCCTGGACCGCTTCCTCGCTCCCTTCCTGGACCAGCTCGACGAGAAGTCCTTCGGAAACGCCATCTACATCATGAACGAGAACGAGCGGCTGAAACTCCAGCGGCTGGTCAACGCGGCGGCTGAACCTGTCCGTCCGTTCACCCCGTACGCCTTCTGACAAACGGCTGCACCAACCGCACCCCCAGATGAGAAAGGGGGGCCGGTGACCGGGAAAACACACGGTCACCGGCCCCCTTCGCGTTCCCCGGAGTCACCGTGCGCGCTGTGCTTTGTCCACGGCCTTCGCCAGGTGCGCGTCGACAACACCCGGCGGGCCGGAAACGACCACCAGCACGTTGGCGATGCGGATCGCCGTCTGCTGGACAACGCTGTGCTGCCCGCCACGGAATAGGTGAGCAGCTGGCTCCACTGCTCGTCACCGAGACGTGGCGCGGCCATCTCCTCCGTGCCCATGTCGACGGAGGTACTGCCGACAAAAACCCGGTACGTGGGGCAGGAGGTCATCGCGTCGAAGATCCGGCTCACGCCCCTGGAGAGCTTCGCGGCGGTGTCGCTGTACAGCTCCTCGCTCACCTGGGAGTCGCTGCCGACCGCATAGGTGAAGGATGCCTTCGCCTTATGCGGGAAGTCTAGGCTGTCGCCGACCGCGACCTCGCTGCCGATCGCCGCCCGGGTGCACCGAGACGGTCGTCGAGGATGTCGGTCGACGGAATCAGCTCGGTCGAGCAGCCTGTCAGGGCAAGGACAGCGAAGGCGCTGAGGCTGAGGACGACCGTGGTGTGAAGGCGCATGCGAACCCCTTGGTGGTCTGCGAAGCGGACAGGTTGACCAAGCCGGCCCTCCGGGCACCGGCAGTGCGAAGGGGTTCAGGGGGTTTCAGGGTTCAGTGGCCGAGGTGACGCAGGCCCTCTTCGAGGGTGGGGTGGAACCCATCAACGGGGCCGGAGTTGCGGTTGTACCAGGCCGCGTCCAGGCGTGGCGCCTTCGTCTTGTGGCCGGCCCGGCAGCGCAGCCAGACAGAGTCGTCCCGCATGCAGAAGATGATCCAGTCCCGGTACGCGCCGCAGCCGGGGCAGGTACGGACCTCTCCGTCAATGACGAGCGGCTGCTGCCAGCGCATCATCAGCCCGGCCACCTCCTGCCGGGACAACACCCGCAAGTCCGGCGGCAGGAAGTCGGGCACCACCGTTTCCTCCACAGCCGGAGCCGGTACGGCCTGCTCGGGGGAGCCAGGCCACGGCTGCGTGGCCTGTAACTGCAGGAGCAACTCGTGGCCCGCGCGCTGGGCTTCACGGAATGCGCGGTCCTCGCGAGCACGTCGAAAGAACAAGATCTCTTCCTCTCAGTCTTCTGGCGGGCACGGCGAATGTGCCTCCGCTCAGAGGGATGGCGACGAGTTGCCCGCCAGCGGATCCTCTGGAACAGGGATCGTCAGCTACGCCGGACGACGGTGAGCCGCCCCTCGGCGCCCTCGGGCACAGTGCGGCGGGGCACCGGAACCGGCGAGGCGAGCGAGGAGGCGAACGCGGCAACCAGGCCGTGAGGGACGCTGGCGCTGAAGCTGGCGCACCACAGATACGGGACACCAAGATCAGGTTTCGCCCACGTCTGCCAGCCCACCAGGTTCGGGCGCGGGTCGGCATCCTCGATGAACGGCGGCACCATCTCCAGGGAGACGCTGCAGGAGAATCCGGGATCCATTGCGGTGGTGCGGGGGCGGTCCACGTCGCGAAGCCAGCCGTGGGCAGAGAGCGCGCTGAGGACGGTCTCGGGTCCCTCGAAGTCGGCGTCGTGCGTCTTGTGGCTATCGATCTCCGTGAGGAGGTCAGAGAGCGCCTCGTACGGGACGCCGGAAGTGAAGTACGCGTTCCACACGGTCATCACAGAGGCGGTACACGAGCGGGCGCTCAGCTGCCAGGCCACCGGCAGTCCGCCCAGCTCGAACGGGTAGGCGGCGAGGACCCATTCGGCGCCGTACAACCCGTCCGGGCTGACGTACAGCAGGGTCTGACGGGAGGTGGGCCCCATGCGCCAGCCGAGGTCGGACAGGGTGTCGTCGATCCGCTCAGCGAGCGCGTCGTCATCGCCGGCCAAGTGGCGCGGGGTGACCCAGTACACCGGGTCAGGTGAGTCAAGGTGGAAGGGTTCGCTGGGGTGGTGCGGGTGCAGGGGCGCCTCCGTGTGCTCGGTGGTGGTCTCCAGCAGGCGTTGTACGTTGACATGGCTTGCCGCCCGTGCACCAGTCCTTCAGGGGGTCTTTCCTGTCTGCCCCCGGCGAACTTGGTGGCAGGGGATCCCTGACGCAGCCCCGCCTGCTAGGGGCCCAGTGAATCGGCACCCGCTTCCAGCTCCGACCAGGGGAGTGGAGGGGGAGACTGCTGCGTGCTGATCGGGTAGCCAAGTCCCGTACGGTCACGAAGCCCCTCAGCCTGCACACTCGCCGTGCTTTGCAAGGATGCTGCGAACTGTGTTGCGGGAGTGGCCCGAGAGTTGAGCGATTTCGACCTCACTCAACCCCGATCTCTTCGCCGCGATGACCAGGGCATCTCGAGTGGCACATGTACGCCGGTACTTCTCAAGTTTCTCCCGCGCGGCGTCTGCGCTGTCCGGCGGCGGCGCATACGAGACGCCCGCCCTCTCGATCTTGTATGCGCGGTGCGATCGGGAGTCGCCGCTGCTGCTCTCCATCCGCCGCACAGTAAGCGGTAACGACGCCCATGGGGCTGTGCAGCTTTGCGCACCACTGTTCAAAATTGCACAGCCCTGCTACTCCCTGCGAGTGGCCCCTTCGCCGCGTCGCCATCTCCCTGCCGACGAAAACACTGCTGGTCTGCGACATCTTGAGCGTCAACTCACCGCAGAAAGGGGCGATTGTGCAGAACTGCACAACCCGCACGTTCCGGCACTGTGTTCCGGACCTTGAAGTTCACCCTTTCGCCTTTACGAACGGAATCACGTGCCTACTCCTCGCCTCGTAGCGGCCATTGACATCGGCACCCACGGCATCGGCGCCGCTTGGAGCGTCATCTCGGAATCCAACGCCGAAGCTTCCAGCCGGAAGATCCATTTCTGTGACCAGTGGGAGTCGCAGCCCGCGCCCACCGCGAAGAACCTGTCAGCGCTCCTGCTGGACGCCCACGGAAAACTGATCGCCTGGGGGTACGACGCCCGACGGCTCTGGCTCACCCAAGGAGCCGCGCTCCGCAGCCAGGGGGCTCGCTACCACCACGGCTTCAAGATGGACCTCGGCGTGCGCCCGGCTCCGGAGACCACGAACGACAGCAGCGTCGACTCGGACCCTCCGTCGGCAGAACCCTCCGACGAGGAGCGGGACGTGCTGAAACGCGGCGCCCCCACCGACCGGTTGACACCTGACCTGCTGACGATGCTGCTGCGCGAGGTCGTCGCCGTAACGCTCCGCCAGATCGCTGCCAGCGGATACGACGAGGACGACATCCGCTGGTGTCTGACTTCGCCCGCCTGCTGGAGCGACTACCAGAAGTCCGTGCTGCGTAGGATCGCGACGGACGCCGGCCTGCCCAGCGAGGACGGGAGGGTGCTGCTGTCTCTCGAGCCGGAGGCAGCGGCCCACTACGCGCGCGTGTCCGGGGTGCGGATCGTGGGCGACCACGATGATCCCGGCAGCGATCTCCTGGCTCCCGGCGCCCGGTTCATGGTGGTGGACTGCGGGGGCGGCACCGTGGACATCACGGCTTACGAGAACGACGCCGAAGGAAAGATGATCGAGATCGGCCGATCCATCGGTGACCGATTCGGATCGGACTTCCTCAACCGCGCCTTCGAGAAGGACCACCTCAGGGAATGCCTCGGCGATCAGGACATCCTGGACGAGATCCAGGAGGACTGTCCCGACGCGCTGCTCAACCTCGTTGACCAATGGGAGCGCGGCAAGCTGCACGTAGCGCTCGACCAGGAAGAGAACCTCAACCTGCTGATCCCTACGGCCATCGACCGTCGGCTGGGCGCAGCCGTCCGCAAGCGCCTCGCCCGGCGTCAGAACAAGATCAGCGATGCCATCGTCCTCACCCCTTCCCAGATTCACGCGCTGTTCGACACCGTCATCCCCGGCACGCTCGACCTCATCGAGGCCCAGCTCAAGGAGATGGATGCGAGCCGCGGGGAGAACAGCAACCCCGATGTCATCCTCCTGGTCGGCGGCTTCAGCAACTCCCCATACCTCCAGCAGGCGGTCAAGGAGCGCTTCGGTGAACGCGCCCAGGTGATGGTGCCCCCCAACCCCGACATCGCCGTCCTCTTCGGCGCCACGCACTTCTGCTACGACCCCCAGACTCGGGCGCGGCGCAGCCGCTTCACCTACGGCACGGAGGTCAACGCGAGCTTCGAGGAGGGTGTCGATCCCGAGGCCAAGCGCTACGTGACGACCCGTGGCCTGGTCACTTGCGCTGATCGCTTCTCCGTCTTCACCCGAGCCGGCGCGTCCGTGCCCACGGACGCCGAGGTGATGCACGAGTACGTGCCCTTGGAGGAGGCCGACACCTCGGTCGACTTCACTATCTTCGCCACGAGCCACCCGGACCCTCGCTACGTCACCGATCCGGGGTGCGACGCGCTGGCTACGGTCACCGTGGACCTGAAGCCCGTGATGCGCTTCGACCTTGAGGAGCGCGCACTGCGCCTCTATATGCGGTTCGGTGAGACCGAGATCAAGGCACGTGCCGAACTAGTCCAGGGCGGTGGCGAGGTCGCTACCAATGTCCGCTTCCACTCCAACTACTGACGGGGAGCGGCGATGTCCTTCCTGAACCCTTTTCGTGAAGCATCCGCGGACAGCCCGGCAGCAGGTATCGAGTGGGTTGACGAGGCGGAGCCCCTGCAAGAGCTGCTTGACCACGCATTGGTGCGGATCGATCAACTGGAAAAGTCGGCCAAAGCCGGCGAACAGGAGCACGGACAGTTGCGGCGCAGGCTGGACCGCCTGGAGCGTCAGCTGGGCGTGTTGATGGCCGCGCGGACGGAGGAGCGCGATGATCTGCCCGGAGCGAAGCACGGCGAGCACCAAGCGCTCGCCCGACGGTACCGCACTCTGGTCGAACAGAATCTGCTGAATTTCGCCCGTCGCTATGCCGAGCGATGCGACCGCGTCATGGACCACCCCGAACATGAGCGCGGCTATCGCTTGATGGGACTGCTGAGCGAGCAGTTGTTCACTGACGACCTCCAATCCAGCCGGGAGATGGTGCGTCGCCTTCATCTCCCGGAGGGGGACGGCTACATCGAGAACGCCCTCACCACACTCCGGGGTCACTGCTCGGAGCTGGCGGTGGAGATCCATCGTGCTGGTCTCCACCACAGCTGGGACATGGAATGCACTCCGGGCGCTGCGCTCGACCCAGCCCGCCAGGAGCACTGGCCCTCTTGTGACGAGGGAACTCCCGTTCTGTTCGTCGTGGCGCCGGCATACATCGTCGACGGACGCGCGTACTGTCTTCAGTACGTGTACACCTCCCTCTGACGCCCGGGAGGCGGGTCGTTGGTCCACTGCTCGGACCCACTATCCGCCTCGTAGCACGTGGTGTCGGCACGCTCGAGGCGCCCAGTAAGCGACTCGAAGGCGACTTGGTGGCAGAGGACAGAGCTGATGCACGTTACGCCCTACAGACGCATCTCTTCCTCGACGGCACGAGCGATCTCTGGCCACGGTGGACGCAGGCCGCCGAAGAGCGACCAGTAGCCGTACGCGTCCCGGACCAGGGCCCCGACGCCAAGGCGTGCGGCGTCTCGGTCGATAGTGCCGATGACCCGCCGGGTGATTCCTCCCGCTCCCCGGGCGGCTGGGGTGATCCCGTGCCCGAGGAGGAGCGTGGCCGTGCGGATGGCATCCAGCGTGGTAGGTGGCGCAGCCCCAGCAAACCTGCCGTAGATCAGTTGTTGCCAGCGCTCCTGGGTACGAGCCCATGCCAGGCGTTCCAGTCCGCTGCCGAGGTCTACGGCCATGCGGTCTGGGTGTTCGGTGTTCCACAGAAGGACGATGTCGCCGAGGGTGTCGTCCAGATGGCGGCAGCGCAGCGTAATTCCCGCGACCTGTCGCCGCCGCCACGAGGACAGCTCGCCGATGATGCTCAGGTGCCGTGCGTGGAAGCCGAGTTGGGAGAGGACTGTCAGCCAGTCGTCGAGAACGGCGCCGTACTCGTCCAGACTGCCTATGCGTTGGATCCGGGAAACGTTGACGAAGGAGGTGAGGAAGCCGTCCTTCAAGTGGCCGGTGGCATCGCGCTGGCCCGTGAAGCGAACGACCGGCTGCGGAAGGAACCCGCTTCGGTACGTGCGGAGTTGGCCGTCCTTGAGAAGTGGGTCGAGTGCCTGGACCGCAGAGATGGTCAGTTCGGTCTCCCGACCCCAGCGGAGGGGAAGGCAGGTATCACGTGCGACCCCAGCGCGGGCGAAGCCGGTCTCCAGGGAGTCGAGCAGCTCCCTCCAGGAAGGTGGTCTACGCGGCGGCCTGTAGGGCGTACCACGGTTCGGATGACGGACCTCGATGTGATGGCCGTCACCCGTGAACTCCCAGTGAGGGCCTAAAGCGGCGCGCATAACGATCGGTATCTGCTTGGCCAAGACGTCACCGGCCGTGGATTTCGCATGGGTCAGCACGGCCGCGTTGCCATCGCCTGGAAGTGGCGTGCCGGGTCGAAGCGCCGCATCCCGATGTCCTGGACCCGACGGTGGTCGAGACTTTCCGACTGCGCGATCGCTTCGGCGAGCCTCCGCGCGGCCGTCTCATCGTCCTCCCTCGGGTCGACGACGGCGACCGCGCCCGTCTCGTCACACAGAGCGGCCTGGGCGCATGTCCCATCCCGCCAGGTCAGAGCGGCCATGGGAGTGCCAGCGCGGAGGGATTCACCGAAGACGGCGGCCCCGGCTTCCACGTAGGCACGGGCGTACGTGTAGACGAAGACGGACGCATCGGCGATCGCGGCAGTCTTGTCAGGGCCGCCGAGTTCCCCGATCCACTTCACGTGGTCGGCCGTGAGGAGGCGCTCGTGCCGACGTACGTACTCCTCGTCGAAGACGGGACCGACGATCTGGATGCGGCGACCGAGGATCTGTGCCGCCCGTACCGCGATATGCGGGGCCTTTTCCTCGTCGATCCGGCCGAGCCAGACGAGGTCGGTGCCGGCGGTGGCCGGAGGCTCCTCCTCACGGAGACCGAGGTGAACAGCGAGTTCGGGGATTGGCCGCTGCTCGACGTACCGCTCGGTCATCTCGGGCGAGTAGCAGTAGAGCCGCGACCTCTGGCCGTCGAAGGCGGTGGCGGTGTGCTCGAAGACCGGCGAGTGCTGGAACGTGGCGACGTCGCAGTCCAGCTCGCGCCATGTACGGGTCCAGACCGGAAGCGACGGGTATTCGTGGCCCACGACCAAAAGGTCGTAGCCGCTGTCGCGCAGCTCGCGCTCGGCGAGCGATCCGGCGGTGATGTCCTCCAGGCGGACCGGCCGACGGACCCAGTCGTTTTCCAGATCCGTGAGCCAGCCCGGCCCGAGGAGGTGTACGTCGGCGCCTGCGGCTCGGGCGCCTACGGCGACCGCCCACAGCCATCGTTCGATCCCGCCGTAGCCAGCGGGTGGAAAGGCGTAGCTACCAGGGAAGTCGCAGACGCCGACGAGCACGTTATGCCTCCGGTTTTCCGTCCGCCGAGATACGGCGGAAGCCGAGGTACGGGACGAGCGATTCGGGCAGGACGATGGAGCCGTCCTGTTGCTGGCACTGCTCAAGGAGAGCGGCCAAGGTGCGGCCGATGGGGAGGCCGGAGCCGTTGAGGGTGGCGACGAGCTTGGGCTTGCCGTCCTCGCCGCGGGTCCGGATGTTGGCCCGGCGGGCCTGGAAGGTGCCGAAGTTGGAGACCGAGGAGATTTCGCGGTAGGTGTTCTGGCTCGGGATCCAGACCTCGATGTCGTAGGTGAGCTGGGCTGAGAAGCCCGTGTCACCGGCGGCCAGCTTGACGACGCGGTAGGCGAGGCCGAGTTCCTTCAGGCACGCCTCGGCGTGGCCGACCATGGTCTCCAGCGTGGCGTCCGCGTCCACCGGGTCGACCATCTGGACGATCTCGACCTTGGCGAACTGGTGCTGGCGGATCAGGCCCCGGGTGTCGCGGCCGTACGAGCCTGCTTCGGACCGGAAGCACGGCGTGTGCGCGGTGAGCGCCAGCGGCAGCTCGGCCGGAGGGATGATCTCGTCGGCGTAGAGATTGGTCAGCGGTACCTCGGCCGTCGGGATCAGGAACAGCTCGCGGTCGGCGACGCCGGTCTTGAACAGGTCCTCCTCGAACTTCGGCAGCTGCCCCGTGCCAGTCATCGTCTTGCGGGTGACCAGGTACGGGACCGCGTGCTCGACGTACCCGTGCCGACGGGTGTGCAGGTCGAGGAAGAGCGTGGCCAGGGCACGTTCCAGTGCTGCTCCGGCGCCGCGCGATACCGCGAAGCGCGGGCCGGACAGCTTCGTCGCCCGAACGAAGTCGAGGATGCCGGTGGCCTCGCCGAGGTCGACGTGATCCTTCGGCTCGGACGGGAAGGCCGGCGGAGTGCCGACCCGCCGGACCTCGACTGCGAAGTCCTCGGAGTCGCCGTCCGGGGCCGCGTCGTCAGGCAGGTTCGGGATGCTGAGGAGAAGGTCGCGGAGCTGCTCCTCGACCTGCACCTGCCCGGCCTCGATATCCCGGATCTGGTCCTTCAGCTCGCGGGCGCGCTCCTTCAGTTTGGAGATGTCGCCGCCCTGCTTGGCCGTCTGCTGGACCTCACTCGCCACCCGCTTGGACTCTGCCCGCAGCTCGTCGGCCGAGCGGATGTTCTGGTTGCGCCGAGACTGGAGAGACTCCAGCTCGGACAGGTCCAGAGAGTAACCGCGACGAGCGAGCCGACGAACCGCTTCGGCACCCATTTCGATTAGGGCGCGGGCATCATGCATGAGGAAGATCCTTTTGATCCGGCTGGTGGGATACGGAATCGACGGTAGCAACCGCCGAGCCCTCACCGATCCGGAATATGTCCGCGCCACCGCGGTCGGCGCGACCTCCGGGAACGTCCCTGTCGAGATCACTCATCAGCTCCGTGATCCAGTCCAGCAGCTCGTCGTCGGCTCGACGCACGGCGCCTCCGGGAAGAAGAGTGGCATGGCCTCCTTCGGAGATCGGCTCTGATGCCAGAGGAGCACGGAGGCCAAAAGGCCGTGGCCTACGAGAACGCGGGGACCGGGGCGCTCCAGGACGGTGAGCAATCCGGTGAGCATCCTCCGGATGCCGTCGCGCTGGGACTCCGTGCCACCCGTCGGCCGCTCGTTCGGGCCCTGGCCATCGAGCCAAACCGCGTACTCCAGAAACGGGCGGCCCTCAAACTCTCCGTAGTCGAGTTCGTTCAGACGAGGTCGATGACCAGCTCCGCCGCCGGCACTCCCATCAGCAGCGAAGCTGTCTGCTGGGCACGTGGGAACTCGCTGGTCAGCCACGTCCGCACGTTGTGGAGAGGCAGGGTGGACCAGCCTAGGCTCAGCGATTGCCGACCCTCCTCGGTCAGGTGGATGGGCTGGGACGGGTCGCCGTTGACGAGATACCGCTGGCTGTAGTTCGTCTGTCCGTGACGGAGGACGTAGGTGGTTACGAGCCACTCCTCGGGGGCGACGCGGAGAGGCCGCCCAGCACTTCCGCCATCTGCGGCGCTCTTGGGTCTCCGGCCTCCAGGTAGTAAAGGAGTCCATCGAGGGCCAGTGCTCTGCACCACGGCGCGAGCACAGGGACGGGGATCCGAGAGATCCGGGCGGCAGCGGCCAGGCGTCCGTCGATCCCGTACCCAAGGTCGTAATAGACGGTCCAGAAGGCCCAGTCGAATGCCGCGTCGCCCAGCATGGGCAGCGGATCGAGCAGGCGAGGCTGCCCCAGCCAGTCGAATGGCACGTTCTCCCGATACAGGTCCGCGTGCAGGACAGTCGTCCTGTCGCCCTCTTCCTGCAGTCCGGCGAGCGCCGGGAGCGCGGCGTCGACGAGGAGACGCCGCGCACCGAGGTCGAGCGTCTCCATCCGTCGCCGGATCCGCGGCAGCATCTCCATACTGAGGTGGTCGGCGAGCAGCGGGAAGCTGTTCGGTCTTCTCCGGCGCCGGCCAAGAGCGTGCAGCACCTGAAGGGCGGCAGCCACCATCTGAGCCTCGCGCTCTGGCCGCTCAGCGCCACCAGGGCGCCCTCCCACCAGCTCCAGGGCGGCCACCGCCTGGTCGTCAGCGGCCTCGACGACGTCCGCCGTCGGTCCGCCTGCCCACAGCCGCAGCGCACTGACTTCGTGGCGATACCGGGCGGGGTCGGTCCATGCCTTGAGGAGCAGCGGGCGCCCATCAAGAGCGGTCGCTGTCGCGATCACCGAGGCGTGTCCGGCATCGTAGTAGTCGCCGAGGGACAACTTCCAGCGTTCGGCGGCCTGTTCCAGCAGGCCCGGTGCTGCGTCCAGCCACGCCTGGGCTCCCGGCCCGTAGTGCGCGAGTAGTCGCTGCCTGCACCCTGCGGGAACCTCTCCGAGCGTCCGCGTCACCATCAGCTCAGCACGATCCCGTCGGAAACCAGCTCGTCCGTCAGGGCCGGGAACTCGCCGAGAGCCTCGGCGACCAGGGCCTGCACCTTGTCCACCTCGGCGTCGGGGGACGACAGGCGGACGAGGATGCGCCAGGGCTGATCGAGCCGCTGCCCGGTCGTGCTCACCAGGTGAACCTCGGCGTGCCCCTCGGTCGCCTCGTGGAGCCTGTGGGCGAGTCGCTGCGCGGCCACGTTGTACAGCTTGCCGACGTGGTAGACGGGGTTCTTGCCGTTGGCGCCCTCCAGGTTCATGGGCCGCAGCGGTGTGATCAGCCCGTTGACCCGGTTGCCTCGCCCCACGACGCCTTCGTCACCCGACTCGATCGAGCTGCCGGTGTAGGTGAGGTACAGCTCGTCCTTCTCCGGCACGTCGCGGGCATTCAGCCGGAAACGGGCCTCCGCTCCAGGCAACCGTAGTCCGGCGAGACGGTGACACTCGGCGAGGACCGTCTCCGCATTGAGGACGTACTCCGCCCGACTGGCGACGTGACGCGACTTCTGGGGGACGCACAGCACGATGTCGGCCTGGACTCCGTCCCAGTAGCCCATGAGTTTGACGTCAGAGCCGCACCAGGCGTGGGCGAGCGAGAACTCGCTCTTCCCGGAGAAGTGGTCCACCAGTTCCCGTACGAACGACTCGAAGGGGTTCTCCGGCGCCCAGCCGGTGCCGAGGGACGTGTCGTTGGAGAGCCGTACCCGCCGCTCACGGAGATCCTCGACGGAACGCGGGTTGAACCAGCGGGTACGGTCGGGCACCCCGTCGCCGGTGAGGACGGCACCCGGACTCGAATTGCTGGTGATGTTGAAGACGACGTCGAGGTGGTCCGAGACCTCAGGCAGCCGCTCGGCGAAGAACGCCTTGACTTCGGCCTCCACGATGTCCTCGACCGGGATCCGCTCGCCACCGCACGAGGGTGCGGCCCGTCCGTTCACGAGGACCCGCACCGGCGACGTCATCCGGCCGGCGCCGTACCGCACCTCGCTGGCTCCACCGAGGAGGGCGAGCTTGTCGAAGTTATGGTGCAGTACGGCGCCGAAGTGCTGAACCGTGTAGCGGCTGTAGGCGCGGGACAACCGCTCGGCGAGGTGGTCGGCCAGGGTGTCCGGATGGCCGAGGCCCTTGCGTTCCACGATGGTCGTCGCGTCCGGCTGAGCCATGCCGGTGTCGATGACGATGTGGCTGTTGTCGATGATCGTGCTCGTACGAGGCATCACGAACTCCCGTTCAGGGGTGGGTAGAAGGGGATGAGCGCAGGCGTCAGCACGCTTGGACGAGCCGGTGGGGCGGAGGAGTCAGCGCGGAACGCCGGCAGCGCGCAGGAGTGCGACCGTCTGAGCGAGTGACCGGTACGCGGAGGCAGCTTGTTCCTCGGTAGCGAGTCGATGGATGTCGTGGGCGGTGACGAGGTCGATGTCCTGCGTCCGACGGCGATCGAGCCAGAGGAGCAGGCGCCAGGCCAGGACCGGGCCGCTGAACGGCAACCGGGTCAGGAGATCGACCGGGATGTGTCCGGGCGGCACGCCCCCGTACAGCAGGTCGCGTACTAGGTGGAAGACCAAGTCGGCGTAGTCGACGACGGCCGGTCCGCAGGCACTCGCCTCCCAGTCGACGACGTGCAGGCGATCGCCGTCGACGAGGAGGTGCTCGGGCTTGAGGTCACCGTGCAGGTGAACGACCGGATGGGAATCGATCGGTTGGAGGGCCTCCCCCAGCACCGACCACCAAGGCAGCGACCGGCATCGAGGAGAGAACTGATCAAGCAGGAACTGGTGCGAGGAAACGACACCGGCTCGTCGAGCTTCCCAGCCAGATCCGGGAGTGGCGCCGGCAACAGGCCGGTACAGCCTGCGACTCACAGCCACGACGTGACCGATGTACTCCTCAATCGCTGAGTGCGTGCTTACGGAGCACGGCGTCCCATCCACCACCCGGAATGCCGTCCAAGACCCTGCCTCATCGTTTCTCGTGGCCAGGACGGCTGGGACCGAGATACCCAACAGGGCAGCGCGCTCGACCGTCGCGACCTCGCGCTGGCGCCGGCCTTCGGGGTCGATGCCCACGTAGACCTTCAACAAAGCACTGCCGTCCGTGGCGAACCGCGTTCTGGAGTACGGCTTGAGAGCTGCCGGGCCGAACGGGCCGAGACCCTGCTCGGTCCACGGCTCTGCCGAATTCGTGCTGCGCACCCTCCACACCCCCAGTCCGTATCAGCGAGCCGCGCCCTGCTCCCATGTGAGAAGCAGGACCGATCACCAAAGCCTGACGAAGCGAAGGGAGTTGACCACATTGCCCGGCGGCCTTTTCGATCTACTGCGACAGTAGGTACGGCACCCCGCAGCGCCCCGGAAAATCCTTCCGGGGTCGATTCCGGCCACGAGGTGATGCTCAGGACATGCGAGGGATGACAGAGAACCTGACCATCGGCGAGCGCGTGGCCTGGTACCGGCGCCGACGCGGCCTTTCCCAAGAAGTCCTGGCCGGCCTTGTCGGACGGACCACGGACTGGCTGAGCAAAGCGGAGAACAATCGGATCGAGCTCGACCGGCTCTCAGTGATCACCTCACTCGCCGAGGCCCTCGACGCCTCCCTCGGGGACCTGCTTGCCGAGCCGACCCTCATGGAGTGGTCGAACGACAGCGGCCGCCGCACGGTCCCAGCCCTGCGTGAGGCCCTCATGGACTACAAGCAGCTCACGCCGCTACTGGGGCCTGCGACCGATGATGAACCACCCGCCCTGATGGACCTCCGGGCCAACGTGGAGGAGATCCTCGACGCCTATCAGGCGTCCCGCTACGACTTCGCCACGCGACGCCTTCCCCTCGTACTGCCCGATGCCCTCGCGGCAGCCCGCGCGTACTCGGGTCGCAAGGGGGAAGAAGCTCATGCCCTGCTCGCCCTGACCTATCAAGGCGCGGCCATGGTGCTCGGCAAGGTCGGCGAGTCTGAGTTGGCATGGATCGCAGCCGACCGCGGCCTGGCGGCCGCACAGCACAGCGGCCAGAGCGCGGTGACGGGCTCGCTCTTCCGGGCGGTCGCACACTGCCTACTGGCCACCGGGCGCTTCGTCCCGGCGGTCCAGCTGGTGAACGATGCGGCGGCCGTGATGCAGCCCGGCTTGGCCACCGCGAACGACGAGTACCTCTCGGTCTACGGCACCCTCTTCCTCGCCGGCGCCATGGCGGCCGCCCGAGCGGAGGACCGGGCGACGACACAGACCTTCCTTCGCGAAGCCGACGAAGCCGCGCAACGGTTGGGCGCCGACGCCAACCACCTGTGGACTGCCTTCGGCCCGACCAACGTGGCCATCCACTGCGTCGCCACCGCCGGAGAACTCGGAGACATCCAGATAGCCGCCGACCTCGGGCAACGCATCGACACCAGCGACCTGCCCGTGGAACGGCGCGTGAGGCACAACCTGGAAGTCGCCCGAGCACTGAGCGCCTGGAACCGGACCGACGAAGCCCTGGCCACCCTGCTGGACGCCGAGCAGGCCGCCCCCGAGCAGGTGCGCCACCACTACCTGAGCCGAGAACTGGTCATCGGCTGGATCCGGGGCGCCCGAGGCCGCCCGTCCCAGCCCGTGGCAGACCTGGCGCGCAGGCTCGGCGTCGTCGGCGGTTAAAGTCCGTCTCGTGAGCGAGAACGAGCACGAAGCGAAGATGGCCCACCCGCGCATGGCAGCCGGCGCGCTCTTCTTCGACGATGCTGATCGAGTCCTGCTCGTCGAACCCTCTTACAAGGACTACCGCGACATCCCCGGCGGATACGTCGAGCACGGGGAGTCTCCCCGGCAAGCCTGCGTGCGCGAAGTCCAAGAGGAGCTGGGCATCGAGCCCCACATCGGCCGCCTGCTCGTCGTGGACTGGGCGCCGAATCCAGGGGAGGGAGACAAGGTCCTCTACCTCTTCGACGGCGGCCGTCTCGGTGCGGAACAGCGCCAACAGATCGTCCTTCAGGCCGACGAGCTCCGCAGCTACGACTTCCACGACGCCGAACAACTACCAGAACTCACCATTCCACGCCTCGCACGCCGGATCACCGCCGGGATCCAGGCCCGCACAGCCGGCCTGACCGCGTACCTGGAACAAGGGGTGTCGCCAGAAACTGGGGCTTGAGCAGGAGCCGCTTGGCCTCAGTCCGCACGACGTTCGTGAGCAGCGAAGGCTCGCTGTAATGGCGATTCTTAAACCCACGATGCATGGCCCCATGCCCGTACTGCGCTCCGGGACGCCGCAGGAACTCATACGAGTGACAACCTGAAGGGGCCGATCGTTCTCCGTCTTCCCAGACAACCAACGGCAGTACTCGTCGTCAATAACCGTTGGAGATGGCAGGATTGGGGAAGTTTCGAGTGGGGGGGCCGTTCGTGGCAGTACGCAAGACCATCGAAGTGGTGCCGCGAGCCCGGCGCACGCTGACTTCGCTTCGCAACCTGGGTTACGACCTGCGTCACGCAGTGGCAGACATCGTCGACAACAGCGTTTCCGCAGACGCAACGACTGTGCACGTCACCGTGCACTTCGACGGCACGCGTTCCTGGATCCGTATCTCGGACAACGGGCAAGGTATGGACGCCGAAACGTTGAGCGAGGCGTTCCGCTATGGGAGCGACCGTGAGTACGACAGGACGGAGTTGGGGCGCTTCGGCTTCGGCCTCAAGTCGGCGTCCACTTCCCAGTGTCGAAAGCTGACTGTCCTGTCGCGTGCGGACACCCCCGGAGCCGCGCTGGAGGCCCGTCAGCTCGACCTCGACCACATCGACGAGGTGGACAACTGGGAGATCTTCGACCTGGCCCCTGACGAGTTGCCCGAGCCGACCCGGTCCGTGCTCGGTGAGGCTTCTGGCACGGTCGTCCTGTGGGAGGGCCTCGACCGCGTTCTCCGGTATCAGGATCCGTTCGGAGGGTGGGCGAAGAAGCAGCTGATCGCTCACGCCGAGGACATCGACGAGCACTTGGGCATGGTGTTCCATCGCTTCCTTGCTGGAGAGGTTGCCGACCGAAAGCCGCTTCAAATCACGGTGAACGGGACTCCCGTGGAAGCATGGGACCCGTTCTGCCGCGCAGAGCCGAGCACCTCGGCCCTGCAAGAGGAGGACATGGAGGTGCGCTCCCTAGACGGCAACGGGATTGTGCATCTGTGTCCCTTTGTACTCCCCAACCAGAACCACTTCTCCTCGCAGGCCGCATGGAAGCGGGCTTCGGGGCCCAAGGGCTGGAATCGACAGCAGGGCTTCTACATCTACCGAGCCGATCGACTGATCCAGTCTGGTGGCTGGTGTCGCCTCCGAACCGTAGATGAGCACGCCAAGCTTGTCCGTATATCGCTGGACTTCTTCCCGGAGCTTGACAGCGCCTTCGGCGTCAACGTCGCCAAGGCATCCGTCACGCTGCCCGAGGAGCTCCGCAAGGAGCTCGCTCCGCTGGTGAAGACCTGGGGCAGGGTGGCTGACACTGCCTACCGTCAGAAGCAACGACCTCCGAGCCCGCCGCGTAGACGCCTCAAGCCGTCAGGTGCCGCGTCGGCGTCGCCAGCGACCACCGCACGTCCATCCCCTGACCAGTCCGATCCCAGCTGCGAGCAGGACTCGAGTATCAGGCCCGCAACTCTCTCACCCGCGTTGGCGAATCACCGAGGCGTCGGCACATCCTCGCGAGTGCCGGACGCCGTGCCGCTGTCAGCCCGTGGGGCATTGGAAGCTGCCGCGAGTCAAGCCGGCGAGAGTGAGGCGCTCAACCGGATCGTGTCGGCCCTGCGCACTATGTCCCCGGAGGTGGCTCATGACCTCGGTTGGTGATCGTATAGAGGGGCACCTCTTTGTCCTCAAGGCCATCATGGACAGGGACAAGCTGACCCTCGAGGACAGCCTCTCCCGCTATCCCGGCCTCGTGCCGACGGAGGACCACGACGCCGTTCGCCGCCACTGGGAACAGCAGCAGCGGACTACGACCATCATCCGTACTGTGCGCCCAACCGAGCTCACCGCTACGGGAGGGCCGCGGCCCTGGGCCGAGAACTGGAACACCGCCGAGGGCTACTACTGGGCACGTCAGCGTCGCTTCCTGAGCCACGTACTGCGCCGCCAGGACTACGAGATCGACAGCGTTGACCTGGCGAGCGACCGAGTATTGGCCCACCTGGAGAACCCGCGACACCCGCAATCGTTCAGTGTGCGCGGCCTAGTCGTGGGGCACGTACAGAGCGGCAAGACGAGCAATTTCTCCGCCCTGATAGCCAAGGCGTCCGACGCCGGCTACAAGATCATCATCGTGCTTTCCGGGCTCCACAACACCCTGCGCCAGCAGACGCAGAGGCGCCTTCAGCGCGACCTCGGCCACGAAAACGTTCCGTTCCCCAAAGGTGTGGGGCAGGGTGACCCGGAGAAGTACTGGACCTGGTTGACCCGGGACGACCTCGATGGCGACTTCGACCCAGGGGTCAATGTCGGACCTCTGCAAGGGCAGAACCAGGTCATCCTGGTAGTGAAGAAGAATAAGACACGCCTGGACCGACTTCTTGACTGGCTCGAAAACAAGGTTCCTGAGCATGTGCCAGTCCTTGTTGTCGACGACGAGGCCGACCAAGCGTCAGTGAACACGGGTGGCAACCGTCCGGATGACGAGCCAGTGTCCGAGGTCCTCGACCTCCGGGCAGCGGACTTCGACGGCGAGATGCCGGCAGACGACGAGCTGGACCCCAGCGCGATCAACCTTCGCATCCGGAGGCTGCTGCGCTGTTTCGCGCGGGTGTCCTACGTTGCCTATACGGCGACCCCCTTTGCCAACATTCTCATCAACCCCAACGCGGAAGACCGCGAAGGTGGAGACGACCTGTTCCCACGGGACTTCATCCTCACCCTGCCCCATCCTCCTGGCCAGAAATACGTCGGCTCTGACCGCCTGTTCGGCCGCGAGCAGCTCCCCGGTGAAGTCGGGCAGGTCGACGGGCTTGATGTAATTCGGATCGTTCCGGAACTCGAGGTGGAGCAGGTCATCCCTCCGAAGGGGAAGCGAAAGCCTTACACTCCCGTGATCCCAAGCACTCTCAAAGCTGCTCTTATTGACTTCTTGTTGGCAGCTGCTGGTCGGATGGCGCGGAACGGTGCCGATCAGCCTTGCACCATGCTTGTGCATATTGACATGCGCAAGGAAGCCCAGGACAAGCTCGCTGCCGAGATCACCGCCGAGCTCGGTCACATGCGACAGCAGTGGCGCTATGACCGGGAAAACTTCCTGCCCGTTCTAAGTGATCGATGGGATACTGAGTTCCGTCCGCTCACCTCGTCGATGGACCTCGACAATGACGCGCCGTTCCAGAAGCTGGAGCAGCACTTGGACGCTCTGCTCACCCCAGGAGTGGAGGTCCGGATCCTGAACTCAAACCACGAAGACGAGCTCGATTTCGAGGTAGAACCGGACCTCAAGGCCGTCTTGGTCGGAGGTAACAAGCTCTCCCGAGGTGTCACCGTCGAGGGACTACTCGTCTCGTACTTCGTAAGACGCAGCCCCTACTACGACACGCTCCTGCAGATGGGGCGTTGGTTTGGATATCGAGGCGACTACGTCGACCTGACACGCTTGTACAGCACCCAGCTGCTTGTCACGTGGTTCCATGACCTGGCCACGATCGAGGAGGAGCTTCGACGGCAGATCGAGCACTACGCACGCCGGAAACTCACACCTTGGGATGCCGCGCCACGGATCCGTAGTCACGAGAAAATGCTGCCGACAGCCAAGAACAAGATGAAGGACACCTCGCTCCAGCAGGAGTCCTTCGATGGCAGGAAACTCCAGACGCTCCGCTTCCCGTTCGATGACCCCATGATCCTTGACCTGTGTAGTGAGAACCTCGGAACCACACGCGCTCTATTGGGCTCCTTGGGAGCACCACACCGCGCAGACCCTGGACGTCTAAACTGGGAAGGCGTCAGTGCCGAGGCTGTTGTTCGATTTATCGAACTGTTCCGGTTCAGCGACCAGAGCGCTTTCGACGTGCCGTCCGTCGCGAGTTATATTCAGGCCCAGACCCAGCACAACGAACTTGTTTCCTGGCGGGTAGTAGTCTCGTCTGCCCGCGTCCGGCAGGATGAGCACCGTGCGGTCGATTTGGGCATCTCGGGACATCCAGACGTGGCAATGATCCAACGCAGCAGGCTCGCGAAGGACCCCAGTTCCCTTGGTGTGGTCACCGAGCCAGAGGACGAGCTACAAGGACTCACCCCGGCCCAGATTGAAGAGGCTCGCAAGCTGCAGGAGTCAGGGGGTTTCTCCACGCTCGGTGATGCGTTCAGGTCCCAACGGTCGCCGCGAGAGGGATTGCTCGTCCTCTACCCCATCGATCCGAGCAGTGGAGTGGGCGCCAACGCGAAGAACCGACGAAAGCTGTTCGATGAGGGAATCAAGCGGCCCGAATGCGTTTTGGCATACGCGGTTTCTTTTCCCTACTCCACGAGCCCGAGGAGCCTTCCCTACGTGGTTGGACATAAGGCAGGGCGCTCGTGAACGCGGCTGAGCTGGAGAACCTGTGGAGTCAGATTCCGGATGCACCAGCTCCTGGCCTACTGTCTGCGGAGAAGCTGCCAGCCGATGATCTGTGGGCCGCGGTAGATGCCGACGGGCACTGTCATCTACTGCTACACGTGCCGCCAGGCACACAAGCGCCGAGCACCCTCACCAAGGGCCTCCAAGTCCGGGTGGGCGAGCATCAAGTGGCCGGTCAACCGGTCAGCGATTATCTGGATGTTGCCTGCTTGGACGCAGCAGCAGTGACAACTTTCGCTGCCGTGGCCGCTGACATCATTCACCTCGCTGGATCACTGCAGGGAGTGGAGAGGGCCGCCGCTGTGGGTGACGTCCTTGAGCGGTGGAAGTGGTTCTGGGAGGTGGACTCTAGCCGCCTCACCAACAACGACGCATTGGCTCTCTTTGCGGAGCTGTGGTTTCTGGTGCGGTGGGCCGGCGTGACGCCGGCCCATATAGACGCCTGGACAGCGTCCGAGGGATCCCGCCACGACTTCCAATGGCCGAACGCATCCGTCGAAGTCAAGGCCACCGCCCGTAGTGGCGATGCCGGCAGCGTCCACACGATCCGGAGCCTAGACCAACTCGCAGCTCCGGAGACGGGGGAACTCTATCTCTTCAGCCTCCGCGTGACGCGGGACCAACTGGCCAACAACACGCTGCCCAAGCTCGTCGACAGGGTGGCAACGGACCTAGCGGATCACCCAGCCGCCCGAGAGCGATTCCTACAAAAGGTTGGGAAGCGAGGCTACAGTCCAGTCCAACGTAAGACCCATGAGATTCCCTACCGAATTGTTGAGGAGTGCCTCTACCGGGTCACGGACGACTTCCCCCGCCTGACTCACGATTCCTTCCCCACTGGATTGCCAGGCGGAGTCGTGCGAGTCTCGTACGACCTCGACTTGGCTGCTTGTGGGGCGTGGCTGCTTTCCACCAATCCCAGAGACTGGTCACCCATCTAATGCCGTCGATGTGGCCCATGCGCTCATCCATGGTGACCTTCTCGGTGCGGAGGTCCTCCATCACAGTCCGATGGGCGTGGCGGAGGCCGTGGGGTGTGAGGCCCTTTGCAATCGGGATCCAACACAGCCCGGCCGCTGGCGCTGCGTCGTCGGGCGCAGAGACCGCCCTCCGCCCGGTGAAATCGCAGTCCTCCTAGCCGTAGCGGCTGACCTAGACGCCACCTGCCGGCAACCGACGGTCGAACGAACAGCTGCGGGCCCGGCCGCTCGACGCTCTCGCTCGGGTGTGCCCGACTCCTACAGCAACGGTGGTGTTCCAGGTCGCCGAACAGGTCGGGACCAACTCCAACGCGTCCGAAGTCCAACCGGAAGGCTGGCCCCACTCCCGAGCGGGCCCTACAACTCGCTCACAGCGACCGAGCAGGTGGCTCCAGTGCTCGTCGAATGCCTCGGGCATTTCGACCGCGCATGACGGTAGTGGCTGTGGGGCGATGGCGGTCACCATGTCTCTGTCACCGCGCAGGCTGGAGATCCACAGAACACCGGACGACTGATCCGGCGCCTCTACTAATATCGACCTCGGGCGGGCGTTTGCCGGCTGCATAAACTGGCGACGCGGAGGGGGCACCTCCTTGATTTCGCGGTCTTCCTTGGTTCATGTGGATCATGAGCATGCCGCACAGCGAGAGGGCCCATATCGGGGAAGCAGGCTGGAACCACCCATGACGTACGACATCGCGGCCCCCGAACCCGCGGGCATGGTGGCTTCGCTCAGCTCCTTGGGGTACTCGCTGCCCGCCGCCATCGCGGATCTCGTCGACAACAGCATCGCGGCTGAGGCCCGGAACGTCGACGTCGAGTTCACCTGGGCGGGACGGGACTCGTGGATCGCAGTCGTCGATGACGGCAGGGGCATGAGCGCCCGGGAACTCGTCACGGCGATGACCGTGGCGGCTCGCGGGCCCGCGGCCTCACGTTCCTCCACTGACCTGGGCCGTTTCGGCGTGGGTCTGAAGTCCGCCTCGTTCTCTCAGTCGCGGCAACTCTCCGTGGCCACAGGAACCGACGGTGTGTGGCACGTACGAACCTGGGACCTCGATGTCGTTGAGGAGTCCGGTGAGTGGCGGCTCCTCCACGGAGCAGACGTCGACACAACCACCGTGCTGGACAGGCTTCGGAGGGGCACTGACCACGGGACGATCGTGCTCTGGCGGCGGCTCAACGGCTACAGCGGCACTGCCGTTCGCGAGGACGACGAGCGCACCCAGAAGCAGTTCTACGCCGAGGCAGCCCGCACGGAGTCGCACCTCGGAATGGTCTTCGCCCGGTTCCTCAGTGGGAGCCGGCGCCGGAACCTGCGCGTGTCCGGAACCTCAGTGGAACCCTGGGATCCGTTCATGGGCAACCACCCCTCTGTCCAGCGGCTCCCCACCGAGGAACTGCCTCTCGGCGGCAGTTCCGTGAGGGTCGAGGCGTTCATCCTCCCCAGCGCCCACCGGCTCACTGCGGAGGAATACGGCCTGGCTGCAGGGCCACAAGGGTGGCTCGACCAGCAGGGCTTCTATGTCTACCGCCGCAACCGCCTGATCCTGGCCGGCGACTGGCTGGGGCAGAGAGGCATGCGTCGCGAGGAGAAGTACAACCTGGCGCGCATCGCCGTCGACATCCCGGCCGAAACGGACGTCGATTGGGGTGTCGACGTGCGGAAGTCCAGCGTCGTCCCGCCCGTGGGTCTGCGCCCGCATCTCCATCGCATCGCACGGCAGGCCCGGGCGAGGGCCGCAGACGTGCTGCGGCACCGTGGACAGGTCGCTGCACGTACCCACGGTGACCCCCTGTCGTACGCGTGGAACGTGCGCCGACCGGATGGCCGGGTCACATGCAGGATCAACCGCAGCCATCCGCTGGTCCAGGCTGCCCTGCGACCCGGCGGCAACAGCACTGCAGACGTACGCGCATTGATCCGGCTTCTGGAGGAGACGGTGCCCGTCGCCGCCCTCCGTGTGATGCATGAGACGGACACCAGCGACGACCCGGAACCGTTCGGTGGTCCAGGACCCGCTGACGAGGCGGCTACCGAGGTAGCAGAGCGCATCTACGAGTCGCTCGTCTCGGGCGGTCGATCGCCCGCCGGCGCGCGCGAGAGGTTGCGGACCATGCCTCCCTTCGACCAACTACAGGGCTTCTGGAGCGGATGAACCCTGAGTCGTTGTCAGTCGCCGCCCCTACTCTGCTCGACACCGTCTACGTCCCGCTGGAGGTCCCACGTGAGCGCCGTTCCCGACGATCCCATGGCCAAGGCCACGCGTCTGGTTCTCGGATTCCTGCCACAGGACCGTCAGCCGAAGCCGGACGAAGTACACAACGCGGTCAACGCCATCTTCGGGATGCTGGCCGCGCAGGGGGAGGCCCTTGACCGGGACCAACTGGCCAAGGAGATCGAGGCCATGACCGCTGTGTTCCAGGAGCGGTCGCTGGCACTCGTGGATCCCAAGGGGCACGAACCCTGGCTGCCCGAGGCGAAGAACGACCGTGCCTGGGACTTCTGGGAGCGCTACCGGCGGTATCTCGAAGACGTGGTGAACCTTCCGCCGTGGGTCGTGAGGCGGCTGGACCAGAGCTCGGACGAGGTATTGAGCCAGTTGGAGGATCCTCGACGTTCTGGCCCCTGGCGTCGCCAGGGGCTCGTGATCGGCCAGGTGCAGTCGGGCAAGACCGGCCAGTACATCGGGCTCGCCGCGAAGGCCGTGGACGCGGGATACCGGTTCATCGTGGTCCTTGCCGGCATCCACAACGACCTCCGGAGCCAGACACAGCTGCGGATAGACGAAGGGCTCCTGGGTTTCGACACCCAGCACCAGAACCGATCGAACGAGGACGGCCGTTCACGCGCGATCGGCGCGGGAGCCATGCCCCTCGCCAAGAAGCTCGACATCGCGTCGCCGACAAGCAGCGCGGAGAAGGGGGACTTCGGGCTTGCGACGGCCAAGGCCATCAACTTCCCCCTCGGCAGCTTCCCCGTCGTCCTCGTGGTCAAGAAGCACTACAAGATCCTCGAATACCTGCGTAACTGGGTGACAGACGTCCACGGCACCGAGGACGAGAACGGCGAGAAGGTCGTGAAGGACCTCCCTCTGTTCGTCATCGACGACGAGGCCGACAACGCCTCGATCAACACGGTCCGTGACCCCGAGGCAGACCCGACCAAGACCAACGCCGCGATCCGCAGGCTCATGAAGAGCTTCGACAAGGCCGCGTACGTCGGCTACACGGCCACCCCCTTCGCCAACATCTACATAGACCCCGACGTGGACCACGACGTCGCAGGGGAAGACCTCTTCCCGTACAGCTTCATCCGCAGTCTTCCCTCGCCGTCGAACTACCTCGGTCCGGAGCGGGTCTTCGGGCTCCAGGTCGACGACGAGGACGAGGAGGACGTGCAACCGCTGCCGCTCGTGCGCCATGTGGACGATGCCGACACCTGGCTTCCCACCAAGCACAAGTCCGGTGACATCCCTGGCGACAGGCTCCCGCAGTCCCTGCGCGACGCGATCTTCTCGTTCGTGCTCGCCTGTGCCGCCCGGCGAGCGAGAGGGCAGACCAAGGTTCACAACTCGATGCTGGTGCACGTCACCCGCTTCACCGCGGTGCAGAGCCTCGTTCGCGACCAGGTCGACGACCACCTGCGGCTCATCGTTGACATGATCCGAGACCGGTACGGAAAGGGACCCGAGCTCCGTGCCGAACTCCGGGCGCTCTGGGAGCGGGACTTCGTTCCCACCACGGACGAGTTCCCGGCTGACGAGGTGCAACGCCTGACCTGGGAGCAGGTCTCCGAACAACTCCTTCCTGCCCTCAGGAAGATCCAGGTCAAGACGGTGAACGGCACCTCCAAGGATGCGCTCGACTACTACGAGAACCGGAGAAACGGCCTGTCCGTGATCGCCATCGGGGGACAGAAGCTCTCCCGCGGCCTCACCCTGGACGGCCTGACCGTCAGCTACTACCTGCGCGTGTCGAAGACGTACGACACCCTCCTCCAGATGGGCCGGTGGTTCGGATACCGCCCAGGCTACGAAGACGTGTGCCGTCTGTACACCACGCCCGCGCTTGAGGACGCCTACGTGGAGGTCACCGCCGCGACCGACGAACTCCGCAGGGAGGTCGAGGAGATGGCGGCACTCAGCCTCACCCCGAAGGAGTTCGGGCTGAAGGTCCGTTCCTCCTCTCTGGGGCTCACCGTGACCGCGGCCAACAAGATGCGCCAGAGCGCGAAGATCCTTCTCAGCTACTCGGGGGAGGGACCGGAGACGGTGATCTTCAAGCTCGCCGACAGGACCATCGAGAACAACTTCAAAGCCCTCGAAACCCTGGTCCGTCGACTGGACGACGTCGCGGAACACGTACCTGGGGGTTCAGGGACCAACGTGCGGTGGGGCGGGGTTCCCTCTGAGGTCGTCTCGGAGTTCCTCACCACCTATGAGACCGACCGCATGGCTCAGCGCGTCCGTCCGAGGCTCATCGCCAAGTACGTGGAGCAGTGCGCCAGGGCAGGCGAGCTGGGTAACTGGACCGTGTGCCTGGTCAGTAGCACGACGTCGCAGTCGCCACGAGACATCGCGGGGCACACTGTCGGCCTCGTGACCCGCAAGGCGCTCAACGACGGCTTCAGGGCCGAGGGAAGGTACACGATTCGCCGGGTACTCAGCCCGCCCGACGAACTGATCGGCCTCGACAAGGCGCAGGAGGATGCGGCACGGAATGCCGCGAAGAAGGAGGCTGAGAAGAAGGAGAAGGCGTCGGCTCCGAAGACGCCGGCGGGCCCGCACATCCGGCGGCAGCGGAGGACCGACCAGGGCCTCCTGCTGATCTACCCCATCGAGCTGCCACAGGCCAGCGACGGTGAGGCGACGACACCCCTCGTGGGCTTCCAGGTGAGCTTCCCGCACTCCGACTACCAGTCCAAGACCGAGTACATCGCCAACACCGTCTGGCTCCAGGAGGACATCTACACCATCGCCGAGGAGGACGAGGCGTGACCGTCACCGAGGACGAGTGGCGTGAACTGGAGAGTCCCCAGGACGCCCCGGGGCGGTCCAGCCTCCGGCTGTACCCGGAGTCCCCGCTCGACATCTTCCTCTCCGTCTCCCACCCTGGCCGCCAGCGCATGTTGGTGTTCCGGGCGGACGCTCGCTCCGCAGACCCGATCGTGCGGTCGGTGGGCCGACTCCCCAAGGCAGCAGGTATCGAGATAAACCTGAGTGCCGTGTCCCGGGTTGAGTACGAGCTCCAGGTGATCCTTACGGCGGACGGGCTTCGCGAGGTGTTCAACCCGCTCGTCACCGACGTCGCCGAGATCGCCAAATCCGCTCCGGCCGCCGCTGAAGCCCTGGCAGCCGCCGTGGACAGGTTCGAGAGGTGGCAGGATCTCCTGCGCGCTGTCAGCAAGGACGGGCTGAGCGCCGAGGCACGTCGCGGACTCTACGGCGAACTCCTGGTACTGGGAGACGTCCTCCTGGCCTCCCTGGGCCAGGCTGAGGCGGTCGAGGCGTGGACCGGTCCCACGGGGACCAACCAGGACTTCCAGCTGTCCGGGCTGGCCATCGAGACCAAGGCCAGCGTCGCGAAGCGGCCCCGGAGTATACGGATCGCCAGCGAGAGACAGCTGGACGGAACCGGGACGCCCGCGCTGCTCCTCGCCCTCGCGAATCTCGACGAGCGGCGGGGTGGATCGGGAGAGAGTCTGAACAGGAGGGTGGAGGGGATACGACAGCAGCTCACGAGTCCCGCCGCCCGGGCCCGGTTCGACGGTCTACTCGTCCAGGTCGGTTACCTCCCCGGGCACCATGACCTCTACGAAGAACCCCGGTACACCCTCCGCGAGCTTCGGTTCTGGCACGTACGGGAAGGCTTTCCCAGGCTGGTCGAGTCGGACCTGCCCGAGGGCGTCGGTGACTGCACCTACCACGTGAGCACCTCGGGTCTGGACGCCTATCGCGCCACGGCCGACGAGGTGAAGGAACTGATCGGGGGGTCCCATGGCTGAGCTCGACCTGGCCGAATTCTCGCGGAGCCTCGTCGCCGACGTCCAGGCGACCGCTGACGCCGAGGGGACGACCACCCCGGAGGCGTTCACACGCCGGGTCTTCGAGGACCTGGAGCAGGCCGGCGTCGTGTCCAACACCTTCACCGCCTACCACAAGATGCACGGCCACGAGGTGCACGGTTACGGCATAGGAGAGTCGGGCGAGTCCCTGGATCTGTTCGTGACGGACTTCCAGCTGGAACCACTGGAGTCCAAGCTCACGAAGGCACAGACCGAGACGTCCTTCAGGCGGCTACTGGCGTTCGTACAGCGTTGCCGGGACGGGCTGCAGCAGCACATCGACGAGTCGTTCGACGTGTACGACATGTGCGCTGCGGTCGAGAAGGCCCTCACCGAGGTGCAGCGGATCAGGCTCTTCCTGCTCAGCAACAGGGTGGGCACCGCAACCGAGTTGCCGGCCTCGGAATTCGACGGCCTCCCGGTGACCCACGAGGTGTGGGACCTGGCACGGCAGCACCGCCATGCGACGTCGGGCGCTCTCGGCGAGCCCATCATGGTGCCCTTCAGCCCTCCGCTGCCCTGTGTCTCCGCCCCGAGCTCGGAAGAGGACCACTCCGTGGTCCTGGCCGTCATACCAGGGGAGATGCTCGCCGAGCTGTACGCCGAGTACGGCACCCGGCTCCTCGAGCTCAACGTTCGCTCCTTCCTCCAGACCCGCGGGGCGGTCAACCGGGGCATCCGGGAGACCCTGCTGAACGCACCTGGCAGGTTCCTGGCCTACAACAACGGCATCACCGCGACCGCGTCGCAGGTCGACTTCGTGAGGGGCCCGGACGGCGAGCCCACGCACATCTCCGGAGTGCACGGCCTCCAGATCGTGAACGGCGGCCAGACGACTGCCTCGCTCCACTACGCGCTGAGCCGCGACAAGGCCGACCTGTCCCACGTCCGGGTCCAGATGAAGCTGACGGAGGTGGCGCCCGAGCGGCTCGCGGAGATCGTTCCCAAGATCTCGGAGTACTCCAACACGCAGAACCGGGTGACCCAGGTCGACTTCAGCTCCAACCACGACTACCACGTTGACATGCAGCGGATCACCCGATCCCTGTGGGCCCCCGCGACGGACGGCAGTGGTCAGGAGACCCACTGGTTCTACGAGCGTGCACGCGGCCAGTACACGGACGAGTTGGCGAAGGCCCGCACCCCTGCCAGGCAGCGGCAGTTCAAGAAGCTGAACCCGACGAAGAAGAAGTTCACCAAGGCGGACCTCGCCAAGTTCGTCCACTCGTGGAACCAACTGCCGTACCACGTGAGCCGCGGGGCACAGAAGAACTTCGTCGAGTTCATGTTCAACGTCGACAAGGCACCGCCGCGCGTCGACATCCAGTACTGCCAGCGGGTGATCGCAATGGCCATCCTGTTCAAGGCAGTGGACCGGATCGCCGCCATCCACGGAGCGGGCAGCCACAAGAGCATGATCACCACGTACACCGTGGCTCGCCTGTCCTCGGCAACGGACCGGCGGATCGATCTCGACCGGATATGGCGAGAGCAGGACCTCTCACCGGTACTGGAGGCCGCGATCCACGACCTGTGCCCCCGTGTCATGCGCGCGGTGACCACTCCGCTTGAGGGCAACCACGTGGGCGAGTGGGCCAAGAAGGCAGCGTGCTGGGACGCCGTGTCCAGGGTGCCCTGGACGCCCCCCCGAGCCCTGACAGCGGAGCTGCTCGACCACTCACTGGACGAGGCGGCACTCGCCGGCGGTACCGGTGCCGAGGAGGGAGCAGGTGAAGAGGCAGCTCTGATCCCTGCCGACGAGTGGTACGCAATCGAGCGCTGGGCCAAGGAAACCCGCAACCTCGAGCCCTGGCAGCGGCAGCTGGCCCAGTTCGTCGGAAGGCGCCTCGAACTGGAGCAGGAGGTTCCAGAAACGCAGGCTGTTCAGGCCCTGCACGCCCGTAACGAGGCTCTACGGCTGGGGTTCACTCCCGACCCATAACCAGCGGCTCCGCGTCCTGGGCGCGAAGCCACTACCTACGTCAGAGCAGCCCCTTCTCAATAAGGTCACGGATCGCGTCCTCGGCCCGCCTGAGGACGATCCGCCCGTCCCCGTCGCTGAACGCGACAAGGTCGGTCCCCGGTGCAATGCCGGGCCTCGGCCAGCAGGCCGAGAGGCAGCTCGACACGGCCCTGGTCATCGACGTGAAGTTCGGCTGGTTCCCGGAGCATGAGGAGAGTGTGGCACTCTCCCTCTCGGAGGACGTCGACAGGCTGGGGCTGCGATCATGGCCGGAGCTGGCAGGACACCGGATCAGCAGTGGGTCGCCACTGCTGAGGGGGAGCACCTTCGAGGTCGACCTGTCCGGGACACCAAGCCCGAGATCGCCCTCAGGAAAGCTGTGCACCGGTTGGGCCTCAGGTTCCGTCTCCAGAGGATGGTGGCGCCGCGGTGCACGGCCGACTTCTTGCTCCCTCGGCATCACGTTGCTGTCTTCGTCGATGGTTGTTTCTGGCACGGCTGTCCTGACCACAGCCCCAAGGAGTTCCGAGGGCCCAACGCCGCGCTCTGGCAGGAGAAGCTCGAGACCAACAGGGAACGGGACCGACGCAACACAGCACAGGCCATGGCCGCCGGATGGACCGTGGTTCGGATCTGGGAGTGCGAGATTCGGCGCAACGTTGAGAGAGCCGCGCAACGGGTGGCAGAGACTACCGATTCGAACGGCGCGGGGTGAGCTGCCGATCGGCTATCCCTGCGTGACGGCCAGTGTCAGCAGGTCGTCGGACAGCTTCTCCCGGCTGACGCAGTGGGCGACGAGCGGGCACTCCGAACACACGGGCTGGTCCTCCCTGCACAGGTCCATCCCGATGAGCCGGATCGCCCCCATACGCAGAGGTGCGTCCTTGCCCGCGCCCACGAGCTTCACCAGGTTCACGCGGCCCTCGCTGAGGCGGTTCGCGTGATCAGTTTCGACACCGTTCACACGAGCCGCGACCCGCAGCGTGCCCGTGCCTACCAACATGAGGTCCTCTCCGATCAGCAGTCGGTAGAGAGACTCCTCGGCTGGCTTCATGGCCAGCTTGGCGGGTACGTCGAGCCGCTTTCCCCACTGCCAGTCGTAGGGCTTTTCCACCAGCGTCGCCAGACGGTCCACGCGGGACCGGGCGGGCATCGTGGGCGCCGCGTCGACCAGTTTCTTGAACAGTGCCGCGGTGAGTGTCTTCGACCTCCTGACAGAGGTCATCAACTCCGCCATCGCGGCTGGCTTGATCTTCGCTCCGGAGAGTATCGCCACCACAGCGGCATGCAGCGGCACCGACTCCTCACCGGGAAGCTGGTACCAGTCCCCACCCATACGCCTTTGCTCCGCCCACTCCACGAGGCCATTCCTGACCTCCCGCCAGTGGGGCTGGAGCCCGGCAGTCTCCACGGTGGCGTCACCAACCGGCTTCAGCGCCTCGGCAGCGGCCTCTCCCAGGAGCGGGGGTACGGCGTTCCCGATCTGCCGGAAGGCGTCACTCCTGGTGCCGGCGAACCGAAACCTGTCCGGAAAAGTCTGAACGCGCGCCGCTTCCCGCACAGTCAGAGTCCGCAGCTGCTCTGGGTGGATGTACCAGTAACCGTCCTTGGCAATGTGGGCAGTGATCGTACGACTGAGTTCACCCCAGGCCAGCTTCTTGTACTTGTCCGTGTACTTCTCCGCGCTGTACCGCTGGTATTTCTTCTCGTCTCCGGTCAGTTTGTTCTGAAGATCCGAGTACTTGGTATCGGATTCCATGACCTCGAAGATCCGGTGGTCGTCTCTCCGGACCCTCCGGGTCATGTGGTCCCAGACGAGCCCACGAGGCGCCTCTTCGCGCATCTTCGTGGCGAAGCCGGACAGGTTGCGAGGCTTTCGGTACTTCAGCTCCCGCTCTCCGACCCGTTCAGTGGGAACGACCTCCAGCTCGGGCAGGTCACCGATGGCGTCGCGCAGGGTAGTGCGCTCCGAGTCGGGCTTCCGCCAGGTGAAGTCGTCGACGTCCTTCCTGGCCAGGAGGATGAGACGCTTCCGGTGCTGCGGGACGCCGTAGCTCCACGCGTCAACAAGCCGCACCTGCGTCGCGTAGCCGAGCTCCTCCAGCTCCTCCTCGATCGTTCGGATGACGAAGAAGTCGTCGTGAAGCCCCATGTCGGGGACGTTCTCCATGAGGACCGCTCGCGGATTGATCCGCTTGACCATGTCCAGGTAGGCGCTCCACAGCTCCTTCCGGCGGTCTTCCGGGTCACGGCCATGGTTCTTGACAAGGTCACGGATCTTGTTGCGCCCGGCCCTGCTGAAGGGCTGGCAGGGAGGTCCACCCGCCACGAGGTCGATCTTGGCGGACTTGAGAATCTCCTCAAGTCTGTCGCGCTCGGCGGGATCACCGAGATCCATCTTCAGGCTGAGGCCCGGGAAGTTCGCCCTATGGGTTTCAAGCGCACGCTCGTCGAAGTCCACGGCTGCCGCAGTGGTCCATCCCGCCCGCTCAACGCCGGCGCTGAGACCACCGGCACCGGAGAAGAGATCTACGGCCAGCCTCTTGTCCTTACCGAAGCCTTCCAGCCAGTCCTGGAAACCCTCCGGGGTGCAGCTGTTCTCGTTCGGCTCCAGCTTGAGGTAGTCACTGCGTTCAAGAGGTACGCCGTAGTGCCCCTTCGTCACAGCACAACCCTTCGTACGCAAGACATGAACGAGCACCAGGAGATCACAGACGCGCTGGTGGAAGCAAGGATTCCGTCGAAGTGGACGTCAGGAAAACCTGCTGCTCACCCGCCGCGTACCCCCGGGTATCCCTGCCCTCGGGACCCCCGGTCCCCTGAGGCCGGACCTACCCTCTGGTCGGCGCCGAGACGACCCAATCGTAAACGATCGAGAGATCACAGCCCTCATCGATTCAACGACTGATCCCGCCACCCGGACACGCTCGTATGTTCGCCGGGCTCGGCCGACCGTCGCGGTGGCCCTCGTTGGGCTACGGACGCTCCTCCTACCTGCCGGTGGACAGGGTGGTGCCCCCAGCCGGGCTGGTTTCCAGGGCTGTCTTCGCTGGCGCGACAAACTGGCAGCGGCCTGGACGCGCTGCCCAGAAGGTCAGACCCCGGAGTTTTCGAGTCCCGTGATCCACGGCCAGCGAGGCGCATGCCTCCGCAGGGTTCGATGCGCAGGGGCGAACCCATGTACGAGTTCGTAGGGGCGAGCGCTGCCCAACCGGTGGCACTCCCCGGCAAGAACTTCAGCGAAGGCCAGCAGCTTGCGTCGGGCTGGGCCCTCAAGCAGTTGAGCTGCAGCCTTGACCCCATCACTGATCAACTTCGTGGTGCTGATCAGCTCGTCTTTGGCGGAAGCATCGCCCTGTCGAAGGGCAGTCGACAAGCGGTCTCGTTCTCCAACTACGTGGGCAGCAGCCGAGACGAGAACCGTCGAAGCGGCAGTCTCGGCGGGCTCTCCAGCATTGGTCATGGCATTGGCCAGCATGGGGAGCTCAGCGAACGGGAGGGGATCGACAATCTCCCAGAGAGATTCCGCGACTTGGAGCCCGGCGCGTGTTCCTGAACGGTCCACGCACAACGGCAGGCGGTCAGGGGAGCGCTGACGCACTTCCCAGCACTCGACTCCGGGGTCCGCCATGACAGCCCTGAGAATCGCCCGGCATGCCTCTCTCACAGTCTGAATGGAGAGGTCGGGAACGTCCAACCGCACAAGACTTCCTTGGCGTCGGATGTCCAGCACCGGGAACCTGGCTTCTCCAGCTGCTTGAAGGATAGCGAGGTCTCGGCTGACGTAGTTCGGGTCCTCCTCACCCCAGATGATCAGTGATGCGTTCTGCGTGTAGGACACGGCGACGCCGTGCTCGAACCCGTGACAGATGGCACGAGCGCGGATCGCCGCGTCCAGTACCTGCTCCAGATCAGCTGGCTGTCCGCCCAGAAGGAGCGTGCTGTTGGCTGGATCCCAGCGGAAGTCTTCGTGTGCATTCGCGTTGCGCCAGTCAGAGCGGATCGCCGAAGCCAGCAACTTGCACAGCGGCTGATCATCTTCAGCTGCTAGCAGATCCCGTACGGTCGCGAGCGAGGCCCCATGCGGGACCATCCTGCCCAGCAGTTCCAAAACCACGGTGGCCGTGCGCTTGACGTCACCTTCCAACACAGCCCGGTGCAGGTCCATGGCCGCGCGCGCTTTCTCTTCTTGGTGCTCCGCGCGGTTGTAGGCATCGCGGTAGGCGATCTGTCCGCGATGGGAGGAGAGCATCTCCGGCTCACGATCACCGTGTCGTGCAATCACAGAACACGTGAGTTCCGGTTCTGACTTCAGATGGGACGTCACCAGATCACGCGCCAGGAGAGCGGCACGGTGCGCTACCAAGGGACGGTCGGACATCGCGAGAACGGCAAGGTGATTAAGAAGTTTCACCGTCAGCGGCACCGAGTCGTCGATCAGATGCCTCATGCTTCGGCGGAGCCGACGGTCGAGTGCCTTCGGATCTTTCGCCCAAGCAGCCAGCAGACGGGCGCGTGCTGCCACGCCCGAGCCGGGACTCAGTTCCTCGTCCGACACCCCGAGCGTTCGCTGATAGCGGTCCTCGTCGGGAAGGCTAGCCTGATCAACCCTGGCGGCAGCCTCCAAAGACTGTCCAATTGCCTGGGCCGCGAGAGCGTGCCTCCGTACTGCGACCCAAGCGGATTCCACCCATCCTTGTTCCAGACAGACGAACAGCGCTTGGGCCTCGCCTCGATTCGCTCGCGCCAGGTCATCCGCCAGCCGTCGCTCGGCCGCGCTGGTCCAGGACGGACCGAACCGGGACACCTCATCTGCGACAGCGCCCAAGGCGACGACCGACCTGCCGAGGCGCCGCAACAACTCTGGAAGTTGCTTCCCGACGGCCCCACCGGAAGCAGTCCGCAGGCGCAGGATCTCCGCAACTATCTCGTCAGTGTCCCGCTGAAGCCTGGGCAAGTCGGCGTTCTTCAACACTGACTTCCACTGCCCGCGGGTCACCGGCACAAAGGCAACATCCTGCTGTCCCCCGGTCCGCTCAGGGGGCGCAGTGAGATTCAGCTTTCTGATCACTGCTTGCGCAGCGGCACAAGATTCTCGTTCCACCGCGCCCAGTTGGTCAGGGAGGGATACGTCCATCAGCACAGGATGGCACCGGCGACCTGCCTGAAGCCCGTCGTTTTCCCCAGCCAGCCGCGTCCTTGCGAGGCTCGCCCCGGAGCCCTCTAGGAGTCCTTTGGGTTCCGGAGAAACCGACTGCTCGACGGGTCGCCCTGCCCGTAGGCTCTGGATCTCTGACGTGACGCTGCCAGGCATCTGAGAGGGGAAAAGTGGATCATCTCTTCGCCGTTGCAGGCCGGTCGGCAACGCCGATCTCACCGACCGGTCTGGCTGCGGAAGGGCTCCTCGAACGGCAGCATTTGCAGGAGTGGGTGATCGACAACCCGCAGGTCCTGGGTGAGTCGGTACTGGTGATCACCGCTGAGTTCGACCAGTGGGCCGACACCGACGGGGTGCCTGCACGGGATCGACTGGACGTCCTCGGGCTGGATGCCACCGGGCGCCTGGTAGTGGTCGAGCTGAAACGGGGCACAGCAGATCGGGACGTTCATCTCCAGGCGATCACCTATGCTGCCCTGGTGTCCCGGTTCGACCTGGACACCTTGGCGCAGGCGCACCGCGACTTCCTGGCCGGCAGGGGTCAGGCCGTCGAACTCGACGCGTGCAGGCAGCGCCTGCTCGACCATGTGGATGGAGACTGGAGTCCGGAACTGCTCCAGCGCCCCCGACAGGTGATCATCGCTGCCGACTTTCCCAAGCAGGTGACCCACACCGTGGTGTGGCTGTCGGAGATGAACCTCGACATCGACCTCGTCCAGGTGGGCCTGTGGAAGGTGGAAGGCCACCTCGTCGTCGGTTTCACCAAGGTCTATCCGACCCCGGAGGTGGAGGAGTTCACCCTCGCTCCGGCCCGTGTCGAGGCCAAGGCCGCCGCCAAGAAACTGGAGGAGCGCTCCCGGGCCCGCAACGCCGCTCACGTCCTCGTCGCCGCTGGCCTTCTGCCGGACGGGACCAGACTGCGACTGACGCCACGGCATGGCGCGCCGCAATCCATCCGCGAGGCCATCCTTGAATGGGTGGGCGAGGACGACAGGCGCGCGACGGCCGCCTGGAACAACAACACCGCCAAGCCTCTGACCTGGGATGCCGATGGCAGGCCGTACACGCCGACCGGATTGGCCAACCACATCTTCAAGAGCGTGACCGGCCGGACACCTGACGGGATCCAGGGGACGACCTGGTGGGACGTCGACACTGACGACGTCCCGATCACGGTCGATCCCGGTGAATGGGCAACGTTGGCAGGAGCCAGCCTTGCTGAGCTGGCCAAGCAGCTCAGCGGCGCCCGTAAAGACTGGACGAGCCTCCACACCCTGCTCGGTGCCATCCCGTCCGGACGCGATGGACGACTTACGGCGACGTAGCTTCCGTCATCGGCAGCCACGCCGTTCCCATCGGTACCCATCTGGCCACCTGCGGTCAGTGCCCCAATGCGTGGCGGGTACTCACCGCGTCTGGTCGTGTCAGCACAGGCTTCCGGTGGACCGATCCGGCCCGCACGGATACACCCGCGGATATCCTGACGGGCGAGGGCGTCCGATTCGACGATGGAGCTGCCGATCCGAAAGCCCGCCTGTCACTGGAGACACTCCGGAGTCTGCTCGACAGCTGATCACGGTTCGTTCGGATACACCACAGGGAAGATCCATGGACCGGTTGGCTATCTCAGACGAAGACTCCTGAGACGAGGGGGACATGAACCAGTTCGAACTGCGCCGTGTGGAGCAGCAGCTCCGCGAAGCGCTGCAAGACACCGCTCTGAGTTGGGTGCTCGATGACGTCGATGCGGCAATCGCGGCGGGAGTACCTGAGGAGAAGATCCTCCGTCGGCGCCAGCAGCGCCGCGGTGATGACTCCCCCGACACGAGCCCGGCTGCGGCAGCGCTTCGATACGAGGTCGTGGACCGTAGCGTGCTTGGCCTCGTCGAGTTCGAGGCATCGCGCAAGCGGGGAACGCTGGTCATCGCGACGCGAGTCATGACGGATGAAGAGCGTGTCCAGCTCCTCCTCGATGCAGTAAGGCGAGTCCTCGTCGAGCTGCCTGAGATGGAACTGGAGGTGCTGAAGACGCTCCGAACCGAGCCCGAGGGCGACGCCGGCAGGCGGAGCATCGCCGAGGCGGTCGTGTTCGAACTGGACGAAGGCGCTCGATCACGCCGTACGCGAACGGAGTTCCGGGGCGATCGGATGCCAACTGAGCGACGTACACGCGTCAGTCAGTTGCTGGCCGATGTGACGAGGGAGGTCGTCAGTTGAGCACCGTCGATCACCTGGTCAACGAGATCAAGAACCTTCTGGCAGCGGGGGCCGTGTCGTACGACTCCGCTTCGAAGCCGTCCGATGTCTACGAGGGCTTCATCTTCTCCCTGATCGTCGCCACTGCGAGCCGGCATGGTGCCACCGTCACCTACGAGGACGTCTACGGGGCGAAGGCCAGCAGCCTTGTCTTCCGGACGGGGCCTGGTCATCTGTACAGCAACAGTCAGCCCTTCACCCACGCCGTGATCGAGTTCGACGGCGCTCCCGTCCTTGAGGTCCACCTCGGCGTCTACGTGACCGGCTCGTCGGGCGTCCTGCACGAGTGCGACGTGCTAGTGCTGCCGGCCGAGGAAGCCGCTCTAAGCCGGGCGCAGGGCATCGCTCCACGAGGCAGTCAGTGCGTCCTCATCGTCGAGTGCAAGTACTACGTCTCCAACCTCGGCATCGGTCTCGCGCGGAACTTCGAGGGGCTGCGCGCCGACATTCGCACCCAGAACGAACTCTTCGTCTCCAACACCAGGTCATCGAGCATCGTGCGGTACCTCGATGCCCGAAAGAGAGGCTTCGAGCCGGACGTGGTGCCCAACTCGCCGCAGGCGGGCTACCTCCAGGCGGAGATCAGGAAGACCTTCAAGAGCTACCTGAGCAAGCACGCACCCTCGACGGTGATCTGAGCCTGCTAGCCGATGCCGCAGCGCCAGGACTTCTCCTGACGGACCTGACCGCCCCTACGCCAAGCACGTGATCATAGAGAGAGCGGGGACACACTCGCACAAGGGCTGGTCAGCGGGCTCCCCATCCGAAGCCGTGCTCTTCGGGCCCATACGGACTCCATCCCTTCAAATACGGCTTCAGGTCATCTGGTGCCGGCTCCTTCAGCGTCTGCATGACAGGCAGTCGACTCAACGGATCGACTAACTCCGCATATTGGCGCGCCCAGGCCAGCCACTCTCGCGCCGAGGCGACTTCGGTGTCGTGGTCCTTTGCTTCGGCGAGTCGGCGTTCCAAGGCATCGCAGTACGCGCGCAACGCTGCGGCTGACTGCCAGCTCGTGGCCTGCTCTTTCAGCACCTCCGCGAACTGAGCCTGTTGGGCCTGTTCCTTCGCCTCCGCCATGGCTGCTTTCCATCGGACCTCACGTTCTTCCTTGGCCCGCTCCTCGTCCACCTTGCGCTGTGCATCCTCTACGGCCCGGGTCTCGATCTCGCGAAGCACCGCGCCCAGGATGTCCTCCAGCACCCAGCGCTTGCGATCAGCCCAGCGTCGTTGTCGGTCCGACCTGCTGTAGCCCAGCTCGATCACGAGTCTCCCGGAGCGCTCCGGATCGGAGGACTGCGGGAACTCCTGCTGAATGGTGGCGGTGTACGTGAAGCCGTCGACGAGCACGTCCAGTTCGCCATCGCGCCGCGAGTAGCCCGACGGGAAGTACCTTCCGTCATAGGAGTACGGGCGGCTGCGGTGGCGGTCAGCGACCGGATGATCCTTGACCTTGTGTCCCCGTCGTACGGCTTCGGCCGCCAGTCCCTGGAACAGCAACAGAGCTCGTCGACGAAGAGCGGATGGCATCACCAGCCGCCCCTCGTCGTCCCTCAACGCTGCGACGACCGGATGCGGGGAGCGAAGCTGTGTGGGGACCTGAACTGGCGACGCATTCTCCGGTGACTCCCTTCGCGAATTGGGATGCTGTCCTGCAACCAAAGAAATCTGCAGGTCACGGTTCCACATGCGCATCCTCTCGATGCGCTTGCCTGATGGGGTCAGGCCGTGCCGCTTCGCGTAGTCGACAACGCGCCGCCACTCCGTCGCCTCGTCCTCGTCGGGTTCGGAAATCGTGACGCGCTCCTCGACCACAAGGCGTTCGACAAGCTGCATCGCCTTCTCACGCCGTGCCCGAGCGATGGGCCTCTCGCTGTACGGCAAGGGACTGCGCCGATCACCTGCAGCTCGCGACCCGGCGCCCCGTGACCGGGCAGTCTCCGGTTTTCCAGGGCCGGATGCGCTTCCGCCGTCGCCATCGGCATGCTCAGGGTCATTCGGGTGGTGGCCGTGCTCCAGGTAGAAGCGCCCAGCCTCCGTGACCTGCACCTGAACGCCC
Source organism: Streptomyces sp. NPDC006691 (assembly GCF_042869955.1). NCBI lineage: Bacteria > Bacillati > Actinomycetota > Actinomycetes > Kitasatosporales > Streptomycetaceae > Streptomyces > Streptomyces sp. NPDC006691. Next base: position 217,132 of record NZ_JBIAGW010000001.1, read on the forward strand.
CCGCTCCCCCGCTTGACGGTTGCCAAGCCTCGGTCGCGCAACGCATACAGCGAACGCCACTCACTGGCGCCCTGCGTATCGAGCTCCTCGTCACCTGCAAGTCGGTTGAGAAGTGCCTTCTGCCGCTCGTTCAAAGGGGACCAGCGATGCATGGATCCAGACCACAACTCGCTTCGGTGTTTCGCAATGGCTCGAAAGAGTGACAGCGCTACCCGGGGCGACCGAGTCGTACGACGCGCAGCACCTTGCCGGTCATGTGGCCGGAGAAGGCCGACGCGAAGAGCTGGGTACCCGGGGCCGAGGAGGGCGCGAGGGGGCTCTGTCAGTGCCTGCGAATAGCGTGAGTCCTGTCCGTCCTGAGAGCAGGGAGTAAGGATGTTCGATCGCGACGTGAGCTATCCGTGTGCTGTCGCCAGCTACTACGCCGAAGGTGTCGGCGCAGCAATCGACTGGTGCCGTGGGCATCTGGAGGACGGCGACACTCTCACCGTATGGACCAGCCTCAAGTCCAACCTGGAAAACAGCTCGGCGCTGGAACAGCTCGTGACTCGGCACTCCAATGTCGAGCACGTCACTGGCAGGGGCGGCGGATTCGTCCGCGGAAACGGTCCGGTGCTCATGGCCTGGCCGGACATGGCAGACATCGGGAAACTCGTACAGTACGGCGGCCACCGTGTCCGAGCGCTTTGCGTCATCACATGGAGCGAGGACGAGATCAGGCCGTGGGTGACAGCCATGGGGCCATCGGTCTTGGGCGACGGCTCAGCGTGGGAGGAGTTGACGCCCGAACTCGACACCGTCGTCGTCGAAGCTCTCAAGAGCCTGACGCTGACCGTAATCCACAACAACACGATCTCGGCCGGTTACGAGAAGGACATGGTCGTGAGCACTCTCCTTGCGTTGCACGACGCCGGCATCCCGATGAACGGTGAAGCCGTGCAGGGGTGGGCACTCGCACATGGATGGTCGGGCAAGAATCCCGGGCACCTCGCCAAGTATGTGGAGGATCAGCGCAGGGAAGCGTCCGCGATGCCGCCGCATGCTCGGCACGGACTACATCGACACGCTTCGACGCCGAGCTGCGGACAACGCGTAGAAGCGCCGACTGGCCACTACCCGAGCCGCAGGGCTCCTTGGGAGCCAACTGGGAGCCGATCCACTCCCCAAGCCCCTTGGAGTCCGCCCGAGACCACCCCAGCCCAACGCTCTGATCAGGTAAAACATCATCCGTGCAGGCAAGATCGGCAATCGAACCTCATTCGGGACGAAGAGGTCGTGGGTTCAAATCCCGCCACCCCGACAGTGAAGTACCAGGTCAGGGGCCTGATCCGCATGGCGGGTCAGGCCCCTGAGTGGTTCCTGGAGATCGCTTGGGAGAAATCTGGGGGAAGATCTTGGTCGGCTTTTCCCAGGACCAGTCTCCAGTGCCGCAGGATGAGTGACACTCAAGCGTCCTCGGACCTGCGCGTTCGCGAATCCAGGGCTCGTAGCTGACCAGGAACGCCGCGGCGGGCCGCCCCAACGGTCGTTAGGAACACCGCCCATGGCAGGTCATCGCTCAGCTCCTCCCCACGGCCCCGCCCATGCGCTTGCCGAACGAGTGCGGGCATTACGGGAGGACCGCGGGTGGACGCGTGAACGGCTGGCCAAAGAGGCAGGCATCGCCGCCGTGACGCTGCGCCGCCTGGAGAGCGAGGGAGCGATCCAGCCAGGTTTCTTCACCGTCGGCGCGGTGGCTGAGGCTCTTTCCGTCTCACTCGACGATCTTTTCCGGGTGACCCAGGTCCCGCCCGCTACCCCCGGTCTCTGGTCAGCCGGGTACGAAGGCCGAGACATCGACTCATTCGTCGCCTCTCTCGTCGACAGTCACATCGGTGTTGTAGCGGACGTAAGGCTCACCCCGATCAGTCGCAAGAAGGGCTTCAGCAAGACCCGCCTCGGGGAGGCTCTGGCCGAAGCCGGCATCGAGTACACGCACCTTCGTGGCCTGGGCAATCCGAAGGACAATCGAGAGCCCTTCTGGGACGGCCGCGTCGAAGTGGGGTGCGCGCGCTTCCGTGGCCTGCTGCGATCCGAAGAGGCCCAGGCCGACCTTGACCGCCTGGCAGAGCACGCCCGAGCGTCGCGGGTCGCGGTGCTGTGCTTCGAGAAGGACGAGAGTCGCTGTCACCGGCAAGTCGTCTTGGAGACGGTCCGCAGCCGGGTCCAGGTGCCGGTGAATTCCTTGGCCTGACTTCGTCCCCGGCTTACGTACGCGCCCTTGCCAGCGGTGCATGCCCCTCGTCCAATCAGATCGGGGAGACCGATGGAGGGGGCACGCCATGGCGTCGTCGGCGTTCAGGAAGCGACAGCGCGCACGGATCATGATCACGGTCAAGACGTATCCGGAGCTGTCCAGCAAATACCGTGAGACCAGCTGTGTGGCCGGCATACGCCTCGACCAAGGCGAGCCGCAGCACGTGCGGCTCTTCCCTGTGCCCTTCCGACTCCTCGGCGAAGAGGCGCAGTTCTCCAAATACTCGCTCATCGAAGTCGACGTCCAGCCACACCGTCTTGAGCGTGATTCCCGCCCAGAGAGTCTCCGGCCGTATCTCGACACGCTGGAGATTGTGGGCGAGGTGCCGCCCGACGGCGGCTGGCGGAAGCGGTATCGCCACGTTGAGCCGCTGGTCGCCCCGTCGCTCTGCGCCATCAAGCGGGACCAGGAGAACCGAGGAACGTCCCTCGGCGTCTTCCGCCCCGCCGAGATCACTCGCTTCCGGCTGGAGGCCGCCGAGCCCTGGTCCGTCTCCAAAGCCGCGTTGGCCGACCAACTCGACTTGTTCGAGCAGGATCTGAACCCGCTGGAGTGGGTGCCGCTCGACCTCCGCAACAGCTTTCGCTGCGCCGAAGACGGCTGCCCGACCCACGACATGGGGCTGAAAGACTGGGAGGCAGGCCAGTCGTACCGCAAGTTCCTGCGCAAGTACGGCGAGCGCGGGGTTCGTGATGCACTCCGCGAACGCTGGTACACGCGGATGTGTGCCCCGAACCGGGCCGTCCACTTCTTCGTCGGGAACATCGCCGCCCATCCCAAGACGTTCATGCTGCTGGCCGTCTTCTACCCGGAGCGAAAGGTCGTCGACTACGTGCAGGACAGCCTGTTCGGTGAGTGAGCGACGTTCTCCTGGTGCGGATTCGGGCGGACTTGCTGTGCTGCTGCGCGTCGCACGCTTCCGACGCTCCGGGCTGCTTCGGAAACGGGGTAACCGTCTTCATACGAGCCTCCGTGCCGAGGAACGACCGGTACTTCTCCACCGCGCTCGCCCGCTGATCCGATGAAGCCCGCTCAGGCCGGGGGCCTTATGCCGCGGACTGGTGCTTGCGTCGTTCCGCGGCCCGGCGCACGAGGATGGCGTGCAGCTCCCGGGCCGCCGCGGGGATCGGGTGTGTGCGGCGTTGCTGGATCATGACGCGGAGCTCGGTGGAGTCGTCGGCCAACGGACGGCACGCGATCGTGCCGCTGCGCTCCAAGGGGTCACCGAGCGCGCTGTAATCAGGCAGCACGGTGATGCCGAGGCCCTCAGCCACCATCAGCTTGCACATCTCGGCGCCGTCGGCCGAGTAGGCAAAGGAAGGGGTAAGGCCGCTCAGAAGCCGATGGATGTAGCGATGCATGACATAGCCGGATCGCATCACGATCAACGGCTCGCCCAGCAGATCCGTGGCGGTGACAGCCCCGAGCCCAGCCAACGGGCTGTCCGGACGGACACAGACGACGGGGCGCCCACGCAGTAGTTCCGTGGTGTGCAGGCCAGGCGGAAGATCGTCGTCTCGAAGGTAGCTGACCAACCCGAGATCGAACCCGCCCTCGGCCAGATGCCGTTGGATACCGTCCTGCCGGTCCGCGACCACCTCCACCTCCGTCGATGGATTAGCGGCTCGGAACTCACGGATGGCCGGCGTCAGCAGTGTGACCGTGGCCGCGTTGACCGTTCCCAGCCGCAGCTTACGGCTGATCTGGTGCTGCTCGTCGGCGGCCCGGCGTAGCCGGTCGACCGCGTCCAGCACCTCGGCGATGTGTGGCAGCAGCTCACGCCCTTGGTCGCTGATCTTTGCTCCGGAACGCTTGCGTTCCAAGAGCTCCACTCCCAGTTCCCGCTCCAGGTTGCGGAGCGTCTCGCTCAGCGCCGGCTGCGAGAGGTGCAATACCTCGGCGGTGCGGCGCAAGGATCCCAACCGTGTGACTGCCGCCAGGTACTCCAACTGTTCCACGCGCATGACGAGCCACCTCCGACGCCCATCATAAACGGATCAATTCCACTCGGGCATGGAGGGGTGAAAGGGGAACCTTATCGGGGTATCGGGAATTCCTAATCGACCCGATACCAACCTTTAAGTAAAGTTCGATCGCAGCAGAGGCGTGCGACGTCGGCAGCAGTTGGGCACCGAATTGGCATGCTGTCGAGTCGCGCCTGAAATGGTAACCAAGAGGAGTGCCGTGCTGCAGAAAAAGGCTTTCCATCGTCGCTTCGGGGCGGGAGTTGCCACTCTCGTCGCCGCAGCAATGATTGGCACCGCGATGTCCGGGACGGCGATCGCTGGCGACCGCGCACAGGAGAGGGAAAATCGGTCGGCGGGATTCACCTTTCAGACGCGGGAAGTGAAGGATGCGGGGCTCCGTCTCGCGACACACGAGTCAAACGTAGATACAGCCTCAGCCCCCACCGGCTCCGACCTTTCCGACATCAGTGACGAGAAGGGGATCGCCGCAGTCCAGCAAGCGTTCGACCTCATCGGCTCAATCCCCGAGTCGCTGATCCAGCGCGTTGAGGCCGGCGACCAGGGAGCGGCCCAGGAGGTGGCGGACTACTTGAACCACGCCTCAACTGCCAAGCCTGCCACGCGCGGATGGTTCCAGTGCGCGGCCGGGGTGGCAAAGTTCGCTGCCGAGAATGCAATCGGCGTCGCCAAGGTGTACAGGATCGTCAAGAACGGCAAGAAAGTAGCGAAAGCCGTCTGGGATTACCTCAAGCACAAGAAGTACCCTGGCAACATCGACGATGACATAGCTAACCTCATAGTTAACTCCACAGGGCTTCCTGCGCTGGCGGAAGCATGCCTTTAGACAGGTGAGAGGACGGGGTCGCCATGAAACGCGACGAAGACAAAAAGAGTGCCGACTCGAATGGCGACCCCGGGGCTATAGCGTCAGGCGTTATCTATACGGCCACATTCTTGCTCCCAACATACATACTTGCAACCTTGATCGGTGAACTCCTCGGCAATCGCGGCTTGCCCGCATCGCCCTGGCTGATCGCACCTGGCGTGGCGCTGGTTATTGCCGTAATGATGCGGTTCGAGCCGTACCTGCAGGGGCGTTCCTGGTGGTCTCGGGTTGACGACGCATGGGGTGGCCTCTTGATCGGCCTAAGCGTCGTTCTTCCTATCGTTGTCGCCGTGGTATGGCCAAGGTCTTTCTGGTCATGGCTACCGCCGGCGGTTCCAACGCTCCTGTCCTTTGCGCCAATCGCATGCGTTATGTGGTGCGTCAAGCGCTGGCACCGGCACCTTTGGAAAAATCAGCGTCCACAGCTGGGGCCGTATCGGCCTATCCCACGGATCAGCAGTCAGAGTTCAGAAGACTCCTAAGCTGAGGGGCGCCTCGTCCCACGGCTCAGGCGGTGATCCCTTGGCGGACGGCGTTGTACCAGCTCGCCACGGCGTTGAAACTGCTGTGGCCCACCCTCGTGGAGATCCTCTTCGTAGCAGCCGCCTGGGGCGTCCTGCGGAACGACGCTGCCGGCGTCCTGGCCAAGGCACTCGAAGCGTCTCGCGGACGGCCCGGCAACCAGTTCCCGGGCTATCCGTTCAGCCGCAGCAGGAGCCGCGGGAAGCAGAGGAAGTGACCGTCTGTCCTTTGCAACCCAGTGACGGCAGGGGGCTTGGTGGCGCGCACGATGGCGGAGTGCATGCCGTCGGCGACCGCGTGCGTCGGGGTGAGTTCGATGCCTTGCCGAGCTCTTCGTCGGCACGAGCTCGCGGGCTGAAATTCCCGCCGCTCAGGCGGCCTTCCGGCGTGGCGGTACCTTCCGCGTCTTCACCCCGCCGGCGATGAGCGCCAGCCCCACGGCGACGACGCCGAGGTACGCGACGGACGGAAGGTCGACGACCTTGTGCATCCAGCCCCACTCCGTGCCGAAGAGGGGCTTCGAGACGAGGCTGACGAGCCCTTGGGCTCCTACGACGTAGCCGATGCTTTCGACGGTGTATCCGATGGTTGTTCGCACGCGTCAACGGTCTCGTGGCAGCGCCGCAGGGGCGTCCTCTTCAGGGCCGAAAACGTAGTAGGCCGAAGGATGCAGTCCGGCACGGAGAGAGCACAGGCACAGCACGGCACAGCACAGCACCGCTCTTGCCGCCGAGCGGCGGTCGCCGGGGGCCCGGCAGCGGCTTCCGGGCAGCTCGCCGCGGATGCGCTCGGCCGTGCGCCCGCACCGCGGCGGACCGTATCGAGGTACTCAGCCGGTGCACCCGCGCCAACCCGGGCCGTATCCAGGCACTCCGCCGGTGCACCCGCGCCAACACGGGCCCCATCCAGGTACTCCGCCGGTGCACCCGCGCCAACACGGGCCCTATCCAGGTACTCAGCCGGTGCACCCGCACCTACCCGGGCCGTACCGACGCGCGTGCACGCCGACCGTCTGGTTCGGCACCGGTCCCTCCCCTGTTGGGACCGGTACTGAACCAGACGGCCGGCGTCGACCCCGCGGCCGTTCGGCGCTGAGCGCGGACGCCCGAACCCGGGGTGGCCACAGGAAGATGCGGCATCATGAGCTGTCCGTCCGAGCGCTGTTCTCGCTGCCCCGAAGGGCAACGCCCGGTTGGTGTGCGACTACGTGGAGATCCTGTCACCTATGGCTCTCGCCGATGAGTATCCGTCCTCCGGATCACGACATCACCGCAGGTCAGACGTATAGGGTGAGTTTTCCGGTCCGGACGCCCACGCACGGGGGAAGTGAGGAGAGGAGACCTTGAGTCCCGACTCAGGGGCACGCACGGCCTTCGCGGAACGCCTCGCGCTGCTGTACAAGGAGGCAGGCGACCCTCCGCTCAAACGCGTCGCCGAGTCCGTCGTCCGCCTTCAGCGGGTGGACGAGCGCGGGCGACCGGTGCGGGTGTCCGCCCAGCGGATCAGCGACTGGCGACGGGCCAGGAACGTGCCGGCCCAGTTCGCCGCTCTCGCCGTGGTGCTGCACATCCTGATACCCGAAGCCCGACGCTCCAGGCCCACGCCCGTGTCCGAGGGCCTGTACGACGTGGCCCAGTGGCAGCAGCTGTGGGAGCACGCGATCGCCGACCCCGTCGCCGACCGTCCCGCGCCACTCGCGGAGGAGAAGGAAGGGGCCCCGGCCGAAGCGACGAGCGTCCCGGGTGGCGTGTGTCCCTACCTGGGGCTGTCCTCGTACCGGCCACAGGACGCGCGGTGGTTCTTCGGCCGGGAGCGGAGCACGGAATCCCTCGTCGCGCAGCTCCGGGCCGTGCAGAGGACGGGCGGCCTCGTCATGCTCGTGGGCGCCTCGGGAGCGGGAAAGTCCTCCCTTCTGAACGCCGGTCTCGTGCCCACGCTGCGAGAGGGCGCGCTGGGGGGCGAGGACGGCGGCGAGAGGCGCGTCCTCCAACTCGTGCCGGGAGCCGATCCGCTCGGGGAGCTGATCCGCCGGATCCCTGAGCTCGGGCCCGTCGTTTCCGCCGCGAAGCACGCCAAGCGCGCGGAGCACGTGAAACGCGCGGAGCACGTGAAGCACGCGCAACACGCGAAGGACGCGAAGGACGCGAAGGACGCGGCGAGGGAATCGTCCGCGGCGGAGCCCGGGACCCCGGGGTTCGGTCGCGCCGTACGGGAAGCGGTCTCGGCGTGGGCGCACGGCGGGACGCCCTCCTCCGCCCCTCCGGTCGTCATCGTGGACCAGTTCGAGGAGACGTTCACCCTCAGCTCCGACGAGGCGGACAAGCGCACGTTCATCCAGATCCTGCACGCCGCGTGCACTCCCGCCCGGTCCGAGCCCGCCCCGTCCGAGCCCGCCCGGTCGGATGAGCCCGCTCCCGCCCCCGCCCCCGCCCCCGCCCCCGCGCTCGTGGTCCTGGGCGTACGGGCCGACTTCTTCGAGCAGTGTCTCGGGTATCCGGAACTGGCCGACGCGCTGCAACACCGCCACATGGTGCTCGGGCCGCTGACCACCGCGGAACTGCGCGAAGCGGTGACGGGCCCGGCCAAAGCCGTGGGTATGGAACTCGAACCCGGGCTCACGGAGCTGATCGTCCGGGAAGTGAGCGCCGACGGCCCCCGCGGCGCGAACAACGCGGGGGCGCTGCCGCTCCTCTCGCACGCCCTGCTCGCCACCTGGCAGCGGCGGAAGGCGGGACGGCTGACGCTGGCCGGCTACCGCGCGGCGGGCGGGATCCAGGGAGCGGTGGCGGCCACCGCCGAGCGGGCCTGGACGGGCCTCGACCCGGCGGCGCGCACCGCGGCGAGGCTGCTCCTCCTCCGGCTCGTCCGGCTCGGCGAGGACACCCAGGCCACTCGCCGGCGCGGGGCGCGCCGCCAGTTGGCGGAGGAGTCGACCAACTCCGACAAGACGGAGGAGTCGCTCGAAGCCCTGGTCCGCGCCCGATTGGTGACGCTCGACGCGGAGACCGTGGAGATCACCCACGAGGCGCTGCTCCACGCCTGGCCGCGCCTGCGCGACTGGATCGACGAGGACCGGACCGGCAACCTGCTGCGCCAGCGGCTGGAGGAGGACGGCAGGGCCTGGGAGGCGTCGAGCCGCGATACGTCACTGCTGTACCGGGGGTCCCGTCTGGAACAGGCCCGGACGTGGGCGAAGTCCGCGGGTGACCCCTTCCTGACCCGGGCCGCGGTGGAGTTCCTTGCTGCCTCGGTCAAACTGCGCAAGCGCACGGTCTGGCTCATGCGGGGTGCGGTGGCGGCTCTGGTCGTCCTCGCGATGCTGGCCGTCGGTTCGGCGATGGTCGCGCGGCAGCAACGGGACGACGCCGTGTTCGAGCAGGTGCTTGCCGAGGCCGACCGGGCGCAGCACTCGGATCCCTCGCTGTCCGCTCAACTCGCCCTGGTGGCACACCACTTGCGGCCCGACGACGAAGGCACGAACAATCGGCTGATCTCGACGGTGAACGCTCCGCTGGCAACGCCGCTCCTCGGTCACACCGGAGCCGTCTACCTCACCTCGTTCAGTCCGAACGGGCGGACCCTGGCCACCGCCAGCTACGACCGGACCGTCCGGCTGTGGGACGTGTCGGACCCGGCTCGCCCCCAACCGTTGGGCAAGCCGCTCACCTCGCACACGAGCTGGGTGAGCAGCGCGGTCTTCAGCCCGGACGGCAGCACGCTCGCCAGCGCTTCGGACGACGGCACGGTCCGGCTGTGGGACGTGCGGGATCCCGGCCTTCCGCGGCCGCTGGGTGCGCCGTTGCCCGGCCCTGGCGGCACGGTCTACCTGGTCGCCTTCAGCCCGGACGGCCACACGTTGGCATCCGCCAATGAGAACGGCAGCGTGCGCCTGTGGGACGTGACGGCCCCGAGCCGGCCGAAGGCGCTCGACGACCTGACCGGGCACACGGCCGCGGTACGGTCCGTGGCGTTCAGCCCCGACGGGCGGACGCTGGCAGCGGGTGGCGACGACGGCTCCATCCGGCTCTGGGACATGGCCGATCCCGGCCATCCGGCCTCTGTCGGGGCCGCGTTGACCGGACACACCGGCACCGTGCACTCGGTGGCCTTCAGCCCCGACGGCCGCACTCTGGCCAGCGGTGGCGCCGACGACACCATCCGGCTCTGGAACCTGCGCGACCCGCGTCACGCGAGCCCCCTCGGCTCACCGCTCACCGGCCACACCGGCCCCATCTGGTCGGTGGCCTTCAGCCCCGACGGAAGCAAGCTCGGCGCCGCCAGTGCGGACAGTACGGCGAGCCTGTGGAACGTCAGCGATCCGGCGTACCCGTCGCAGGTCGGTGAGCCTCTCGCGGGAAGCAGCGGCGAGATGTACGCCTTGGGCTTCAGCCCCGATGGGCGGACCCTCGCCACCGGGAGCGGAGACGGCAAGGTCCGGCTGTGGTCGATACCCGCGTCGGACATGATCGGCCGCATCGGATCGTTCCGCCCGGACGGGCAGGTGCTCGCGACGGCCGCCCGCGACAGCAGGGTTCGGCTGTGGAACGTCGGTACCGCGGACAAGCCCGTACCGCTGGGCGAACCGTTCACGTCCGGGGACGGTGATGTGCGTTCCCTGGTGTTCTCCCCCGACGGCCGTACGCTCGCGGTGCTGATGGGCAACCGCACCGTACAGCTCTGGAACGTCCTCGACCCCGGACGGCCGACCCCCTACGGGCCGCCCATCGCTCTGAAGACCCGGTTCTCCGGCCCCAGCGCGCTGGCGTTCAGCCCGGACGGGCACACCCTGGCCACCGCCTACGACGACCGCACCATACAGCTGTGGAGCATCGGGAATCCCTCTCGGCATCTCCCGCTCGGCACACCCCTCTCCGGCCACAGGGGTTACGTCAATTCCCTCGTATTCAGCCCGGACGGCCGAACGCTCGCCAGCGGCAGCGCGGACGGCACCGTACGACTGTGGAACGTGACCGACCCGCGTCATGGTTCCCGGCTCGGCGCGCCTCTCACCGGGCATCTCGGGCCCGTCAACGCGCTCTCCTACAGCCCGAACGGCCATACGCTGGCCAGTGGCAGCGACGACGACACGGTCCGGCTCTGGAACGTCACGGGGTCCGCTGCGCCGGCGCAGTTGGGGTCCCCGCTCACGGGTCATACCGAAGCCGTCGTGTCACTGACGTTCAGCCAGGACGGCCGCACCTTGGCGAGCGGCGGCAACGACAACGCGGTCCGGCTCTGGAACGTCACCCGGCCGTCCGAGGCCGCGGCCATCGGACAGTCGATGAGCCCCAATGCCAAGACGGGGAATTTCCTGTCGTTCAGCCCCACCAGCCACATGCTCGGGGTGTCGAGCGGCAGCGATACCGTCCGACTGTGGAACTTGGACGCCGACGAGGCCATTAGCCGTATCTGCTCATCGACTCGGGGCGTTCTGACGCCGGAAAAGTGGCAGGAAAATCTGCCGCGCCTGTCCTATGCGCCTCCTTGCGACCAGTAAGAGCCGCACGTGATCTCGATCACAACCCGCTATTGCTGTCCCGTAGGAGATTCCCGCCGCACGCAGGGCGTTGTTAATGTTGCCAACAGCCCGATCGCTGGTGCATCCCCCGTCGCCAGCGATCGGGCACTTGCATGTCGTCGCTGGTGGGAGACGTGTCCGGACCCGCTGCGGCGAGACACCACGAGGGCATTCCGCGCCGCCGTGAAAGTGGTCCGCACGGCGGCAATAAGTCATGCACGGCAAGTCATGCACGGCAGCGGGAGCCGCGCGGACAGGGATCGGATCCGGTCCGCCAGAAGGCGGCCCGGACCTGATGCGCACTCGGGTATCGGGTCGACCGACAGCGTCCAAGAACGCCGTCCGAGGCGGCAGTTGCGCGTGCGTTCCGCGCGGGCGTCGAGTGCGGCCGGCCACTGCGGCACTCCGACTTCGCACGATCTCTCGGCCTCGTGCGCAGTCGTATGCTGAGCCGATCGACTCACTTGGAAAGGTGGTGAGCCGTGGACCGGCGCATCATCGTCGTCACCGCCGTCCACGCACCGTCGGCGCACTTCCTGCCGGACGCGTACAAGTCGCTGTGCGAGCAGGAGCTTCCGGAAGGCTGGACCTGGCACTGGCTGATCCAGGAGGACGGCAGGACGGACCAGGTCGCGCCGCACGTCCCCCACGACGAGCGGATCACGTTCCGGCAGGGCCGCCCCGGCGGTCCCGGGGTCGCGCGCATGATGGCGCTCGCCCACGCCGACGGCGAGTACGTGAAGGTCCTGGACGCCGACGACCGGCTTTCCCCCGGCACGCTGGCCCGCGACCTGGCGGCCCTGGAAGCCGACCCGAGCCTCGGCTGGGCCACGTCGCGCGTGCTCGACTTCCTGCCCGACGGTTCGACGGCCGGCTTCCCGGGCGACCCCGAGCCCGGCCCGATCGAGCGGCAGGCGGTGGTCGACCACTGGGCAGCCAACGACTACCGGGCACAGGTCCATCCGGCGACGCTCTTCGTCCGCCGCGACCTGCTTCTCGCGCTCGGCGGGTGGATGGCACTGCCCGCCTCGGAGGACACCGGTCTGCTCCTGGCCCTGAACGCCGTTGCCCGCGGCTGGTTCTCGTCCGAAGTCGGGCTCCTGTACCGGAAGTGGGAGGGCCAGGCGACCGGCCAGGCCGCGCACGTCGACACCGCCGAGCGCGAAGCCCGGATGGCCGTCGTGGCGGCCCGGGCGCGAGCCCTCGACCACTTCCAGTGGCACTACCCCGCCGGCGCCCGGGGCGGACACGGCAGGACGGCCGGGGAAAGGGGAGCGTCGACCTGACGGGATCGCCGTCGGGAGAGGTGAGCGCCGAGCCGCGGGTATCGCCGTCGTCACCGACGCCCCGGAACGGCCACTTCTGGGTGGCGCCCGAGGCCGGAGCTCAGGCTCAGGCCGGGCCCAGGCTCAGGCCCGGACCAGGGCCTCGGCATCGACGCGCGAGAAGATCAGCTCCGTCTCCCCCACGATCGGCCGGCGCCAGCGGACCGGAGCCGCGGGGTGCCGTATCGCCCGTGGGTAGCTGGCCGGCGAGTACTCGGTCGGCAACCGGTACGCGTGGAAGCCGTGTTCGCGCATGATGGCCAACAACTCGTGGACGCAGTCGCCGAGTTGGGCCATCCGGTCCGGTGTGACCTCCACGGCGATCTCCACGTCCTGCCGCAGGTCGTCCAGCAGGGGAGCGAGCCCCCGGACGACGCTGCCCTCCGCGCCCTCGACGTCGATCTTGATCACGCGTGCCCCGGCCACCTCATCCGGTTCCAGAAGCTCGGACAGGGGCACGGCCTCCATCTCGAAGGTCGACTCCGCCGGACCGTCGTACGGGACGATCGAGTTGGCACCCATGTTGTGCGAGCCGGCGAGGACGAACGTCAGCGTCCGGTGCCCGTCCGAGACGGCCGTGTTGATCGCGCGAAGGTTGTCGCAGTGGTTGAGGGCCGCGTTCCGCAGCAGCCTGCGGTGGAAGGCGGGCGAGGCCTCGATCGCCACGACCTGCCCCGCGCCGCCCACCAGGCGGGAGCCGAGGACGGAGAAGACGCCGACGTTGGCGCCGACGTCGATGAACGTGTCCCCGGGCTCCAGCCGCTGCCGCAGCCAGTGCGTCATGTGCGGCTCCCACACTCCGAACAGGTACAGGTACCGCTGGATGAGATCCTGCGTGTCGACGGCGAAGCGGGCGCCGAACCGGTCCTCGGTGACCCGTCGACGCGGCTGTTCGCCGAGCCGGGGGTTGAGGTATCTCGCGGCGAGCGCGGCCTTCCCCAGGGCGCCCGGCGCATCGCGTATGTACCTGCGGCCCAGGGTGGTCAGGGCCTCCGACATGGGGTTGCTCATCCGATCGCCTCTCCGTCAGGGGACGGGCGAACGATAACGCCGGGGAGGACGGCTCCCCGGCGCAACGGACGAACGACAGCCGCGATCAGCGCCCGGCGGCGAGCCCGCGGTCCCGGTCGAAGGGCAGGTCCAGCATCCGAATGGCGTTCCCGCGCAGGAGTTTGTACGCGACGTCCTCCGACAGCCCGCCCACGTGCTCGGTGGCCACCTGCTTCGTGTGCGGCCAGGTCGAGTCGACGTGCGGATAGTCGGTCTCGAAGGTCGCGTTGTTCACGCCCACGGTCTCGATGGCCTCGATGCCGTGCCGGTCGCGGAAGAAGCAGCAGAAGATCTGCCGGTAGTAGTACGTGGACGGCGGCTCGGGGATCAGGTCCTTCACACCGCCCCAGGCGCGGTGCTCCTCCCACACGTCGTCGGCACGCTCCAGGGCGTACGGGATCCACCCCATCTGCCCCTCGCTGTAAGCGAGTTTGAGCCGGGGGAACTTGACCAGGACGCCGGAGAACAGGAAGTCCATCATCGACGCCATCGCGTTGTTGAAGCTCAGCGAGGCCTGGACGGCGGGCGGGGCGTCCGGGGACGCCGCCGGCATCTGCGACGACGAGCCGATGTGCATGTTCACCACGGTTCCGGTCTCCTCGCAGGCCGCGAAGAACGGGTCCCAGTAGCCGGAGTGGATCGACGGAAGCCCCAGGTACGTGGGGATCTCGGAGAACGTCACCGCGCGCACCCCGCGGGCCGCGTTCCGCTTGATCTCCGCGACGGCCAGGCCGATGTCCCACAACGGGATCAGGCACAGCGGTATGAGCCTGCCACCGCTGTCCCCGCACCACTCCTCGACCATCCAGTCGTTGTACGCCCGCACGCAGGCAAGGGCGACCTCCTTGTCCTTGGCCTCGGCGAAGGTCTGCCCGCAGAACCGGGGGAAGGTGGGAAAGCAGAGGGAGGCCTCGACGTGGTTGAGGTCCATGTCCGCCAGGCGGGCCTTGGGATCCCAGCAGCCCCGCCGCATCTGCTCACGCGTGATCCCGTCCAGCGTCATCTCGTCGCGGGAGAAGCCGACGGCCGCGATGATGCGCTTGTACGGGAAGATCTGGCCCTCGTAGTCCCACCAGTCGGTGATCTGGCCCTCCGGATCCGTCGTGAACCTGTACTTGCCCCCGATGTAGGCCAGCTCGCCGATACCGGCGGTGAAAGGCTTCGGGCCCCGGTCGCGGTACTTGCCCGGGAGCCACGTCTCGAAGAGGTGCGCGGGCTCGATCACGTGGTCGTCCACGCTGATGACCCGGGGGATCTCCCTGCTGCCGCTCTCGCTGCTGACCACGCCCTACCCCCTGCTGCCTGCCGAACCCTCCGGCTATCGAATCTGACGATCCATCAGATTCGAGCGTATGGGCTCCCTCCGGCGACGGCAAGCGTTCCTTCACATCCACCCCCTTGCGCGGCCGACGGCCGCTGCGCTGAACTGACGTACCGTCAGTTCCAGTCGGAGGGGCGCCGTATGCAGACGTTGTGGCTCAGCGGAGCCGAGTGGTTCGCCGTGCTCCGGATCGGGCTCGGGCTCTGGTGGCTGGAGAGCTGGCGCCACAAGGACAAGAAGGACTGGTTCGCGGGCGGCGGCATCCGCTGGGCCGCCGGCATCGCCGAGAAGCACCGCTGGACCGTCGTGCGCTCGGGTTTCGACGTCGTGGTGAGGCCGAGACCGGTCGCCATGGCGTACGTCGTCGCCTACGCCGAGCTGGCGCTGGGTCTCGGCCTGACCGTGGGCTTCCTGACGCCGGTCGCCTTGATCTGCGGACTCGTCCTCAGCCTCGTCTACCTCGTGCTGATGATCCACGACGTGGCCGAGCAGGGGCAGAACCTGATGATGGCCCTGATCTCCCTGGTGGCACTCCTGGGTGTGGCGTGGCAAGTCTGGTCGGTGGACGCCGCGTTGGGGCTCTTCCCGTAGCTCGCGCTCTGGTCTGTTACGCCGTTACATGCCACCCTGCCCCGCATATCTGTCCTCCACGGCTCGACACGGCGTCGTGGAGGGCGGCACGCGCAGGGCGCGCACCGTCGTGCCGGCAGACAGGGAGAAGCCGATGAGCGAACGCGACCAGGAAGAGCGGCCGACCGGGGCGGCAGTCCTCAGGCAGAGCCACGCCGCGCGGGCCGAGAGCGCCGCGGCTCGCGCGGCCGCCCTCAGCCACTACGTCGAACAGCGCGGCTCAGCAGAGGCGTCGGAAGGCTCCGCGGCCCACGCCGAAGCCGTCTGGAAGTCCGCACACGCTGCCCGCGTCGCCGCTCAGGCGCTGGCCGTGATCTCCGAGAGCGCTCCCGACCCGGCCGCGGACTCCCGCTGCGCCAGGAACGCGGCCGCTTCCGCCGCGCAGGCCTCCCGGATGGGCCGGCTCATCGACGGCGACACCGAACCGTCCGTCGCCGCCTGCGAGGCCGCGCTCAAGGCCTCGCTCGCCGCATCCGCGGCAGCGGGGGCCGGGCGCCTGGGCGCGGACGGCGAGCTGAATGCCGAGGCGGACGAGGCGGAGAAGGGCGCCGTCGCGGCCGCCGAGCGCGCCGGCTGGATCCGGCCCGGCCAGCAGATCCCCTCCGTGTCGACCGGGGTGCGGAGCGGCGAGGTGATGTCGATGATGCACCTCTGAGGCAGGCGGACCGAGGCAGATCGACCCTCTGACCTAGACTGGAAGCGACAAACGCAGGTCAGCGGAGGGGCCGCGATGGCGGAGCGGGCATGGGCCACAGCGGGCCGGGAGCGGGAGTCCCGGCCGGCGGCGCTGGGGCGGATCCGGCTCATGGGCGCGGGGCTGGCCGTCCTGGCCGGGGTGTGGGCGGTACTGAGCTGCCTGGCGTTCACGGTGTGGGCGCCGGGCGAACAGGCACGGTACGAGGACTACCGCGCGGCCGAGCCGTGCGCCGTGGGGGCGACGGCGGCGGAGGTGGCCGCGAAGGACTGCCTCGTCACCTGGCACTTCACCGTCACCGAGACCGAGGCCGTGCACCGCGGGAAGACCACGTCCTACCGGGTGTCCCTCAAGGCCGAGGACGACGGCTCCTGGCAGGGGTCCGTGTGGTTCGGCGACTCCGGGCCGCTCTTCGACGAACTGCACCGTGGCGACGAGGTCACCGCGACCGACTGGCGCCGTGACATCGTCGTACTGAGCAGGAACGGCGTCCGCCAGAACACCTCCGCCGCGCCCCGCGACGAGCTCCAGGCGAACATCGCCGTGGGCGTCGTCGCCGCACTGTTCGCGGCCCAGTCCCTGGCGTTCGGCGCGGTCCGCCTGGTCCGGCCGGCCGCCTGCGCGCCCTTCGTGTGGGAGCCGTACGGCAGGTGGCTCGTCTGCGCCAACGCCGGTGTCGGAGTGGTCGTCGGGCTCGCGTCGGTCTGGCTCGGCGTCCCCTGGTGGACCGTGCTCGTGACCCTGCCGGCCGGGGTGTGCGCGGTGCTGGCGTACCTCGTGCGCCGGCGGCGACGGACGCAGGCGCCCCCGGCGAGGTCCGCGAAGTCCCCGAAGCTCGCGAAGTCCTAGCCCCCGCGCCGACTCCCGCACCAGCAAGCCGAGTTCACCGCCCGGTATCAAGGAATGGACCATGGACAAGACACCGGACCAGAAGCACGCCGACACCATCTGGGGCGCCGTCATCATGCCGGTGCTGGCCGCCTGGATCGCGTTCCACCTGGTACGCCACAGCACCGCCCCGGGCTGGATCCTGTACGCCGTCGGCGTGGCGGCGGTCCTGCTCGCACACGGCTGGTTCGCCCTGCGCAAGAAGGCCCCCGGGGTGGGCGGCACGGCCGTGCCCGTCCTGTACGCCCTGCTCGGCGGCCTGTTCTGGCTCACCCGGACCTGAGCCGCCGGACGGCCCGACCGGCCCGTCCCGCCCCGTTTGTATCCATCCCGTATCGCCCCCGCATCCGGCACCGCTCCTTTCCCCGTCGGATCCCCATCGGATCGCCCCGACCGGGCCGCGGGCGGTCGCGGGGCGCGGGGGCTGTCGTATCGTTCCTTTCGATCCGCCGAGTCGCCCGCTGCGTACAGATATGACCGAGTTGCACGGGTGGGGCTCGTTCTCGAACAGGAGCCGCCGTGTCCTCGCCCAGCCCCGTCCCGGCCGACGCGGGGGCCGTTCGTGTGCTGTTGGTCGAGGACGACGAGCTGATGCGGCGGGCCTTCGCCGTGGCGCTGGGGCGGTACGGGTACGAGGTCGAGGCCGCCGCCGACGGGCTCGCGGGGCTTGAGGCGTTCCGGGCCGGGGTCTTCGACCTGCTGATCCTCGATGTGATGCTGCCGGGGCTCGACGGGATCGGGCTGTGCCGGCGGGTGCGGGAGAGCAGTCTCGTGCCGGTCCTGATGATGTCCGCCCGGGGCGACGGGCTCGATGTCGTCGCCGGGCTTGAGGCGGGGGCCGACGACTATGTCGTCAAGCCCGTCGACACCTTCGTACTGGTCGCTCGTATCCGGTCCCTGCTGCGGCGGGCCACGTACGCGCCGCCGACGCCGCACGAACCCCAACAGGGCGGCTCTGAAGGTGAGTTGCTCGTTTTCGGGGAGCTCTCCATCGACACCGCGGGGCTTGAGGTGTTCATCTCCGGGGCGCCCGTCGCGCTCACCCCCACCGAGCTGAAGCTGCTCCTGGAGTTCGCGGCGCACCCCGGTGTCGTCCTGGAACGGCACACCCTGCTGCGGGAGGTCTGGGAGTACGGGTGGGACGGGGACAGCCGGGTCGTCGACCTGTGTGTGCAGCGGCTGCGCAAGAAGCTGGGGCGGGACCGGATCGAGACGGTCCGCGGGTTCGGCTACAAGTTCCGGCGATGACGTCCGTGCGCCCCCGCAGGAAGCCCGCGCGCCCCCGCCCTCGTCCGAAGCAGGGTGCCTCCCCGGGCCGGCCCGCCGTCGCCCTCACCTCCCTGCGCTGGAAGATCGCCGCGCTCGCCGCGGCCACCGCCTGCCTCGTCGCGCTGGCCGTCGGCGTGCTCGTCCACCTCTGGACCGCGCACGACATCCGCGACCGCGCCGAGGCCCGCGCGTTCAACGCCGTGTACTCGGCCATGGACACCTACCACCGCACCGGCACCCTCGCCGACGGCGCCCGGCTCGACCCGCCCGACCTCCCCGCCTCGCTGCGCCACCCCGCCGACGGAAACCGGCACACCGCCTACGACGGGCACGTCGACGGCAACTCCGGGCCCGCCTACTGGGCCGCCCAGCGGGTCGACGGGCCGGGCAGTGCCGTCCTCGCCGTCGAGGTCAACATGAGCCCCGAGCTCTACGATCTGCGCCGGCTCGACGTCACCATGGCCGTCGCCTCGCTCGCCTCCGTCGCGGCCGCCGTGCCCCTCGCGGTGTACGGGGCCGGGCTCGTCGGGCGTCGGCTGCGGCGGGTCTCCGAGACCGCCGTACGCATCTCCGCCGGAGACCTCGACGCGCGGACCGGGCCCACCCCGGGCCGCGACGAGGTGGCCGACATCGCCGTCGCCGTCGACCTCATGGCCGACAGCCTCGGCCGACGGCTGCGCGACGAGCGCCGGTTCACCGCCGACGTCGCCCATGAACTCCGCACCCCCGTAGGGGGGTTGCTCGCGGCCGTCGACCTGCTGCCGGACGGCGAGACCGAGGACCTGATCCGGGGCCGGGTGCGCGATCTGCGCGGGCTCGTCGAGGACCTCCTGGAGATCTCCCGGCTCGACGCCGGGGCCGAACGCCCCGCACCGGTTCCGGTGCCGCTCGGCGCCGTCGTCCGCGAGGCCGTCGCCCGCACCGGGCTCGACACCGCGGTGGTGGTCGTGGAGAGCCGGCAGAGCGTCGAGACCGACCCGCGGCGCCTGGAGCGCGTCGTCGGCAACCTCGTCGTCAACGCCCATCGGCACGGCGGCGCTCCCGTCGAGGTCACCGTCGACGGCCGTACGGTCGTCGTACGCGACCACGGGCCCGGCTTCCCGGCGGACCTGCTCCGCGACGGGCCGCGCCGCTTCCACACCGGGGCGCGGGAACGCGGGGCGGGCCACGGGCTCGGCCTCACCATCGCGTTCGGCCAGGCCCGCGTCCTCGGCGCCGAGCTGCGCCTGTGCAATGCCCCGGGGCCGGAGGGCGGAGCCGTCGCCACGCTGCGGCTTCAGCCAGGCTCGGCATAAGCCAGGCTCGGCCTTAGCCAGGCTCGGCCTGACGGCGCCCGGCCCGGCCACGCCCGGCCCGGCCACGCTTCGGCTCCCGTGCCCGGCCGGCCTCGGCGTCGCGGCTGTCGCGGCTGTCGCGGCTGTCGCGGCTGTCGCGGCTGTCGCACGATCGCCGCACAGTGGCGCGTACGCCGATACATACGTGCCCCGGTCCCGATACACGGGCCGGACACCCTTCGAAGTGACCGTTCGCCCTGTTCCGCAGCCGAACCCCGCACTCGAAGTGGAGCCACTCCCGTGACCGTCAACTCCCTTACGGCACAGGCCGTCTACCCCGACCCCGGTCTCGCGGCGGCGACCACCGACCTCAGCAAGGTGTACGGCGGCGGGGACACCCGGGTCGTCGCGCTCGACCGGGTCAGCATCGGGTTCCGGGAAGGCGAGTTCACCGCGATCATGGGGCCCTCCGGGTGCGGCAAGTCCACCTTGATGCACTGCGCGGCCGGGCTCGACTCGGCCAGTTCCGGGTCGGTGCGCATCGGCACCACCGAGCTGAGCTCGCTGGACGACCGGCGGCTCACCGAGCTGCGCCGGGACCGCGTCGGCTTCATCTTCCAGGCGTTCAACCTGCTGCCCACGCTGACCGCCCTGGAGAACATCACGCTGCCCCTGGACATCGCGGGCCGCAAGCCCGACCAGGAGTGGCTCGACCGGGTCGTCTCCATGGTGGGGCTGGCCGACCGGCTCGGCCACCGGCCCGCGCAGCTCTCCGGCGGGCAGCAGCAGCGCGTGGCCGTGGCGCGGGCGCTCGCGTCGCGGCCCGCGATCGTCTTCGGCGACGAGCCGACGGGCAACCTCGACTCCCGGGCGGGGGCGGAGGTGCTGGGGTTTCTGCGGGAATCCGTACGGGAGTTGGGGCAGACGGTGGTGATGGTGACGCACGACCCGGGTGCGGCGTCGTATGCGGACCGGGTCGTCTTTCTCGCCGACGGGCGGATCGTCGACGAGGTGCTGCGGCCCAGTGCGGAGGGGGTGCTCGATCGGATGCGGGGCTTCGAGGCCCGGGCCCGCACGACCTGACCCCGCCCCTTCCCGCTGCGCCACTCCGCGGCTCCGCCGCGTGGCCTCCGGGGGTGCGGTGACCCTGGGAGCTCCGCCCCCAGACCTCCGTTCGCGCCAGAAGGGTGCTCGTCCTCACACGCCGGACGGGCTGGGTATGCCCCCTGCCGATCCGCCTGCAGGGGAGCGGGGAACTCCACAACCAGCCCCGCACGACCCGCACCCAGCACCCCGCACCCCGCACCCCCCGAACCCCGGTGCCCCGAAGCCCCGAAGCCCCGAAGCCCCGAAGCCCACCATCCCCCCCCCAGGACTGAGAAACCCCATGTTCAAAACCGCCCTGCGCAACGTACTCGCGCACAAGGCCCGGCTGTTGATGACCGTGCTCGCGGTCACCCTCGGCGTCGCCTTCGTCTGCGGGACGCTCGTGTTCGCCGAGTCGTCCTCCGCCGCGCACCGCGCCGCCGCGTCCAAGAACTTCGCCGGGATCGCGCTCACCGTCACCCCGAAGGAACCCCCGCCCGGGGACGCCGACCGCAGCGGGGAGGACGCGCTCGACGCCTCCCTCGTACGGAAGTTGGCCGTGTTGCCCGGAGTCGCCGAGGTGCGGCCCTCCGTCGACGGGTCCGCGACGCTCAACGCCGCCGACGGCAGCCCGCTGCGGGGCGGCAGGGCGTGGGCGAACCTCGCGGGGGCGTACGTGCCCGGTGCGGACGGCACGGACCGGCGGTACCCGCTGGTCACCGGGCGCGCCCCGGCCCGCGCGGACGAGCTCGTCGTGGACCGGGGCACCGCCGCGGCCGGGCACCTGGCCGTGGGGGACCTCGTCACGCTCGCCACCGACGGGCCGGTGCTCAAGAAGCGGCTGGTCGGGATCGTCGACACCCAGGACTCTCGGGTGACCGCGGGCGGCACCCTCGCCCTGTTCGACACCGCGACCGCGCAGCGCCTGTTCGCCTCCCCCGGCCACTTCACCTCGATCGACCTGACCGCCGCCCACGGCACCGACCCGGTCACACTGTCGGCCGAGGTCGCCACCGTGCTCCCGGCCGACCGGGCCGAGGCGACCAGCGGGGCCGCGCAGGCCGCCCAACAGGCTGCCAACGTCGACCTGATGACCCGCGGCTACCAGAAGATGCCGAAGATCTTCGCCGGGGTCGCGCTGTTCATCGGCTCGTTCCTCATCGTCAACACCTTCACGATGCTGGTCTCGCGCCGGACCCGTGACATCGCCCTGCTGCGCGCGATCGGCGCGACCCGCCGTCAGGTGGTGCGCTCGGTGCTGTGGGAGGCGGCCCTGGTCGGGCTCGCGGCTTCGGTGGCCGGGTTCGTGGCCGGGCTCGGTATCGCCGAGGCGCTGCCTGGTGTGCTGAGTACCAGTCAGGATCCATTGCCCAGCGGCGAGTTGGTCATCGGCGTGCGTCCCGTTGCGGCGGCGCTCGGGGTCGGCGTGGGGATCACCGTGCTCGCCGCGTGGCTGCCGTCGCGACGGGCCGCGAAGGTAGCGCCGGTCGAGGCACTGCGCTCCGCCGAACAGCCGCCCCCGCCCGCCGCCTCCCGGCCGCGCGCGATCACCGGCCTGGTGCTGCTCGTCGCCGGGGCCGGGCTGCTGGTGTCGCTGACGGGGGCGAAGGACGCGTCGGACACCAACGTGCAGAACGCGATGTTCGGCTGCGCGCTCCTCCTGGCCGCCCTGATCGCCCTCGCGCCGCTGCTCGCGGGTCCGGTGATCCGCCTCGGCGCGCGGACGGCCGGGCTCCTCGGGGGCAGCGGACGCGCCGGGGTCAGCGGGCGGCTCGCCC
This sequence comes from Streptomyces sp. NPDC006691, assembly GCF_042869955.1. NCBI lineage: Bacteria > Bacillati > Actinomycetota > Actinomycetes > Kitasatosporales > Streptomycetaceae > Streptomyces > Streptomyces sp. NPDC006691. The sequence continues at coordinate 239,636 of NZ_JBIAGW010000001.1, forward strand.
GGGCGAACGCCCTGCGCGATCCGCGGCGCACCGCGGCCACCGCCTCCGTCCTGATGGTCAGCACCGCGCTCGTCGCGGGCCTCGCGGTGATCGGCAGCTCCACCGGGCAGGCCCTGGACCGCCAGGCCGCCGACGGGCTGAGCGCGGACTATGTGATCGGGGCCCGTACGTCCACGCTCGCCCTCGACCCGGCCGCCCCGAAGCGCGTCGCGGACACCCCCGGGGTGCGGACGGCGGCCGCGGTCGCCGACTCCACGCTGTTCACCGGCGGAAACGTCCGCACGATCTCGGGCGTGGACCCCGCCACCCTGCACGAGGTCATGAAGCTCGACTTCACCAGCGGCTCCGCCGACGGCATCGGCACCGGCCGGATCGCCGTCTCCGAGAGCGTGGCCCGGGAACAGGGCCTGCGTACGGGCTCCACCGCCAAGGCACGCATCGGCCCCGGCCAGGACTTCGCGGACTACACCGTCGTCGGCGTCTACCGGGACAACCCCCTCGCGCAGGACGCCCTCGGCGCCCGTGGCGAGGTGCAGCGCCACAGCTTCATGCCCGGCACCGTCCAGCGCATCCTGGTGCGCACCGACGGCGCGGTGTCGGACGCCACCGCGGCCCGGCTGCGCACCGCCACCGGCAACAGCCCGCTCGTCGAGGTCAAGGACCGCGAGGTGCTCGTCGCCGAGGCAGGCGGGACCGTGAGCGAACTGCTCACCCTGATGTACGGGCTGCTCGCCATCGGCGCGCTGATCTCACTGCTCGGCATCGTGAACACCCTGGCCATGTCGGTCGCGGAGCGCACCCGGGAGATCGGCGTGCTGCGCGCCATCGGCATGGACCGGGCGGGCGTCCGGCGGATGATCCGGGCCGAGGCGGTGACCGTGGCCGCCTTCGGCACGCTGCTCGGCCTGGTCGGCGGGGTGTTCGGGGCCTGGGCCGTCGGCTCGCTGACCAGCGGCGCGATGACCCGGTACGCCTTCTCGCCGCCCTGGGGGTCGCTGGCGCTCCTGGCGCTCCTGGCACTGGTGACCGGCGCGCTCGCGGCCGCCGTACCGGCCCGCCGCGCGGCCGCCCTGAGCCCGTTGGAAGCGGTCGGAAAGACCTGAGCGGGCCACGGCCCCACACCGTGGCAGACTCGGCGGGGGAACCTGGCGAAGGGGGAAGCCGTGGGGTCGTCGGAGTTGCTCATCGTCCTCGACCGGGACGGCGGCACGCCGTTGCAGCAACAGCTCTGTGATCAGATCACGGCCCTGGTCCGGGCCGGCCAGCTGCGCCCGGGTGACAACGTGCCGGCGTCGCGCGAGCTCGCCCAGCAGCTCGATGTGTCGCGGACCGTCGTCACCCGGGCCTATGAACTGCTGCGGGCCAACAGCGTCATCATCGCCAAGCGCGGCTCGGGTACGAAGGTCGCCCCGCTGGCCGGAAGCGGCTCACCTGCTCGGCGCACCCCCCAACACCCGTCCTCCCGCGCCAAGTTCGCACCGCAGCCGCCCCGGGCCACCGACGGGAGCAGCCCGCTGTGGCAGCCGTGGGAGCCGCCGCCCACCCACCACGCGAGCAGCGCCCTCGACTTCCGGCACGGCACCCCGGCGCTCGCCGAGTTCCCCGTCGCCCGCTGGCGTCAGTCGCTGCATGACGCCTACGGCCGTGCCGATGTCGCCTCGCTCGGCTACGGCCCGGCCGAGGGCTCGCCGACGCTGCGCACCGAGATCGCGACGCTGGTGCGCCAGAGCCGGGCCCTGGACGCCTCGCCGGACCACATCATGGTGACCAGCGGCGCCACCCAGGCCCTGGACATCCTGGTCCGGATGCTGGTGGGGCCCGGTGACGTGGTGGTGATCGAGGATCCGAGCCACACCGTCCTGCGCCAGGTCTTCGGCTGCTCGCAGGCGCACGTGGTGCCGGTTCCGGTGGACGAACAGGGCCTGCGGGTCGACGACATCGACGCCTGTGTCCGGGCGCACGGCCACGACCCGGCGCGCGTGAAACTGGTGTACGTGACGCCCTCGCACCAGTTCCCCACCGGGTTCATCCTGTCCGAGGGGCGGCGGCGCGGCCTCGTACGCTGGGCCTACGAGCACGGGGCGACCGTTCTGGAGGACGACTACCACAACGAGTTCACCTTCACCGGCGAGCGGCTGCCCGCGCTCGCCGCCGAACGGCACCGCGACACCGTGGTGTACGTCGGCAGCTTCAGCAAGACGCTCTTCCCGGCGCTGCGGATCGGCTACGCGGTGCTGCCGCCGCACCTGGTGCAGCCCTTCCTCGGGATCAAGTGGATCACCGACCGGCTCACGCCCACGGTCGCCCAGGACGCACTCGCCGACTTCATCGCCACCGGTGCCTACGCCCGCCACATCAGCCGGATGACCCGCCTGTACCGCCAGCGCCGCAGCCGGCTCCTGGAGGCGCTGTACGAACACTTCGGGGCGGAGGTGCGGATCTCCGGCGAGGCGGCCGGCCTGCACGTCCTGGTCACCCTGACCGGCGCGCGCGGCACCCCGGAGGGGCGGATCGCCGAGGTCGCGGCCGGGCTCGGGGTGCGGATATACCCGGCGTCCGGCTACTTCGTCCAGGACCCGCCGGCCGAGCCGACGTTCCTGGTGGGGTACGCGGCCCTGCCCGCCCCGCGCATCACCCGGGGCGTCGCCCTGCTCGCGGACGCGGTACGGGAGGCGACGGGGAGGACGGGGCCGGCGGATCCCACCGGACCGGCGGGTCCCGCGGCCACGGCCACGGCACCCGCCAACTCCCCTACGCCTGCGGCTCGGTGAAGCGCGGCCGGTGGAAACGGGCGCGCAGGGCGTACGGGACCGTGCAGTCGAAGTGGGCCTTCGCGGTGCGGCCGTCCGCCGACAGGTTCGGCGAGTACGCGGTGGACTGGGAGGGGTCGAGCGGGAAGCCCAGCCGGTCGGGCAGCACCGCCACATCGCGGTCGGCCTGGAGCCGGGTGGTCATCGCCCACCACAGGTCCGCGTCCGACTCGATGTCGACGTCCTCGTCCACGGACACCGCGAGCTTCGCCATCCGGAACTCCTCCAGGACCGACTCGGCGGCCTTGCGGACCACTTCGTCGTCTGCGGCCGACCGCTTGGGCCGCCACTGGAGGACGACCATGAGCTGGCCGCCGCCCGCGGTATGGCAGTGCACGCCCTCGACGGGCGCGTCCAGTTCCCGCAGCCGGGCCAGGACCGCCGCCTCCATGCCGAAGCCGAGCAGTACCGACTGTTCGTGGCCGGGACCCGACACGGTCTGGAGGATCGCGCCCTCGCGTGCGGTGATGCCGGTGACCCGCACGGTCGGAAGCCCCGGGTGGGCGCGGCCCCGGTAGCCGAGGAACTCCGGTGTGGCGTAAGGGCCTTGGGGGTTCTCCGGGGCCGTCTCCGCGAGCAGCTCGCCCTCGATGACGTACTCGGCGTGCGCTATGCACTCCGCCGCGACCGTGCGGCAGTCCGTCAGCTCGACCGGCGCCCCGCCGAGCGCCCCCGCCACGGCCAGCTCGTCGACTCCCGCCGGAACCAGGGACGTCGGGCAGCACGACGAGAGGAGTACGGCCGGGCCGAGACCCAGATGGATCGCGACGGGCAGGTTCTCGCCCCGCCGCCGGGCCGCCCGGTGTGCGGCCTCCAGATCGCGGCCCGGCACCATCCACAGGGAGAGCCGGTCCGGGCCCTGGACGCACATCCGGTGGATGGACAGGTTGCGCACCCCGGTGTCCGGGTCGGTCGCCAGGACCGAGCCGAGCGTCAGATACGGGCCCGCGTCCTCGTCGGTGAGGACCGGCACCGGCAGCGCCGTCAGATCCGGGGCGAGCAAGGTGCGCACCGGCTCCCGGCCGCCCCGGCCGCGCACCGGCGCCACCGGCGACGCCACCGCGTCCAGGATCCGCCGGGGCAGCAGGCCCGGGGTGGTGCCGAGCAGGGCCGCCGCCCGGCGCCTGGTTCCGTACAGGCCGATGAGCACGGCCCGGGCGGGCGCCCCGCTCTCCGGAGCGACCCGCTCGAAGAGGACGGCGGGGCCGGGTCCGGTGGGCGGCGGGGCGGGCGCGCCGGCCCACTTCGCGTAGCGGGCGGAGACCCCGAACCGGGCCGGGACCTCCGCCCGCTCCCGCACCAGCTCGCCGGGCATGGGATCGAGCCCGGCGAGCGCGGTACGGAGGTCGGCGAGCCGGCGCCCTGTCATGCCGCGCCCTCGCGGGCCCCGGCCGGAGCGGCCCGGCGAGCCGATGCCCTGCGCTCGGCGAGCAGCTCCATCTGGAGGTCCGTCAGTTCGGTGATGAGCGTGCGGTAGACGCTCTCCGCGATGCCCGGGGGCATGCCCTCCTCGACGGCCAGACCCCGCACCTTCTCGATCACCTGAGCCACCCGCCCGGGCGAGCGCACGGTCTCCTCGTCGGTCTTGAAGGCCGTCAACTCCCGTACGACGCGCGTCCGTTGGGCCAGCAAAGCGACGATCTGGCGGTCGAGCGCGTCGACGGACAGGCGCAGCTCGTCGATGCGCTCGGCTCCGGCGGAGGTTCCGGCAGTGGTTCCGGTGGCGGCTCCGGCAGTGGTTCCGGTGGCGGCTCCTGTGGTGCCTGCGGTCATGGGGCGGGGACCTCGTCGATCACGTAGACGACGGTCGGCTCGTCGTCGGAGCCCTGGGAGCGGTGGCGCTCGTCGCCGGGGATGATGAAGCCCATGCCGGGGCGGCAGGGGATCGAGCGGTTGTCGAAGTGGATGGTGAACTCGCCCTGGAGCACCCAGCCCTGGTGGCCGCGCTCGCACCACTCCAACTCATTGAATCCGGCGGGCAGTTCCATCAGCCGGACCCGCTTGCCGCCGGTGTAGGCGATCTTCACCCGGCCGTCGGCGCCGGGCTTGTTCCATTTCTCCCACGGGATGGCATCGAAGTCGATGCCGACCAGGGCGGGCGTCGTGGTGCTCACAGGACTCTCCTCGGAGGTGGGGATCGGGTCGGGTGTGGATTCAGGACAGTGAACGGCTGCGCTCCACGCGCTCGTTGCGGTCGTCCAGGGGAAGCACCGGCTCCCCCGTGTCCGATCGGTGCCTGCGCAGCAGCAGGGTCATGTCGATCATGCGGTGGGTCATCCGCTCCAGGGCGTCGACGCCCTCGGGGTCGTGCAGGCCCGGCTTTCCGGTGGTGTTGCGCAGCAGCGCCGGGAAGCCGCTGCCCACCAGGATCATCCGGTTGAGCAGCAGGTTGTCGACGAGCTGGTTGTGCACGGAGGAGTCGCTGTAGCGGCGGCCCGTGACGATGATGCCGCCGACCTTGTTGGCCAACGGGCGGTCGAAGCGCAGGAATCCGACGCCCGCCCGCTCTATGAAGATCTGCATCAGGTGCGCGAGGCCGAAGCCGTGCACGGGCACCGCGTAGATGATCCCGTCCGCGCGCTTCATCTCCTCGACGATGCCGGGCATGTCGTCGGGCAGTGCGCACGGCAGGGTCCTGCTGTTGCAGTCGCCGCACGGGCTGCACGGCGAGATGCGGTGGTCGCGCAGGTAGAGCGTGCGGAACGCGGCTCCCCGGCCCCGCACGAGTTCTCCCGCGTAGTCGAGAGCGAGGTCGGTGTTGCCGCCCGCCCGCTCGGAGCCCGATATCCCGAGGATGACGGGTCGGTCGGAACGTACTCCTTGCATGTCTTTCCCCCAGTGACAGCTGTTCCCACGGGGCGGGCCGTCCGGGCCCGCCCCTTCCCCCTGACGACCGGCTCCCCCCGGCCGTCAGTCGTGCCCTCGCGCGCCGGACGGCCCCGGACGGTCAGTCCTTGAGCTTTCCGGCGAAGTAGTCGATGTAGGCCTGCATGTCGAAGTGGCCGTGGCCGGAGAGCGAGAACAGGATGCTCTTCGACTCGCCGGACTCCTTGCAGGCCAGCGCCTCGTCGATGGCCGCGCGCACGGCATGGGTCGACTCGGGGGCCGGCACGATGCCCTCGTTGCGGGCGAAGGTGACCCCGGCCTCGAAGCAGGCGGTCTGCGGCACCGCGCGCGCCTCCAGGTAGTCGAGCTCCTTCAGCTGGCTGATGATCGGCGACATGCCGTGGTAGCGCAGCCCGCCCGCGTGGATGCTCGGCGGCACGAAGGTGTGGCCGAGGGTGTGCATCTTGGTGAGCGGGGTCAGCCCGGCCGTGTCGCCGAAGTCGTACTCGTACGTGCCCTCGGTCAGCGTCGGGCAGGACGACGGCTCCACCGCGATGGCCCGCACCGAGCGGCCGCCGCGCAGCTGCTCGCCCAGGAACGGCAGGGCCAGGCCGCCGAAGTTGGAGCCGCCGCCGGCCGCGCCGATCACGATGTCCGGGTAGTCCTCGGCCAGCTCCATCTGGAGCAGGGCCTCCTTGCCGATGATCGACTGGTGCATCAGCACGAGGTTGAGGACCGAGCCGAGCGCGTACTTGGCGGTGCCGCCGCTCGTGGCGGCCGCCTCGGCCGCCTCGGAGATGGCGAGGCCGAGGCTGCCGGGCGAGTCGGGGTCGGCGGCGAGCGCGGCCCGGCCCGCCTCGGTCAGCTCGCTGGGGCTCGCGGTGACGCTGGCCCCGAACGTCTCCATCAGGCCCCGGCGGTACGGCTTCTGCTGGTAGCTGACCTTCACCATGTAGACCTCGCAGATGAGGCCGAAGTACTGGCAGGCGAGCGAGAGCGAGCTGCCCCACTGGCCGGCGCCGGTCTCCGTGGTGAGGCGCTCCACGCCGGCCTGCTTGTTGTAATACGCCTGCGGGACGGCGGTGTTGGGCTTGTGGCTGCCGGCCGGGCTGACGCCCTCGTTCTTGAAGTAGATGCGGGCCGGGGTGTCGAGGGCCTTCTCCAGCCGCCGGGCCCGCACCAGGGGGCTCGGCCGCCACTGCCGGTAGACGTCGATGACGGCGCCCGGGATGTCGATCTCGCGGTCGGTGGAGAACTCCTGCGCTATCAGCTCCGCGGGGAACAGGGGCTCCAGGTCGGCCGGGGTGATCGGCTCGCGGGTGCCCGGGTGCAGCATCGGGTCCAGCGGCTTGGGGAGGTCGGCGACCGCGTTGTACCAGGTGGTGGGGATCTGGTCTTCGGAAAGGAGGAACTTCGTCTGGGCCATGGAAACTTTCCTGTGAGTGGAGTGGAGCCGGTACGGAGTGAGGAGGAGCGGGCGGACGGGTCAGGTGTTCGCCGGGGCCGCCTTCGGCTCCGGCTCGGCAGTGGGCCTGCGGGCCGCGGGCGGCCTGATCCGCAGCACGGAGAACGCGGCGATGCCCACGAGCGGGGCGATGAGCAGCGTCACGAACACGGGCCGGTAGCCGTCGGCCGTCCACAGCACGCCCAGGCCGACCGGCACGACGAGCCGGGCGAGGCCGAGGACGAAGCCGTTGAGCGCCATGAAGCTGCCGACGCGGCCCTCGTCGACGTGGTCGGCGACATAGGTGGGCACGACCACGGACACGATGATCTCGCCGAGCGTCCACACCACGGTGGAGAGCAGCAGCGCGGGCAGCGAGAACCCGAAGACGATCACGGCGAGCCCCAGTGTCCACAGCAGCCCGGCCACCAGGAGCAGCGCCTTGGTGCCCCGGCCGCGGATGTGCTTCTCCATGAGCAGACCCAGGCTCACCACGACGACGCTGTTGATCGTGTAGACCGCGCCGACCAGTCCCGCCGAATCGTGCAGGACCGTGGTGACCGCCAGCGGCAGCGCGTATTCGAGGCCGATGAGCGGCACGACGTAGAAGAAGGAGACGAGGACGAGCAGCAGCACGTGCCGATGCCCGAGCGGGCCCGAACGCCCCTTGTCCTTACGGGTTTCGGCGTCCCGCTTGCGGCGGTCGCGCGGCACCCACAGCGTGATCATCGCCGCGCAGAGCAGGCCCGCGAAGATGTTCCCCGCGAACATGACGTGGTACGAGTACGCGGCGGCGACACCGCCGAGCAGCGGGCCCACCCCCATGCCCAGGTTGTTGCCGACATAGCTGATCGTGTAGGCGAACGGGCGCTGCTCGGGGGTGGTCAGATCGGCGACCAGGGTGTTGGAGGCCGGGCTGAACATGCCCATGCCGACCAGCGCGACGAACAGCAGGGCCGCGTACGTCCAGGGCGCGCCGTCGAGCAGGGCGAGACCGAGGTAGCCGGCCGCGTTGAGGATCAGCGCGCTCAGGAGGGCCGTGCGCCTGCCCTTCAGATCGCACAGCGGACCGCTCAGCAGGCTGCCGACCAGGAGGCCGGTGCTGCCGATGGAGATGAGCAGGCCCGCCTCGCCGGGGCTGAGGTCCTTGCCGCGCACCAGATAGACGGCGAGCAGCGGGAAGACGAACATGCCGGCCCGGTTGACGAAGGAGGCGAGGAACAACACCCGCAGGGCGAGCGGGAGTTCCCTGAAGCGCGCGACCCACAGCACGGCTAGGCCCCGGTCTCTACGCGGAAGCTGTCCCGCACCGTCTTGAAGCGGGCCTTGACGTCCTCGAAGTCGGTGCCCTCGCACACGTACCAGCCGAGCACGTCGTTGGAGGCGGTCGGCGGGGCGAGCACGTCGCCGACGCTCTTCCACACGTCGGCGTCCAACACGCCTTCCAGAGCCGTCAGTTCGGCGGCCGAGGTGATGGCGGTGATCGTGCCGTACTCGCCGGACGACAGGTATTCGGTGCCGACCTCCGGGCCGAGCCGGGCGGCCGGGCGGTGCTCGGGGTCCAGCTCCAGACGGCACCACTCGCCGGCCAGGTTGATGCCGCGCCCGGCCTCGACGGCGGGCACGATGGAGCCGCCGCCGGCCCGGGCTCCCGCCTCGCCGAAGACGATCTCGCCGTCGTCCAGGAGGAAGAACTCGGCGTGCACCACCCCGGTGCTCAGGCCGAAGCCGCGCAGGACCACCGCGTTCAGCTCCAGGATGCGCCGCTCGCTGGGCGTCAGGTCGTGCTTGCGCGAGATGGTGCCGCCGGGCTCGTCGCGGTACTCCAGGACGGAGTACGTGTACTGGGAGAGCTGCTCGAAGACGACCTCGCCGCGCTGGAAGAGCGAGTCGACGTGGAACTCGGTGCCGCGGATGAACTCCTCGACCCGGTACTCGTGCCGGTCGTCTCCCATCTCGCCCCACACACGGTCGAGTTCGGCCCGGTCGTTCACGCGGTAGGTGTTGCCGCAGGCCCAGCCGGCGTACGGCTTGACGACGACGGGGTAGCCGACCCGGCCGGCGAACTCGGCCACCGCGGTGACGGTGTCGGGGCGGCAGGAGCGGGCGACCCGCACTCCGAGCTCCTCGGCCCTGCGGTGCATGACGTTCTTGTCGCGGAAGTTGAGGGCCTGGTCGGGGGTGAGGCCGGGGATGCCGTGGTCGCGACGGGCCCGGCTCGCGGGCAGTACATCGCCCTCGAACAGCGGGAAGATCCGCTCGATGCGGTGCTCGGCGACGATGGTGTCGACGGCGGCACGCACGGCCGCCGTGTCGTCCAGGTCGGCGTGGTACCGCGGCAGGCCGTCGGCCTCGGGGGCCTCCCAGCCGGTGGGCAGCAGCACCACGGTGGCCACGCCGAGCTCGGCGGCGGCCGCGACGACGGCACGGAACTGGGCGGTGTAGCGCCCCGCTGCGGGCCGGTAGACCACGAGGATCGAGGGGTTCATGCGGTGCTCCTCAGACGGGCCCGGGGATACGGATCCGGGCCGGCGGGTCGGGACGGCGGCATCAGCGGGCGGTCGCGGGCGAGGGGGCGAAGAGCTCCGCGCCGGGCGTGGCCGCGTCGAGCACCACGGCGGGTCCGGGCTCGGCGCCGAGCCCGGTCAGCGCCTTGGCCAGGCGGGTGAGCGCTTCCTCGACGACGGCCCGGCCGCCGTCGTGCGCGGACTCCACGGTGAGCAGGAGCCTGCGGCGGCCGACCCCGGTCTTGACCACATCGCCCTGCCGCCAGTTCCAGCGCCGGGAGTGGGCCCGGCCCTGGGCGTCCGCGTAGACGACCTCTCCCGGGTCGGGGTGCTCGGTCGCTCCGGGCGCGCCCAGCGGTGCGAAGACCTCGTCGCCGTGCGCGAGCCGGACCCCCAACTCGCCCTGGATGTCGCCCACATCGCAGGACGCGACGGGGAGCCGGGTGTCCAGGGAGACCGCGTTGCAGAGGTCGACGAGCGCGTTGATCCGGGGCAGCCGGTCGCCCTTGGCCACCCGGCGCAGGACCGACTCGGCGGCGCACGGGAAGCGGTTCGGGTTGACGCCGACCGTGCGGTAGGCGTCCCGCCAGGCGGCGATCGGGGGCAGCGCCGACACGTCCGCCTTGCTGAGACCGGCCGCGTGCAGCGCGTCCTCGGCGGCGGTGAGCCACCCGTCGATCTGCCCCGACTCCCCGACGACGTCGATGTCCGGTACCGCGATCAGGCCGAGCACATAGCCGGGCACCCGCTCGGACAGGCGGCGGTCGATCGTGACGGTGAGGGGGCGAACGCCGCCGGGTACGTGGGTGGAGCTCTCCATGGACGTGGATTCCTTCGACTGTGACGAGGGTGGGGATCCCGTGGCCGGTACCGGCCGGACCGCTGATGACGTCCCGACCCTAGGGAGCGGGCAGGGGCCCGGCTGTGGCCAATTTCCGGCAATTCCAGAAGTCCACTTGCGGCCGCCCGCCCGGTCAGGCGGTCTTCTCCGCGGGCCGGGGCGCCGCCGGGGCCTCACCGGCGGCCGGGGCCGCCGTCCGCACCCGTACGCCGATGAGGGCCGTCCCCAGGGCGAGCACCGAGAGCACGGCGCCGAGCTGGCCGAGGCGGTCCAGGGCGTGGGGGCCGGCGTGGGCGATGACCCGGCCGCCGATGAATCCGCCGAGCGAGATGCCGGCGAAGGTGGCCGAGGAGTTCAGCGAGAGCAGCAGCGGTCCCGAGGTGGGTGCGATCGCGAACAGGCGGTGCTGCTGCGGGGGTTGGGTCGCCATCGCGGTGATGCCCCAGGCGCCCATGGCGAGCGCGGCCGTCGCCAGGCCGTCCCGGGTCAGCGGCAGCGTGGCGAGCACCACGGCGAGCCCGGCCACGGAGGTGAGCAGGACGGGCGTGGGTCCCCAGCGGTCGGTGGCCCGGCCGCCGAGGACCGTGCCGCCGACCGCGAGCACCCCGAAGACCAGGAGCAGCAGCGCGAGGGTGGTGCCCTTGCCGTCGGTGGCCGGGGCGAGCACCGCGCCGATGTAGGTGAGGACGAGGTAGCCGCCGGTCATGAACAGCAGGGTGGTGAGCACGGTGAACAGCACCCGCGCGTCCCGTACCGGGGCGAGCCGGGCCGCGAGTCCGGGCGATGCGGGCAGCCGCACCTCGGGAAGGCCGCCCGCCACGGCGGCGGCGCACACCGCACCGAGCCCGGCGAGCAGCCAGAACGTGGACCGCCAGCCGAGGTCGGCGGCCAGCCAGGTGCCGAACGGTACGCCCGCGACGGTCGCCGCGGAGAGCCCGCCGAGCACCACGGCCATGGCGCGGCCGCGCCGCTCGGGCGCGGACAGGGCGGCGGCGGACGCGGAGGCCGCCGGGATGTAGAGCGCGGCTCCGGCGGCGGTCGCCACCCGCGCCACGAGCAGCCAGCCGAGCCCCGGGGCGAGCGCGGAGGCCGCGTTCCCGAGCGCGAAGACGACGAGCGACACGACGAGTACGGTCCGGCGCTCCACGCGCCCGGTGAGCGCGCCGAGGACCGGGGCGAGCACGGCGTAGGTGAGCGCGAAGACGGTGCTGACCCAGCCCACGTCGGCGAGGTTGGACTTCAGCCCGTCGACCACCTCGGGCAGCACGCCGGCCACCACGAAGGTGTCGGTGCCGATGGCGAAGGCGCCCACCGCGAGGACCGGCAGGACGGGGAGTACGGCTCGGGTCCTACTCATCACGCGGCTCCAGCCGGGACTCGGGTACGGAAGGCGGTGGCGTCGCCCGCGACGGGGGCACCGCCGAGGAGGACCAGTTCGATCGCGCCGGGCCGGCTGAGGACGGTGATGTCCTTCGCCGGGTCGCCGTCGGTCACGACCAGGTCGGCGAGGCGGCCGGCCGCGACCACCCCCGCCCGGTCCCCGCGTCCGGCGAGCCGGGCGCCGTTGGCGGTGGCCCAGGTCAGGACGGTGGGGGCGGGGATGCCGGCCATCGTCACGTACAGCTCAAGCTCCTTGGCGTAGCTGCCGTGCGGGGTCCAGGCGAACCCGAAGTCGTCCCCGGCGACCACCGGGATGCCGAGTTCGACCATGAGCGGCAGGATCCGCAGCGTGTTGGCGACCTCGGCCTCGAATTCCAGGGTCTCCAGGTACTCGGTGGTCTTGCCGTGCTCGGTGCCCGTGGTCAGCAGCATGTGCGGCTGGTAGAGGCTGGGCACGACGAAGATCCCGCGTTCGGCGATGGCGTCGAGCGCGGCGTCGTCGGCGTAGGTGGCGTGGTCGATGACGTCGACGCCGGCGGCGATGGCGTTGCGGATCCCGGCGAGGCCGCGCGAGTGTGCCCGCACCTTGGCGCCAAGGCGGTGCGCGGTCTCGGCGGCGATCTTCAACTCCTCGGCGGTGAAGAGGAGTTCGTGCGAGCGCCCGTTGGGGAAGGTGTCGTCGCCGGACGAGAACACCTTGACGATCTCCGCCCCCTGCGCGATCTCCCCGGCGACGTACTCGGCCATCTCCTCCGGGGTGTCGGCCAGGCGCATCAGATCGGACGGGATGCGCTTCTTGACCTCGGGGTTACGTCGCTCGGGCGGGCCCGACACCATGAGGTCCCGGCTGCACGGGGTGATCCTCGGCCCGGTCAGGCGCCCCGAGTCGACGGCCCGGCGCAGGGCCATGTCGATCCCGGCGACGGATCCGGCGCCGACGAAGGCGGTGTAGCCGAGGGCGAGCAGGTTCCTGGTGTTCTCGGCCGCGCCGAGGGTGACCTCGGGGATGGAGTGCTTGAACAGCATCTCGCGGCCGTCGAGGACGTCGAGGTAGGCGATGTGGGTGTGCCCCAGCGTCATCCCCGGCATGACGGTCCGGCCGTCGAGGTCGAGCACGTCGATGTCGGGGGTGTGCAGGGGGGCGAGGTCCTCGGGGAGGACGGCCTCGATGTGGTCCCCGTCGATCAGCACGCTCCGGCGGGGTACGGAGGCTCGGCCCAGGCCCTCCTGGACGGTGGCTCGGTGGAGCAGGGTTTTGCGGCGTGCCATGAATTCTCCTAGCGGTATCGACTGGGCTGCGACGGGCAGCCCCCCAGCCCTGGGGCTCCGCCCCGGACCCGGGGGGGGTGCCCCCCGCCCGTGCGGCCGGGTTGACGGTTCGGGCCCTCTGGGCTCCGCCCCGGACCCCGTTTCGCGCCTGAACGGCGCTCGTCCTCGAACTCCCCCAAGGCCTTAAGGGCCAGGGGGGACCCCCATGACGGGCTGAAGTGCCCGGTGCCGGCCGGCACCGAGGCCTTCCGGGGCGCGGGGAACTGCGCGGGCAACCACCCACGGCCCGCACCCGATGACCTCTCCCCGCCCTACCGGGCCGCGCCCGAACGGACGGCAGCTCCGAGCGAGGGCTCACCCACGCGTGCCCCCGGCCGGTTCAACCCCCTCGGCTCGGCCGAACAGCGTCCAGATGATCTCCGCACCGGGGCGCGTGGCCACCCACCGCAGGCCGTGCGCCAGCACACCCGGCGCGTTGGTGACCGCGAGTTCCGCCCCGCCCCCCGCGAGGATCTCCGCCGCGTGCTGGGTCGAGGCCGCGTCGACCCACACCACCGGCCGCCCGCGAAGCCCCGGCGGAGCCACCTCCGCATAGATCCGCCGCACCTCCCACATCGCGGCGACCGACACGGGCCCCTCCCCCGGAGGAACAGCCGGAGCCGCCCCCGAACCGGCCGCCGCACTCGCGATCCCGTACTCCGGCGTCGCCTGCGGGAAGAACGCCCGCAGCCGCAGATCCCGGTGCCAGTGGAAGCCCGTGAGCCCGCCGTACGCGCTCGGCACAAGCGCCAACTCCACTGCGCCGCCCAGCAGTTGATGCAGCACGTCGTCGAACGTGGCGAACAGCTCGACGCGCAGCTCATGCTCGGCCGCCAGGAACCGCGCGGCCAGGTCGCTGGACGTGCCGGCCGGGCCGAGCGTGCCCAGCGTGGTGCCGGGGCGGGCCGCCCAGCGGCCGGCCAGCTCGCTCCAGCGCGCCGTGTACTCCTCGGCCAGCGCCCCCGGCAGGGCGCCCGCCTCAGTTTTCGTAGCCACGGTTCGCCGCCATCTTCCGGGCCACCCGGGTCTCGTGGTCGGGCGCGATGCGCCGGTCCACGATGCGGGCGGCCTTCCAGCTCACGAAGGCGCCCGTGCTGACGATCGGGTCGAGTCCGTCGCTCAGCTCCACCGTGACGGGCACCCCGAGCGCCTCGGACGCCCGGTCGCGCACCGCGGCGCTGAGCCCGGGGCCGTCCTCGACGAGGCCCTTGAGCAGTTCGAGGCGCACCGTCAGCCGGTCCTGCCCACTGTCCTCGTCCCGCTCGATGACCACCTGGTATCCGGCGGACCCGGTGACCCCGGTCATGACCGCCGTCTCGATCTGCCCGGCGGTGAACCGGCGCCCGCCGAGTTCGAGGCGGTCCAGGGTGCGGCCGACGATGCGCACGAGGTCGCCCGGCATGTCGCAGCCGCAGTCGGACTCCTCGACGACGACGGCGTCCCCGGTGCGATAGCGAACGAGCGGCTTGACCCCGTCGATCAGCATGGTGACCGTCAACTCGCCGCTTCCGCGCGACCCTTGGGACTCCTCCGTCTCGGGGTCGACGACCTCGATGACGTAGTTCGTCTGCGACAGATGCATCCGCTTGTTGCGGCAGGCGGTCGCGATGACGAACGCCTCCTGCGATCCGTACAGGATGTTGTAGACGTCCGCCCCCCAGACCGTCTCCAGGTTGTGCGCGAGGGCGGGGGTGCACATCTCGCCGGTGACGAAGAGCAGCTTGACGGAGAAGTCCTCGCGCAGGTCGTAGCCGTAGTGCTCGGCGGCCTTGGCCAGGGTGAGGGCGACTCCGGGGGTGCAGCAGATGACCTCCAGTTCGAGGTCCTTCATCAGCTGGAGCGCCTTCTCGAAGCCGATGACGGGCGAGTACGGCCAGATCTTGGCGTTCATGGAACCGGTGTTGCGGGCGATGTCGCCGAGGGTGTCGCCGAACGAGTGCACCTCGGTGGGGCCCATCAGGCCGATGCGGGGGCGGTGTTCGCCGAAGTGGTGGCGGAAGACCGAGCCCCAGGACTCGGTGATGTGCGCGTTGCTGGCGACGATCTCACGGCCGTCACGGGGGCAGGGCGTGGCCCGGCCGGTGGTGCCGGTCGTCTCGTAGAAGAAGAGCGCGTCGGCGAGCGGGCGGCTGAGGACGTCGAGCATCTCCTCCCGCAGGTGGGTCTTGGTGGTGAAGGGCAGTGCGCTGAGGTCCTCCGGGGTGGCGGAGGCCAGGTCCGCGTCCTTCAAGTGGCGCGCGTAGAACGGCGATTGGGTGCTGACCTGCTTCAGTACGGTGGCCAGCTGGCCCGTGCGCCACTGCGCGAGGGCGGTGTCGGTGAGGGTGCGGGCGTAGAAGGCGCGGTGCAGTTCGAGGTAGCGGGTCGTGAACTCTGCGGCGGGACCGTCTGTGGGGAGCCACATGGCGGGGTTCCTCTCCGGGTGGGCTCAAGCGGCCGGGCGGGCTGCTAGAGGGAGGCCGCGGCCGGCACACCGGCCGGACGGGCAAGGAAGTTGGCGAAGAGGCGCATGCCGTCTGCCGTCATCACGCTCTCGGGGTGGAACTGCACGCCCTCCACCGCGAGGCTCGCGTGGCGCACGCCCATGACGTATCCGTCGTCCTCGGAGGTCGCCGTCACCGTCAGCTCCGGCGGCGGGTCGGTGACGATCAGGGAGTGGTAGCGGGTGACGGTCAGCGGCTGCCCCGCGCCCGCGAAGACGCCGAGGCCGTCGTGGCGCACGGGGCTGGTCTTGCCGTGCATCAGGCGCTGGGCGACGGCCACCTTCGCGCCGTACGCGAGGCCGATCGCCTGGTGGCCGAGGCACACCCCGAGCAGCGGGACCCGCCCGGCGAAGGCGTGCACGAGCTCGACGTGGCCGGAGTCGGCCGGGTGTCCGGGGCCGGGGCCGAGGACCACCGCGTCGGGGGCGGATCCGATCAGCTCGGCCACGGAGCGGGTGCGCGAGCGCACCACGTCCGTCTCGGCGCCGAGGCTGAGCAGGTACTGGTCGATGATGTGGCTGAAGCTGTCGTACGCGTCGACGAGGAGGACCTTCACTTCAGCAGCTCCTCGCCGGTCAGCGCCCAGTACGTGGCGCTCATCTTGGCGAGCGTCTCGCGCCATTCGGCGGCGGGCTCGGAGTCGGCGACCATCCCGGCCGAGGCCTGGGTGCTGTAGCGGACGCCGTCGTGCACGGCGGTGCGGATGCACAGGGCGAGCACCGCGAAGCCCCGGACGTCGACGAGGCCGAGGGCGCCGGCGTAGATGCCACGCGGGTGCTCCTCCAGACCGTCGATGATCTCCATGGCACGCAGCTTGGGAGCACCGGTCATCGTGCCGGCCGGGAACGTCGCGCGGATCGCCGCCCACACGTCCGTCCCGCGTCTCAGCCGGCCCGAGACGGTGGACACCAAGTGGTGTACGTACGCGAAGGGTTCGACCTCCATCATCGTGTCGACGGAGAGCGTGCCGGGCTCACAGACCCGGCCGATGTCGTTGCGGCACAGGTCGACCAGCATGATGTGCTCGGCCTGTTCCTTGGCGCTGTCCCGCAGCTCGGCCACCCTGCGGGCGTCCTCGGCGGGGTCGGCGGCACGGCGCGCGGTGCCGGCGATGGGCCGCATCGAGATGGCGTCGTCCTCGACCCGGATGAACAGCTCGGGGCTGGCCCCGATCACGGTCCGCCCGGCCCAGGGGACGAGGTACATGTAGGGCGACGGGTTGCGGTGGCGCAGCCGCCGGTAGACCTCCAGCGGGGTCAACTCGGTCTCGACGTCGATCCGATGACCGATCTGTATCTGGTAGCTGTCGCCGATGCCTATGTGGTGCAGGCAGCGCTCGGCACGCTCGATGAACGTGGCCTCGTCCACGGTGTCCCGTACGGACGTGGCCACCGGCGCCGGCGGGACACTCTCGTGGCCCGTGCGCCCGCCCCCCGCCGCTCGTACGGCCTCGACGACCGTACGCAGCGGCGGCTGTCCTGGTTCGGAGGTCAACTGCGGCCCGGAAGCGGCGAGATGACGTACTCCACCGCGCTTCAGGTCGTACCAGACCGTGTCCTTGAAGAGGGTGAGCGTGCAGCGCGGCAGGTCCGCGTCGGCCTGGCTCTCGGGCAGTTCCTCCATCGCCCACGCCGCCTCGTAGGCGAGGGTGGTGAGGAAGCCGAAGGCGAAGGTGCCGGTGGGCACGGCCGTGTCGAGGTCGAAGAGGGCCTGGACGGCGCGCAGCACCCGCCAGACGGTGTCGGAGTCGCGCACGGGCCACTGCCGGGCGCCGTCCGTAGCACCTGCGACCGTTCGGCCGTCCTCTCCCACGGTCGCCGTGAGCGCGGCGGCGAGGCGTTCGCCGAGCGGGCCGGGAGCGACGAGTTCCAGCCGTTCGGCGTGAACGCGCAGTTCGGCGAGGCGCCCGTATCCCACGGCGGCGTAGTGGCGGTCCCGGTCGGGGCCGTCGAGACTCTCGAAGAGATAGACGTCGCCCTCTTCCCGGGTACGGGAGAGCGCCTCGTACAGGCCCAGTGCTTCGACCTGCGGGAGTTCTTCGGAAACCACTCGGACCGGAATGTTCACGACCGCTTCGTCGGGACGCAATTCCCCGTCGTACGCTGGCACTTCTGGCAGTTCCGCTAGATCTGACAACAAGGACACGTCGAAAGCCTTCCTGATCCGACTGGACCGCAGGGGCTTCGAGGAATGACCATGCACATCGACGGGGCGCCGCTGGCCCGGCTCCGCACGTCACGCATGCCCGGGCCGTTCGCGCCGGACTCCCCGTCCCACCCCTCACCCGCCGTTTTCCCCTGGCGACGAATGTGTGTGCTCAACGACTCCATCAAATGTGGGACCGGCCCAGCCATACCACTTCGGCCTCCGGAGAGAAGACCACTTTGCCGCTACAGCTAGCCCTCACCCTGGACCGTGAATCGCGTCTTCCGCTCGCCGTTCAAATACGCAATTCGCTGCGCAAACTAATTGAGGATCAAACTTTGTGGCCGGGCACCCGGATTCCGTCCAGCCGCCAACTGGCTCTGGATATAGGGGTGTCCCGCAGCGTCGTGGTGGAGGCGTACGAGCAGCTCTCGGCCGAGGGCTATTTGCAGACCAGACACGGCTCGGGCACGACGGTCTCGGAGCGGGCCGGCGCGCCCGACTCGACCTCGCGTCTGGTCCCGCCCGACCCGGAGACCGCGCCCGAGGCGATGTGGGACCTGCGCACCGGGACGTCCAACGTCGTGGACTTCCCGCGCCAGGAGTGGATCCGCTGCATGACGGCCGTGGTCTCCGACGCCGGCCACCAGGAACTCGGCTACTCCCCGCCGGCCGGCGTCTCGCAGGCCCGGCGGGTCCTGGCCGGCTACCTCGGCCGGGTGCGCGGGGTGCGCAGCCGGCCCGAGGACCTCATGATCACCGCGGGCTTCGCCCAGGGCCTCGCCCTGATCTGCCGGGTGCTCCTGGACCGGGGCCACACCACGCTCGCGGTGGAGGACCCGGGGCATCCGGGCGAGCGCGAGTTCGTCACCAGTTCGGGGCTGCGGGTGACCGGCATCCCGGTGGACGAGGACGGGCTGCGGGTCGACCTCCTGGAGCGGAGCGGCGCACGGGCGGTGCTGCTGACCCCGGGCAACCAGTTTCCCACCGGGGTGCGGCTCTGCGTGCCCCGGCGGGAGCGGCTGATCGCCTGGGCCCGCGAGGTCGGCGGCTACATCATCGAGGACGACTTCGACAGCGCCTTCCTGCACCGCTCGGACCGGCTCCCGGCGCTCCAGAGCCTGGCGCCCGACCGGGTGGTGTACGCGGGCAGCGCGAGCAAGACGCTGGCCCCTGCGCTGCGGCTCGGCTGGCTGGCGGCACCCTCGGAGCTGATGGCGTCGGTCGAGTACGTGCGGGCCGGCTGGGACATCGGCTGCTCGGGTCTCGAACAGCTCACCTTCGCCCGCTTCATCGACACCGGCGCGCTCGACCGCTACCAGCGCCAGCTGCGCACGGAACTGCACCGGCGCCGCCAGACCATCCGCCGCCAACTGGAGGCCTGCCTGCCCGGCGCCCGCCTCACCGGAGGCGAGAGCGGGCTCCAGGCCTACGTCCAACTCCCGCCGCACATCGAGGAGAAGGCCCTTCTGCGTGCGGCCCGCCGCCGCTCGGTCCTGACCCGCGGCGGCAGCTTCTACACCCTGTCGGACACCGCCCGGCCGCCCGCCCTGGTCCTCAGCTACGCCACGGTCGCGTGCTCGGGACTCGGCCAGAGCATGCTGGCGCTGGGCGAGGCGTACCGGGAAGTGGGCGGCTGATCGTCACGGGTCCCGACCGCGCGCCCGGGCCCCGGCGCGGGGCGCGGGAAGGGGCGCGCGGGAAGGGTGCGGGGAGGGGCGCGTGGGAAGGGTGGCGGGGAGGGGCGCGTGGGAGGGGTGGCGGACCGGTTCCGTCCGGCGGCTCCCTCACCCCGCCGGCCGACGGATCCAGGCGTCCAGGGCGGGGCCCTGCGGGGGCGGGGTGGTGAGGGGGGACCGGGTCCAGCCCCAGGAGGCGTAGGCCGCGGCCGCCGCGGTGTCCGTGGCGGGGATCAGCGTGGTGATCAGATCGGCCTCCTGGCGTTCCAGGAGGCGCTCCTGGAGGCGGGTCGCGATGCCGGTGCGGCGCCGATCGGGCAGCACCATGAGTTCGGCGAGCGCGAACACCCGGTCCGCGGTGGCGAGTTCCTCGTCGCCGTCGGTCGCGGCACCACGGAAGCCGTGCCACCACTCGCCCTCGCGCCCGGGCGGGTAGCCGTAGGCGCAGCCGACCAGAAACGGATCGCCCGCGATGATCATGTCGAAGCCGGGACGCTGCACGTCCTCCGCGAAGCGGCGCAGGAACCCGCTCCGCCCCAGGGGCTCGACGCCCGGCACCTCGTCGTACGCCGCCGTGTACAAGTCCGCGACGGATTCCCTCTGCTGCTCGGCCTGCCATCGGGACAGCCGCCGCAAGAACACCTCTGTCATCACAACAGCGTGGCAGGTCAAGGCGGTTGGAGGAAGGTGCGGGGGCGGGTGCATGGGCGGTGCGGGGGCGGGCGGTGGGCGGGTGCATGGGCGGTGCGGGGGCGGGCGGCGGGCGGGTGCATCCGCGGTTCGCGGCCGGGCGGTGGGCGGGTGCATCCGCGGTTCGCGGCCGGGCGGTGGGCGGTGCGCGGGCCGACCGCGCGCCCAGGCGGGCGCCGGCCGGCGGAACGGGGTCCGCCCACCCCTCACCCAAAACGGCAGATGCGAGCCATAATCTCGTACATGACTCATAAACGCGTGGCCGAGCGGCACATTGCGGTAGTGGGTGCGGTGGACCGGCCCGTCGAGCTGAGCGTGGCCGAGCTGCGGGAGCGGTGGCCTCAGCGGACCGCGGCCGTCACCTTCGACTGCGCGACCAGCGGCCCGCGGGCGCACACCTTCACGGGTCCCCTGCTGCGCGAGGTGATCACCGAGGCGGGTCCGGGCTTCGACCCGGCCCGCCGCAAGGACCGATCGCGCTTCCTGCTGGAGATCACCGGCGAGGACGGCCACGCGACGGTGCTGTCCTGGGCCGAGATCGACGAGGACTTCGGCGACTCGCCGGTGCTGCTCGCCACGACCCTGGACGGCAGCCAACTGGACGCTGTGGGCGCCCAGTTGGTAGTGCCGTCCGACAGGTGCGGGGCGCGGTACATCAGCGGGATCACCCAGGTGCGGCTGCGCGCGTGCGGCGAGAGCGCGGGAGAGGCTCAGCTCGCGTACGGGGACGGCGGGGCCATCGGCAGACCCGTGTAGTTCTCGGCGAGCTCGGCCGCGGCGTGCCGGGAGTGGGCGATGCGGTCGAGCTGCGAGAGCTGTAGCCGGGTCTGGAACGCGGACTGCGCCGGGTCCGTGTGCAGCAGCTCGGTCATCGTGTACGAGAAGTGCTCGGCCCGCCAGACCCGGCGCAGACACGTCTCGGAGTACGCGTCGAGACGTTCCGTCGAGCCGGTGACGTGCCGCTGGACGAGGGCTCGGGACAGCTCGACGACGTCGGCGACGGCCAGGTTCAGCCCCTTGGCGCCGGTGGGCGGCACGATGTGCGCGGCGTCCCCGGCCAGCAGGAGCCGCCCGTACCGCATGGTCTCCATGACCCAACTACGCATGGGCAGAACGGACTTGGCGACGACGGTACCGCGCTCCAGTTTCCAGCCCGGGTCGGCGTCGGTGGCGAGGCGGGCGTCCAGCTCGTCCCAGACCCTGGTGTCGGGCCAGTCGGCGGGGTCGGTCCCGTTGGGCACCTGGAGGTAGAGCCGGCTCACACTCGCCGACCGCATGCTGGCGAGGGCGAACCCTCGGTCGGAGTGCGCGTAGATCAACTCGCCGTACGCGGGCGGCGCCTGGGCCAGGATGCCGAGCCAGGAGTAGGGGTACGTCCGCTCGTACGTGGTGCGCAGCGCGGCGGGGACGGCGGCCCGGGAGACCCCGTGGAAGCCGTCGCAGCCGATGACGTAGTCGCAGGTGAGGGTGGCGTCGGCGTCGGGGCGGGGGCTTTCGTGGCCGGGCTCGCGGTGGTGGTCGGGCCCGCGGTAGTGGTCGGGCCCGCGGTAGTGGACGACGGCGGTGCGGCCGTCGGCCGCCTCCGGGTCGATTCCCACCACCTCCGCCCCGAACAGCAGCGGGGGGCCGTCCGCCAGCTGCCGGGCCACGAGATCCTTCACCACCTCGGTCTGGGCGTAGACCATCACACGGCGACCGCCGGTGAGGGACGGGAAGTCGATGCGGTGGGAGCGGCGGTCGTAGCGCAGCTCGATGCCGTCGTGCGGCAGGCCCTCGCGGTCCATGCGGTCCCCCACGCCCGCGGCGCGCAGCACGTCGACGGTGCCCTGTTCGAGGATGCCGGCGCGCTGGCGCTGTTCGATGTACGTGCGGTCGCGGCTCTCCAGGACCACACAGTCGATCCCCGCGTTGTGGAGCAACCGGGCGAGCAGGAGCCCGGCGGGGCCGGCGCCGATGATGGCGACGGTGGTGTGGGCGGGGACGGTTCGCTCTTCGCGGCCGGGCATGTCAGTCGTCCTCCCCATCGGTACGGGTCCGTTCGGTGGCACCCTCGTGCGCTTCATGCCCGTGGTACGACTCATGCGTCTCGTGCGCCGCGTGCGCCTCATGCGCGTCGTGCGCCTCGTGCACCTCGTGCGCGTCGTGCGCCTCGTACTCGCTGATCGCCCGTTCGGCGACGGCGAAGGCGGAATTGGCGGCGGGCACCGAGCAGTACACGGCGCACTGGAGCAGTACGTCGGCTATCTCGTCGGGGCTCAGGCCGCCGCGGAGCGCACCCTTCACGTGCAGGGCCAGCTCGTCCTTGTGGCCGCCCGCGACGAGCGCGGTGAGCGTGATGACGCTGCGGGTCCGGCGGTCCAGGGTGGCCCTGCCCCCGGCCCGGCCCGGATCGTGGCTCCCGCCCTCGCCGTCGGTCCCGCCCCAGATCTCACCCCAGGCGTAGCGGGTGATGAAGTCCTGGAAGCGGGCGGTGAAGGCGGTCGTACGGGCCTGGGCCCGGTCCACGTGGGCGTCACCCAGCACCGCGCGGCGGGCGCTCTCGCCGGCCTGGCGCAGCGGGTCGGGGTGGGTGCGCGTGAAGTGCTGGAGCAGGACGTCGGTCACGGCTCGGGGCCGCTCCACGTTGGCGAGGTGTCCGGCGCGGGGCAGCTCGACGAGCTGGGCGTCGCGGATGCCGTCTGCGAGTTCGCGGGCGTGCGGGGGTGGGGTGGCCGTGTCGTCCCGGCCGGCGAGGACGAGGGTGGGGGCGGTGATGCGGGCCAGGTCGGGGCGCAGGTCGAGCCCGGCGAGGATCTCGCAGCAGACGGCGTACGCCTCCGGGTCCACGCGGTGGTGCTCGGCGAGGAGGTTGCCCGGGGCCGGGAAGCCGGGGGTGAACCAGCGTTTCGGGGCGCTGTCGGCGACCGCCCCGAGCCCGCCCGCCCGCACGGCTGCGGCTCGCTCGGCCCAGGGTTCGGGCGGCCCGAAGTGGGCGGAGGTGCAGAGCAGGGCGAGGGATTCGACGCGCTCGGGGTGGTGCGCGGCCAGCCACACGCCGACGGCTGCGCCGAGGGAGACTCCGGCGAAGGCGAACCGGCCGACGCCGAGCGCGTCGAGCCGCGCCAGAACCAGTCCCCCCAGCGCCTCGATGCGGGCGGGCCCCGGCCCCGGCATCGGCCCGGGCCCCCGTCCCGGTCCTGGGCCCTGTCCCGATCCTGATCCCGATCCCGATCCCGATCCCGATCCCGGCCATCGTCCCGGGTTCAGGGCTGATGCCGGGGCGTCTCCGTGGCCCGGGAGGTCCCAGGGGATCACGTCGAAGCGGGCGGAGAGTGCGGGTAGTTGAGGTGCCCAGAGCGTCTGGGTCGTGCCGAGGGAGGGGGCGAGTACGAGGTGGGGTCGTGACATGAGGGTCCTTGGGGCGGAGGCGGGCCCACCCTCCCCAGCTCTTCATGAGCAGGAGGAGCCCCGTCCCTGTTCGCCGGGGTTGGGTGGGCGGAGGCGCTGGTGGTGGGCTGAGCGGCGTCGGCGAGTGCGGGTCGAGTGGTCGGGGGGTCCCTCCCCACCCGCCCGCCCGTTCGGCAGAGTTGGATGAGCTGAGGCACTGGTGGTGGGTTGAACGGCGTCGGCGAGTGCGGGGCGAGTGGTCGGGGGCACCCTGCCCACCCGCCCGCCCGTTCAGCAGAGTTGGATGAGCAGAGGCACCGGCAGTGGGCTGAACAACATGGGCGAGTGCGGGCCGGATGTCCGGGGAGCGCGGCGCGCGGCTCCTGGCGGTCCGAGGGGGACAGCCTCCCTGGGGCCCGAGGGGCACAGCCCTCGGGCGCTCCGAGGGGGACAGCCCTCGGCGGTCCGAGGGGCACAGCCCTCCTGACGGTCCGAGGGGGCACAGTCCCCCTGACGGTCCGAGGGGCACAGTCCCCCTGACGGCTCCAGGAGCACCCCCCAGGCGGTCCGAGAAGCACAGCCAACTGGGGGTCCGAGGGGCGCAGCCCCTCAAGGGGGTCTGGGGCGCAGCCCCAGGGGCCTAACCCCATCAACTCCCCCCACGGGTGGGCGGGCGGGCAAACCCCCGGGGTCTGGGGCGCAGCCCCAGGGCCCAGCCCCATCAACTCCCCCCCACGGGCGGGCGGGCAAACCCCCAGGGTCTGGGGCGCAGCCCCAGGGCCCAGCCCCATCAACTCCCCCCCACGGGCGGGCGGGCAAACCCCCAGGGTCTGGGGCGCAGCCCCAGGACCTAACCCCATCAACTCCCCCCCACGGGCGGGCGGGCAAACCCCCAGGGTCTGGGGCGCAGCCCCAGGACCTAACCCCATCAACTCCCCCCCACGGGCGGG
>NZ_JBIAGW010000001.1:264161-459711 GCF_042869955.1 Streptomyces sp. NPDC006691
GGGCGGGCAAACCCCCAGGGTCTGGGGCGCAGCCCCAGAGCCCGGCCCCATCAACTCCCCCCACAGGTGGGCGGGCGGGCAAACCCCCAGGGTCTGGGGCGCAGCCCCAAGGCCCAGCCCCATCAACTCCCCCCACGGGTGGGCGGGCGGGCAAACCCCCGGGGTCTGGGGCGCAGCCCCAGGGGCCGGAACCGACCGACCCCGGGCAACGGGCGGGTGGGAGGGTGGGCAAAACCCCCAGGACCAGGCGCGGCACCCCCAACCGCAGGGCTCCGGCTCGCGTACAGGCGGGCGGCACGCCGCACCCTGGCCGGTCAGTGGCTGAAGGACAGGAACACCGTCTCCCCCTCCCCCTGCAACCGCACGTCGAAGCGGAACACCCCCGCCCCCTCCCGCCGGGCGAGGAGCGTACCGGCCCGGTCGCCCGCGAGCGCCTTCAACTCCCCCACCCCGCCCAGCCCTTCGACGTAGGCGCGGGTGAAGAGGTGGCCGGACAGGCCTCGGGCGAACAGGCAGATCGCCAGGTAGGGGGCGGTCGGGGGCGGGGGCAGCGTGCGCAACGTCCAGTGGCCGTCCGCGCCCGTCGGGACCCGGCCGAAGCCCGTGAAGCCGAGGCCGTCGCGGGCCAGGAAGGCGCCCGAGGCGGGATCCCGGCGCCAGGAGCCGGGGCGGGGTGCGGGCGAGCCGTCCGGTGCGGCCTGCCAGAACTCCAGGAGCGCGTCCGGCACCGGCTCACCGGCCCCGTCGTACACGTACCCGTGCACGGTGATCGCGGTCGCGTCGCCGCTCGGCGCGACCTCCCCGCCGCCGGGGAACGGCAGGGCGTACCCGTAGAAGGGCCCGACGGTCTGCGCAGGGGTAGGGCCAGACCCCGAGGCCGGGCCAGACCCCGAGGCCGGGCCGGGCATCGACGCAGAGGCCGGGCCAGGCACGGAGGCAGAGCCAGGCATCGACGCAGAGGCCGGTCCAGGCACGGAGGCAGAGCCGGGCATCGACGCAGAGGCCGGTCCAGGCACGGAGGCAGAGCGAGGTATAGACGCAGAGGCCGGGCCGGGTTTGGAGGCGGTCACCGCGTTGCCTCCGGGTCGGGCAGCGTCGCGGTGGGGCCGTCGAGGACGATGTCCCAGCGGTAGCCCAACGACCAGTCGGCGACCGACAGTTCGGGGTCGTAGGCGGCCACCAGCCGAGCCCGCGCCGCCTCGTCGCTCACCGTGTGCAGGATCGGGTCGTACGCGAGGAGCGGGTCGCCCGGGAAGTACATCTGGGTGACCAGGCGCTGCGTGAACGCGCGGCCGAAGAGCGAGAAGTGGATGTGCGCGGGGCGCCACGCGTTCTCGTGGTTGCCCCACGGATAGGCGCCCGGCCGGACCGTGGTGAACGCGTAGCCGCCCTCCGCGTCCGTCAGGCACCGGCCCGTACCGGTGAAGTTCGGGTCCAGGGGTGCCGGGTGCTGGTCGCGTTGGTGGGCGTAGCGGCCGGACGCGTTCGCCTGCCAGATCTCGACGAGCTGGCCCCGGACCGGCCGGCCCGCGCGGTCGCGGATCCGTCCCGACACCGTGATGCGTTCCCCGTGCGGCTCCGCCATGTGCTGCCGGGTCAAGTCCGCGTCCAGCGCGGTCACTTCGGTGCTGCCGAAGACCGGGCCGTACAGCTCGACCGCCTCCGGATCGCCGCCGACGGCCAGCGGCGCCCGCGTCGGCTCGCGCAACGCCCCGCTGCGGTACGGGTCCACGACCCGCCCCGCGCTCCTTCCGTCCACCACCACATCCGTCGTCATCGCCCTGCCACCTCTCCCCACTTCCCCTCCGGATCCGATTCCGTCCGTACGCACCCGCGACAGCACCCCCGCCCGTACCCGCGCTCCCACCCGCACCCGCGCCCCCGTCCGCGCGCGCACCTCCTGCGCACCGACCCCCGGCGCCGTCTCGACCAGGACGAACCCGTCCTCGGGGTGGACGTCCAGTACGGCCAGGTCGGTGATGACCCGGTGCACACAGGCCCGGCCGGTAAGCGGCAGGGTGCAGTGCTCGACGAGTTTCGGGGTGCCGTCCTTCGCCGTGTGCTCGGTCAGGACGAGCACCCGGCGGACCCCGTGCACCAGGTCCATCGCGCCGCCCATCCCCCTCACCAGGCGTCCCGGCACGGCCCAGTTGGCGAGGTCACCACCCGCGGAGACCTGCATCGCGCCGAGGACCGCGGTGTCGACGTGGCCGCCGCGGATCATTCCGAACGACAGCGCGGAGTCGAAGAACGCGGCGCCCGGCAGCACGGTCACCGTCTCCTTCCCCGCGTTGACGAGGTCCGGGTCCACGTCCTCCTCCAAGGGGTACGGTCCGACGCCGAGGATGCCGTTCTCCGAGTGGAGCACCACATCCACGCCCGGCGGTAGATGGCCCGGCACCAGGGTGGGCAGCCCGATGCCGAGGTTCACGCAGCTCCCGTCGGCCAGTTCGGCCGCCGCCCGCGCCGCCATCCCGTCCCGCGTCCAGCCTTTCACCGGACCTCCCTTCCCGCTCCCTGTCCGGCTCCCTGTCCCACTCCCTGTCTCACTGCCGCCCCCGCCCCCGCCCCCGCTTCTAAGCCCGCGTCCACGCCCGCGCCCACGCCCACGCCCGCGTCACCGCGCCGCACTGTGCGTTTCTCAATTCCCTTGGCAGCGGCCTGAGTTGCTGTCAGGACTACGACACGCTGCACGAAGACGCCTGGTACGTGAATCGCGTCCGGGTCCAACTCGCCCGGCTCCACGAGGTGTTCGACTTCGGCCACGGTGACCCGGCCCGCCATCGCCGACAGCGGGTTGAAATTGCGGGCCGCGCGCCGGAAGACCAGGTTCCCGTGCCGGTCGCCCTTCCAGGCCCGTACCAGGGCGAAGTCCGTGGTGATGCCGTGCTCCAGGACGTGGTCGCGGCCGCCGAACTCCCGTACCTCCTTGGGCGGCGAGGCCACGGCCACCTCGCCGTCCGGCCCGTACCGCAGCGGCAGCCCGCCCTCGGCGACCTGGGTGCCGACGCCCGCCGGGGTGTAGAACGCGGGGATGCCGCAGCCCCCGGCACGCAGCCGCTCGGCCAGCGTCCCCTGCGGGACCAGCTCCACCTCCAGCTCGCCGGCGAGGTACTGGCGGGCGAACTCCCTGTTGGTGCCGATGTACGAGCCGGTCACGCGGGCGATGCGGCCGGCCGCGAGCAGGACGCCCAGGCCGCCGCCGTCCACCCCGCAATTGTTGGAGACGACGCTCAGCGCGGTGGCGCCCTGCGCGTACAGGGCGGCGATCAGCACGTTCGGGACGCCACTGAGGCCGAAGCCGCCGACCGCGAGGGAGGCCGCGTCGGGGATGTCGGCCACCGCGTCCGCCGGGGCCCGTACGACTTTGTCCATGGAAAACTCCCGCCCGCTCTCGACCACGGCTCACGCCCGATCCCGACCACGGCCCGCGACCACGACCCGCGACCACGGCTTTCGACCACGACCCTCGACCACGGCCCTCGCCAATTGTTCGCCAGATGAACTAGAGTTCAGAATCGTGTCGGCCCGAGTCTGCGTTCTGCGGGCCCGCGCGTCAACACCCCCGCCCGCTGCCCCGCGCCTCAACAGCCCGTCCCCGGAGGCCAGATGAGCCCCGTCCCCGCCGAAGCCGTCGGCCCGCTGATGCGCGGGGTGGCCGTGCTGCGCGCGCTCAGCGACGCGGACGGGCGGCTCAGCCTCGGCGAGCTCGTCCGGGCGACGGGCCTGGCCCGCTCCACCGTCGACCGGGTCGCGGCGACCCTGGCCCGCATGGGATACGTACGCCTCGACGGGCCGGCCGTGACCCTGGCCCCCCGCCTGATGGAGCTCGCCAACGCCTATCTGGGCGCGCTGCGGCTGCCCGCGCTGCTGGGTCCCGGCGCGGTCCGGCTCGCCGAGGAACTGGACGAGTCGGTGTCGCTGGCGGTCCCCGACGGCGACGGCATCCGTTTCGTCCACCAGAGCACCCGGCGCCGCGCGATGTCGCTGACCTTCCGCATCGGCGACCTGCTGCCCGCCGAACGCACCGCGCCCGGGCCGCTGTTCGCCGCACACTGGACGCCAGGGCAGTGGGCCGCGTGGCGCGAGCGGCGTGCCACCGACCCCGAGGGCCTCGGCTTTCCGGGCGTGCCCCCGGGCACGGGCGACCGTGGCGGCCAGGGCGAGCGTTTCGAGGAGCGGGTCGACCGGGCCCGTACCGCGGGCTGGGCCGTGGACGACCAGCTCATCGAGCCGGGCCTCATCGCGGTGGCCGTGCCGCTCCGCGACCCGGCGGGCATCCCGCTCTGCGCGCTCAGCGTCGTCAGCCACACCAGCCGGCACAGCGCCGCGTCCCTGCGCGAGTCCGTCCTGCCCCGGCTCCGCGCGACCGCCGCCACCATGGAGGCCGAGCTCGCCCACCCCACCGAACCGGCCGAGCCCGCCCACCCCACCGAACCGGCCGGGCCCGCCCGCGCCGAAGGGCTCCCCGCTCCCCAGGCGGGGCCCACCCCGCCCGCCCTCGCCGCCTGGACCTCCGCCTCCAAGCAGGAACTCGGCGCCGAGTTCGTCGAGTCGCTGGCCCGCGGGCTCACCGTCCTCACCGCGTTCGGGCCCGGCCGGGCCGAGCTGACCCTCAGCGCCGTCGCCGGGGCCACCGGGCTGCCGCGGGCCACCGCGCGGCGCGCCCTGATCACCCTGGACCATCTGGGCCTGGTCGCCACCGAGGGCCGCGCCTTCCGGCTCACCCCGCGCGTCCTGGCGCTCGGCTGCCCTCCCCTGTCCCGTACGACGCTCTCCGACATCGCGGCACCGCACCTGGCCGCCCTCGTGCACCGCGTGCACGACTCGGCCTCGCTCGCGGTGCTCGATGGAGACGCCATCCAGTACACGGCCCGGGTCGCCACCACCCGGATCATGAGCGTCAACATCACCCTGGGCACCCGCTTCCCCGCGTACGCCGCCTCCATGGGCCGTGTCCTGCTCGCGGATCTGCCCGGCCCGGAGCGCGCGGAACGGCTCGGCCGTACGGCGCTGTCGGCGCTCACGCCGCGCACGGTCACCTCACCGGCCGTACTGGCCGCCCTCCTCGACGAGGTCGCCGAGCAGGGGTACGCGGTGGTCGACGAGGAGCTGGAGGAGGGGCTGCGCTCGATCGCGGTGCCGGTGCGGGACGCGGCGGGGCGGGCGGTCGCGGCGGTGAACGTGGCCATGCACACCACGCGGCGCACCCTGGCCGAGTGCCGCGCCGAGCTGCTGCCCGAGCTGCGCGCCACGGCCGCGGCCATCGAGGCCGACCTGCACGTGGTGAACCGGTTCCGCCGGCCTTCGGCCGTCTGACCGGCATCCGCGCCCACCAGCAACGGAGCGCCGGGTTCGGAACCGGCGCGCGTTTGTCACCTCGACTCCCCGCGCTCTCCCTCTAATCGGTTAATTCAGGGGAAGGCGGACATGTTCATGACTCCGCTCGGGGATACAGCGCAAGTCCGCTGCCCAGCTGGGCCGGCTGTCCCCCGACACACACCGGAGTACGCCACGTGGAGACCACAGACACCGTGTGGAGCTGCCCCTTCGACTACGCCGATGCGCTGGAGTTCGACCCACAGCTCCAGCGGATGCTGGCCGAGGAACCGGTCGCCCGGATCCGGATGGCGTACGGCGAGGGCGAGGCCTGGCTGGTGACCCGGTACGAGGACGTGCGGACGGTGACCACCGACCGCCGGTTCAGCCGGAGCGCCGTCATCGGCCGCGACTTCCCGCGGATGACCCCCGAGCCCATCGTGCAGGCCGAGTCCATCAACCTCATGGATCCGCCCGCCAGCAGCCGGCTGCGCAGCCTCGTCGCCAAGAGCTTCGCGCCCAAGCACGTGGCGCGGATGCGCGAGCGCACCCAGAAGAAGGTCGACGAGCTGCTCGCCACCATGGCCGAGCACGGCTCGCCCGCCGACTTCGTCGAGCACGTCGCCGCCCCGCTGCCCCTCGTCACGATCTGCGAGGTCCTCGCCATCCCCGACGGCGAGCGGGACTGGCTGCGCGCCCACGCCCTGACCATGATGAACATCGGCGCCGCGGGGCGTGAGGCGGCCGTGCTCGCCAAGGCCGAGCTGCGCGCCTACTTCACCGACCTCACCGCGGCCCGCCGCCGTTCCCCCGGCGACGACCTGATCTCCACCCTCGCCACCGCCCGCGACGGCGACGAGCTCCTCGACGACCAGGAGCTCGCCGTGATGGCGATGGTCCTGCTCATCACCGGGCAGGACACCACCACCTACGAGCTCGGGAACATCGCGTACACGCTCCTGACCAGGCCGGACATCCTCGATGACCTGCGTACGCGCCCGGACCGCTTCCCGGCCGTCCTCGACGAGCTGCTCCGCTTCATCCCGTTCCGCAAGGGCGTCGGCATCCCGCGCGTCGCCACCGAGGACGTCGAGCTGAGCGGGGTGCTGATCCGCGCCGGTGACATCGTCCACGTCTCCTACCTGACCGCCAACCGGGACACCCTCAAGTTCGACCGGCCCCACGAGGTCGACCTCGACCGGGGATCGGTCCCGCACATGACGTTCGGCTGGGGCGCCCACCACTGCCTCGGCGCCCCGCTCGCCCAGATGGAACTGGAGGTGGCGTTCACCTCCCTGCTGACCCGCTTCCCGGGTCTGCGGCTCGCCGGTGACCCCGGCGACGTGCCGTGGAACACCCACTCCATCTGGCGCCACCCGCTCAGCCTTCCGGTCGCCTGGTGACCAACCACCCATCATCGAAGGGAAGTTAAATGGCCACCCTGTGCCGACCGGCGGTCGCGGTACCCGACCACGTCATCACCCAGGAACAGACGCTGGCGCTCGCCCGCGAGACCCACGCCGGGCACCCGCAGCGCGATCTGGTCCTCAGACTCATCGAGAACACCGGCGTCCTGACCCGCCACCTCGTCCAGCCCCTCGAAGAGACCCTGGCCCACCCGGGGTTCGAGAAGCGCAACCAGGTGTACGAGGCCGAGGCGAAGAGGCGGGTGCCCGAGGTGGTGCGCCGCGCGCTCGCGTACGGCGAGGTCGAGGCCGCCGACATCGACATGATCGTCTACGTGTCGTGCACGGGCTTCATGATGCCCTCGCTGACCGCCTGGCTGATCAACACGATGGGCTTCCGCTCCGACACCCGGCAGCTGCCCATCGCCCAGCTCGGCTGCGCGGCGGGCGGCGCCGCGATCAACCGCGCGCACGACTTCATCACGGCCTACCCGGGCTCCAATGTGCTGATCGTGTCGTGCGAGTTCTGCTCGCTGCTCTACCAGCCCACCGACATCGGCGTCGGCTCGCTGCTGTCCAACGGCCTGTTCGGGGACGCCCTTTCGGCCGCGGTGGTCCGCGGCGAGGGCGGCGTCGGCATGCGGATCGAGCGCAACGGCTCGCACCTGGTGCCGGACACGGAGAACTGGATCTCGTACGCCGTCCGCGAGACGGGCTTCCACTTCCAGCTCGACAAGCGGGTCCCGGGCACCATGGAGATGCTCGCCCCGGCCCTCAAAACCTTGGTGGCGCAGCACAGTTGGGAGGTCGGCGCGCTCGACTTCTACATCGTGCACGCGGGTGGTCCCCGCATCCTCGACGACCTGTGCCACTTCCTGGACCTGGGGCCGGACATGTTCCGCTTCAGCCGCAACACCCTCACCGAGCGCGGCAACATCGCGAGTTCGGTCGTCTTCGACGCGCTCGCCCGCCTCTTCGACGAGGGTGGCATGGCCGACGGCGCCCGCGGCCTGATCGCCGGCTTCGGACCCGGTATCACCGCGGAGATCGGGGTGGGCAGCTGGAACGCGGGCCCGCATCTGGACGAGGAGCTCACCGCGCTGGCCGCACGGGCCTGAACTCCCGCTGTTCGATTACTGGTTGAAGTCCGGCACGGCTACTCGTTGACCAGCACGGGGATGGAGAGCACCGCGCTGGTCGGCGTGCCGGTCAGGGTCCCGGCCCTGACCTCGAAGTCGATGCCGGCTCCCTCCGCGGCCGGGGTGTGGCCGCCCTGGTGCTCCTCGTGGCCCTCCTCGGCGTACTGGAAGGAGCCGGTGCCGAGCAGCCTGCCGTTCCCGTCGTAGTAGGCGGCGCGCAGTTCCAGGGCGATCAGCTCGCTGACGTCCGAGGTGACGGCGAGGTGCCCGGTGACGGCCGCCCCGGTCCCCAGGGCGCCACCGGTCACCTTCACCCGGTCCGTGAACGGGCCCTGTTCCAGGCGTACTTCACCTCGCGCGAGCTTCTGGTACGCGGCGGGGGCGGCGGCCCGCTCGGGCGCCGCGAAGCTGACCGAGGGGACGGGGGCCGGGGTGTCCTCGGCCCGGTCGCCGGCGGCGCCCCCGGAGCCGCCGCCGCAGGCGGTCAGCAGGGCGAGGGCGAGGGCGGCCAGGACGGCCGGGGCGGCGGTGCGCTTCATTGCCTGGGACTCCTGCGGAGTAGGACGAGGGGGCCGGAGTAGGACGAGGGGGCCGGGGGTGCGAGGGGCCCGGGGGGGGGAGCGAGGGGCCGGAGGCGGGTGCCCCCGGCCCCTGGCCGGTTCTCAGCCGGTCGGCCGGGGGGTCAGCCGCGCGGGGCGCGGCCGAACAGCGAGCCGTACATCTTCCCGTACAGGTCGGTGTTGAGCTGGCTGGCCGCGAACCGGTCGGCGCCCGGGCCGTAGGCGAAGATCGGCACGTCCGCGCCGGTGTGGTTGCCCGAGAGGTACGTCAGCCACAGGCTCGCCTCGGGGCTGCCGTCCTTGACGCCCTTGGGGTCGTCGGGGGTGCGGAAGGTCGCCGGGGCGAAGTTCTTCGCGTCGCCCGCGCCCGCGCCGTTGGCGATGCCGGTCGAGCGGGCCGGGTCCTTGGCGCCCGAAGTGGCGCGCGAGGGAAGGGAGTTGTTGGCCGGGTTGCCCGCGTCCGTGTTCGCGGGGGGCGCCACCGACTCGGCGTTGGTGTAGGTGCCCTTCTCGATGATGTTGAAGCCCGCGCACTCGTGGTCCGCGGTGACGACGACCAGGGTGTGGCCGTCCCGCTTGGCGAAGTCGGTGGCCGCCTTGACCGCGTCGTCGAACGCCTTGACCTCGGCGAGCGTCTGGGCCGCGTCGTTGGCGTGCGAGCGCTTGTCGATCTGGGCGCCCTCGACCTGGAGGAAGAAGCCCTTCCTGGAACGGCCGTCGAGCAGGTCGATGGACTTCTTCGCCATCTCGGCGAGCGTCGGTTCCTGCTTCTGCGGGGCGCCCGCGGGGAGGGCGGCCTTGGCCTGCTCGACCGTCAGGTTGCCCCGGTTGAAGAGCCCGACGACCTTCTTGCCGCGCGCCTTGTCGAGGTCGGCCTTGGTCGCGGCCCTCTGCGAAGCGGCGGTCTGCGCGGGCAGCTTCGGGTCACCGAAGGAGCCGAGCACCTGGTAGCCCTGCTTCTGGAGCGCCTGCTGGTCGTCCGGCTCGAAGCGGGCGAGGCCGCCGCCGAGGACCACGTCGGCGGTGCCGTTGCGGGCGATCTGCTCGGCGATCGGGGTGATCAGCGTCTTGTCGGCGGGCGCCTTCTCGTAGCTGCCGTCGGCGTTCTTCGGCAGGCAGGCCGCGTCCGAGTACGTCGGGCCCTGGCAGCCGCGGAGCAGCGCGTGGCTGAACTGGGCGGCGGGCGTGGCGTCGGTGATCTCGGCGGTCGAGACGTTGCCGGTGGCGAAGCCGGCCGCCTTGGCCTGCTCCATCAGCGTCACGCGCCGCTTCTCGTAACTGTCCACACCGATCGCGGCGTTGTACGTCTTGACGCCCGAGGCCCAGGCGGTGGCGGCGCTCGCCGAGTCCGTCACCAGGGCCGGCTGGTCGCTGCCCTTCTCGACGGCGTACGTGGCGACCGCGCCGGTGTAGGGCAGGCGCTCCATGGTGAGCTTGCCCTGCGCCCCGTAGAAGCGTTCGCGGCCCGCGGTGACGTGGGTGCGGCCCATGCCGTCGCCGAGCAGGTAGATGACGTTGCGTATCTCACGGTTGCCGTGACCGCCGTGACCGCCGTGCTGGGGCTGGGAGTTGGCGGTGACGGCCGAGCCGGCGGCGACCGCGGAGGCCGCCGCGACGACCGCGAGCACCTTCATTGCCTTCTGTCTCATGGCGGCGAAGCTATGAGTCGGATGTGAACGGACCGGGAGGTTCAGGCGGCCGCGAGGCGAACGCCTTTACCTCCCGTATAACGTTTCCGCCCCGGCGCTTTGCCTTGTGCGGACGGTCCCCTTACCCGGGCAACCCGGGTCACCCGGGGCCCGCCGGGCAGGGGCCTCCGCGGAGCGCGGCCTACCCGTAGGACAGGTTGGAGCAGATGTTGTCGTCGGCCGAGCGGGCCTTGTCGGCCACGGCCGACGGGACCGCGGCGGGGGCGCTGGGCGTCGCGTCCGCGCCGCCCGCCTTGTACTGCGTGCCGACGATGACGTTCAGGCCCGGTGCCTTCGCCTGGCGCAGCAGGGCGCCGGGGAAGTGCGTGGCGAGCGTCTTGGCCTTGGCCTCGTCGTTCGCGCCGTACTCGATGACCGTGTGCGTGTAGTCCTGGGTGGCGGCCGTGGTGGCGCCGGTGACGGTGAAGCCCGCGGACCTCAGGGAGTCGGCTACCTGGGCCGCGAGGCCCTTGGTGACGGTGCCGTTGTAGACGGCCACGCTGATCCCCTGGCCGGAGGCGGGGGCGCGGGGCGCCGCCGACGGGCTGGCTGAGGCCGGCGCGCTCTTGCCCGAGGCGTTCTGCCCGTCGACGGTGCGGTCCGCGCGCAGCGCCGCGAACAGGGCGTCGGCCTCGGGCTTGACCACGGCGACACGGGCGCCCTCGTAACGCCAGGGCAGGGTGACGAACTTGGTGTTGTGCAGGTCGATGTCCTTCATCGACATCGCGAACGAGATCAGCTTGCTGGGCGAGCCGAGGCCCGAGTCGACGGTCATCGACTTGGTGGCCGCGTTGGCGAGCGGCAGCAGCGTGGTCGGGTCGAGGCCGTTGCCCTTGACCTTCTTGATCAGGCTGCCGATGAAGGCCTGCTGGCGCTGGATGCGGCCGATGTCGGAGCCGTCGCCGATGCCGTGCCGGATGCGCACGTAGTCGAGCGCCTTCTGGCCGGAGACGCTCTGCGGGCCCTTGGCGAAGACCAGATCGCCCTTGCGGTGCAGATTGGGGTTGAGGTCGCCGG
This sequence comes from Streptomyces sp. NPDC006691, assembly GCF_042869955.1. NCBI lineage: Bacteria > Bacillati > Actinomycetota > Actinomycetes > Kitasatosporales > Streptomycetaceae > Streptomyces > Streptomyces sp. NPDC006691. The sequence continues at coordinate 275,291 of NZ_JBIAGW010000001.1, forward strand.
TGTAGACGTTGTTGGGCACGCACACCTCGACGCCGCCGACGGCCTCGGTCATCCTCGCGAAGCCCGCGAAGTCCATGACCATGGTGTGGTCCACGCGCAGCCCGGTCAGCTTCTCGACGGTGTTCTGGGTGCAGGCGGGGTTCCCCTGAACCGTTTCTCCCACCTCGAACGCCGAATTGAACATCACATTGTGCTTCTCCTTGGTCCAGCTGCCACTCGGCAGCTTGCACGGCGGTATGTCGACCAGGGAGTCACGCGGTATGGAGACGGCGACGGCGTGCTTCTGGTCCGAGTACACGTGCAGGAGGAGCGCGGTGTCCGAGCGGCCGATGTCGCCCTTGCCGTGGCCGTACTGGGCGTTGTCGCCCGAGCGGGTGTCGGAGCCGATGATCAGGACGTTGGAGCCCTTGGTCGAGGCGGCGGGACGGTCGGCGGAGATGCCGCCGTCGTCGAAGGTCTTGATGTTGCCGTTCAGCTGGAAGTAGATCCAGCCGCCGCCGGCCACCGCGAGGACGACGACCGACAGGCCGGTGACCCCTGCGATGCGGGCGCGGCTGCGCTTGTTGCGGCGCTGCGGAGCGGCGGCCCCGCCACCCTCACGCCTGCTTGCCGCTCCCGCTTTGTGGCTGCCGGCCATCGGACCCCTCATCCCTCATTCTCGCCTCTTCTGTAGAGGAGACGGTGAGTCGCACCCTCTGGTTGTACAGTTGCGCAATGTAGCAAGTCTCACTGAGAGCCAGCAGCCCCGGCCGTACAACGAATCCGGCCGGACGAAACGGCTGTAGGACGCGAACGAGGAAGGACGGCGGGATGTTCCTGCGCAATGGTCTTGAACCGTGGCACCTGCTGATCGTGGCCGTAGTACTGATCCTGCTGTTCGGTTCCAAGAAGCTGCCCGACACGGCACGCGCGCTGGGCAAGTCCCTGCGCATCCTCAAGAGCGAGACCAAGGCGATGCGCGAGGACGGCACCGAGCCGGCCCCCGCGGCAGCGGCCCCGGCCCCGCAGGTCACCCCGGCCCCGGCGACGGTGCACACCACCGCCGACCGCACCCAGGCGGACGCCCCCGCGCACCCCGCACCGTAACCGCGCGCGCCGTACGCTCGGCAGGCATGGAGCAGCTGCCGACGTACGACGACGTGGTCCGCGCGCACGAGCGGATCGCCCCGCAGGCCCACCGCACCCCGGTCCTGACCTCCCGGCTCACCGACGCCGAGCTCGGTCTGAGCCTCTTCCTCAAGTGCGAGAACCTCCAGCGGATGGGGGCGTTCAAGTTCCGCGGCGCCTTCAACGCGCTGTCCCGGTTCGACGCGGCCCAGCGCCGCGCGGGCGTGGTCGCCTACTCCTCCGGCAACCACGCCCAGGCCGTCGCGCTCGCCGCCTCGCTGCTCGGCATCCCGGCGACCATCGTCATGCCGCACGACGCACCCGCGGCGAAGCTGGCCGCGACCCAGGGGTACGGGGCCGAGGTCGTCCCGTACGACCGCTGGAGCGAGGACCGCGAGGAGATCGGCGCCGCCCTCGCGAAGGAACGCGGCCTGACCCTGATCCCGCCCTACGACCACCCCGATGTGATGGCGGGCCAGGGCACCGCGGCCAAGGAGCTCTTCGAGGAGACCGGCCACCTGGACGCCCTGTTCGTGCCGCTCGGCGGCGGCGGGCTCCTGTCGGGCAGCCTGCTCTCGGCGGGGGCGCTCGCGCCGTCGTGCGCGGTGTACGGGGTCGAGCCCGAGGCGGGCGACGACGGGCGACGCTCGCTGCGCGCGGGCGAGATCGTGCACATCGACACCCCGGCGACCATCGCGGACGGCGCCCAGACCCAGCACCTCGGCGCCCACCCGTACCCGCTGATCCGGGACCACGTGACCGACATCGTCACGGCCTCCGACGCCCAACTGGTCGACTGCATGCGCCTGTTGGCCTCCCGCATGAAGATCGTCGCCGAGCCGACGGGCTGCCTGGGCCTGGCCGCGGCCCGCGAACTCGCGGAGCGGTACCGGGGGCGGCGGGTGGGCGTGATCATCAGCGGCGGCAATGTGGACATGACGCGGTTCGCGGAGCTGTTGTCGTCCCGGTGACGCCGGCGGGTGCGGGCGGAGGTTGTCCACAGGCAGAGGGGGAGGCGAACGGAATGTGGGGGCTTCGGCGCATGATGGGGGCATGAGCGACATGAACGAGATGCCGGAGTGGGAGAAGCGGTTCAGGGCGCCCCGGGTGGGGCTCCCCGACTGGGCGGAGGACGCCCCGGACCGCTCGCTGTTCGTGTCGAACGCGACGGGGACGTACGAGCTGTACGCGTGGGACCGGGCGAGCGGAGACCAGCGCCGGGCCACGGACCGGCCCAACGGCACGACGGACGGCGTGCTGACGCCCGACGGCGAGTGGATCTGGTGGTTCGACGACACCGACGGCGACGAGTTCGGCGTCTGGCGCCGCCAGCCCTTCGGGGGCGGCCCCGACGAGACGGCGGTTCCCGGGCTCGACCCGTCCTACCCGGGCGGTCTCGCGCTCGGCCGGGACGGCACGGCGGTGGTCGGCCGCTCCACCGACGAGGAGGGCTCGACGATCCACGTGGTGCGCCCCGGCTCGGACCCGGTCGAGATCTACCGGCACCGCGAGTCGGCGGGCGTCGGCGACCTCTCGCACGACGGGACGCTGATCGCCGTCGAGCACACCGAGCACGGCGACGCGATGCACTCCGCACTGCGCGTGGTGCGCCCGGACGGCTCGGCGGTGGCCGAGCTGGACGACACCAAGGGCGGCACGGAGGAACTGGGCCTGGAAGTGCTCGGGTTCGCGCCACTGGCGGGCGACACCCGGCTGCTCGTCGCCCACCAGCGGCGCGGGCGCTGGGAGCCGATGATCTGGGACGTGGCCTCCGGCGAGGAGAGCGACCTCGCGCTCGACCTGCCGGGCGACGTCTCCGCCGAGTGGTACCCGGACGGCTCGGCGCTGCTCGTCGTCCACAGCTTCGAGGCGCGCAGCGGCCTGTTCCGCTTCGACCTCGCCACGCGCTCGCTCATCGAGATCGAGACCCCGGCCGGCTCGGTCTCGGGCGCCACCGCCCGGCCCGACGGCACGGTGGAATACCTGTGGTCGTCCGCGGCGACCCCTTCCGAGGTGCGCTCCACGACCGGCGACGTCGTGCTCGACCCTCCCGGGTTCAAGGCACCCGGATCGGTGCCGGTGGAGGACGCCTGGGTGGAGGGACCCGGCGGCCGCGTCCACGCCCTGGTGCAGCGGCCCGCCGGGGAGGGCCCCTTCCCCACCCTGTTCGAGATCCACGGCGGCCCGACCTGGCACGACAGCGACGCGTTCGCCTCCGGCCCGGCGGCCTGGATCGACCACGGCTTCGCGGTGGTACGGGTCAACTACCGCGGCTCCACCGGATACGGGCGGGCCTGGACGGACGCGCTCAAGCACCGGGTCGGCCTCATCGAGCTGGAGGACATCGCGGCGGTCCGCGACTGGGCGGTCTCCTCGGGGCTCGCCGATCCCGCGCGGCTCGTCCTGGCGGGCGGATCCTGGGGCGGCTACCTCACCCTGCTCGGCCTCGGTACGCAGCCGGACGCGTGGGCGCTCGGGCTCGCGGCGGTGCCGGTCGCGGACTACGTCACGGCGTACCACGACGAGATGGAGGCGCTGAAGGCGATGGACCGGACGTTGCTCGGCGGCACGCCGGAGGAGGTGCCGGAGCGCTTCCGCGCGTCCTCGCCGTTGACGTACGTCGACGCGGTGACGGCGCCGGTCTACATCTCGGCGGGGGTCAACGATCCGCGCTGCCCGATCCGGCAGGTCGAGAACTATGTGGACCGGCTGGTCGAGCGGGGGGCCACGCACGAGGTGTACCGGTACGACGCGGGGCACGGGTCGCTCGTGGTCGAGGAGCGCATCAAGCAGGTACGCCTCGAACTCGACTTCGCCGCGCGCCACTTGCCGAGCTGACCCGGGGGGGTTGCCCACCCGCCCGCCCGTTGCCCGGGGTCGGTCGGCTCCGGCCCCGGGGCTCCGCCCCAGACCCCGGGCATCCTGCCCACCCGCCCGCCCGTGCGGCCGGGTTGATGGGTTCGGGCCCCTGGGGCTGCGCCCCAGACCCCCTGAGGGGCTGCGCCCCTCGGACCCCCGCAAGGGGCTCCGCCCCCTGCACCCCCGTTCGCGCCTAAAGGGCGCTCGTCCTCAATCGCCGGACGGGCTGAAGGCGTCCGATGCGGGCCCGTACCGATCAGCCGGACGGGCTGAAGTGCCTTGGTGCGGGCCAGCACCGAGGCCTTCAGGGGCGCGGGGAACTGCGCGAAAAGCGACCACGGCCCGCGGACGAGAACGGGGTTAGGGGCGCGGGGAACTGCGCGAAAAGCGGGCACGGTGCGACGACGACGGGTTTTGGGGGCGCGGGGAACGCCGCGAGCGGTGCCGGCGGGGCGCAGGTGAAGGGGGGCCTCCAGCCCCTCCGGCGTTTGAGGAGCGGGGGCCGGGGGGGGCGGAGCCCCCGAGGGGGCCGGGGCGAGGGCCCCGGGGACATGCGGGCACCCCGGAGCCCGGCCCCCCGGCGGGATTCCGTACCGTGGGGGTGTGTACCGGTTCCTGCTCACACCCCGCTGGTGGGGAATCCACGTCTTCGTCCTGCTCGCCATCCCCGTGTGCGTCTTCATGGGCTCCTGGCAGCTGGGCCGCTTCGAGGACCGCGTGCAGTCCCACGACGCCGCCGAGAAGGCACCCGACCCCGCCACGCAGAAGGCCGAGCCCCTCGCCTCGCTGCTCCCCGTGGACCAGCGCACCTCCGGCCGCCCGGCCGCCGCGCACGGCCGGTACGCCGAGCAGTTCCTGGTGCCGGGCCGCGAGGTCGACGGCAAGTCGGGCAGCTACGTCCTGAGCCTGCTGCGCACCGACGGCGGCAAGGCCCTGCCCGTCGTGCGGGGCTGGATCCCGCAGGGTGCCAAGGCCCCGGCCGCGCCCGCCGGCGAGGTCGGCGTCACCGGGATACTCCAGGCCTCCGAGAACGCCGGCTCCGACGGGGTGCACGCGCAGGGCGGGCTCCCCCGGGGCCAGGTCGGGATGATCAGCGCGGCGGCCCTCGTCAACCTCGTGCCGTACCAGGTGTACGACGCCTGGGTGACGCTTCCGCGTGCCGACGCCGGGATGACTCCGGTACCGGCCAGCGCCCCTCAGAACAGCGGGCTCGACCTGAAGGCGTTCCAGAACCTCGGCTATACCGGGGAGTGGTTCGTCTTCGCCGGGTTCGTCGTGTTCATGTGGTTCCGGCTCGTCCGGCGCGAGGCCGAGGCCCTGGAGGACGCCGAGCTCGGGCTCTCCCCCGAGGCCGAGATCGGAGCCGAGCCCGGAGCCGGGGCCGAGACCGGGGCCGAGACCCCGGGGGCCCTGAAGGGTTCGTCCCTGCCCGGCTAGGGCTGGGGCTACGGCTACGGACGGCTACGGCTAGGGCGTCGCCGACGCGGTCGCGCCCGCGTCCAGGACGCCCGTCTTGTAGATCGTCCCGGCGCACGCGTTCGGGATCTTCGCCTCCGCCGACGGCGCGCCCGGCTCGGCGACATGCGTCACCGCCACCGTGCCGTCCGCCGTACCCGCCGGGACGCCGCCGTCCGCGGCCAGCCCGCTGGTCTGGCCGGTGCCGCCCGCCGTGGGCGCGACGACCCCGCTGTTGCTGCCGGAGCTGACGTTGGACGGTGTCGGGTCGGGCGACGGGGTCGCCTTGGGACAGGTGTCGGACGGCACCCAGGCGAACCGCACCTCGTACGCCGCGGCCGGTGCGAGGACCAGGCTCGTGGCGTCCTGCGAGGGATCGGGGAGCCCGGCGGCCGGATCCCCCGCCGCGTGCTCGACGACGGTGATCTTCGCCGGGTCGGCCGCCCCCTGCGCCCGGACGTCGAACTTGCCGACGCCGCCGATCGCGCACTTCTTGTCGGAGGCGTTCACGATGCGGAAGGCTCCGTAGACCTTGCCGGACGCGTCGGGCTTGCCGACCTTCGCCGACTTCACGCTCAGCTCGGTGGCGTCGCACGCCGGCGAGTCCACCTTCACGGGCCCACCACCCGGCCCGGTCGCGCCACCGGCGGTACTGCCGGCCGCGCCCTTGCTGAGCGTCGGGCTGGGGCCCTTCCCGCCGGGCGTGCCGGGCGCGCTGCCGACGGTCGAGGGGCGGCCGCTGCCGTCCGTGCTGTCCACCGTGCCGGACGCCGTGCCCGGGGCGGCGTGCGTGCGCTGGCCGTGGCCGGCGACGGCGGGCTGGTCGTCCGTGCTGCTCGCGCTGTTGGCGACGTGCAGGAAGGCGGGCACCGCGGTGGCCACCAGGAGGGCCGCCGCGACCGAGCCGACGACGGCCTGTCGCTTGCGGGCGCGCCGCACGGGCACCGCGGCCCGCAGGTGTTCGAGCGCCCCCTCCGAGGGCTTCAGCTCGTCGACCGCACCGTGCAGGAGCCTGCGCAGGGCCTGTTCATCGGCTGCCTCCGGGCTCTCCGGGGCGGCTGGAGAGGCGAAGGGAGGGGTGCCGGTGCTGTTCTTTTCCGGCGTTGTGTCCACGAATCCGTATCCAGTCAGGTCGTTCAGGTCGTTCCTGGGCCGCTGGTCCGGCCCGCTCCTGCCATATGCCCCGTGATCCCCGCGTTCCCCGCCCGCTCGGCGGGATCCGCGTTCCCCGCGTACTCGGCGCGCCCCGTGGTCCCCCGGCCGCCCGTCGCCGTTGCGGTCGGAGCCGTTCCGGTCGGAGGCGTTCCGGTCGGAGGCGTTCCAGTCGGGGCCCTTCATGCCGGAGCCTCCATGGCGATGCGCAGCGCGGCTATGCCGCGCGAGCCGTACGCCTTCACCGAGCCCAGGGATATGCCGAGCGTCTCGGCGACCTGAGCCTCGGTCATGTCCGCGAAGTACCGCAGCACGAGCACCTCGCGCTGGCGGCGCTGGAGCCCGCGCATCGCCTTGATCAGCGCGTCGCGCTCCAGCTGGTCGTACGCGCCCTCCTCCGCGCTCGCCATGTCGGGCATCGGCTTGGAGAGCAGCTTGAGCCCGAGGATGCGGCGGCGCAGCGCCGAGCGCGACAGGTTCACCACCGTCTGGCGGAGGTAGGCGAGCGTCTTCTCCGGCTCGCGCACCCGGCTGCGCGCCGAGTGCACCCGGATGAACGCCTCCTGCACGACGTCCTCGCAGGAGGCGGTGTCGTCCAGGAGCAGCGCGGCCAGGCCGAGCAGCGAGCGGTAGTGCGCGCGGTAGGTCTCGGTGAGGTGATCGACGGTGGTGCCGGTCGCCATGACCTCGTCAGCGCTCTCGCGCGAGGAGGCCGTCTGGGACGGGACGGGGGCGGGACGGGTGGCGGGCATGGGCGCGATCACCGGCATGCCGCCGGGCGCGCCGATGCGCCGGCGCGGGCGGACTGCCATCCCACCGCGCGCCGGTACCGCTCTGAAGTCGAGTACCTCTGCCACGCCTGTTGGACACGTTCCTCCCCGTCAGGGTTGTACGCGTACGACACTGTTTTTGGCGGTGCGACAAATACCCTCATCCGTACCCGCTCTTCCCCAATGCCCCAATTTTCACGGCACCTTGAGGGGCGACCGCATAGACGCTCCATGCCGGTCTGCGGTTGCAGGGACACGGAAATGAATCGTGTAACAAGGCATTGGCGCAGTTCAAGTGGTACAGACCAGCGACTTGCTCACAGAGCGTTCACAGATCCTACAAATAGGGAGACTTCAGCGCTCGTTGAATTCGCGGGCCGCCAACTCGGCGATGTGCGCGACGTTCAGAGCGGTGCCCTTGCGCAGGTTGTCGCCGCAGACGAAAAGTTCCAGTACGTGCGGATCGTCCGGCGAGCTGCGTACCCGGCCGACCCACGTCGGGTCGGTCCCGACCACGTCGGCGGGGGTGGGGAACTCACCGGCCGCGGGGTCGTCGAAGAGCACCACACCGGGTGCGGTCGCCAGGATCTCGTGGGCCCGCGCCACATCCACCTCGGTCTCGAAGCGGGCGTGCACGGACGCGGAGTGCGTGGTGACGACCGGCACCCGCACACAGGTGGCGGCCACCGGAAGCCGCGGCAGGTCGAGCAGCTTGCGCAACTCGTCGCGCAGCCCCAGCTCCTGCGAGGACCAGCCGTCGTCGGCGAGGTCACCGGCCCAGGGCACCACGTTCAGGGCGACCGGCGCCGCGAACGGGCCGAGGTCGTCGCCCACGGCCCGGCGCACATCGCCCGGACTCGTACCGAGCCCGGTCCCGGCGACGAGCGAGATCTGCCGGCGCAGCGCGTCGACCCCGGGCCGGCCCTCGCCGCTGACGGCCTGGTACGTGGAGACGACCAGCTCGCTCAGGCCGAACTCGGCGTGCAGCGCGCCGACCGCCACGATCATGGCGAGGGTGCTGGCGTGCGGGCTGGCGACGATGCCGCGCGGTCGCATCCGTACCGCGTGGGGATTGAGCTCCGGCACCACCAGAGGCACGTCCGCGTCCATCCGGAAGGCGGCCGAACTGTCCACCACCACCGCGCCCTTGGCGGCCGCGACCGGCGCCCAGCGGGCGGCGATGTCGGCGGGCACGAGGAAGACGACGACGTCGGAGCCGTCCAGGGCCTCCTCGCTCAGCGCGAGGACCTCGCACTCCACGCCCCGTACCAGCAGCTTGCGGCCGGCCGAGCGCGCGGACGCGACGAGGCGGACCTCGCCCCAGACGTCGGCGTGCTGGGACAGGATCTGGAGCATCACCGCACCGGCGCCCCCGGTCGCTCCGACGACCGTGAGCGCCGGCCTGTGGGTCATCGCCCGGTGCCTCCGTAGACGACGGCCTCGTCGCTGTCGGAGTCCAGACCGAAGGCGGAGTGCACGGCGCGCACCGCGTTGTTGACGTCGTCGGCGCGGGTGACGACCGAGATGCGGATCTCGGAGGTCGAGATGAGCTCGATGTTGACGCCCGCGTCCGAGAGGGCCTCGAAGAAGCCCGCCGTGACACCCGGGTTGGTCTTCATGCCGGCGCCGACGAGGGAGATCTTGGCGATCTGGTCGTCGTAGCGCAGCGACTCGAAGCCGATGGTCGGCTTGGCCCGCTCCAGGGCGTCGATGGCCTTGCGGCCCTCGGCCTTGGGCAGCGTGAACGAGATGTCGGTCAGACCCGTCGACGCGGCGGAGACGTTCTGCACCACCATGTCGATGTTGACCTCGGCGTCCGCGATGGTGCGGAAGATCGCCGCGGCCTCACCCGGCTTGTCGGGCACCCCGACGACCGTGATCTTGGCCTCGGAGACGTCGTGGGCGACTCCGGAGATGATGGCGTGCTCCACCTGCTGGTCCCCTCGCGGTTCGTTGCTGACCCAAGTGCCTTGTAGTCCGCTGAAGGACGAGCGCACGTGGATCGGAATGTTGTAACGGCGGGCGTACTCGACGCACCGGTGCAGGAGCACCTTGGAGCCGGACGCGGCCAGCTCCAGCATGTCCTCGAAGGAGATCCAGTCGATCTTCTTCGCCTTCTTCACGACACGGGGGTCCGCGGTGAACACGCCGTCGACGTCCGTGTAGATCTCACAGACCTCGGCGTCGAGGGCCGCGGCGAGCGCCACGGCCGTCGTGTCCGAACCACCACGCCCGAGCGTGGTGATGTTCTTGCCCTCCTGGCTGACGCCCTGGAACCCGGCGACGATGGCGATGTTGCCCTCGTCGATCGAGGTCCGGATGCGGCCCGGGGTGACGTCGATGATCCGCGCCTTGTTGTGGACGGAGTCGGTGATGACGCCGGCCTGGCTGCCCGTGAACGACTGGGCCTGGTGGCCCAGGCTTTTGATCGCCATGGCAAGCAGCGCCATGGAGATCCGCTCTCCGGCGGTCAGCAGCATGTCGAATTCCCGCCCGGCAGGCATGGGTGACACCTGCTCCGCGAGCTCGATCAACTCATCCGTCGTGTCGCCCATCGCGGAAACCACGACGACCACCTGGTGGCCGTTCTTCTTGGCTTCCACGATCCGCTTGGCGACGCGCTTGATGCCCTCGGCATCGGCAACGGAGGAGCCTCCGTACTTCTGCACGACAAGGCCCACGTGCGCTCCTCGCTCAGTTCATTACTGCGGTCGGCTCAGTTTAACGAGCGGGCCGGATTCGCCCCTGTCGTATCACTTCGTGAGATGTCCCGCTCACTTGGTGATCACCGGGCCGGTCCGGACCGCTCGCACGGTCCGCCTGCCCATGGGGGTGGTGAAGTACTCGGCTTGTGGGCGGCGTCACAGGCCTCGCGCGCGAAGATCGTGAAGATCGCGAAGGCAGCGGGGTCCGCGCCTACTTGGCGTCGCGCAGCCCGAGCCCGAGCGGGCCCGCGAGCTCCTCGGCCATGACCCGGCCCGCCTCCTCCTCCAGGGCGTCCTCCGTCAGGTCCTCGTCGATGTCGAGGCCGTCCAGCGCCTGGAGCGGCTGGTCGAGGCGGACGTGGGCGACGAGCGACTGGAGCGCGCGCAGGGCGGCGGAGGCCGTCGAGCCCCAGTTGGAGAAGTAGGAGAACTGCCACCACCACAGCGCCTCGCTGGTGCGGCCCGCCCGGTAGTGGGCCAGGCCGTGGCGCAGGTCGGTGACGACATCGGCGAGGTCGTCGGAGATCCGGTGCGCGACCGGCGCCTTGCGCGGCTCGTAGGGGTCGAAGACCTCGGAGTACACGTCGATGGGTTCGAGCAGCCGGGCGAACCGCTCGCGCAGCTCGTCCAGGTCGGCCTCCGGGCCGAGGTCGGGCTCGTAGCGCTCGTCGGGGACGATGTCCTCGTGCGCGCCGAGCCGGCCGCCGGCGAGCAGCAGCTGGGAGACCTCCAGGAGGAGGAACGGCACCGCGCTGTCGGGCTCGTCGCCCTTGGCCACTTCCGTGACCGCGACGATGAAGGACTCGACCTGGTCGGCGATCTGGACCGCGAAGGAGTCCGGGTCCTGGGTGGTCGCGTGCAGCGTTGCGTCAGACATCGAGTCGACCTTCCTCGTACCCCTGCCGGGCGTTCTCCTGCTGGGCGTCATACATCGAGCAGCCGCCTTCCTTCGAAGGCCCGGCCGAGGGTGACCTCGTCGGCGTATTCGAGGTCGCCGCCGACCGGCAGGCCGCTGGCGAGCCGGGTGACCCTGAGGCCCATGGGCTTGATCATGCGGGCGAGGTACGTGGCCGTGGCCTCGCCCTCCAGGTTCGGGTCGGTGGCCAGGATCAGCTCGGTGACCGTGCCGTCCGCGAGGCGGGCGAGCAGCTCGCGGATGCGCAGGTCGTCCGGGCCGACGCCCTCGATCGGGCTGATGGCCCCGCCGAGGACGTGGTAGCGGCCGCGGAACTCGCGGGTCCGCTCGATGGCCACCACGTCCTTGGGCTCCTCCACGACACAGATGACCGTCTGCTCGCGGCGCGGGTCGCGGCAGATGGTGCACCGCTCCTCCTGCGCCACGTTGCCGCACACCGCGCAGAAGCGGACCTTGTCCTTGACTTCCAGGAGGGCGTGGGCGAGGCGGCGCACGTCGGTCGGCTCGGCCTGGAGGATGTGGAAGGCGATCCGCTGCGCGCTCTTGGGACCGACGCCGGGCAGCCTGCCCAGCTCGTCGATGAGGTCCTGAACCACGCCTTCGTACAACGGAACGCCTCTCGTGGGTTGTTCTGACGCCTACGGTAGTTGGTGCGCGTCCGCCCCAGTAGGGCAGGCGCCGGGGCAGTCCGCGCGGGGCGGCGCACGCCCCCGGGGCCGGAGCCCCGGGCCCGGCCTAGAAGGGCAGGCCGGGCATGCCGCCCAGGCCCTGCGCCAGCGGGCCGAGCTTCTCCTGCTGGAGCTGCTGCGCGTTCTCGTTGGCGGCCTGCACGGCCGCCACGATCAGGTCCGCGAGGGTCTCGGTGTCCTCCGGGTCGACCGCCTTGGGGTCGATCGCGAGGGAGCGCAGCTCGCCCGAGCCGGTCACGGTCGCCTTGACGAGACCGCCGCCGGCCTGGCCCTCGACCTCGGTCGCGGCGAGCTCCTCCTGGGCGAGGGCGAGATCCTGCTGCATCTTCTGGGCCTGCTGGAGAAGCTGCTGCATGTTGGGCTGGCCACCACCAGGGATCACGTTTCACTCCGGGTTTCGGTAGGACGGGTCGGACGGGGCGGCGGGACCGCGCCGTCCTTTTCGGCACTCCGAGCCTACGTGGTCGACAGGCCGCCTGCTCCGCAACTCTTTCGAGTGATGCGGTGCGTGTCGCTATACCTGATCAAGGGCCACTTCCGGGCGGAAATACCTGGATATCGACCCCCGCGACCTCCATTCGGCGGTAGGAATGGCGCTCGGACGCCCCAGGAGGCGTCAATACGCCCACGCGCACCGCAGGTGCCGGCGGGCGTGACGTCCTTCGCTACGGCATTTACTACGTCAAGCACGCGTTCACTACGTCCAGTACACGTCTATGTCCAGTACACGTCCAGGTGCCCGTACGTCACGCGATGTCACAGAGGGTCACAGCAGCAGTGCGGAGGGAGCGGCCCGGTGAGCCAGCCGGCGGACATGCAGCCCGAGGGGGCCCCGGGCCAGGCCCGGCGGGACGAGGGCGCGCAGACGGGCGATCTGACCGGGCGGCCGTTCCCGCTCGGCGACTGGGGCGAGCCCGCCGAGCGCCTCGACGAGCTGTACCGCTGGGTCGAGGACGGCGCCCTGCGCACCGCCGAGTGGTACCTGGCCGACCGGCTGTGGAAGCGCCGCGGCGCCCGCACCCTGCGCTGCGGCACGGCGAGCGGGGCGATCGCGGGCGCGGTGCTCCCGCTGCTCGATCTGACCGGGGCCCTCCAGGGCGCCGCGGGCTACGGCTACGTCTGTCTGCTCCTCGCCGGGGCGTGCATGGCCTGCGACCGCTACTTCGGGCTGACCTCGGGCTGGATGCGGGACGTGGCCACCGCGCAGGCCGTGCAGCGCAGGCTCCAGGGGCTTCAGTTCGACTGGGCCACGGAGAGCGTGCGCGAGGTGCTCGGGCCCACCGAGGGCACCGCGAGCGAGGCCGCCGAGCGCTGCCTCTCGGTACTGCGCCGGTTCACCGAGGACGTGACCGAGCTGGTCCGCTCGGAGACGGCGGACTGGATGGTGGAGTTCCGCTCGGGGCCCGCGCCGCTGGTCATGCAGACCCTGAGCGCGGCGGCCCCGCGCTCGGACGGCGCCCCGGGCCCCGGCCGCTTCCCGCTGCCCCCCGCGACCCGGCCGAACATGCCGCGCCAGCGGCCGCCGGAGGGCCCGCGCTGAGCCCTCCGGCGGCCCTCACCCCGGCCCGGCCAAGCCCAGCTCGGGCCGGCCGAGCCCAGCCCGACCCGGCCAGGCCCGGCCCCGCTCAACTGAAGATGATCATCGAGCCCTGCGCGAGGCTGCGTGTCGCCGCCGCGTGCAGCCCCAGCCACACGTGCCGCTCGCGCGCGAACGGGCTCTCGTCGTACGGGATGGGTCCGGCGGGCTCCTCCAGGGAGGTGGGCCGGGTCGGCGGGGCGGGGGCGGTCGGCGGGTTGGCCGGATCTATTCCGATGGCCGGGCCCACGAACTGGAGCTCCCGCAGCAGACCCTGTGCCGAGCCGAGCGGTCCGCCGCCCGCGAGGAGTTCCTCGTTGGAGAGCGGCGACGCGAAGTCGACCGGCACGTAGGCGCCCGCGTGGTCGTAGTGCCACACCAGGTGCGACTGCTGCGCGGTCGGCTCGAACATCTCCAGGAGCTGCTCGTAGTCGCCGCCGAGTTCGTCGACGGGCGTCACCGCGAGGCCGCAGAGCTGGAGCAGATAGGCCCGGCGCAGGAAGTGCAGCGCGTCGTAGTCGAACCCGGCCACCGGCGCCACGTCCCCGGACAGGCCCGGCATGTACGCGAAGACCGGCACGGGCGGCAGCCCGGCGTCGCCGAGCGCCTTGTCGTACGAGGCGATCTCCTCCGCGAAGGGATTGTCGGGGCTGTGGCACAGCACGTCGACGAGGGGGACCAGCCACAGGTCACAGGCCAAGACGGGCTCGCTCTCAACTCGTTTCGTGCGATGGTCGGGACAGCGTAGTGCGCCGGGCACGCCGCGCGAAGACTGCCCGTCGGCTCCCGGGTGCGGGGTGACCGGATCCCCCCGCGCCCGGTCGGGTGGGTTTACCCACGAGGCCGTCCGTTACTCGGACCGCGCCGCACGGCGCGGGAGTTCACCGCACCTGCGACACGTCCCAGATCCAGACTCCGCCGACCTTCGTGCCCGGCTTCCCGCCCAGCAGCCGGCTCACCGTCTCGTACAGCTGGGGCGCCTGCGGCTGCGGAGCGAGGACGAGGACGCCCGCGTGCCAGTACGCGAGGTCCGCACGGGCCTGGTTCTGCCAGTCCGTGCCGATGTCGGGGATGGGCTTGCCGGAGCGGATGTCGCCGAACAGGTTGGACGTCCAGCGCGGGGAGGCACCGTAGATGCCGATGCGGTCCGGTCCCCAGGGCCCGTTGAAGTAGCCGCCCGGCACCGAGAAGCCGAGGCCGGTGGACGACTGCCAGTGCAGGGCCTCCGCCGAGCCGGGGTCGGGCAGCGGTACCGGGACCAGGGACTCGCCGGGCTTCACGTACTTCTTCCACAGGCCCGCCGAGATGAACTCGGGCACCTCGGGGCGGGCGTTCGTCGGGAACGACGTCGGCACGATCGGGAGCAGGGCGAGCCCGATCGCGGTGAACCCCACCGCCCGGGTCACGCGCGCGCGGCTGAGCGCGAGACGGCCCGCGCCCAGCGCGATCAGGGCGCCGAGCGCCGGTGCGCAGATCATCGCGACCCGGCCCTCGATCACCGACTCGAAGAGCGGCTTGTGCGCGAGCAGCTTCCAGGGCCCGGTGAACACCACGTCCGTGTAAGGGATCCGGATCTTCTGCCCGAGCGAGAGCACCGCCGCCGCGACCCCGGTGAACGCGAGCGCCTTCACCAGCGGGCGCCGCCACAGGCGTACGACGAGCGCGAAGGCGAGGGCCACGAGCGGCCAGCCGTAGAAGGCGTTCTGCTCGGTGCGGTTGAGGGCCAGCTTGTCGGCGGTGGCGTCGTCGCCCCACAGCGAGCGCCCCGCGAACTCGACCAGCGCGAGCGGCGAATTGCCCGCGCTGTCGCCGTGCAGCACGCTGTGATAGCTCTGCGCCCCCGCGAACTGCCGGTACAGCGGATACGCGACGAGGACCAGACACACCCCCACCGCGTACGCCATGCCCTGGGCGAGCGGCCGGACCGCGGCCCATGCGACATCGCGCCGGGCCAGCGCGTACGACAGGGCGAACAGGGTCATGCCGACCACGGCGAGCAGCAGCACCTCCTCGCCGAGGAAGATCTGGTACGTCGTGAACAGGCCCAGGACCAGGCCGTCGCGGCGGATGTCGCGGCCCTCGCAGAGCCGCAGCGCGCGGTCGATGATCAGCGGGATCATGAACAGGACGCAGAAGTTCGGGTGGGCGTTGGCGTGCGAGATCATCGGCGGCGCGAACGCGGCGAGCGCCCCGCCGAGCCCGGCCGCCCACCGGTTCTCGGTCACCCGGCGGGCGAACAGCCAGTACCAGGCGTACGCGGTCGCCGATATCCCGAGGGTGAGGACGAGCGCCCAGGTGAGTGTCGGCCCGAAGGCGAGGGTGATCGGCGCGAAGGGCACCGACAGGCCCAGCATCGGGGTGTTGCCCATCAGGTTAACGCCGTCGGGGAAGTTCTGGACGGTGGTGAACAGCGGGTCGCGCAGATGGGCCACGTTGTCCGCGGTGACCGCGAAGAACCACTCCCACTGGTTCTGGTCCTGCATCGAGTCGGTGAGATAACTCCGCCCGAGGTCTCCCCACAGGTTCTTGTAGAGCAGCACGGACGACAGCAGGTAGAGGGCGCCGAGCACGAGATCGACGCGGCGCACCGCGCGCGCCTTCAGACGGCCCAGCTCCCACAGGACCTTGCCGTAGTCGGCCGCGCCCACCTTGGAGCCCTCCTGGTGCGACCAGCGCACCGGCACCTCGGCGACCGGCCAGCCCCTGCGGCGGAAGAACTGGAGGATCTCCACGTCGATGCCCCAGCCGTCCAGGCGGGCGTCGGCGAACGCGGCCCGCGCCTTGTCGCCGTCGAACAGCTTGAAGCCGCACTGGGTGTCGTGGATGCCGGGCACCGCCACGGCCCGGATCAGCCGGTTGCCCATCCGCCCGAGCGTCTCGCGCAGCCGGCTCTGGTGGACCTCGATACGGGCCCCGGGGCGGGCGCGCGAGCCGATCGCGGCGGCCGTCTCGCCCTCGGTCATCGCCTTGGCGAGATGGTCCAACTCCTCGATGGGGGTGGCCAGATCGGCATCCGTGATCAGGACCCGGCGCCCGTAGGAGGCGAGCACCCCGAGCCGCAAGGCGTGGCCCTTGCCCCGGTTGCTCTCGCTGACGACGACGGTGATGCGCGGATCGCCGGCGGCGGCCTCGCGCGCGACCCGTACGGTCTCGTCGTCCGACCCGTCGTCGACCACGATCAGCTCCCAGGCGCAGCTGTCGCCGAGGTGGGCACGGATCGCGTCGAGGGTGGGCGCGAGGCGCTGCTCCTCGTTGTAGGCCGGGACGACGACGCTGAGTTCGACCCGTCCGGCCGGATCGGTGATCACTGCGGCAGTCGCTCCGCCCATACGAGGGATTCGTCGTTGTAGGCGGCGATCAACACCCGTGCCGCCTCGAAGTCACCGAGGGCGAGCGCCGAGACGACCTCGCCGTGGCCGGTCCACAGCCAGTCGCTGAGTTCGCTGTGGCCGCGCAGATAGGGGACCGCGAACACCCAGCTCTGCATGCGCAGGCGGTGCAGGAACTCGGAGATGTAGGTGTTTCCGGCGAGCGCGCACAGCTCCCGCCAGAACCGCAGGTCGTAGCCGACCAGGATGTTCAGATCGCCGCCGCGGGCGGCCCGCGCGGCCTCTTCGCCGCGCCGCCGCACCGATACGAGGGCGGGGCCGTGCGGCTCGACGGCGCCGGGGACCGCGGCCCGCCGGAATATCCCGTCGACCACCAGGGCCCGGGCCTCCACCATGCCCTTGTAGTCCTCGACCGTGAACACCCGTACCCGGAAGCCCCGGTGCTGGTCGGAGTCGAGCAGGCCCTGTGCGCAGAGGTCGACGAGCGCCTCGCGCACGGGCGTCGCGGAGACGCCGTACTGCTCGGCTATCTGCTTGACGGTGAATTCCTCGCCGGGCCGCATACGCCCCGCGAGCACTTCGTCACGCAGCGCGTCCGCTATCTGTTGTCGAAGGGTGTTGCGGGTGACCGCTCCGCTCGCGGGCATGACTCGCTCCCCTCCTCCGGTTCCGGGCCACCCTATGGGGTGCCCGGAAACCGGACAAAGGAGAGCGGGGCCCAGCCGCTCGAACGATGCCGAGAACACCGCCCTGACCAGGGCGAACTCGCCACCGTCACCGGGTCCGCGTGATCACCGGGTCCGCGTGATCAGGACCGCCGCGTCACACGGTGTACTGATCGGCGACCGTCAGCGCCTCGTCCAGCACCGCGAGGCCTTCCTTGGCCTCGCCCTCGCTGATGTTGCAGGCCGGCACGACGTGGGTGCGGTTCATGTTGATGAAGGGCCACAGACCGTTCTTCTTGCAGGCGGCGCCGAAGGCGGCCATCGGGGCGTTGTCCGCGCCGGTCGCGTTGTACGGGACCAGCGGCTCGCGCGTCTTCTTGCTGCGCACCAGCTCCAGCGCCCAGAACACGCCGAGCCCGCGCACCTCGCCCACCGAAGGGTGCCGCTCGGCGATCTCACGAAGCCCCGGCTCCAGCACGCTCGCCCCGATGTGCGCGGCCTGCTCGACGACGCCCTCCTCCTCCATCACGTTGATGGTGGCGACGGCGGCGGCACAGGCCAGCGGGTGCCCGGAGTAGGTGAGCCCGCCGGGGAAGGGCCGGTGCTCGAAGGTCTCGGCGATCTTCCGGCTGATGGCGACGCCGCCGAGCGGCACGTACCCGGAGTTGACGCCCTTGGCGAAGGTGAGCAGGTCGGGCACCACGTCGTAGTGCTCGGACGCGAACCACTTGCCGGTCCGGCCGAACCCGGCCATGACCTCGTCCAGGATGAGGACGATCCCGTACTTGTCGCAGAGCGCCCGCACGCCGGGCAGGTAGCCGGCCGGCGGCGTCATGATCCCGGCGGTGCCCGGCACGGACTCCAGGATGATCGAGGCGATGGTGCCGGGGCCCTCGAAGACGATGGTGTCCTCAAGGTGCTTGAGCGCGCGCGAGCACTCCTCGGCCTCGGTGGTGGCGTGGAAGGGTGACCGGTAGAGGAACGGCGCCCAGAACCGCGCGACACCGGCCGAGCCGCTGTCGGAGGCCCAGCGGCGCGGGTCGCCGGTCAGGTTGATCGCCGTGTTCGTACCTCCGTGGTACGAGCGGTACGCGCTCAGCACCTTGTGGCGCCCGGTGTGCAGGCGGGCCATCCGGATCGCGTTCTCGACGGCCTCCGCACCCCCGTTGGTGAAGAAGATCTTGTCGAGGTCGCCCGGGGTGCGCCCGGCGATCAGCCGGGCCGCCTCCGAGCGCGCCTCGACCGCGAACGCGGGCGCGAAGGTCGTCATCGTCGCGGCCTGCTCCTGGATCGCGGCGACGACCTTCGGGTGCTGGTAGCCGATGTTGGTGAAGACGAGCCCGCTCGTGAAGTCGAGGTAGCGGTTGCCCTCGTAGTCCCAGAAGTAGGACCCCTCCGCGCCGGCCACGGCGAGCGGGTCGATCAGGCCCTGGGCGGACCAGGAGTGGAACACGTGCGCGCGGTCGGCGGCCTTCACAGCCGCGCCGGCCTGGGGATCGGGGGTGCCTTGAGGGGTCATGCCCCCAGGGTAGGTAAGCCCAGCTGAGAACGGCCATGGCCATCCTGTCCACCCTGGCCACCCCCGCTCGGCAAAGTGTCGCCCAGGCCCCACCCGGCCCACGGCCGGGAACGGGCCAGGGGCGCGAGGAACGGCACGACCAGCCACGCACGGCCCGCAGACGAGAACGGGTTGGGGGGCGCGGGGAACTGCGCGACCAGCCCCACACAGCCCGCAGACGAGAACAGGTCAGGGGCGCGGGGAACCGCGCAAAAAGCACCCACGGCCCGCAGACGAGAACGGGTTGGGGGCGCGAGGAACCGCGCGACCAGCCCCACACAGCCCGCAGACGAGAACGGGTTGGGGGCGCGGGGAACTGCGCAAAAAGCACCCACGGCCCGCAGCCGAGAACAGGCCTCAGGGGCGCGGGGAACCGCGCGAAAAGCACCACGGCCCGCGGCCGAAAGCGGGGCCGGGGGCGGCACGCCCCGGCCATACCGCCCGCCCCCGCAGGGGGACCCCGCATATCCTCACCCAGTCGACCCCCACCCCGAAGGGCACCCGGCATGGACCGCACGCAGCGCCTGAGGCCGGCCGACCCGGACCGAATAGGCGGCTACCGGATACTGGCCCGCCTGGGCGCGGGCGGCATGGGCCAGGTCTACCTCGCACGGTCGGACCGCGGCCGCACCGTCGCCGTGAAACTGGTCCGCCCCGACCTCGCCGACCAGGCCGACTTCCGGGCCCGCTTCCGCCAGGAGGTACGCGCCGCCCGCAGAGTGGGCGGGCTGTGGACCGCCCCGGTCCTGGACGCCGACACCGACGCCCCCGTCCCCTGGGTCGCGACCGGCTACGTCGCCGGCCCCGACCTCCAGTCCGTCGTCGAAGACCACGGCCCCCTCCCCGAGCACTCCGTACGCGTACTCGCGCACGGCCTCGCCCTCGCCCTCCAGGACATCCACAGCGTCGGCCTCGTCCACCGCGACCTGAAGCCCTCCAACGTCCTGGTCACCGCCGACGGCCCCCGCGTCATCGACTTCGGCGTCGCCCGCGCCCTGGAGGCCGGCGCGGACGGCGGACTGACCCGCACCGGCGCCCTCATCGGCTCGCCCGGCTTCATGGCCCCGGAGCAGCTGCGCGGCGACCGCGTCACCCCCGCCTGCGACGTGTTCTGTCTCGGCTCGGTCCTGGCGTACGCGGCGAGCGGCAGACTCCCCTTCGGGGAGGCGACGAGCGGGGTGCACGCGCTGATGTTCCGCATCGCGCAGGACCCCCCGGACCTCGACGGCGTGCCCGAGTCCCTCCAGGAGCTGATCGGCGACTGCCTGCACAAGGACCCGGCGGCCCGCCCCACCCTCGGCCGCATCCTGGAACGCGTCCCCGCCACCCTCCCCCACCCGTGGCTTCCGTCCACCGTGCTGGCCCAACTGGCAAGCGAAGCAGCCCAGTTGCTCGACCTGGAAGACCCCAGCGCCTCCGGACCCCCGGCGCCGGCCCCACCCGCGCCGTACGACCCGTACGACCCGTACGACGACGTCACCGCCTACGCGGACTACTCCCCCGAGCCCGACCCGGAACCCCCGCTGCAACGCAGCGCCAAGTCCACGGCGGCACTGATCGCGGTGGCCATCGTGGTGGCGGTCGGCGCGGGCGGCTCGGTGTACGCGTTCATGAGCGGCGCCCCCGAGAACGCGACCCCGAACCCGACCGCGTCGCAGACCACCCCGGACCCGACCACTCCGAACCCGCCGGCCTCGGCCTCCCGCGGCGCCTCCGACGTCATACCGCAGCAGTACCTGGGCAGCTGGTCGGCCGTCATTCCGAGCAACTCCGGTGACAACACACGGCACTTGGTGATCCGTTCGGGCCGGGTGGGCGATCCCGTACTCACGCTCACGGCCGACGGCAGCGGCTACCACTGCGTCTTCCAGGCCCGCCTCACCGAGGCACCCCCCTCGCCCGACACCCCGCTCAGGATCGGACCGTCCGAGGTGGGCCCCGGCTCGACCGGCACCTGCAACCCCGGAAGGCCGAGCACCGTCAGCGTCATGCCGGACGGCCGCCTGCACCGCCAGACCGTCGGCACGACGGAGTACCTCGACTACACGAAGGGCAACGGGTAGCCAGTGGGTGTCCCCGGCCCCACGGCGCTCCCCCTCGCGGCGCTCCCCCTCGCGGCGCTCCCCCTCGCGGCGCCGCCCCTCGCCAGGCGGTTCAGCGGACCGGGAAGCCGAAGGTGTGGCCCTGGGCCTTGAACCAGGGGAGGAGCTTGCGCAGCGCCGCCAGGGTCTGGGAGCGGTTGCCGCCCGCGTCGTGGAAGAGGACGGTCGGCCCGCTCGGCAGCTCCTTCTCGACGGTGGCGACGATGGCGTCGACACCCGGGCGCTCGAAGTCCTTGCTGTCCACGTTCCAGCCCAGCGGACGCATGCCGCGGGAGGCGGCGAGTTCGCGGCTGTACGGGGTGAACGCCCCGCCCGGCGCACGGTAGTACATGGGCTTCACGCCACCGGACGCCTTGGTGATCATCGCCTCGGCGTCGAGGATCTGCTGCGACTGGTAGGCCTCGGACGCCTTGTCCATGCTGGTGTTGTGGGACACGGTGTGGTCGCACAGCCGGTGCCCTGCGGCGACGACCTTCTTCACGAGGTCCGGGTGGGCCTGGGCCTGCGTACCCACCATGCAGAAGGTGGCCTTCACCCCGTACTGCTGGAGCAGGTCCAGGACTTGCGGGGTCCACGTGGGGTCGGGGCCGTCGTCGATGGTGATGTTCACGCCGCGCGGGCCGGCGTCCGAGGAGTGCGCGATGGTCGTGTCGACGCGCTTGCCGTCGTTGCCGGGCGCGGCCGGCGCACTCGCCTTCGGTGACGGGCCGTCCGCCGTGCCGGCCTGCGCGGTCCACACCGACGCCCCGGTCGCCAGCAACGTCACTCCGAGCGCGGCGCCAGCCAACTTGCCGTACCAGCCTCGCCCGCTGTGCCGTGCCATGTCCGCCTCTTTTCGTCGCAGTCCCTCGTCCGCCCCCGGTCACCTGGCATGACGAGCCGAGGCGCCCGGAGGATCCCGCTGTTACCGACTGCGCACAATTCCGGGAAGGTTCCCGGACGCCCCGATCGCCTTCCGTGCGACGGCAGTCGAAGAAAGCGGCGTGGTCGGGCACGGAATGGAGGACTCGGGTCCGGAAGGAATCGGAGGGAACGGGAGGGGAGTTGAGGCCGGCATTCCGCAATGCGGGCACACCGCGGAAACCCGGGCACCCACCCCTGACCGGACCGGCGCCCTCCGCAACCGCCGTCCAGCACAGCGGATTCATCCCCGCCCGGACGGGAACTCGCAGCCGCACAGAGCGGGAAGCTGCCTCGACCAAGGTCGGTGAAGAGCCGTGCGAAAAGACCTGAACGGTACTGCCGTGGCGTTCATTTCCGGCATTCTCTTCAGCGTCACATTCACCTGTCTGGGCCCGGATGTGAATGCCATGACTCCGGGCATTCTCGCCCTGATCCTCGTATGGGCCGTCGCCTGTTCCGTCATCTCGGTCGCGGCGGTCTGGATCTACACCGTGCTCGGGACGGAGCGACGGGAACCGACGGGTCGGCCGGGTCGGCCGTCGAAGAACCCGGAGGGCTGATCCCTGGCACGGGACTTGGTCCGCCCAACTCGCCGCCGCCCTGCGCGACGCTCGGGCTGTGTCACGCGTCCCGTCCGCTCCCCCTTCCCGTCACCGACCCGAGCGGTCCAGGCCCAAGCGGACAGACCGGACGCGGCCCGAGCCCAGGCGGGCCGAGCCCAGGGCGGTCGGGCCGAGACGGGCCGCCGTGGCGGCGGCTCCGGCGGTCAGCAGCACCAGGGCCGCGCCGGCCGCGAGGCCGGAATGGGCCGGGTGGAGGACCCAGGCCCAGGGCCGGGGCCGCCCGTCGGGCGCCCACCCCGTCGCGGCCAGGGCGACCGGGAGCGCCGCGGTGGTGACGGCCGCCGCACGAGGACCGGCCAGCGCGCACAGCAGCATCGCCAACCCCAGGTAGCCCGTGGTGTTGCGCCCGACCACGAAGGCGATGGCCCGACCGGTCAGACCGTAGGTGACCGCCGCGGCCAGCACGGCGACGAGGGCGGCCAGCAGACCGAGCAGGGTGTTCCACAGGTGCATGGGGCGGGCGGCGACCCACTCCATTCCGGTGTCCGTGCGGCTCACCGCGTACATGAGCGCGGCGGCGGGGAGCACGGTGATCAGATGCCCCACCAGGAAGCTTCCCGTCCCGCCCGTCAGGGAGGGAACGGGGAGCGCCGCGCTTCCGCTGAGCACCGCGCAGGCGGTGGTGAGGACGACCGTGGCCAGGAACGCGGCCGGAGCGCGGGTCTTGAGCCACCAGTTCATCGGGCTCCTCCCACGGGACCGAGCTGCGGCTCGGCCGAACACGTACGCATGGCCGCCGTGTTGACCTCGTACCACCGCAGCTGCTCCGCCTGCGACAACAGGCTTACGTCGTGGGCCAGTTGGACGTCCGCGGCGGGCGTCCTCGACGCGACCGTGGCCTCGGGGGCTCCCGCGACGAGCATGAGCCAGGCCTCCACGGGGCCGACGGCGTCACCGGCCGGGTAGCGCTCGCGTCGCGCACAGTCGGGCGGCTCGGGGAGGAGGCCCACGACGACGCCGGGGGCCACGTCCTCGGCACGGACGTCGGGTGCCACTCCCAGCTTGGCCTCCCGCGCGGCGGGCCGGGCCGCCATGGTGAACGTCGTCGGGGTGGCCACCCCGAAGGCCCGGAGCCTCGCCACGGCCTGCTGGGTTTCGCCGCGCACCAGGGCGGCGTCGGCCACCTCGGGCCACAGGCACACGGTCGCCGAGGTGCCCCGCTCGCAGACCAGCCCCGCCGACGGCCGGGGACGGGCCGCGTCGGGACCCAGGCCGCGCGCGGTCGCGACCGCACCGCCGGCTCCGGCGACGAAGACCGCCAGAGCTATGACCGGGGCGGCCCGGAGCCGACGCCGGCTGATGACCGCCCCACAGGCCGCCGAGAGGCCGCCCGCGAACAGCAGGGCGGACCACACCGCACGGGCGTCGGGCACCTGGTCGAGCGCGCAGCACCCGCTCAGCCCGCCACCCACCAGGTGCCTGAGCCACAGGACGCTCCACGCCACGGGGTAGGCGTTCGCGACGAAGGCGCCCACCAGAGCGACCGGGACGGAGATGAGCGCCGGCAGTCGTCGTCCGAGGCAGAAGCCGGCCAGCGTGTTGGCGAGTACGAGGGCGAGTTCGACGGCCAGGATCCCCACGTCGGGAAGCCCCGCGCCCACCCCTGCCGATCCGGCCGACAGGGCGAGCGCGGCCGAGCACGCGACGACACCGGCACCCAGCACGGGGACCAGCACGGATGCCGAGACGGCCAACGGCGAGCGGACGCCCGCCTGGTCGAAGACCCGGCCGCGCGTCAGCCGGGCCCCCTCCCACGCTCCCATGCCGGCACACGCGGTGCCGATGAAGGGAAGCGCATAGACCGACGTGCCCGTCGCCGACGGCCAGTACCCGACGGTCGTCCCCGCGGTGAGTTGGTGGCCGAGCGCCGTCATGAGGAAGACGACGAGGATCGGCAGCACGATCACGGCCGAGGACGACCGCAGCATGGTGCGTATCCGCATGGTCACGCCTCCCCGTGCACGAGCTGGGCGTAGGCCGCCTCGGCACGCTCGCGCGGCTCGGTCGTGCCCGGTCCGGCCAGGGCGTAGAAGTCCGCGATGGATCCCTGGAAGCGGACCTCGCCGTGGTCGAGGACCACGACATGGGAATAGGACTCGGCCAGGTCCTCGGTCTGGTGGGTGGAGACCACCACCTGTACGTCGCCGCTCAACTTCTCCAGCAGGGTGCGGAAGACCCGGCGCTGCGTCGGGTCGAGGCCCGCGGTCGGCTCGTCCAGGAGGATCAGCTCACTGCGGTGGGCGAGGGCGCCGGCCAGCCCCATCCGCCGCCGCTGGCCGCCGGACAGCCGATGGCTCCGCCGGTCGGCGAGCTCACCGAGACCGACGCGGGCCAAGGCTTCCGCCGAAGCCTGCCAGGCCGCCGCCTTGGACATCCCCTTCAACCACCCCGCATAGGCGACCTGTTCACGCACCGTCAGACCAGGAATGGCCACGATGTCCTGCGGAAGCCACGCCACGGCCTTCACGTACGCGGCCCTGTCCCGGCGCCCGGACGCGGTCCTGCCGCGCCAGGTGATCTTCCCGCCGTGCGGACGGAGATGGGTTGCCGCGAGCGACATCAGCGTCGATTTCCCGGCCCCGTTGGGACCCAGCAGAACGGTGGCGGGGCTGTCCAATGTCAGGTCGAGCGCCGTGAAGACCGGAGACCTCCGGCCGTAGCGGAAGTCGATCCCGCTCAACTGCAATGTCATGGCAAAATCCAACCTGCCGCCAAGCTCCGGCGCCAGACCATTTCGAGAGAAGTGATCAACGCCGCGACCCCGGCGCGACACGGCTCTGCGGAGTGCCCGTCAAGCAACTGCGCGCTTTCGGAGCAGAGTTCGAGAAATACGTCCACCCGTGGATGGAGGCCCTTCGGGCGTACTGGCGACAACGACCTCATCCGGGTGAGAAGTTGGGCGCCGCGTTGGACGGCACGGACCCCCAGGGCCTCAAGTTCGTCGATCGCGAGCTGATGCTCAAGATCCCGCGTCCCCCGCTGAACGTCTTCCACCGCTTCCTCACCCAGGACGACGAGGAAGACGAAGAATTCAACAAGACCCTGCTCCTAGCGGTGCACCTGCACCACGAGTACGGGACCGCCGACGAAGAGCGCGCCGACGATGTCGACGGGGCCCTCGCCCTCGCCCCGCCGGCCCTCGCCTGCCTCGCCCACGGCGCCGGACGCTCCGTCACCATCGAGAGCGAACACCTCCCCGCACACCTCCTCGCCCGCAGAAGCGAAGATTGAGCGCATGCCGATGAAAATCTCCAGGACCCCGTACGACCCGGGCGACAACTCCGCGGAGTGGCTCGCCGAGATCGACGAGCACACGCTTGAGGCGGTCAAACGCGTCGAGCAGGCGCCCCACATGTTCGGCCTCACCTTCAGCAGCACACTCACCACCGCCTTCACGCACTGTCTGCACGACCCGACGGCCAGGGCGAGCGAGACGTGGGAGGCGTGGGTGGCCGCCATGCAGACCGGCTCGGCCCTCTTCGCCTCCGCCATGGCGCCGGAGGGCACCACGGTCGAGTGCCTGATCGCACACGAGAAGCGGGCCGTCCCCGGCCTCGGCGGACCCACGCACTTCACGGACGCCGGCACCTGGCTCCAGGCCTTCTGGCTCGCCATCATCTGCCGCGACCAGAGCCGGCTCACTCAACTGGCCAACGTACCGCTGGAGTTGCTCCGTGGCTCGGGCGCCGACTTCGAGGAGTACATCTACGACTGGGTCGACGCGCTCCAGACGTACTGGCTCGAAGGAGAGGGGCTCGGCGACAAGCTCGTCGCCGCGTTCGACGGTACGAACCCCCAGAACCTCAGGTTCGTCGACCGTGAGCTGATGCTCATGATCCTCTATCCCCCGCTGAACGTCTTCTACCGCTTCCTCACCCAGGACGACGAGGAGTTCGACAAGACCCTCCTCCAGGCGGTCCAGCTGCACCACGAGTACTGGACCGCCGACGAAGAGCGCGCCGACGACCTCGACGGAGCCGTCGCCCTCGCCCCGCTCGCCCTCGCCTGCCTCGCCCACGACGCCGGACGCCCGATCACCATCGAGACCGAGTACCTCCCGGAAAACCTCCTCGACCGCAGCTGGCTCGGCGAGTTCCCGACGTAGGCCGGGGGTCAGGGGTGCGGGCCACGGCGGGGACCGGCGCCGGAGCGGGGCTCCGGTCGCCCTCCCCGTCCCCATGCCCCGTACCTCCGCACCCCCGTAGCTCCGCGCCCCCGCACCCCGTATCTCCTCACCCCCGTATCCCCGTCGCTGCGGGAACATACCTTCAGGAAGGTATGGTGAACCGCAGCCGACCGAAGGGACTGGGCATGAGCACAAGGGCCCGTCAGAAACCCGCCGCCTCCGAACTCAAGCAGGAGCGCGCCATCCGGACCCGCGCCCTGATCCTGGACGCGGCGGCCCGCGCCTTCGCGGACAAGGGGTATCCGGCGACCACCATCCTCGACGTGGCCGAGCTGATGGGCGCGACGAAGGGCGCGGTGTACTTCCACTTCGCCAACAAGAACGCGCTCGCCGCAGCGGTGACCGAGGAGTTCTACGCACGCCTGCGGGCCAGCGCGCAGCAGGTCCAGGAGCAGGACCTGCCCCCCGCCGCCGCGGTCCGCGAACTCCTCACGCGTACGGGCACCATGTTCCGCGACGACCAGGTCATCCGGGCCGGGGCGCGGCTCCAGATCGAGCGGTCCCTGATTGACGCGGACCTGCCGGCCCCGTTCGTCGGCTACACCGAGACCGTCACGGGGCTGTTGCGCGCGGCCGGGGCCGAGGGCGCACTGCCGACCGGGAGCGACCCCGAGGTGCTCGGCCGGGTGCTGGTCTCGGCCTTCTTCGGGGCGCAGCACATGTCCTGGGTGATGAACGACCGGGCCGACATCGCCGAGCGGGTCGAGGAGATCCTGGCGACCGTCCTGCCGGGCGGGGCGACGGCCTGACCGTTCCTTGGCGACCGTCCTGCCGGGCGGGGCGACGGCCCGACCGTTCCCTGGCGGCCGTCCTGCCGGGCGGGGCGACGGCCCGACCGTTCCCGGCGACCACTGCCGGGGCGCTCCTTCCCGGCGGGCAGCGCCCGCCTGCCCGCCCGCAAAGGCCGGCGCTCCGCCTACGGCTCCAGGATGAGCTTGCCCGTGACGTGACCGGATTCGATCAACTCATGGGCCGCAGCCGCCTCTTCGAGGGAGAGAGTGCGGTCCACGTGCGGGCGCAGCTGCCCCTTCTCGACGAGGTCGGCCAGCGCCTCAAGGCCCCCGTGGTCCGGCTCCACCGAGACGCCGGCGAAGCGGAATCCCGCCGCGCGGGTACGGGCGGCGAGCTCGGCGTCGGCGCGGGCCACCGCGGTGACCAGGAGGCCGCCGGGGCGCAGGGTCCGCAGGGAGCGGTCGGCGTAGTCGCCGCCGATCAGCTCCAGGACCGTGTCGACGTCCCCGACGGCGTCCGCGAAGTCGACCGCCCGGTAGTCGATCACCTCGTCCGCGCCGAGCCCGCGCAGGAATGCGTGCTTGGCCGCGCTCGCCGTGGTGATGACGTGCGCGCCGCGGGCCTTGGCGATCTGGATCGCCAGGTGCCCCACGCCTCCGCCGCCCGCATGGATCAACACCCGCTGTCCGGGCCCCACTTGGCCCACCTCGACGAGACTCTGCCAAGCGGTGAGGCCGGCCAGCGGGACCGCCGCCGCCTGGGCGTGGCTCAACGAGGCCGGCTTGTGGGCGAAGTGGCGCGAGGGGGCCGCGACGAACTCGGCGTAGGCACCGGCAGCTCGCGGGAACAGCGGCATGCCGAACACCTCGTCGCCCTCCTGGAAGCGGGAGGTGCCCGGCACGACGTGCTCGACCACGCCCGAGACGTCCCAGCCCAGGACGAAGGGCGGCTCACCGAGCATCGGGAAGGCACCGCCCCGGATGATCGCCTCGACCGGGTTCACCCCGATCGCCTTGACCCGTACCAGGATCTCGGTGGGCAGCGGGGTCGGCCGCTCCACCTCCGCGAGGGTCAGCACCTCGGGCCCGCCGAAAGCCTGCTGGACGATCGCACGCATAGGAATTCCCCTGTCTAGTGCGGGACTTGTGCCCCGGTGGACTGCCCTCACAATAAAATACCTTCGCGAAGGAATCAATCGCGGGCAGGGGCGGGCTTCGGTGACGGTGACGGGGTCGGGGACGGGCACGGGGGCCGGAGCGGGCTGCCGGGCTCCGGTCTGCCGGACTCCGGGGTTTCGGGCTCCGGACTGCCGGACTCCGGGTTTCGGGCTCCGGCCCTTGCGGTTGCCGGAAACGACTGAGCGGGGCTCGGGGCGGCCGATTGGCACACCCCGAGCCCCGCTCGGTCGATCAAGCGCCCACGGGATCACCGCCGGGCCCGCTCTCCTACAGGAAGGAGTTGATCTCGATCGTCTCGGTACGGCCGGGGCCGACGCCGATCGCGGAGATCGGCGCTCCGGACATCTCCTCCAGGGCCTTCACATAGGCCTTGGCGTTCTTCGGCAGCTCGTCGAAGGTCTTGGCTTTGGTGATGTCCTCGGACCATCCCGGCAGCTTCTCGTAGATCGGCTTCGCGTGGTGGAAGTCGGTCTGGGAGTAAGGGAGTTCCTCGACGCGCTTGCCGTCGATCTCGTACGCGACACACACCGGGATCTCCTCCCAGCCGGTCAGCACGTCCAGCTTGGTGAGGAAGAAGTCGGTGAGGCCGTTGACGCGGGTCGCGTACCGGGCGATCGGGGCGTCGAACCAGCCGCACCGGCGGTCACGGCCGGTAGTGACACCGCGCTCGCCGCCGATGCGGCGCAGCGCCTCGCCGTCCTCGTCGAACAGCTCGGTCGGGAACGGGCCCGCGCCGACACGGGTCGTGTAGGCCTTGAGGATGCCGATGACGCGGCTGATCTTCGTCGGCCCCACACCCGCACCCGTGCAGGCGCCGCCCGCGGTCGGGTTCGAGGAGGTGACGAAGGGGTACGTGCCGTGGTCGACGTCGAGCAGGGTGCCCTGGCCGCCCTCGAAGAGCACGACCTTGTCGTCGTCGAGCGCCTTGTTCAGGATCAGCGTGGTGTCCGCGACGAACGGCTTGAGCTGCTCCGCGTACTGGAGCATCTCCTCGACGATCTTGCCGACCTCGATGGCGCGACGGTTGTAGACCTTGGCGAGCAGCTGGTTCTTGCCCTCCAGAGCCGCCTCGACCTTCTGCTCCAGGATCGACTCGTCGTAGAGGTCCTGGACGCGGATGCCGACGCGGTTGATCTTGTCCGCGTACGTCGGGCCGATGCCGCGGCCGGTGGTTCCGATCTTGCGCTTGCCGAGGAAGCGCTCGGAGACCTTGTCGAGCGTGACGTTGTACGGCGTGATCAGGTGAGCGTTACCGCTGATCAGGAGCTTGGACGTGTCGACGCCTCGCTCGTTCAGCCCGCTCAGCTCGGAGAGCAGGACCGCCGGGTCGACGACGACTCCGTTACCGATCACCGGGGTGCACCCCGGTGAGAGGATCCCGGAAGGGAGAAGATGCAGCGCGTACTTCTGGTCGCCTACGACGACCGTGTGGCCGGCGTTGTTGCCGCCCTGGTAGCGCACCACATAATCAACTGATCCACCGAGGAGGTCGGTGGCCTTTCCCTTGCCCTCGTCACCCCACTGAGCACCGAGCAGCACAAGTGCGGGCACAGGCGTACACCCCTTCCGGGCGGGGCATGTCCAAGGTCAGGGGCATACGCGTTCCATATGTGGATGCGTACACCATGGGCCTGAACCGAAGAACGCTTGCCCCGGAATAGACGAAGCCCCTGGCGCAATAGCGCAAGGGGCTCTTGCACAAAGATGCTACCCGAGGAAGGACCGAGGTGTCGGCTGCGCACCAGCTCGTCGTGCTCATCGACCCGGTCGCCCGCCGTATTGACGGCGAGTCCGTACGGATCGCGAAAGATGTGCTGTGCGCGGGCGCACAGGCGAAGATCTGCTGGCCGGAGGGGCCGGCGGAGTTCGCGAAGGCACTGGCCCGCAGGGGCGACCGGCGCACCGTGGTGGTCGGCGACGACCAGGCGCTGCTACGCACGGTGACGACGCTGTACCGGGAACGTGAGCTGAACCGGGGCGCTCTCGCGTTCGTGCCGGTGGGTTCGGCGGACTCGCTGGAGCTGGCCCGGGGGCTCGGGGTGCCGATGGGGGCGGTGGCCGCCGCGCGGGCCGCCCTGGAGGGCACCGGGCGCCGGCTCGACCTCCTGGTCGACGACAGCGACCAGGTGGTGCTCGGCGCGCTCCGCGTCCCCGCCCCGCATCCGGTACGGACCCGGCCCGCGCCGCCGACGGTGTGGGGCGCGGCCCGCTCGGTGCTCCGCTCCCTGGTGCGGGCGCCCGCCCCCGTGTCGGCGGCTGTCGCGCACCGGCTGCGGGTGGAGGCCGACGGGGTGCTCCTGAGCGATCTGGACCGGCCGGTGGCGGGCGTGTCGGTGGCCTCGGCGGACGGGCTCGCGCAGGTGGTGGTGCACGGGCGTACGGGCGAGCGGGTGCGGGCTGCTGCGCGGGCCGTCACGATCTCGGGCCCGGTGGGTGGGTTTCGCTACCGGGCGGATCATGCGGTGGCCGGGCCTGTTCGTACGCGGACGTGGACGGTGCGGGCGGGTGCCTGGCAGTTGGTCCTGCCCACCTGACCCGGGTGGCTCCGGACCCCCGGGCTCCGCCCCGGCCCTGGGGCTCCGCCTCGCTGGGCTGCGCCCCGGCCCCCGGGGGGTTTGCCCACCCGCCCGCCCGTTGCCCAGGGTTGGTTGGTTCCGGCCCCTGGGGCTCCGCCCCAGACCCCGATCGCGCCTTAAGGGCGCTCGTCCTCAAACGCCGGACGGGCTGAAGATGCCCATGCCGGCCAGCACCGAGGCGTCCGGGGCCACCTACAAGGGCGCGGGGAACTGCGCGACCAGCCACGCACGGCCCGCGGACGGAAGCCGCGCTCAGCGGGGTGGGATCGGGGGGAGGTCCAGGGTCGTGCGGTGTTCGCGCCAGCGGTCCATCAGCTGGGACAGCTCGCCGTGCAGGAACGTGAAGAACGCCGCCGTCTCCGCCATCCGCGCCCCGGCCGCCGTGCCGGGGCCGCCCGCGCTCGCGACGCCCTCCCGCATGACCTGCTCCCAGCGGGTCAGGATCCGGTCGCGGTTGGTGAAGGTCTCGTACCAGAGTTCGTTGTGCAGGACGTACCGGTCGCGCCGGGAGCCGGGCTCTCGTTCTCGGCCGACCATGTTGACCTGGGACAGATAGCGGACCGCGCCCGACACCGCGGCCGGGCTGATCCGCAGCGCCGAGGCCAGTTCGGCCGAGGTCATCGAGCCGGCCTCGGAGACGAGCAGCGCCGCGAAGACGCGCGCCGCCATGCGCTGCATGCCGGCCTCGGCGAGCTCGGAGGCGAACCGCTCGACGAAGCGGCCCACCGCGTCCTCGTCCCGCCCCTGCGGCTCGCCCGCCCCGTCCGGCCCGTCCGCCACCTTCCGCTCCTCCCGCCCGCCGTCTTCCCCACCGATACCGTCCACACCACTCATGGCCCCGACCCTATCCGCCCTTCATGCCGTTCCTTATCTTCACAACTTCATGAAAATACAGTACGTTCAAAAACATGACGAAGGCAATCACGGTAGCCGGACTGCACAAGTCGTTCGGGCGCACCCGCGCCCTCGCCGGGCTCGACCTCGCCGTCGAGTCCGGCGAGGTCCACGGCTTCCTCGGCCCCAACGGCTCGGGGAAGTCCACGACCATCCGCGTGCTGCTCGGCCTGCTGCGCGCCGACTCCGGCGCGGCCCAACTGCTCGGCCGGGACCCGTGGGCCGACGCCGTGGAACTGCATCGCCGGGTGGCGTACGTGCCCGGCGACGTGACCCTGTGGCGCAACCTCTCCGGCGGTGAAGTCATCGACCTGTTCGGCAGGTTGAGGGGCGGCCGCCTCGACCCGGCCCGCCGTCGGGACCTCATCGCCCGCTTCGAGCTCGACCCGACGAAGAAGGGCCGCACGTACTCCAAGGGCAACCGGCAGAAGGTGGCGCTGGTCGCCGCGTTCGCCTCGGACGTCGACGTACTGATCCTCGACGAGCCGACCTCCGGACTCGACCCGCTCATGGAGGAGGTCTTCCAGGACTGCGTCAAGGAAGAACGCGACCGTGGCCGGACCGTGCTGCTCTCCTCGCACCTCCTGAGCGAGGTGGAGAGTCTCTGCGACCGGGTGAGCATCATCCGCCGGGGCCGGACGGTGGAGACCGGGTCCCTCGCGGAGCTCCGCCACCTCACCCGGACCTCCGTCGCCGCTGAACTGGCGGGTCCGCCAGGGCAGTTGGCCGGGCTGCCCGGCGTGCACGACCTCGATGTGCACGGCAGGCGGGTCAAGCTTCAGGTCGACACGGACAAGCTGGACGCGGTACTGCGCTCCCTCACCGATTCGGGCGTACGGTCCCTGACGTCCACGCCGCCCACCCTGGAGGAGCTGTTCCTGCGCCACTACACCGGGGCGGAGGAGGTGGCCGCGCCATGACCACGTCTTCTTCGACGGTCCCGGGCAAGCGGTTCGGCACTGAACTGGCCGGCACGGGAGCCTTGTTGAGGCTGGCGCTGCGCCGGGACCGGATGATGATCCCGGTGTGGGCCATCGCGCTGGGCGGACTCGTCGCGAGCGGCGCGAGCACTCTGGAGAAGGTGTACACGACGGCCGCCCAACGTGCGGACGCGGCACGGTCGATGAGCGGCAACGGCTCGCTGCGCGCCCTGTACGGCCCGGTCTTCGGTGACTCGCCAGGCGCGCTGACCGCGTGGCGGTTCGGCGGGTTCGGCTGCGTACTGGCGGCGGTGATGAGCCTCCTGATCGTGGTGCGGCACACGCGCGACGAAGAGGAGACGGGCCGTCAGGAACTCCTGTCCTCGGCCATGGTGGGGCGCCGGGCCTCCCTGACATCGGCACTGCTGGCGGCGCTGATCGCGAACACGGCGGTGGCCGCGATCATCACGGCGGGACTGGGCAGGTCGACCGGCGACACGGCGGGTTCGGCGGCGCTCGGACTGACCGTCGGCGCGATCGGCATGCTGTTCGCGGCCCTCGCGGCGATCATGGCACAGCTGACGGAGAGCGCCCGCCTCGCCAAGGGCCTGACGGGGGCGGCGCTCGGCGCGGCGTTCCTGCTGAGGGCGGCGGGCGACACCGCGACCCGCGACGCCTCCTCGGTGCTGGACCACCTGACCCCGCTGGGCTGGGCCGAGAACGTACGGCCGTACGCGGGCGAGCGGTGGTGGCTGCTGCCGCTCATCGGGGCGGCGGCCCTCGCGCAGGGGGCCGTCGCCTACGTCCTGGCCGGGCGGCGCGACATCGGGATGAGCTTCGTCCCGCCGCGGCCCGGACCGGCCGACGGGCGCATCACGACGGCGTACGGGCTCGCCTGGCGGCTCCAGCGCGGCGGCGTACTCGGCTGGGCCCTCGGGTTCGCGCTGGCCGGGCTGCTGTTCGGGCGGATGGCCGACGGGACGGCGGCCCTGGTCGGCGACAACGCGCGGACCAGGGAGATCATCCAGCGGATGGGCGGCCAGAGCGGACTGACCGACGCGTTCCTGGCCACGATGGTCGGCATGCTGGGGATGCTCGCGGCGCTGTACGCCACCTCTTCGGTGCTGCGGCTGCACGGCGAGGAGACGGGCGGGCGCGCCGAGCCGGTCCTGGCCGCCTCGGTGGGCCGGGTGCGGTGGGCGGCCGGCCATGTGGTGATCGCGTTCGGCGGGGCCGCCCTGATCATGGCGATCGGCGGACTCGCCCTGGCGGCCGGCCACGGCCGCGACACCGGCCCGCTCCTGGGTGCGGCATTGGTCCAACTCCCCGCGATCTGGACCCTGTCGGGGCTCGCGCTGCTGCTGTTCGGCGCACTCCCCAGGCTCGCCCCCGGGGCCCTGGGCGTGGTGGCCCTGTGCCTGGCCCTCGGCTGGGTCGGCCCCGCCCTGAACCTGCCGACCGCCGTCCTGGACGTCTCCCCCTTCGGTCATCTGCCCAAGCTGCCGGGGGCGGGGATGACGTGGACCCCGGTACTGGTCCTCACCGCCCTCGCGGCAGCGCTGGTGGGGGCGGGGGCGGGGGCCTTGCGGCGCCGGGACGTGGTGGGCTGAGGGCGGGTCCGGGCGGCTCAGCACTCCACCCGGAGCTCCTTGAGCCCCCGGATGACGAACCCGGGGCCCCATTCCGGCTCGGCCACCAGCCGCATCCCGGGCGCCTTGCGCAGCAACTCCCCGAACGATGCCTGTAGTTCGAGCCGGGCTAGCGGTGCGCCCAGGCAGTAGTGGATGCCGGCACCGAAGGAGATGTGGGGGTTGTCGGCGCGGGTGAGATCGAGGACGTCCGGGTCGGCGAACCGTGCGGGGTCCCGGTTCGCGGACCCGAAGAGCAGGGCGACCTCGCTGCCGCGCGGCAGCGTCTGCCCGGCGAACTCGATGTCGTCGAGCACCCAGCGCTCGAAGAGCTGGAGCGGGGTGTCGTACCGCATCAACTCCTCTACGGCGGTGGGCAGAAGGGCGTCGGGCGCGGCCCGGAGCGCGGCGAGCTGAGCGGGGTTGCGGAACAGGGCGTACCAGCCGTTGGCGGTGGTGTTGACAGTGGCCTCGTGGCCGGCGTTGAGGAGCAGCACGCAGGTGGAGACCATCTCCTGCTCGGTGAGACGGCGAGGCCCGGCGACAGCCATGCCTCCCCTTCCTCCTCGTTCCCCTCTTCGTTCTCCTCCTCGCTCCCGTTCTCCTTCTCCTTCTCCTTCCTCAGCCTCTTCGGCGTGGGCGGCGATGAGGGCGGAGATCAGGTCGTCCGAGCCGGGGTTCTTGCGCCGCTTAGCGATCAACTCTCTTAGGTAGGCGGTGAATTCGAGCGACGCACGAACGGCGCGGGCGGCGGTCTCCTCACCCGGGTCGAGTTCGTACATGCCGCAGAT
Organism: Streptomyces sp. NPDC006691; assembly: GCF_042869955.1. Lineage (NCBI taxonomy): Bacteria > Bacillati > Actinomycetota > Actinomycetes > Kitasatosporales > Streptomycetaceae > Streptomyces > Streptomyces sp. NPDC006691. The sequence continues at coordinate 310,605 of NZ_JBIAGW010000001.1, forward strand.
CGCGGCGGACCAGGGTCGCAGCAGGGGCCGGTCGGCGTCGGGGATGCCGAGGATTTCGGCGATGACGGCCACGGGGAGCGGCTCGGCGACCTCGGCGACGAGGTCGCCGCCCCCGGCCGCGCGGAAGTCGTCCACGAGGCGGGCGGCGAGCCGGTGCACGGTGGGGGCGAGGCGTTCCACGGTGCGGGGGTTGAAGGCCTGCGAGACGAGGCGGCGGATCCTGGTGTGGTCCGGGGGCTCCAGGTCCAGCATGCCGCCGTCGTTGAGGGTGTGGAACGGTTCGTGCGCCGGGGGCGGAGGTGTTCTGCCGAACTCGGCGTGTGTGAACCGGTGTTGGTAGGCGCGGCCCAGTCTCCGGTCCCTCAGGAGGGTGCGGATGTCGGCGTGGTGGGGGATGAGCCACTGGCCGGTGGGCGGGTAGTGGTGGATGCGGCCCGCCGCCCTGAGCTCCGCGTACGCGGGGTAGGGGTTGGCGACGAAGTCGCGCGCGGTCGGGCGGAAGGGGAGGGGGGTGGGGATGGAGCTGGGGATGGGGATGGGGCTGGGGATGGGATACATGCCTCGACCATCCGGGGTCAGCCCCCGGGGGATCAAGGGCGCGGGCCGGTTTGCGGGCCCATCGGCTGCGACCGGTCGGTGGCCGTTCGCGCAGTTCCCCGCGCCCCCAACCCCGTTCCGACTGCGGATCGCGGTCGCTTCTCGCGCAGTTCCCCGCGCCCCTAAATGCCTTGGTGCCGGCCCGCATCGAGGCATTTCAGCCTGTCCGGCGTTTGAGGACGAGCGCCCTTCAGGCGCGAACGGGGGTGCAGGGGGCGGAGCCCCCTGCGGGGGTTCGAGGGGCGCAGCCCCTCAAGGGGGTCTGGGGCGCAGCCCCAGGGGCTGAACCCCTCAACCCGGCCGCACGGGCGGGCGGGTGGGCAAACCCCCCGGGGGGCCGGGGCGGAGCCCCAGGGGGCCGGGGCAACCGACCCCGGGCAACGGGCGGGAGGGTGGGCAAACCCCCCGGCTAGGACGGCGTCACCAGACGGGTCTCGTACGCGTACACCGCCGCCTGCGTACGGTCACGCAACCCCAACTTCACCAGCACCCGGCTGACATGCGTCTTGATCGTCGACTCCGCCACCACCAGCCGATCCGCGATCTCCAGGTTCGAAAGGCCCTGGGCGATCAGAACGAGCACCTCCGTCTCGCGATCGGTCAGCTCCTCCACCTGCCCCACCCCCGCGGAGCCACCCCGCTGGGCCGGCATCACCCGCGCGAACTCGTTGATCAGGCGCCGGGTCACCGAGGGAGCGAGCAGCGCCTCACCGGAGGCCACCACCCGTACCCCGTCCGCGAGTTGACGGGCCGAGGCATCCTTGAGGAGGAAGCCCGACGCCCCCGCCCGCAGCGCCTGGTACACATACTCGTCGAGGTCGAAGGTGGTCAGTACGAGCACCTTCGAGGAGTCGTCCGCCGCCACGATTTCGCGCGTCGCCTCGATGCCGTTCATGCCGGGCATCCGGATGTCCATCAGAACCACGTCGGGCCGCAGCGCCTGCACCTGGGCGACCGCCTCGCGCCCGTCGACCGCCTCGCCGACTACCTCGATGTCCGGCTGCGCGCCGAGCAGTACGGAGAAGCCCTCGCGCACCATCATCTGGTCGTCGACGATCAGCACCCGGATCGTCATGCCCGCTCTTCCGTCCTCTTGGCCAGGTCCACACCGGGCTCCGGCTCCCGGCCCCGGTCCGGCTCCCGGTCCGGCTCCCGGTCCGGCTCCCGGTCCGGCTCCCGGTCCGGCTCGGCTGCCGTCACCGGGATGAAGACGGTCACCTCGTAACCGCCCTCCGCCGTCCGCTCCGCGGTCATCTGTCCGCCGAGCATCGCGACCCGCTCCGCCATGCCCGTAAGCCCGTGTCCCGAACCCTGCGAGGGGCCCGCCGCACTGGTCGCGGGGCCGTTGAGGATCCGCAGGCCGAGCCCGCCCAGAACGTACCCGATCTCCACCCGGGCCCCCGCCCCCGGCGCGTGCCGCAGGGTGTTGCTGAGGGCCTCCTGGATGATCCGGTACGCCGACAGCTCGACGCCCTGCGGGAGTTCGCGCACCGCACCGGTGATGACCTTCTCGACCGGCAGCCCGGCCTCGCGGACGTTGGCCAGCAGGCCGTCCAGGTCGGCGAGGGTGGGCTGGGGAGCGTCCGGCGCCTCGTAGTCCTCGGCGCGTACGACACCGAGCACCCGGCGCAGTTCGGTGAGCGCGGCCACCGCGTTCTCGCGGATCGTGGCGAAGGCCTGGGCCAGTTCGGGCGGCGGGTTCTCCACCCGGTAGGGCGCGGCCTCGGCCTGGATGGCGACCACCGACATGTGGTGCGCGACCACGTCGTGCAGCTCGCGCGCGATGTTGGTGCGCTCCTCCAGAACGGTCCGCCGGTCGCGCTCCACCGCCGTCACCGACTTCTCCGCGCTGACCTGCCGCTCGGCGTCCTTGCGGATGTGCCCGACCGAGATGACCAGCAGGACCATTCCGTAGAAGATCGCCACCTGCACGCTGCCGAGGGTGTCGGTGTTGCCGCGGGCCACACTCAGCGCCACGCTGAGGCCCAGGGTCACCAGCCACATGTTGAGTGCGACGCGGGGGCGGGTGCGCAGCGCCACCACGGCCAGGACGGTGAGGTGCATGAGGCCGGACCCGGGGGTCCAGGGGCTCATGCTGCCGTGGTTCCCCATCATGCCGGTGAGGACGATCGCGCCGCACGACAGCCAGAACGCCCCGATGGGACGTACCAGCGTCACGACCACCGGCACCGCGAGCAGCATCCCGCTCAGCAGGAAGGCGAAGCCGCCGCCGCCGATTCCGCTCAGACTGCGCTCGTAGCCGTACGCCATCGCGAGGAACGCGAAGAAGCAGACCACGGCGTGCGGCAGCCAGCCCGCCGCCTCGCGCATCCGGCCCGGGAGCCGGCGCGCCACGGCCCCGTCCGTCCGCCGGGGCGGGAGCGGCCGGTAGGCGAACGCGTCGTGGAACAGGTCCCTGCGCAGTCCCGCGTACGTATCCATCGCCCACCGGAACTCCGGAGGGCGTTCGGCGCTGCCCGCCGCCGCTCTGTTGCCGCTCCCGTGCCGGAGCCTGGTCGTCTCGTTCACATCCACCACGGTAGGCGGCGGCCCCGGCCACGGCGTCCGGCTGGATGCGGATCCTGCGGGGTCCGCCTCAGGGACTACGCGGGGACCCTCCGGCGGCGACGCGGGGCCCGTCCGCCCGGGGCCGCCGGACCGGGATGGGATGGGATGCGATGGGCGCTCACGCCGTCGCGGTCACCTTGGCGACGAACGCCGCCACGTTCGCCATTGTCCGCCCGATCTTCTCCTCCAGCGTGAGCGTCTCGTGCAGCCGCGCCCCCATGCCCGCGTCCTTCTTGCCGCGTACGTAGAGCGAGCAGTCGAGGTCGGCACAGATGTAGGCGCCCACCGAGTTGCCCTCCTTGCCGGGCTTGCCCGCCTTCGGCGCGACCATCAGCGCGACGCCGCCGGAGTGGGTGGTCAGGCACATCGAGCACATGCTGCGCCGCTGCTGGCCCGGGACCGCACTGGAGCAGCGCAGCGCCAGCCCGTGCGGGCGGCCGTCGAGCTCGACGACGAGGTAGCCGCGGTCGGGGGCCTGCGGATCGCGCCAGCCGAGGTAGTCCAGGTCGTCCCAGGGCCGGTCGGCCAGATCGCGCGGCACGGACAGGCGCTTGGCCTCGCCCTTGGTGCAGTTAACGAAGGCGGCACGGATGTCTTGTTCGGTCAGCGGCTTCATGAACCTCACGGTAATTTGCCTAAAGGTTGTAGGCAAATCAATAATGGGTTCAGGCAAGAGAGCGCAGCACTCAGGGAGAGGCAGGGCATGGCACGCGTAGGACTGACCACCGACCGCCTGGTCCGGGCGGGCGCCGAGCTCGCCGACGAGGTCGGCTTCGAGCAGGTGACCGTCTCGGCGCTGGCCCGCCGGTTCGACGTCAAGGTCGCGAGCCTGTACTCGCACGTCAAGAACTCCCAGGACCTCAAGACCAGGCTCGCCCTGCTCGCCCTGGAGGAACTCGCGGTCCGGGCCGCCGACGCCGTGGCCGGCCGCTCCGGCAAGGACGCCCTGGCCGCGCTCGGCAACGTCTACCGCGACTACGCCCACGAGCACCCCGGCCGTTATGCCGCGGCCCAGCTCCGGCTCGATCCCGAGGCGGCGGCCGCGAGCGCCGGGCGCAGGCACTCGGGGATGACGCGCGCGATCCTGCGTGGCTACGACCTGCCGGAGCCGGACCAGACGCATGCGGTACGGCTGCTCGGCAGCGTCTTCCACGGCTACATCAGCCTGGAGATGGGCGGCGGGTTCAGCCACAGCGCCCCCGACACCCAGGAGACCTGGGACCGCACCCTGGACGCGCTCGACGCCCTCCTGCGCAACTGGCCGACGTCATGAACACGCCCGCCGAACGGAGCGGCCCGTCCAGCCCGTTCCGCTCATCCGGCCCGTCCGGCCCGTCCGGCCCGTCCGGCCCGTTCGACCCATCCCGCCCGTCCAGCCCGTCCCGCCACACGAACCCGAGCGGGGACCCAGTGAGCACCGCCCCGAACAGCACCACGACCACCCCCATCACCGCCGAACTCCTGCGCGGGGCAATTGAGTTGGAGCGCACCGCACACGGCGTACTGCCGCACCGGCTGCCCGCCTCCGCCCTCGCCCGCGGCGCCGACGCCCAGCTCGCCATGGCCGAGTCCCAGCCCTCCGGCGTACGCCTCGCCTTCCGCACCCGGGCCACCGTCATCGAGCTTGACGCGCTGCCCACCAAACGCGCGTACGCCGGCGCCCCGGCCCAGCCGGACGGCGTCTACGACCTGCTCGTCGACGGGCGGCTCACCGACCGGGGCAGTGTCCGCGGCGGTCACACCCTGACCATCGACATGGCCGCCGGCACCGCCGAACACCGACCCGGCGAGCCCGGCACCCTGCGCTTCGCGGGGCTTTCCGGCGAGGGCAAGGACGTCGAGATCTGGCTCCCCCACAACGAGACCACCGAACTCGTCGCCCTGCGCACCGACGCCCCCGTCGAGCCGATGCCCGACCGGGGCCGCAAGGTGTGGCTGCACCACGGCAGTTCCATCAGCCACGGCTCGAACGCCGCGAGCCCCAGCACCATCTGGCCCGCGGTCGCCGCGCGCCTCGGCGGGGCCGAGCTGATCAACCTGGGCTTCGGCGGCAGCGCCCTGCTCGACCCGTTCACCGCGCGGACGATGCGGGACACCCCGGCGGACCTGATCAGCGTCAAGATCGGCATCAATCTCGTCAACCTGGACGCGATGCGACTGCGTGTGTTCACCCCGGCGGTGCACGGCTTCCTCGACACGATCCGCGAGGGCCACCCGACCACACCGCTGCTGGTGATCTCGCCCATCCTGGCCCCCATCCACGAGGACACTCCGGGGCCCTGCGCCATGGACCTCACGGAGTTCGCGGCCGGGAAGCTGACGTTCCGGGCGGAGGGTGACCCGGCGGAGCGGGCGGCCGGAAAGCTCACCCTGAACGTCATCCGGAACGAGCTGTCCTCGATCGTGGCGGCCCGGGCCAAGGACGATCCCCACCTCCATTATCTGGACGGCCGTTCCCTGTACGGAGCCCCGGACGCGGCCGAACTCCCGCTGCCCGACGCCCTGCACCCGGACGCCGCGACCCACCGCCTGATGGGCGAGCGCTTCGCCGAACTGGCCTTCCTTCAGGGGCCGTTCGGGCCCCGGAAGGGCTAGCGTGCGGGAAGGACGATGGCGCGGGAAGACCGGTGGCCAGGGAAGGCGATTGTCCGGGGAAGGCCGGTTGTCCAGGGACGGCCGGTCGTCCCTGGACGACCGGGATCGCGGAAGGCCGGGATCGCGGAAGGCCGGGATCGCGGAAGGCCGGGATCGCGGAAGGCCGGGATCGCGGAAGGCTAGTAGGCCAACTGCGCGATCTCCTCGGCCACGACCGCGCACGCGTCGGCCGCCGGGTCGATGAGCGGGAAGTGGCCGACGCCCTCAAGGAGGGTGAGGCCCACCATCTCGCCCGCCTTCGCTGCCGCGTCCACGTACGCCTCCGCCACGGCCTGGGGTACGACGATGTCCTCGCGCCCCTGCACGACGGCCGTGGCGATCCCCGTCGGCAACAGGGCCGCGGTGTCGACCTGCGCGGCACGCTCCCCCAACTCTCCACCCTCACCCAGGAGTTGGAGTACGGCTCCGGAGCACACCGCCAGCTCGACGGCGGTGGCGAAGTGGGCGATGGGGGCGAGCGCCACGACGCCGCGCAGGGCGGCGGGATAGGGGCTGTGCCACGGGGAGTCGGGCGGCAGTACGTGCCGGGCCGCGGCCCACAGGGCCAGGTGGCCGCCGGCCGAGTGCCCGGTCAGTACCGTGCGGCGCGGGTCGGCCTGCGGGACGGCCTCGCGCGCCAGGGCGGGCAGGGCGTCCAGGGCGGCCGCCACGTCGTCGAAGGTGTCCGGCCAGCGCCCGGCGACCGGGCCTTCGCCACCCTGCTGCGGCAGCAGACCGCCGCGCCGGTACTCGACGTTGGCGACGGCGAACCCGCGCCGGGCCAGGAAGTCGGCGAACGGAGTGACGTGCGCACGGTCATAGGGGGCCCGCCAGGCGCCGCCGTGCAGCAGCACCACCAGAGGGGCGCCGGTGCCGGGGCCGCGCGGGGCGTAGAAGTCGATCACCTGGTCGGGGTGGTCGCCATAGGCGGCGGTGGCGTCGGGGGCGACGGCGGGATGCGAGAACGCGGAGGCCTCCTCGGCCGCGTCACGCTCCGCGGGATCCGTGTCACGCTCCGCGGGATCCGTGTCACGCTCTGCGGGATCCGTCATTCCCCAACCTTTCGCCAGGCCAAGCCGGTTGATCACCCGGGTGGCACGGACGCTACCAGGGCGTCCGTGCCACACCCGACGGGCCGGCTCGGCCCGGCTCGGCCCGGCTCGGCCGAGCTCAGCTCAGCGCGGCTCAGCTCAGCAGCGTCGCGAGTTCCGCCGCCGCCCGCTCCGCGTCCGCGAAGCCCACGTACAGCGGGGTGAAGCCGAAGCGCAGGACGTCGGGGCGGCGGAAGTCGCCGACCACGCCCCGCTCGATGAGCGCGCGCATCACGTCGCCCGCCCCCTCACAGCTCAGGGACACCTGGCTGCCGCGTTCCGCATGGGCGGCAGGGGTCACCGAAGACACCTTGCCGGCCGGAACGTAAGCCTCGACGCACTCCAGGAAGAAGTCCGTCAGGGCCAGGGACTTCGCGCGGACCGCGTCGACCGGGACGCCGTCCCACACATCGAGCGCGGACTCCAGGGCCAGCATCGACAGGATGTCCGGGGTGCCGACCCGGCCCCGCGTCGCACCGTCGCCCGGCACGTACGCGGGCCGCATGCCGAAGGGGTCCTCGTGCGAGTTCCAGCCGGGCAGCGGGGTGTCGAAGCGTGCCTGGTGCTCACCGCGCACATAGAGGTAGGCCGGTGAACCCGGGCCGCCGTTCAGGTACTTGTACGTGCAGCCCACCGCGAAGTCGACGCCGTGCGCGGCGAGGCCGACGGGCAGTGCGCCCGCGCTGTGGCACAGGTCCCAGACCGCGAGGGCCCCGGCCGCGTGGATCGCCGCCGTCATGCCGGGCAGGTCGTTGAGCCGGCCCGAGCGGTAGTCCACGTGGTTGACGAGCACCGCGGCCGTACGCCGGCCGAGGGCACCGACGATCTCCTCCGGAGCCAGCGCCCGAATCTGACGCCCCGTCATGCGCGCGGCGGATGCGGCCACATACCCGTCCGTGGGGAACGTCGAGGCGTCCACCAGGATCTCGTCCCGCTCTTCGCCGGCCATGCGTACCGCCGCCACCAGCGCCTTGAAGACGTTGACGCTCGTCGAGTCGCCGACCACCACCGTGCCGGGGTCCGCCCCGATCAGCGGGGCGATGCGGTCTCCGATGCGCTCCGGCGCGGTCCACCAGCCGCTCTCCTCCCAGGACCGGATGCGCAACTGGCCCCACTCGCGCGCGATGACGTCCTGCATACGCGCCGGGACGTGCCGGGGCAGCGCCCCCAGGGAGTTCCCGTCGAGATAGACCACGCCCTCGTCGAGCGCGAACAGGTCGCGGTGCGCGGCGAGTTCGTCTGCGGCGTCCAGCGCCGCGGCCTTCTTGGCCAGCACCTCAGACATGGCTGCGCGCCGTCCACAGCTCGGGGAACACGCTCTTGGTGGCCCGCTTCTCCAGCCAGGCCACCCCGGCCGAACCGCCGGTGCCGGTCTTGGCGCCCATGGCCCGCCGGGTCGCCACCAGATGGTCGTTGCGCCAGCGCCAGACGAGTTCACCGACATCGGTCAACGCCTCGCCCAGGCGCACCAGTTCACCGTTCTGGTCCCCCGTGTACAGCTCGGTCCAGACCGCTTCGACGCGGGCGTCCGGCTCGTACTTGAGGGTCAGGTCGCGCTGGAGGACCTCCGCCGGGATCGCGTACCCGCGGCGGGCGAGCAGCGCGAGCACCTCGTCGTACAGGCTCGGCTCGCCCAGCGCCTTCTCCAGCTCGGCGTGCACGCGGGGCGCGCCGCGGTGCGGCACCAGCATGGAGGCGGACTTGTCGCCGAGCAGGAACTCCATCCGCCGGTACATCGCCGACTGGAACCCGGAGCCCTCGCCGAGCGCGGACCGGTAGGAGTTGAACTGGGCCGGGGTCAGCTGTGCCAGCGGCGTCCATGAGGCGTTCAGCGCCTCCAGCTCGCGCACCGAACGCTTCAGGGCGTCGACGGCGACCGGGATGCGGTCCGCGCGCAGGGCCCGCGACGCGGTCTCCCACTCGTGCACGATGACCGTGAACCACAGCTCCATGACCTGGGTGGTGACCAGGAAGACCATCTCGCCCGGGTCGTCGGAGCGCAGATGCTGGAGGTGGGTGAGGACGTCCGCCTGGACGTAGTCCTCGTACGGAGTCGTACCCTCGAAGTCCAGGTTCGGGGTCTCCGGCTCGTCACCCTCCTCGGGTGGCACGACCGGTTCGGACATCTTTGATGACATCGCTGTCTCCTCGATGTGTCCGGGTAGCGGTCCGCCCCTTCCTCGGTCGGCATCGGAGCCCCGGTCCCCACCCGCATCATAAACACGGTTCCGCCCGCCCCGTCAGGGCACCGATGGCTCCGGCCCGCCGCGTCAGGGCACCGACGGGCCCGTGACGAACGTCCCGCCCGAGGTGTAGGGCCAGGCGTTGGACTTGCAGCCGTTCAGGCCCTTGATCTGCTGCATCATCACCGGGGCGGGCTTCCCGGCGCCCGGGCAGGCCATGTGCTGGTGGTAGCCGATCATGTGGCCTATCTCGTGGTTGATGATCAGGTGGCGGTACTCGGCGGGCGGCCCGTCGTACTGCGGCGAGCCCGTCACCCAGCGCTTGAGGTTGACGATGACACCGCCCGTGACCTCGCAGTTCAGCTCGCCGCCGGTGTCGCCGTTGACCGCGCACAGCCGGTCCGTGGTCTTGGGCGTGGCGATCTTGATCACGACATCGGCGCCGCCAGCCACCAGCTGGAAGCGGCCCTTGCCGTGCGCGGCCCAGCTGCGCGGGTCGGACAGGATCGTCTGGATGTCGAGCGAGGCCTGCTTGGCGGAGAGGTCCACGCCATCCTCGACCTGCACCTGGTAGCGGCGCAGCGGCCCGCCGGTACCGACGACCTTCCCGGACGCCTTGGCGCTGGTGAAGGTGCCGGGCCCCGACTGCGGTACGGCGTCGGCCTTCGGGCTGCCGGAGGCGCCCGGGGACTGCGAGGGCTGGAGGGGCGCCGCGTCGACGGGCTGCGGGGGCCGCTCTTCCATGGGACTCGCCACGATGTTGCCGGGTTCGGCGGCAGGCTTGCGTCCTCCGCCACCGGGCCACTGCGCGAGGGCGACCCCACCGAGGAGCGTGGCGCCGAGCAGCGCCCCTACGAGGAGCAGGACCCGGGAACGCCGGCGCCGGCTTCGCGGCGGGTGGGGCGGTGGCTGCGGGTGCGGGTGCGGGTGCGGGTGCGGGTGCGGGTGTTGTGGGTGCTGCACATGCTGCGGGTACGGGTACGGGTGCTGCGGGTGCGGGCCCTGCTGGTGCTGGTGCTGGTGCGGGTCCTGCGGATGCTGGTGCGGGTCCTGCGGATGCTGGGACTGGTGCTGGTGCTGGTGCTGGTGCTGGTGCTGGTCACGAGCCTGGTTCCGGCTGTCGCCGGCGTCGCTACGGGCGCCTCGCTTGCCCAAGACGGAGTTCTCCCCTTGTCCCCGGCTGGAGTTGGGGGGAGAGGAGTGGGGCCTCCGCGCCAGCCTGTCGATGCGGCCGGGCGCGCGTGATCGTGCCGTACGCGGCTGCCCGGGCCGTCCGTGTCAGACATACAGATGCCGCGGACGGCCCGAACGTTCCCTTTCGGCCCGGGTTCGGCCAGGCTCCGGCCGGGAGTGGATCAGCCCAGGGTGTCGGCGGCGAGCGTCGAGGAGTCCCGCAGGAAGCTCGTGCAGCGCTCGTACTCGGCGTCCTCACCGATCGCCTGCGCGGCGCGGGCGAGGGCGTGCAGGGCGCGCAGGAAGCCGCGGTTGGGCTCGTGCTCCCACGGCACCGGGCCGTGCCCCTTCCACCCGGCGCGGCGCAGCGAGTCCAGGCCGCGGTGGTATCCGGTACGGGCGTAGGCGTACGACTCGACGGTGCGGCCGCCGTCGAACGCGTCGTCGGCGAGCTGCGCCCAGGCGAGCGAGGAGGTGGGGTACTTCGCGGCGACGTCGGCCGGGGCGGTTCCGGTGGCGAGCAGTTCGCGGGGCTCCGGGTCGTCGGGCAGCAGGGTGGGGGCGGGACCGCCGAGGAGGTTCTCGTGAATGGACATGCGGCCCAGTCTGCCACCGTGAAACCGTGCCGGGCCGCGGTGCGCCGGGGCTCCGCGTTGGACCCCGGTCCTGGTCTCGGCCCTGGCCGGCCGGGCCGGGCTGCGGGGTGTGGCTGAGTGGGGGGTGCGGGTCTGGGGTGCGGCTGAGTGGGGGTGCGGCTGAGTGGGGGTGCGGATCTGGGGTGCGTGCCGGGGGCGGCTGATCGGGGTGCGGCTGCGGGGTGCGGCTGCGGGGTGCGCTGGGGCTCTGCCCCAGACCCTGGGAGGGTCGCCCCACCCCGCCCCTTCCCGAAACCCGCCGGGGGTGGAATGGGGTGGGCCGGAATCTCCGGGGCTGCGCCCCGGGTCCCGCTTGTTCGGCTGCGGACCGTGCGGGGCTGCTTGCGCAGTTCCCCGCGCCCCTAACCCCCTTTCCATCCGCGGACCGCGGTCGCTTCTCGCGCAGTTCCCCGCGCCCCTGAACCCCGTTGTCGTCCGCGGACCGTGCGTGGCTGGTCGCGCAGTTCCCCGCGCCCCTAACCCCCTTTCCATCCGCGGACCGTGCCCGCTTCTCGCGCAGTTCCCCGCGCCCCTGTAGGTGACCCGGCATCCCCCGGTCGCGCCCACCGCGGCGGAGCCGCGCGCATGTCACAGCCCCGAGCCCCTGTAGGTGACCCCGAATGCCTCGGTACTGGCCCGCACCGGGCATCTTCAGCCCGTCCGGCGATTGAGGACGAGCGCCCTTAAGGCGCGAACGGGGTCTGGGGCAGAGCCCCAGGGCTCAGCTGATCCAACCCGCCGCACGGGCGGGAGGGTGGGCAAACCCGCCGGGGTCTGGGGCAGAGCCCCAGGGACCCGGAACCAACCAACCCCGGGCAACGGGCGGGCGGGTGGGCAAACCCCCCGGGCTACGGGGCGCAGCCCCGCGAGGCAAACACCCAGGGCCGGGGCGCAGCCCCCCGAGGCAAACACCCAGGGCCGGGGCCGGAGCCCCGCAAGCGAGACCCCCCGGGTCAGGACGCGTCACCCCGGCCGGGCTCAAGCGCGGGCCCGGAGACCCCGGCCTGCATGCGGCACTCCGGAACAACCCCCGCCCCCACCCTCCGTACGGTAAGGAACGCGACCACCGAGGCCAGCACCAGCGCCCCCGCACACATCGGCATGGCCCGCCGAAACGTGGCCCCGAATTCCGCCGCCGAGCGGTACGCCTCCGGCCCCATCCCCGCGGCCAGCGGCAACGCGGCGACCGCGAGAAGACCCGCCGCACGCGCGGCCGCGTTGTTGATGCCGCTGGCGAGCCCGGCCCGCCCCTCGTCGACCGAGGCAAGCACCGTCGCGGTGAGCGGCGCCACCAGGGTGACCATGCCGAGGCCGAGCACCACCAGCGCGGGCAGCACGTCCCGTACGTACGACGCGTGCTCCCCCACCCGCAGCATCAACAGCATTCCCGCCGCGCACAGCAGCGGGCCGACGGTGAGCGGGATGCGCGGCCCGATCCGCTGGCCGAGCTCGCCGGATCGGGCCGAGAGCAGCAGCATCAGGACGGTCGTGGGCAGCAGGGCCGCGCCCGCGCCGAGCGCCGAGTACCCGGCGACGACCTGGAGCTGGAGGGCGGCCAGGAAGAAGAACCCGCCGAAGGCGGCGTACACGCACACCGTCACCACGTTGACCGACGTGAAGGTGCGCGAACGGAAGATGTCCGGCGGCAGCATGGGGTCGGCCAGATGCCGCTCACGCCGTACGAACGCGCCCCCCAGCCCGAGGCCGGCCACTCCCGCCCCGACGACCAGCCGCGACGCGCCCTGCCCCGGGGCCTCGATCAGCGCGTAGGTCACCAGGGCCAGGGTCAGCGCGCCGAGGGCCGCGCCGGTCACGTCGAAGCGTCCGGTGTGGACGCGCGGGTCACGCGACTCCGGTACGTGGCGCAGGGCGACGGCGACGCAGAGCACGGCCAGCGGCACGTTGATCAGGAACACCCAGCGCCAGCCGGGGCCGTCCACCAGCCAGCCGCCGAGGAACGGGCCGATGGCCGCCCCGACCCCGCCGAGGCCGGACCACACGCCGACCGCGCGGGCCCGGTCGTCCGGATGGAAGCCCGACTGGATGATGGCGAGGGAGCCCGGGGTGAGCAGCGCGCCGCCGATGCCCTGGAGGGCGCGGGCGGCGATGAGGACGCCGGCGTTCGGGGCGAGGCCGCACAGCAGCGAACCGGCGGCGAACCACACCACCCCGATCACGAACACCTTCCGCCGTCCGTACCGGTCGCCCAGGGCGCCGCCAAGCAGAATGAGTCCGGCCAGCGTCAGCATGTAGGCGTTGACGGTCCACTGGAGTACGGCCATGTCGGTGTCGAGGTCGGCGCCGATGTGAGGCAGGGCGACGTTGACGACGGTCGAGTCCAGGAGGGCCATGCCCGAGCCGAGGACGGTGGTGAGCAGCACCCAGCGGCCGGGGCGGGTGCCCATGCGTACGTTGTCCGCCACAGCACGACTGTCCCCCGCCGCGCCCCTTCCCGAAACCCGCCGGGACACGTTCGACTGCGGACCATGCGTGGCCGCTCCCGCCCACCGAGGCCGGGCCGCCCCGGGCATCAGGGGAGCCGGGTCGGGTCAGATCGGGTAATGCCGGATCAGGTCGGATCAGGTCGGATCAGGTGATATCGGGTCAGGTCAGGCGGGGCGGGTGAGCCGGGTCGGGTCGGGTCGGGTCGGATGAGGGCGGCTCGGATCACGTAAGCCGGGTCAGGGCACGGACCAGTGCCGTTGCTCCCGCCTCCGCCTTGCCCCGGGCACACCCCACGTTCAGGCGAACGAACCCGCGCGCCCCATAGACCCCGCCCGGCATGATCGCCACCTTCTCCCCCTCCACCAGCTCCCGCTGTAGCGCGTCCTCGTCCACCCCGAGCCCCCGCAGGTCGATCCAGGCGAGGTAGCCGGCCTGCGGTGGAGTCCAACTCAGGCTCGGGAAAGCCGAGTTGAGGCGTTCCGCCACCAGCTCCAGGTTGCCCGCCACATACGCCCGCAGCGCGTCCAGCCACTCCGCACCCTGCCGGTACGCCGCGATGTGCGCCGTGAGGGAGAGGACGGCCGGCGAGGCGAGGCCCTCGCCCGTCTCCATCCGCCGGACGAACTCCGCGTGATCCGCCGCATCCCCGACGAACCCGTACGACCCCGTCAGGGCGGGGAAGTTGAACGACTTCGTGCCGGACGTGATCAGCGCCCAGCGCCCTTGGCCGAACCGGGTCCAGGGCAGATGCCGATGGCCGTCGTGGACGAAGTCCGCGTGGATCTCGTCGCTGATCACCGCGACCCCGTACCGCGCCGCGAGCGCGGCGAAGGACGCCAGCTCGGCCTCCGTCCACACCCGCCCGGTCGGATTGTGCGGCGAACAGAGCAGGAGGACCCGGGCACGCGGGCGCGCGAGCGCCGCCTCAAGGGCTTCCGGGTCGTCGAGCGGGACTCCGCGCAGCTCGCGTCCGAGCCCGTCGACCGCCTTGCGGAAGCCGTCGTACACAGGGGTGTGGACGACGACCGCGTCACCCGGCTCGGTCCACATCCGCAGCAGCTGGGAGAGCTGGTTGAGGACGGACGGCGCGTACACCAGCCGTGCGGTGTCCACCTCCGTGTCGTGCCGGGCGCGGTACCAGTCGCGTATGGCCGAGCGGAACTCCTCGTTCTGCCAGTCGGTGTAGCCGAAGACCCCGTGCGCGACCCGTTCCTGGAGCGCCGCGAGGACTTCCGGCGGGGAGGGGAAGTCCATGTCGGAAATCGTGAACGGGAGCAGCCCGTCCGTCCCGAACCGGGCGGCCACCCCGTCCCACTGGACGCTCCAGGTACCGCGCCGGTCAACGGGGACGTCGAAGTCGTACGTGGTCATGAGTGCCTCTCTGAGCCTGTGCCCGGTGGCCCGTGCCGGTGACTCGTGGCCGGTGACTGGTGGCCCGTGCCGCTGACTGGTGGCCCGTGCCGGTGGCCGTGACGGGGTATGTCCGGGCGCCGGAAACGGCCCGGGCCCGGCGCCCCCGTGGAGGGGGACACCGGGCCCGGCCGTACGCGAGCGCTCGCGCGCGACGCGCCTACTTCAGCTTCGTGCCGGTCGAGCGCAGGTTCGCGCAGGCCTCGGTGACCCGCTTGGCCATGCCGGCCTCGGCCAGCTTGCCCCAGGTACGCGGGTCGTACGTCGACTTCTTGCCGACCTCGCCGTCCACCTTCAGCACACCGTCGTAGTTGCGGAACATGTGGTCCGCGACCGGCCGGGTGAACGCGTACTGCGTGTCCGTGTCGAGGTTCATCTTCACGACGCCGTTCTCCAGCGCGGTCGCGATCTCCTCGGCCGTGGAGCCCGAGCCGCCGTGGAAGACGAAGTCGAACGGCGAGGCCTTGCCGTACTTCTCGCCCACGCCCGCCTGGAGGTCCTTGAGCAGCTCCGGGCGCAGCACGACGTTGCCGGGCTTGTAGACGCCGTGGACGTTGCCGAAGGACGCGGCCAGCAGGTAGCGGCCCTTCTCGCCCAGGCCGAGCGCCTCGGCGGTGCGCAGCGCGTCGTCGACGGTCGTGTACAGCTCGTCGTTGATCTCGTGGCTGACGCCGTCCTCCTCGCCACCGGTCGGGGTGATCTCGACCTCAAGGATGATCTTCGCGGCGGCGGCCTTCGCGAGCAGCTCCTGGCCGATGGCCAGGTTGTCCGCGAGGGTCTCGGCGGAGCCGTCCCACATGTGGGACTGGAACAGCGGGTTCAGACCCCGGGCCACGCGCTCGGCGGAGACCTCGATCAGCGGGCGGACATAGCCGTCCAGCTTGTCCTTGGGGCAGTGGTCGGTGTGCAGCGCGACGGTGATGTCGTACTTCGCGGCGACGACGTGCGCGAACTCGGCCAGGGCGACAGCGCCGGTGACCATGTCCTTGTTGTACTGGCCACCCAGGAACTCCGCACCACCGGTGGAGATCTGGATGATGCCGTCGCTCTCGGCCTCCGCGAAGCCGCGCAGCGCAGCGTGCAGGGTCTGGGTCGAGGTCACGTTGATGGCCGGGTAGGCGAACTTGCCTGCCTTCGCCCGGTCGAGCATCTCGTTGTAGACCTCGGGGGTTGCGATGGGCATCTGTCCGCTCCTTGTGATGTGCGGGGTGTGCGATATGTGCTGGCCCTGACCTGGGGGCGACGTCATCGTCGCGGCCCATCTTTCCAGACTCTGGCCTCGGCTCCACCCGGCGGACGCGCCAAGGGCGGGCTGTTTCACGTGAAACAGCCCGCCCTTTTGTGAATCCGCAGGTCAGCGCGCCGACCTCGGGAAACCCGGGACCTAGGTCACGAGTTTCGCGAGACCTCGGGCGCTGTTTACGCCAGCCCCAGCTCCGTCGAGTCGAAGGCGAAGACGTACGGCACGCCCGCACCCTCGGTGATCTTCTCGGCGGCACCGGTCGCCCGGTCCACGATCGTGGCGACGGCCACGACCTCGGCGCCGGCCGCGCGGACCGCCTCGACGGCGGTCAGCGGCGAGCCACCGGTGGTCGAGGTGTCCTCGACGACCAGGACCCGGCGGCCCTTGATGTCCGGGCCCTCGACCTGGCGCTGCATCCCGTGCGCCTTGGCGGACTTGCGGACGACGAAGGCGTCCAGGGTGCGGCCACGGGCGGCCGCGGCGTGCAGCATCGCGCCGGCCACCGGGTCGGCGCCCATGGTCAGGCCGCCGACCGCGTCGAAGTCGAACTCGGCCGTGACGTCAAGCATCACCTGGCCGACCAGCGGCGCGGCGACGCCGTCAAGGGTGACCCGGCGCAGATCGACGTAGTAGTCGGCCTCGATCCCGGAGGAGAGGGTCACCTTGCCGTGCACCACGGCCTTGTCCTTGATCTGCTGGAGCAGGTCAGCGCGTGTGCCCTGCGGCATTGCTTCGTCGACGTCAGTCATGGCAGCCAGCTTAAAGGCGGCACCTCAAAGGCTGCGCCAGCTCCACGTCGTCGCCAGCTCCAGCGGCTCGATGGGGGTGACCAGGCGGGGCAGCGTGTTGAGCCCGTTGGGCGGGCCCGACTGCGGCTCCACGCACACGGCCTCGGCCTGCTCGTCGTAGACGACGACCCACTCGGTGGGGCTGGTCACCTTCAGTTCGAGGCGGCCGGGCCAGGTGAGGGTGACGTCGACGCCGTCCGGCATCCCGAAGCAGTCGTCCCAGGGGCCCGGCAGCGGATCGATGCGCCGGCCGGTGGGCAGATGGTCCTCGCCGCGCTCCTCCTGCCACGCGGCGTCGAAGGCGAGCCCGACCCGGCTGCCGTCGATCTCGCGCACGAACCAGGGGTGCCAGCCGACCTGCGCCGGGAAGGAGTTGTCGTACGTCTCGACGCCCATCCGCACGGTCAGCGCGTCCGGCGTCAGCTCGAAGATCTGGGTCACCTTGCCGCTGAACGGCCAGGGCTCGGCCAGTTCGTAGGTGAACACGGCCTCGGTGTCCGAGACCCGCGCGGTCCTCCATGCATGGTCGCGGGCGGTGCCGTGGATGGCGTGCGGCGGCGAGTTGAGGGGGAGCTGGTACTTCACTCCGCCGTCGCGGAACTGGCCGTTCTCGACGCGGCCGCACCACGGCACCATCGGGAAGCAGCCGTACTTGTCGCCCTGGCGCAGCACCTCGGTGCCGTCGATCCGCAGGCTGCTGATCCGGCAGCCGTTGCCCGCGTCGACGGTCAATTCAGCGGCGCCGGCGCTCAATTTGATCTGGTCACTGCTCACGGCCCCGACCCTAGCCGGTGATCCCTGGCTGTGGGCTCAACGCCCGCACCGCGCTCGGGACGGGCACGGCCCGACCGTTCGGCGCGGTGTCCTGGCCCTGGCGGGGCCACCCGGCCGCCCGGCGGTGTCCCGGCGGGCCGCTCGGGCCGCTCAGTGCCGGCGGCGCAGCGCGCGGCCGACGACGACCGCGGAGGCGAGGGCGAGGGCGGCGGCCGGGGCGACCCAGCGCAGCGTGGCGCTCGCGGTGCTGCCCGAGGGCGCGGGCACCGGAGCGTACCGGCCGCGCGGCGGTGCGTGGTCGACCTCTTCGGCGCTGCGGCCGATCATGGTGCGGCGGGCGTGCGCGGCCTCGACGGGCACGGGCTCGCCGACCTCGATGGAGAACTCCTCGTCGGCGAGCGGGTCCAGGGACGGCGGCGGTACCTCGGCGTCGAAGACGGAGGCGATGTCGTCCGCGTCCAGATCGCCGTCCAGTTCGGCGTCCAGGCCCGATACGCGGTCCGGGTCCCGGGCCGGCACATGGTCCGAGCCCTCCAGGTCCGTGTTGAGGTCCGTGTCGGCGGCCTGCGTCTTCGGGGTGCGCGGGTCGTCGGACGCGGCCGCGAGGTCCGGCTGTTCGGGGCGGGCGAGCTGCGCGGCGAACCGGTCGAGCAGCCGCAGCGCCGACGCGACGGCCGCGTCGTGCGGCACGTCGTTGGCCCGGCCCTCGGCGAGTGCCGTGCCCGTGAAGGCGAGGGTGGTGCCGCCGGGGGCGTCCGCGAGCCGTACGGTCAGGGTGAGCTTGGCGGCGCCCGCGCCGCGGACCTCGACGCCCTCGCCCTCGAAGGCGAACGTGTCCTCGTCCTGCTCGGTGATGCGCAGGGCGCCGCGGTAGGTGATGGTGCTCCCGCCGAGGCGGACCTTCAGCCGGCCGGCGATGGGCGGCTCGCCCGCATCCTGCTGTAGCCCCGGCACACAGCGCGCGACCAGGCCGGGGTCGCGCAGCGTCTGCCGGAGTGACGGGGTCTCGACCGGAACGAACACCTCATGCTCCATAGTCATCGAGCCTACCCAGCACCGGCCACCGCGTCTGCGCAAACGCGGCGCCGATCCCGGACGCCCCTCGCGTGACACACGCACCGGCCCCGCCGCGCACCACCGCCGGCAACGAGCCCCGCCCCCATCAGCCATCCCCGCCGCCCACCACCGCCATCGGCCGGCCCGCCGCGCACCGCCCGCACCCGCACCCGGCACCGGGCGCGGCGTCTCAGTCGGCGTAGCGGGGGTGCACCAGCGTCGAGGGCGGGACCGCGCCCGCGTCCGGGGGCGGGGCCAGCTGCTCGCTGCCGAGCGGCAGCCGCACCCCGGAGCGGGCCCCGGCCGCGCCGGTGGTGAACGGGTGCGGGGCGGGTCGGGCGGCCAGGACGAAGCCCCAGTCGCGGGGCGACTTCGCCGAGGCGGAGGCCCGGTCGGGGCCCGCGGTGAACCCGGCGCCGCTGCCGGTCGCCCGGTATTCGACGGTGGTGAGGCCGGCCGCGCGGACCGTCGAGGCAACCGTCCAGAACGTGCGGGGCCGGTCCGACACCGGCCCCGCGTGCACCACGAGCCGGCCGCCGGGCGCGAGCAGCCGGGCGGCCAGCCCGTAGAACTCCTGCGAGTAGAGCTTGGTGCTCGCGGTGATGCCCGGGTCGGGCAGGTCGGACACGATGGCGTCGTACGAGCCCGAGGCGTAGCCGTCGCCGCGCAGCCAGCCGAAGGCGTCCGCGATCACCGTACGCAGCCGGGGGTCGCGGTAGGCGTGCGCGTTCAGGGCCGCCAACTGCGGGTCCTCGCGCGCCAGTTGGACCAGGCCCGGGTCGAGTTCGACGAGGGTGACCGAGCGGACGCCGGGGCGGCTCAGCGCCTCGCGGGCGGCCAAGCCGTCACCGCCGCCCAGGATCAGGACGCGGCCGTGCGGGCCCGCGTCGAGGGCGGGCGCCACCAGGGCCGCGCGGTAGCGGGCCTCGTCGCGGCCGTCGATCCGCAGCCTGCCGTCGAGGAACAGGTCGAGCGGGGCGCCGCCCTTGCCGGTCAGGACGACTTCCTGGACACGGGTCTGGACGGCGACCCGCACCTGTCCGCCGTACACGGCGCGGCGCGCGGCCTGTTCGAAGTCGCCGACCAGGGCGGTGGTGAGGGCGAGCACCGCGAGGACGGCCGCGTTCGCGCCGATCAGGATCCAGCGGGCGCGCGGGGACAGGTCGCGGCCGAAGAGCAGCAGCACCAGCGAGCCGCCCGCCACCGCGTTGACCGCGCCGGTGAGCAACGCGGCGGTCAGCTGGCCGAGTTGGGGCAGCAGCAGGAAGGGGAAGGCCAGGCCGCCGACGAGGGCGCCCACGTAGTCCGCCGCGAACAGATCGGCGACCGTGCCGATCGCGTCGCCCGCGGCGCGGCGTGAGACGCGCTGGATGAGGGTCATCAGGAGCGGGATCTCGGCGCCGATGAGTATGCCGATCGCCAGGGAGAACGCGACAAGCGCGTAGCGCGAGCCGCCGAACCAGGCGAACGTGGCGTACAGGGCGATCGCCGAACAGCCGCCCACCAGGGCCAGCGTGGCCTCGATGAGGCCGAAGCCGACGGCGGCGCGGCAGCGCAGCCGTTTGGCGAGCAGCGAGCCGACGCCCATCGCAAAGACCATCACCGAGAGGACCACGGAGGCCTGGGTGACCGAGTCGCCGATCAAGTACGAGGCGAGCGCGACCAGTTCGAGCTCGTAGACGAGACCGCAGGCTGCGCAGATGAACACGACGGCCAGGACGAGGAACCGGCCCGACCGCGGACTACTCACGGGAGCGGGGAGCGGTTCGATCACCTGCCGAACGCTACGTGACGCTCCGTTCGCATCTTGTCACCCACACGGGTTCAACTGGAGCCAACCACGGCGGAATCGGAGGGATCAGAGCCCGGCGGGCGCGGCCACCCGTACGCCGACCCGGGTCCGCGTCACCACGAGCTGGCCCTCCTGCGGATAGGCGTGCCAGGTGCGCCACCACACCTGCCCCTCGCCGCGCTGGGCGAGCATCGCGGTGAAGGCGTGCGGCGATCCAGGAAACGTTCCCGCTAGGCCGTTGGGGTGATCGGTGACGAGCGCGAGGAGCTCCTGCGCGCGCCCCGCGAAGGAGCCCTGCGAGAGCGTCTCGACCCGGGCGGCGAACTCGTAGTCCCACTCGCCGAGCCGTTTCGCCACGCCGAGCGGCAGCGGGGTGCTGCTGCCGGGCATGCAGGCGACGGTCTCCGAGCAGGTGCCGCGTTCCTCGTCGAGGAGCACTTGGTGGGAGGCGCCCAGGAGTCTCAACTGGAGTTTCGCGCCGGACAGTTCGAGGTCGAGCACGGCAAGGGCGGGCAGCGGCTCGCGGCCCAGCGCCCAGGCGAGGTCGGCGGCACGCGTGTCGGTATAGGCGGTCTTGAGGGTCGTGAGCATGGAGGGGCTCCGCAAAACACACATGTGGCGGGTGGGTGACCGAGGGCGCCTCGGACCGCAAGGACGGGCGGGGGTATCTCTCCAACCGCCCGGGGTCCAGGGGCTGCGTCGTTTCTCATCTGCGAGGGAATCATGAAGTGCGCGGCGCTCACAGCTTTTTTACCCAACTTGATGGGGTTTCCATCCCCTCGGGGGCCACTCGGTTCAAACGTTCAACTACCGGCGCGAAAGAAGGCGCCCGGCCGGCCGTGACCGACCGGGCGCACAACGGGCGGAACCGGCGGCGGAATCGGCTGCCCCGTGTCAGCCGCGACCGCCGTGACCGGTGCCCGTCGCCCCTGCGGGCCGCCGGCGGGATGCACCCGCACGGCCGTCACCCGAACGGGCCGCTCAGCTCGAACCGCAGCCGCCGCCCCCGCAGGAGGAGCCGCCGCCGCACGAGGAGTGGCCGCCGCCCCCGCAGGAGTGACCGCCGCCGCACGAGTGGCCGCTGTGGTGCCCGCCGCCGTGGTGGCCGCTGCCGCTCCCGCACGACGAACTGCCGCTGTCCGAGCCGCCGCCGGCCCACCAGCCGGCTCCCGCGGCGGACGACGAGGCGGTCGCGGACGAGCGGCCGCGTCGCCGCGCGGGCTTCCTGCGGCGCCGGGCCGCCACGACGAGCAGCACCACAAGGGCGAAGATTCCCAGCCAGATCGCGATGTCCATCCCCCACCGTCCTTCTCTCCAGCGGTCCCCCGTCGTCCCGCGTGGAAGGGGGATGCCCTCCGGCGCCGAGCGCCAAAGCACACTTGAGCAACTCCAGAGGTTGGCCGCAGGATGGCCGTCATGACCTCCAGCGCGCGTCCCCTCCTCAACCGCCGTCTCGCCGAGTTCGGCACGACGATCTTCGCCGAGATGTCCGCCCTGGCCCAGCAGACCGGGTCCATCAACCTCGGCCAGGGCTTCCCCGACACCGACGGCCCCGAGGCGGTGCGGGAGGCAGCGGTCCGCGCGCTGCGCGAGGGCCACGGCAACCAGTACCCGCCCGGCCCCGGCGTCCCCGAGCTGCGCACCGCGATCGCCGGTCACCAGCAGCGCCGCTACGGCCTGACGTACGACCCGGACCGCGAGGTGCTCGTCACCGTGGGCGCCACGGAGGCGATCGCCGCGTCCCTGCTGGCCCTCGTGGAGCCCGGCGACGAGGTCGTCGCCCTGGAGCCGTACTACGACTCGTACGCCGCCTGCGTCGCGATGGCGGGCGGCACCCGCGTGCCCGTCACCCTGCGCCCGCACGACGGCGGCTTCGCCCTCGACCTGGACGAGCTGCGCGCGGCCGTCACCCCGCGCACCCGCCTCCTCCTGCTCAACACCCCGCACAACCCGACCGGGACGGTCCTGAGCCGTGCGGAACTGGCCGCGGTCGCCGAGCTGGCCTGCGAGCGCGATCTGCTGGTGATCACCGACGAGGTGTACGAGCACCTCGTCTTCGACGGCGGCGAGCACATCCCGCTCGCGTCCTTCCCGGGCATGCGCGAACGCACGGTCACGATCGGCTCGGCCGGCAAGACGTTCTCGTTCACCGGCTGGAAGGTCGGCTGGATCACCGCGTCCCCCGAGCTCGTGACCGCCGTCCGCTCGGCCAAGCAGTTCCTGACGTACGTGGGGTCGGGGCCCTTCCAGTACGCGGTGGCCGAGGCGCTGCGGCTTCCGGAGTCCTACTTCGACGACCTCCGCGCCGACCACCAGGCCAAGCGGGACCTGCTGAGCGCCGGGCTCGCGGCGGCCGGCTTCGAGGTGTTCCGGCCGGCCGGCACCTATTTCGTGACCACCGACATCCGCCCGCTGGGCGAGAGCGACGGCTTCGCGTTCTGCCGCGCCCTGCCGAAACGTTGCGGCGTCGTGGCGATCCCGAACGCGGTCTTCTACGATCACCGCGAGGAAGGTGCACCTTTTGTCCGGTTTGCCTTCTGCAAGCAGACGGCGGTACTCGAAGAGGCGGTCGCCCGCCTCAAGGCACTGGCCGGCTAGGACGGGTCGCCCGCACGGCCCCCGTGACCTCGTTGCGCACCGCCGGGCGGGCGGAGTTCCAACCCGGTCGGGGGCGCTGCGGTCGCGGGACGCGGGATCCGCGCCGATGGTCGGTCTGACCGATCACGCGCGCCCGGAGGTGCCCCCTGTCCGCCGAGATCACCGCTCACACCCGCTTCCGCGGGACCGGCGGCATCACGAGCGCCTCGCGCTGGGCGGCCGCCCTGCGCCGGGCGGCCCCCGCGCTCGGCCTGTTCGCCGCGGCACGGCTGACCGGACTCCTGGTGTTCGCGGCCGCCGCCTGGCACCGGGACATGTCGCCCCGGGCCCGGCTCGCCACCGCCTGGGACGCCGACTGGTACACCCGGATCGCCGCCCACGGATACGGCCGCACCCTGTTCTGGCCGGACGGAGCGGTCCAGAGCGACCTGGCGTTCTTCCCGTTCTACCCCGGCCTGATCCGCGCCGTGACCACCGTCCTTCCGGTCACCGGCGGCACCGCCGGGCTGCTCCTGTCGTGGACGGCGGCAGCGGCCGCGGCCTGCGCGGTCTACCTGATCGGCGAGCGCTTGTACGGCCGGCCCGTCGGCACCCTCCTGGTGCTGCTCTGGGGCCTGCTCCCACACGCCGTCGTGCTGACGATGGCGTACACCGAGCCGGTGATGACGGCGTTCGCGGCCTGGTCGCTGTGGGCGGTCCTGGAGCGCCGCTGGCTGTGGGCGGGCTCGCTCGCGCTGCTCGCCGGGCTTTCGCGGCCCAACGCCGTCGCGGTGGCCGCCGCGGTCCTGGTGGCCGCCGCCGTGGAGATCCGGCGCGGCGACCGCTCCTGGCGGCCCTGGGCGGGGGCGCTGCTCGCCCCGCTCGGCTGGTGCGGCTACGTCCTGTGGGTGGGGCTGCGCGAGGGCGACCCGGTCGGCGGGTACTTCGCGGTGCAGTCCGGGTGGACGTCCCGGTTCGACTTCGGCGTGGGAACGCTGCGGTTCGCCAAACGGCTCGCGACCTTCCCGTTCGAGCTGGGCTTCCCGATGGCGGCGCTGCTCACCGCGGTGATGGTGCTGCTCTTCGTGCTGTTCGCGCTCGACCGGCCGGCGCTGCCGCTGCTCGTCTACACCGGCGTGCTCGTCCTGATCACGGTCGGCGGAGCCGGCTACTTCGAGTCGAAGCCGCGCTTCCTGCTGCCCGCCTTCCCGCTGCTGATCCCGCCGGCCCTCGCACTGACGAAAGCCCGGCCCCGGGCGGCGGTCGCGGTGACCGTCGCCCTGGCCGGGCTCTCGTTCTGCTACGGGGCCTACCTGCTGACGCGGGCCTCGATGGCGCTGTGAGGCGAACGGCGCGGGGACCGCGTCACTCGGAGTCCGGGGCGCCGGACTCCTCGCCCTCGTCGCCGTCGACGTCCTTCTCCAGGCCGAGCTGCTCAAGGAGCCACTTGTCGAACTCGATGGAGGCGCGCACCCAGCTGACCGTGGAGGACACGAAGTGCTCCAGGGCGACACCGGTGCCGATCAGCATCTGCGCCTCGCCGATGAGGCGGACGGTGCCGTCGTCGTGGGTGTGCGTGTAGACCTTGGGCCACAGGGTGCGGCGGTTCCAGTCGTCGATCGACTCCAGGATCTGGACCTTGTCGTCGATGCTGTGCGGCCGGTCGTAGAACGTCCGCACCGAGAAGACCTGCTGGTCGTCGTCGCCGCGGAACATGAAGTACGTACGGAAATCCTCCCAGGGCGCGGCGAGGTCGCCCTCGTCGTCCACGACGTACTTGAGCTCCATCTGGTCCAGGAGCTGCTTCACCAGATCCTGGTCGGGCACGACGGGCCCGGTCGGCGCGCCGCCGGGCTGCGGGCCCTGCTGAGCCCCGAAATTCGGAATCGAGGACGGGTCGATGCTCATCGTGAATCTTCCTTCGTACGGTTCCGGTCATCCTCCCCCATGCCGGGGCAGGGCTGGCAACCCCCGACCCCGGGTATCCGCCAGGAGCTGAGCGAATCGGGGCCGGGGGGTGCGATCGGCGCTATTTCGCGGCCCCCACGATGAGCCCCTCCCCGAATCGGTCGACCCGAACCGTGTCGCCGTCGCGGACTTCGCCGGCCAGGATCTCCTTGGCGAGCCGGTCGCCGATCGCGGTCTGGATCAGACGGCGCAGCGGGCGCGCGCCGTAGGCGGGGTCGTTGCCCTCGTCGGCGAGCCAGGCCAGGGCCTCGGGGGTGACCTCCAGGGTGAGCCGGCGGTCGGCCAGGCGCTTGGCGAGGCGGTCGATCTGGAGCCCCGCGATGTGGGACAGCTCGTCCTTGCTGAGCGCCGAGAAGACCACCAGGTCGTCGAGGCGGTTGAGGAACTCCGGCTTGAAGGAGGCCCGCACCACCTCCAGGACCTGCTGCTTCTTCACCTCCTCGCTGGTCGAGGGCTCGACCAGGTACTGGCTGCCCAGGTTCGAGGTGAGGATCAGGATGGTGTTGCGGAAGTCGACGGTGCGGCCCTGCCCGTCGGTCAGGCGCCCGTCGTCGAGGACCTGGAGCAGGATGTCGAAGACCTCGGGGTGGGCCTTCTCGACCTCGTCCAGGAGCACCACGGAGTACGGGCGGCGGCGGACGGCCTCGGTGAGCTGGCCGCCCTCCTCGTAGCCGACGTAACCGGGAGGCGCGCCGACCAGACGGGCCACCGAGTGCTTCTCGCTGTACTCCGACATGTCGATGCGGACCATGGCCCGCTCGTCGTCGAAGAGGAAGTCGGCGAGGGCCTTGGCGAGCTCGGTCTTGCCCACGCCGGTCGGGCCGAGGAAGAGGAACGAGCCGGTCGGCCGGTCGGGGTCGGCGATGCCGGCCCGGGTGCGGCGCACCGCGTCCGAGACCGCGCGCACGGCCTCCGTCTGGCCGATCAGGCGCTTGCCCAGCTCGTCCTCCATGCGCAGCAGCTTCTGCGTCTCGCCCTCCAGGAGGCGCCCGGCGGGGATGCCGGTCCAGGCGCCGACCACATCCGCGATGTCGTCCGGGCCCACCTCCTCCTTGACCATCGTGTCCTTGGACTTCTCCTGCTCGGCCTCCTCCTCGGCGGCCTCCTCCAACTCCCGTTCCAGGCCCGGGATTTCGCCGTAGAGCAGCTTGGAGGCGGTGTCGAAGTCGCCGTCGCGCTGGGCCCGTTCGGCCTGGCCGCGCAGTTCGTCGAGCTTCTCCTTCAGCTCGCCGACCCGGTTGAGGCCCTGCTTCTCCTTCTCCCAGCGGGCGTTGAGGCCGCGCAGCTCCTCCTCCTTGTCGGCGAGGTCCTTGCGGAGCTTGTCCAGGCGCTGGAGCGAACCGGCGTCGGTCTCGTTCTTGAGCGCCAGCTCCTCCATCCGCAACCGGTCGACGGAGCGCTGGAGTTCGTCGATCTCGACCGGCGAGGAGTCGATCTCCATGCGCAGCCGGGACGCCGCCTCGTCGACCAGGTCGATGGCCTTGTCCGGCAGGAAGCGGGAGGTGATGTACCGGTCGGAGAGGGTCGCGGCGGCGACGAGCGCGCTGTCCGCGATCTGCACCTTGTGGTGCGCCTCGTAGCGGCCCTTGAGCCCGCGCAGGATCGCGATGGTGTCCTCGACCGACGGCTCGGCGACCAGGACCTGCTGGAAGCGGCGCTCCAGGGCCGGGTCCTTCTCGATCCGCTCGCGGTACTCGTCGAGCGTGGTCGCGCCGACCATGCGCAGCTCGCCGCGCGCCAGCATCGGCTTGAGCATGTTGCCCGCGTCCATCGCCGAGTCGCCGCCGGCGCCCGCGCCGACGACGGTGTGCAGCTCGTCGATGAACGTGATGATCTGGCCGTCGCTCTCCTTGATCTCGGAGAGGACGGTCTTGAGACGCTCCTCGAACTCGCCGCGGTACTTCGCCCCCGCGACCATCGCGCCGAGGTCGAGCGAGACCAGCCTCTTGTTCTTCAGCGACTCCGGTACGTCGCCCTTCACGATGCGCTGGGCGAGGCCCTCGACGACGGCGGTCTTGCCGACGCCGGGCTCACCGATGAGCACCGGGTTGTTCTTGGTGCGCCGGGACAGCACCTGGACGACCCGGCGGATCTCCTGGTCCCGGCCGATGACCGGGTCGAGCTTGCCCTCGCGTGCGGCCGCCGTGAAGTCCGTACCGAACTTCTCCAGCGCCTTGTACTGACCCTCCGGGTCGGGTGTGGTCACCCGGCGCCCTCCCCTGCTCGTCTCGAACGCGGCAAGGAGCTTCTTCGCGCTCGCCCCCTGCTCGGAGAGGATCTCACCGGCCTGCCCGCCCTTGGCGGCGAGGGCGATGAGGAGGTGCTCGGTCGACAGGTATTCGTCGCCCAGCTCCTTGGCGCGCTGGGCCGCGTCCGCGATGACGGCCAGGAGTTCCCGGTTGGGCTGCGGCGGGGCGACGGTCGAGCCGGTCACGCTGGGGAGCGCGGCCAGGAGCCGCTCGGCGCCGGAGCGCACGGCGGCCTGGTCCGCGTCCACCGCGGCGAGCAGGTCGACGATGTTCTCGTTGTCCTCGCCCTCCAGGAGCGCGAGCAGCAGATGCGCGGGGGTCAGATCCGGGTGGCCCCCGGCGACGGCCCGGCTGCTTGCGGCGTTGATCGCGTCCCGGCTCTTGTTGGTCAGCTCGGCATCCACGTGCGTTCGCTCCTCCTCGTCGTACGTCGGTCAGGGCGGGCAGTTCCTATGACCCTTCCAACGTACACAAAGTTGAGTCCATTCCGCTCAAGGCGAGGGAAAGGAATGACGGCGGACCGGCTGCGCTAGGTTTCTGGGCCATGGCTCATGACGTACGCAGGCCCGACGGCGCCTATCTCAGCTTCTGGCGCGAGCGCCACATCTGCACCTTGACGACGCCGCGGCCCGACGGCTCGCCGCACGTGGTGCCGGTGGGGGCGACCTACGACCCGGAGGCGGGCC
Organism: Streptomyces sp. NPDC006691; assembly: GCF_042869955.1. NCBI lineage: Bacteria > Bacillati > Actinomycetota > Actinomycetes > Kitasatosporales > Streptomycetaceae > Streptomyces > Streptomyces sp. NPDC006691. Next base: position 338,474 of record NZ_JBIAGW010000001.1, read on the forward strand.
TGGCTCGGATCATCACCAGCGGGGACAGCCGAAAAGCGGCCAACATCCGGGCGGCGGCCGAGGCGGACCCGGCGGGCGCGCGGGTGGCGCTGTGCCAGCTGGAGGGCAGGCGCTGGGCGACGCTCGAAGGCCGCGCGTTCGTCCGCACGGAACCCGAGCTGATCGCGGACGCGGAGGCGCGCTACACCGAGCGCTACCAGCGGGTGCCGCGGGAGAACCCGCGGCGGGTGCTGATCGAGATCAGGCTGACCCGGGCGATGGGCAACGTCTGACGCGGCCTTCCGCCCCCGGGCAGCACAGCGGCGCCACCGTGTTCAGGTCCACGATGGCGCCGCTGTGTGGGGGAAGCACCTGCGCGATGTACAACGACGGGGGATCGCGTCAGGCACTGCGGGGGGTGGCGGTGGATGAATCGGGCTGTGTCTCCGACTCGAAAAGCTGGTGGTCACGTTGGTCGAGATTCACGAAGACCATGCCGTACCGGACCACACAGCGAATGGGCTGCGGTGCCCCGCGCGGCCGGCGCAGACACCGGTAGGCACGGACGTCCTCGTCGTCCTCACGGGCGATCAGGATCGGCTCACCGAGCAGGGTGACCATCAACGAATCGCCACGGAACGGAACTGCTGTGGCGAGGTCGATGAAGTGCCACCCCGAGCGATAGGCCGTGGCCATTTCGCGCCGGAAGGTGCGGTCGTCGGGCGGAAAGCTCATGCGACAGCACCCGCAGGTGCGGACTCCCAGGAGATGTCCGTGTTCGCGCCCTTCGGTGCGATCTCCCAGCTGATGTCGGAGGCGGTCGTGACTCCGGACTTCGCGGGGTGGGTCTCCCAAGAAATGTCCCCAGGCGCCGAGAGAGCGCAGAGAGCAGCCGCCACAACGGCTGTCGTGCTTAGTGCTCGAACCATCCTGCTCATGGCCGATCTCCACCTCTTTTGATCATTACCTCCCCCCGCGGATACGACGATGGCCCACTCCGACCACTTGCACCAGCGCAGCCAGGCATCATGTTCCTGTAATTCAAAAGGATGAGGGGGGTGCAACTAGGTTGAAACAGGGGCATATAGGACACGATCACGGCCCAGTTGATCTGTGCGAGACAGGAACGGCTCTGTACGCCCTTGCCCTGCGTACGGGCGGGATTACCCGCTCAGAGGCCGACTCCGCCCCGTGTCTGGTCGACCTGACCCTGCTGCGCCCCGATCCGGACGACGCACAGCTCCTGCGGCCGGTTCCCCCCACCGTGGTGCTCAACCTGCTGACCCAGCCGCTGGAACGCGAGATCCAGGAGCGCCGGAAGCTCTCGGTCGCCCTCGCCAACACCTTCGAGCCGTTCATGTCGATCGCGACGCCCTCGCTCAGCGGCACCCACGCGATCACCGTCCTCGAAGGCCTGGAACTGATCAACGCGACGCTCGACCGCGTGATCGACGAGTGCAGCGAGGAACTCCTCGTCATCCAGCCGGGCAGCGGCCGCCGCCCCGAGACCTTCGAGGCGGCCCTGCGGCGCATCGAGCCGCTGGTCGCCCGCGGTGTCCAGATGCGCACCCTCTACCAGCACACCGCCCGCCACCACAGCGCCACCATCGGCTATGTGGAACGGATCGCTCCGTACGGGCTTGAGGTGCGCACCCTGGAAGAGATCATCGACCGGCTCATCATCATGGACCGCAAGGTCGCCTTCATCCCCGCCCGCAGCGACCGCCAAGTCGCCCTGGAACTGCGCCACGAGGGACTCGTGCAGTACCTGGTCGGGGTCTTCGACCAGTTCTGGCAGTACGCCGTCCCGTGGGACGACGAGGTGCCCTACCACCTGGAGACCGCCGGCATCACCGGCGTCCAGCGCTCCATCGCCAAGCTCCTGGTGGAGGGGCATGTCGACGAGGCCATAGCGCGCCGGCTCGGCATGAACGTCCGCACCTGCCGTGCGCACATCGCCAAGCTCGCCGCCGCCCTCGGCAGCGGCAGCCGGGCCCAACTCGGCTACCTCATCGCCCAGTCGGGCATCCTGGACCAGGACGCCTGAGCCGCTCACGCCGGGCCGCCGAGACCGGCCCGGGCGATGCGCACGCCGAGCTGGGCACGGCTGGAGGTGCCGAGCGCCGCCGCGAGACGGCCGATGTGGTGGCGGCAGGTGCGCACGCTGATGCCGAGCCGCTGGGCGACGACCGCGTCCTGATGCCCCTCGGCGAGCAGCGCCGCGATGACCCGCTCGCGATGCGTGATGCCCGCGATGCCGGTCGCCGCCGGAACCGGCTCGGACAGCGGGACCGCCCGGTTCCACAGGCACTCGAAGTAGGTCACCAGATGCCCGACGAGCGCGGGCTGGCGCAGTTCCAGCGCGCTGGTGCGCTCCGCGTTGGCGGGCAGGAACGCCACCGTGCGGTCGAAGACCATCATCCGCTCGATGACCTCGTCCAGGGTGCGCACCTCGGCGCCGTCGCCGAGCCGCTCCAGATAGGCGCCCAGGGCCGGCCCGTACCGGGCGACGTGGGTGTACAGGGTGCGCATCCGCGCGCCGCGGGCCACCAGCGCCGGGTCGCGGGTCGAGGCGTGCGCCAGGATGCTCGGCGAGCGGATCCCGTCGGGCTGCACGGTCAGCATCTCGGTGACGCAGGCGGCGGAGGCCGCGGCGATGGCCCCGTCGATCGCCTCGAAGCCGTCGAGCACCCGGACGGCCTGGCCGGGCCGCGGGGCGCCCGGGGTGAGCGAGGCGTACCGCTCGAAGGCCTCGGCCACCGCGCCCGCGCGGCGGCGCGTCTCGGCGAGGCCGTCGTGGATGCCGCGCACGAGCAGGGCCACGGCCGCGGCGTCCACCACGCCGCCGTCCGGCCCCGCATCCCCGTGAGTCGAGCTGTTCATACTGCCCACCACGATGCATCGCGAGCCGCTCGGCCACCACCGTCATGTTGCTGCACTGCATCAACTGGAGGCGGAACAAAGGCCGACATGTCCGCATGACAGCTGTACCAGTGGATCAGCGCGGGTGCGCGTCGAGCCCCGACTGGGCGATGCGGACGCCGAGTTGGGTGCGGCTGCTGCTGCCGAGCGCCGCCGCGAGACGGCTGATGTGGTGGCGGCAGGTGCGCACGCTGATGCCGAGCCGCTGGGCGACGACCGCGTCCTGATGCCCCTCGGCGAGCAGCGCCGCGATGACCCGCTCGCGATGCGTGATGCCCTTGAGGTCGGTGACCGCGGGCACCGCGTCGCCCAGCGGCACCCCGAGCCGCCACAGCCGCTCGAAGACGGTGGCGAGGTATTCGACGAGCGCCGGGTGGCGCAGCTCCAGGGCGCTGGTGTCGTCCGCGGCGGCCGGGATGATCGCCACCGTACGGTCGAAGAGCAGCAGCCGGTCGGTCACCTCGTCCAGGGTGCGCACCTCGACCGCCCGGCCCTCCAACTGGTGCAGGTAGTCGGCGAGTCCGGGGCCGTGGCGGGCCACGTGCGTGTAGAGGGTGCGGATGCGCACCCCCCGGTCCAGCATGTCCAGGGCGCGCGGCAGGGCCTGTGACAGGATGTGCTCGGGCCGGATGCCGCGGGGCTGGATGGTGAGCGACTCGGTGGAGCAGCCGGCTATCGCGTCGTCGATGGCCGCGTTGATGCGCGGGATGCCGTCCAGGACGCGGATGGCCTCGCTGTCGGCCGCCGCCGGTGCGCCGAGGGCCGCGAACCGCTCGAACGCCGCCGCCACCACACCCGTGCGGGCCTGGCTCGCCGCGATGTCCTCGTGGATGCCGCGCAGCAGCCGGGCCATCACCGCCTGCGGGGAGGTCGGAAGCAGCCAGTCGAGGGCGGCCGGGTCGGGGTGCAGCAGACCGAGGTCGATCAGACAGGTGGCCCCGCGCGCGTCCGCGCGCGCGATCCGCCCGGCCCGCAGCGCGTCCGCGTACACCCGTTCCGCGGGCGGGCACAGCCGGTCCGCGCCGTGCGGATGCGCCACCTGCTCAGCCATGCCCCTGCCCGCCTCCCTGCCACCGAGACCGATGACCCTATCCCGATCGGGTGACCGGTTCACGGCGGCTCGGCACGCGCGAGGCCCGCCGCCCCGGAACGGAACGGCGGGCCTGTGCCGCGCTGGGAGGAGCCGGACCCGACAGGGCTACTCCGACGCCCTCTTGGGCCGCCAGACGACCAGCGCGCTGGCCTGCTGGACGTCCTGGTACGGGACCAGGTCCCGCCGGTAGGAGGCGTGCACCTGGGCCTCGCGCTGCTGCATGGCGACGGCCGCGCCCTCGACCGCGGAGGACAGCTCCGCGACGCGGGCCTGGAGCGCCGCCACCTGGTTCTCCAGCTCGATGATGCGCTTGATGCCCGCCAGGTTGATGCCCTCGGTCTGCGACAACTCCTGCACCGTACGCAGCAGTTCGATGTCGCGGGCCGAGTAGCGCCGGCCGCGCCCGGCCGTGCGGTCGGGCGAGACCAGGCCGAGGCGGTCGTACTGCCGCAGGGTCTGCGGGTGCAGACCGGAGAGCTGGGCCGCCACCGAGATGACGTACACCGGCGTCTCGTCGGTCAGCTCGTACGCCCGGCCGCCGAACGGAGGCTGCCGGCGCTGGCGGGGGTCCATGTCATGCTCCCTTCGCGGCCTGGAACAGTTCTGCCCGCGGGTCCTCGCCCGCGGTCGCCTCGCGGTAGGTCTCCAAGGCCTCGCGGGCCTTGTCGTCCAGCTCCTTCGGCACGGTCACCTCGACCGTGACGAGCAGGTCGCCCCGGGTGCCGTCCTTGCGGACCGCGCCCTTGCCGCGGGCCCGCATGGTACGGCCGTTGGGGGTGCCCGCGGGCAGTTTCAGGGTGACCGGCGGACCGCTGAGCGTGGGCACCTTGATCTCGGCGCCGAGCGCGGCCTCCGTGAAGGTGACCGGCACCGTGACCGTCAGGTTGTCGTCCTTGCGGCCGAACACCGGGTGCGCGTCGACGTGCACCACGACGTACAGGTCGCCCGCGGGGCCGCCCCGTTCACCCGGCGCGCCCTTGCCTCGCAGGCGGATGCGCTGGTTGTTGCTGACGCCGGCCGGGATGCGGACCTGCATGGTGCGCGAGGAGCGCGCCCGGCCGCTGCCCTTGCAGACGTCGCACGGGTTCTCGGCGATCAGGCCGCGGCCCTTGCAGTCCACGCACGGGTCGGTCAGCGAGAAGCCGCCGCCCGAGCCGCGCGAGACCTGTCCCGTGCCGACGCAGGTCGGGCACACCCGGGGCGTGCCGTTCTTGTCGCCGGTGCCCGAACAGGCCTTGCAGGGGGCCTGGCTGGACAGCCGGATCGGGACCGTGGCCCCGTCGACCGCCTCGGTGAAGCTGAGCCTCACCTCGGACTCCAGGTCCTGGCCGCGGCGCGGCTGGGTGCGCTGGCCGGTACCCGCGCCGCCCCGGTTGAACAGGCCGCCGAACACGTCGCCGAGCCCGCCGCCGAAGCCGCCGGCACCCGCGCCGCCCCCGCCGGGCTGCTGCCCGCCGAACAGGTCGCCCAGGTCGAAGTTGAAGCTGCCGCCGCCCGCGCCCGGCCCGGCCCGGAAGCCTCCGTTGCCGAACAGGGCGCGCGCCTCGTCGTACTCCTTGCGCTTCTTGGGGTCGCCGAGGATGTCGTTCGCCTCGGAGATCTCCTTGAAGCGCTCCTCCGCCTTGGTGTCGCCCTTGTTGGCGTCGGGGTGGTTCTCGCGCGCCAGCTTGCGGTACGCCTTCTTGATCTCGGCGTCCGTGGCGTCCTTGGGGACGCCGAGAACCTTGTAGTAGTCCTTCTCGACGAAGTCCTTCGTGTTCATCGACGTCCCTCCTTCCGGACGATCACGGCTCTCATGACCGCTGCGTCAGCCCTTGTCGGGGCCACCGCTCTCCTCGTCGCTCGACTTCTCTTCCTTGGCGGCCGCCCCCGGCTGGGGCTCGGCCACCGCGACCCGCGCGGGGCGGATCGTACGCTCGCCGATCCGGTATCCCGGTTGCAGGATCGCCACGCAGGTCGTCTCGGTGACGTCCGGCGCGTAGCTGTGCATCAGGGCCTCGTGGACCGTCGGGTCGAAGGGCTCGCCCTCCTTGCCGAACTGCTGGAGGCCCATCTTGGCGGCGACCGTCTCAAGAGACTCGGCCACCGACTTGAAGCCACCGGTCAGTTCGCCGTGTTCGCGGGCCCTGCCGATGTCGTCGAGCGTGGGCAGCAGCTCGGTCAGGAGGCCGGCGACGGCGATCTCCTTGACCGTGACGCGGTCCCGCTCCACACGGCGGCGGTAGTTCTGGTACTCGGCCTGGAGGCGCTGGAGGTCCGCGGTGCGCTCGTTGAGCGCCGTCTGGGCCTGGTCCAGCTGGGCCTGAAGGGCGATGTCCTTGGCAGCGTCCCCGGCCGGGGCCGCCTTCTCCTCCTCGGAGGAGTCGGCGGCCTTCGGCTCGGCGTCTTCCTGAGCGCCGGAGGGGACGTCGGGCTTCTCCTCGAAGCCCGGGGTCTCCTCCGTCATCAGGCGGCGCCACCCTTCGGCTTCTCGTCGTCGACGATCTCGGCGTCGACCACGTCGTCGTCACCGGCGGGGTGGGCCTGCTCGGTGCCCTCGGCACCCGGGGCGGCACCCTGCGCGGCCTGGGCGTCGGCGTACATGGCCTGGCCCAGCTTCTGCGAGACGGCGGCGACCTTCTCGGTGGCGGTGCGGATCTCGGCCGAGTCCTCGCCCTTGAGCTTCTCCTTCAGCTCGGCGACGGCGGCCTCGACCTCGGTCTTGACCTCGCCCGGGACCTTGTCCTCGTTGTCCTTGAGGAACTTCTCGGTCTGGTAGACGAGCTGCTCGCCCTGGTTGCGGCTCTCGGCGGCCTCGCGGCGGCGGTGGTCCTCCTCCGCGTACTGCTCGGCCTCCTCACGCATGCGGTTGACCTCGTCCTTCGGCAGCGAGGAGCCGCCGGTGACGGTCATCTTCTGCTCCTTGCCCGTGCCGAGGTCCTTCGCGGTCACGTGCATGATGCCGTTGGCGTCGATGTCGAAGGCGACCTCGATCTGCGGGACACCGCGCGGGGCCGGCGGCAGACCGGTCAGCTCGAACATCCCGAGCTTCTTGTTGTACGCCGCGATCTCGCGCTCGCCCTGGTAGACCTGGATCTGCACGGACGGCTGGTTGTCCTCGGCCGTCGTGAAGATCTCGGACCGCTTGGTCGGGATCGTGGTGTTGCGCTCGATGAGCTTGGTCATGATCCCTCCCTTGGTCTCGATGCCGAGGGACAGCGGGGTGACGTCGAGGAGCAGGACGTCCTTGACCTCGCCCTTGAGGACACCGGCCTGGAGGGCGGCGCCGATGGCGACGACCTCGTCCGGGTTGACGCCCTTGTTGGCCTCGTTGCCGCCGGTCAGCTCCTTGACGAGCTCGGCGACGGCCGGCATGCGGGTGGAACCACCGACGAGAACGACGTGGTCGATCTCGGAGAGGTTGATGCCCGCGTCCTTGATGACGTTGTGGAACGGCGTCTTGCAGCGCTCCAGGAGGTCGGACGTGAGCTGCTGGAACTGGGCGCGCGTGAGCTTCTCGTCCAGGTGCAGCGGGCCCTCGGCGGACGCCGTGATGTAGGGCAGGTTGATCGAGGTCTCGGTGGACGAGGACAGCTCGATCTTGGCCTTCTCGGCGGCCTCGCGGAGGCGCTGGAGGGCCATCTTGTCCTTGGACAGGTCCACGCCGTGACCGGACTGGAACTGCTTCACCAGGTAGTCGACGACGCGCTGGTCCCAGTCGTCACCACCGAGGTGGTTGTCACCGTTGGTGGCCTTCACCTCGACGACGCCGTCGCCGATCTCCAGGAGGGACACGTCGAAGGTGCCGCCACCGAGGTCGAAGACGAGGATCGTCTGGTCGTCCTTGTCGAGGCCGTAGGCGAGCGCCGCGGCCGTCGGCTCGTTGACGATGCGCAGGACGTTGAGGCCCGCGATCTCGCCGGCCTCCTTGGTGGCCTGGCGCTCGGAGTCGTTGAAGTACGCCGGCACGGTGATGACCGCGTCGGTGACCTTCTCGCCGAGGTAGGCCTCCGCGTCGCGCTTCAGCTTCTGCAGGATGAAGGCGCTCATCTGCTGCGGGTTGAAGCTCTTGCCGTCGAGCTCGATCTTCCAGTCGGTGCCCATGTGGCGCTTGACCGACCGGATGGTCCTGTCGACGTTGGTGACCGCCTGGCGCTTGGCGACCTCGCCGACCAGCACCTCGCCGTTCTTCGCGAAGGCGACGACGGACGGCGTGGTCCTGGCGCCCTCTGCGTTGGTGATGACGGTGGGCTCGCCGCCTTCAAGAACGCTGACGACGGAGTTAGTCGTGCCCAGGTCGATGCCGACCGCACGTGCCATTTCGATTCCTCCAGATGCCTACTTGAGTGGAACTGGCTCAAGGATGCATGACCGTTCCCGCCACGTCAACAGAGCTGAGTGCAGCCGACTCAAGTTTTATCCTGCGCTTATCTGCAAGAGATTCCATAAGCGCAGGTCAGGAGCGATATCGAGGCCTGCCCGCGGCGCGCTGGATCATGTCTCATCGTGCCCCGTGCGACGCTCTCACACCACCGCGGCGACCTGTGCGGGCACCTGCTCGCCGGGGGCCGGCCCGTCCTCGCGCAGCAGCACCAGGTCGCACTGGAGCAGCCGCCCGTCGCGCGGATCGGTGAGGCCGGGCTCCAGGGACATCAGGGTCAGACCGAGCCCGTCGCGGGTGCGCGCGAGCAGCTCGTCGAAGAGCTCGGCGCCCTCGAAGAGCGGCACCAGCGGCGCCCCGATCCGCACCCCGCAGATCTCGTCCGCGAACCGCCCCGCCCCGTCCAGGACTTGGGCCTCGTACCCCTGCACGTCGAGCGCCACGAAGACCCGCTCGCCGGGCGCGGTGACCTGCTCCCACAGCTCGTCCAGGCGCCGCGTCTCCACGATGACGTCGCCGGTGTACGCGCTGCGCGGGGCCGCCCCGCGGTGCCGGGGCAGCATCGCGCGCAGGGAGCTCGCGGGGCCGAAGTCCCCGGAGATGTTGAGCGTCGCGGTGCCCGAGCGGTCGCCGAGCGCGTACGGCAGCACGCTCCAGGTGTCGTCGAGGGCCGCGCGGTGGCGCAGTTCGGCGCGGGGCCCGCGCAGCGGCTCGAAGGAGACGATGCGGCCGCGGTAGCCGGCCTCGCGCAGCCGGGCGGCGAAGTCGCCGCGGTGGGCGCCGATGTCGAGGACCAGGTCGATCTCGTACCGCGCGAGCAGCCGGACGAGTGCGTGGCCGCCGGGGCGGTGGCGGACCACGTCGATGCCGAGGCGGCGCAGCGCGCGGTGCAGTCGGCGCGGGAGGGTGGTCATCACGGGTGTACGGCTCCCTGCTGGAGGCGGTTCGCGTCTTGGCGCGGGCTGTTGGGGCGGATCGGCGGGTGCGGGGCTCAGCCCCGGCCCGGGGCCAGGTCGACGGGGGCGCTCTCGCTCCGCGGGGTGCGGGCGTGCGGGGCGCGGCGGCGCGAGGCGGGCCCGTACACCGGGACCCGCAGGAGCAGCACGACCGCGACCGGCACGAGCAGGGCGAGCGGCAGCGCCACCACGGGGGCGATGCGCCCGTCGTGGAACTGGAGCCCGACGATCGTGGCGGCCAGCGAGACGACGCCGAGCACGACGGCCGAACCCTGCGTGGTGAGGCCGAGTTTGCGCAGCCGGTGGGCGATGTGGTCGCCGCCTCCGCGCAGCAGCGGGCGGCCCGCGCGGTGGCGGGAGACCAGGACGAGCAGGGTGTCGGTGAGCACGAGGAGGGTGAGCGCGAAGAGTTCGGCGCCGGTCCGCGCGCCGGGCGCCCCGGTGTGCACGGTGACCGCGGACGAGGCGAGCAGGAACCCGGTGAACAGCGAGCCGCAGTCGCCCAGATGGATACGGGCCGGGTGCCAGTTGTGCAGCAGGAACCCGGTGAGGGCGGCGGCCAGCACGCTCAGGAGCAGCCCGTGTCCGGGGTGCCCCTCGGCGATGGCGCACACCGCGAGGCCGAGCGCGGTGACGGCGGCGACCGCGCCCATCGCCCCGTCGGAGTGGTCCAGGAGCTGGAAGGCGTGGGTGACGAACACGATCCACAGGACCGCGAGCACGCCCGCGCCCGGCGAGAGCCCGGCCAGCGCGACGACGACGGTGGCCGCCCCCGCCTCCGCCACGACGCGGACCCGCAGGCCCAGCGGCCGCAGGTCGCCGAGCAGCCCGAGCAGCGCGACCGCGCCGGCCGCGGCGAGCAGCGGGGCGACGCCCGGGCCGAGTTCGGCGACGCCGAGCAACGGTCCCGCGCAGGCCGCGCCGAGGGTGGCGAGCGCGACGGCGATGCCGCCGAGGTGCGGGGTGGCATCGCCGCCCCCGCGGCCGAAGCGCAGCATCAGGGCGCGGACCAGGCCGGCGAGCAGTGCGGTCAGTACGAGGGCCGCCGTCGCGGCCGCGAGCCCGTGCAGCATGTCGGCCGCCCCTCAGCCGAGGTGCTGCCCGGCCGGCGACGCGGCGGGCGCTCGCAGACCGGGCAGGACGACGGGGGCCTCGTCGCGGGCCCGGGCGATCGCCGCGTCCAGGATGTCGTCGAGGCCGCGGGCGGGCCGCCATCCGGTCAGCTCGCGCAGCGGCGCGGCATCGAGCGGCCGGGCCGCGGCCTTGCCGCAGGTGCCGTGCGGGACGCGGTCGACGACGTACGGGAAGTGCCGCACCGGCGAGGCGGAGCCGCTGCGGGCCACGGCGCGTTCGGCGAGGTCGAGGACGGCGATCTCCTCGTCCCCCGCGATGTCGAACTCGGCGCCCGCCGCGCCCGGATGGGCGAGCAGCGCGAGCAGCGCCCCGACCGCGTCGGCGACGTCGAGGAAGCGGCAGGTGCGGGTCCCGTCGCCGTGCACGGCGAGCGGCTCGCCCGCGACCGCGCGGCGCACCAGACGGGTCAGCTGGGTGGCGTGCACGGGCGACTGGCGCGGCCCGACGGTGTCCCCGTGGCGTACGACGGTGGCGCCCGAGGCCGCCTCGCCCCTGCCGTCCGCCGCCGCGGTCAGGAGCCGGACGCCGTGGCGCAGGGCGGCCGCGCCGATGGCTCCGGTACCGGGCGCGAGGTGGACCACCGTGTCGCAGCGTGCCACGAGTTCGCCGGCCAGACGCTCGTCGAGGACCGAGCCGCGCACGAAGCGCAGCCTCGGATCGGACCAGGCGGCGGCGAGGTTGGCGCGGGCGCCGGTGGACAGGTCGTCGAGCACGAGCACGGTGTGGCCCTGGCCGAGCAGCGCATCGGCCAGGTGCGAGCCGATGAATCCGGCACCACCGGTGACGAGGTACGTGGCGGGAGCTGGCATGGGGACGCCCATTCGGTTCGATCGTCGTGGCCGACAACAAGTTAGTTTGTTATGTCCCCATATGTGGTGAATAACACGATGGATATCCGGCGCCGACCAAGGGCACGCTGAGCGACACAGATCACCGCCTGCGCGGCTACAGTGCGGCCATAGAAGTGGGTACGCTCAGGTGGACTGGATAAGTTACTGCTTAGTAATCCGTTCGAGCCCGTCCCCCGTAACCCACCTCGCAGGCCCGAGGAGCCCCCTCATGCAACTCGCCGCGATCATCGTGTCGCTGGTCCTAATCGCGGTCGGCGTAGCGCTGTTCGGCCGTGCCATCGTGCAGATCTACCGCTTCGTGCGGCTCGGCCAGAACGTCCCGGCCGGCACCCGCACGAACGATCCCACGCAGCGCACGATCACCGTGGTCAAGGAGTTCCTCGGCCATACGCGCATGAACAAGTGGGGCATCGTCGGCTTCGCGCACTGGTTCGTGGCCGTGGGCTTCTTCTCGCTGCTCCTGACGATCGTCAACGCCATCGGCCAGCTCTTCAAGGCCGACTGGATCCTGCCGGTCATCGGCGACTGGCCGCCGTACAACATGTTCGTCGAGTTCCTCGGGACGATGACGACGCTCGGCATCCTGACGCTCATCGTCATCCGGCAGCTGAACCGGCCGGGCCGCCCGGGCCGCAAGTCCCGGTTCGCGGGCTCGAACACCGGCCAGGCGTACTTCGTCGAGGCCGTCATCCTCATCGTCGGCATCTGCATCTTCACGCTGCACGCCCTCGAAGGCGCCCAGCACCACGTGGAGAGCTACGAGGCCTCGTTCTTCGTCTCGTACCCGGTGGTCGCCTGGTTCCGCGGCATGGACCTGTCCACGCTCCAGAACCTCACCTACTTCTTCGCCGGCCTGAAGATCGCGACGTCCTTCATCTGGATGATCACCGTCGCGCTCAAGACCGACATGGGCGTCGCCTGGCACCGCTTCCTGGCCTTCCCCAACATCTTCTTCAAGCGCGAGTCCGAGGGCGGCGTCGCACTCGGCGCGCTCCAGCCGATGGCCTCCAACGGCGAACTGGTCGACTTCGAGGACCCGGGCGAGGACGACGTCTACGGCGTCTCGCAGATCGAGCACTTCTCCTGGAAGGGCATCCTCGACTTCTCCACCTGCACCGAGTGCGGCCGCTGCCAGTCGCAGTGCCCCGCCTGGAACACGGGCAAGCCGCTCTCGCCCAAGCTCCTGATCATGTCCCTGCGCGACCACGCGCACGCCAAGGCCCCGTACCTGCTCGCAGGCGGCGGCAAGGACATGGAGGGCAACGAGAAGGCCACCGAGGAGCAGCTCAAGGACGTGCCGGCGGCCGCCCTCGCCGAGGCCGAGCGCCCCCTGATCGGCACCCTCGAAGAGAACGGCGTCATCGACCCGGACGTCCTGTGGTCCTGCACCACCTGCGGCGCCTGCGTCGAGCAGTGCCCGGTCGACATCGAGCACATCGACCACATCGTCGACATGCGCCGCTACCAGGTGATGATCGAGTCCGCGTTCCCGTCCGAGGCGGGCACGATGCTCAAGAACCTGGAGAAGAAGGGCAACCCCTGGGGGCTCGCCAAGAAGCAGCGCGTCGAGTGGACCAAGGAGGTCGACTTCGAGGTCCCGATCGTCGGCAAGGACATCGAGGACCTCACCGAGGTCGACTACCTGTACTGGGTCGGCTGCGCGGGCGCCCTGGAGGACCGGGCGAAGAAGACCACGAAGGCCTTCGCGGAGCTGCTGCACATGGCGGGCGTCAAGTTCGCGATCATGGGCGGCGACGAGAAGTGCACCGGTGACTCGGCCCGCCGCCTCGGCAACGAGCCGCTGTTCCAGCAGCTGGGCCAGGAGAACGTGGCCATGCTGAACATGGCGTACGGCGAGGACGAGGACGACCCGGCGACCAAGAAGCCGAAGTCCGCGAAGAAGATCGTCGCGACCTGCCCGCACTGCTTCAACACGATCGCGAACGAGTACCCGCAGCTGGGCGGCGAGTTCGAGGTCATCCATCACACCCAGCTGCTCCAGCACCTCATCGACGAGCGCAAGCTGGTCCCGGTCACCCCGGTGGACGGTCTGATCACCTACCACGACCCCTGCTACCTGGGCCGTCACAACAAGGTCTACACGCCCCCGCGCGAGATCATGTCGGCCGTCCCGGGCCTGCGCCAGCAGGAGATGCACCGCCACAAGGAGCGCGGCTTCTGCTGCGGCGCCGGCGGTGCGCGCATGTGGATGGAGGAGCGGATCGGCAAGCGCATCAACAACGAGCGCGTCGACGAGGCCCTGTCCCTCAACCCGGACATCGTCTCCACCGCCTGCCCGTTCTGCCTCGTCATGCTGACCGACTCGGTCAACGGCAAGAAGGCCGCATCCGAAAATGGCTCCGCCACGGGCGTCAAGGCCAAGGAGAACCTCCAGGTCGTGGACGTGGCGCAGCTGCTCCTCGACTCGGTGAAGACCCCGGCCGACCCGACGGGCGCCGCCGAGGCGGAGAGCGAGCCGGAGCCCGAGCCGGTCAAGTAGCCCGGTCCGTCGGTACGCACGGGAGCGGCCGGTTCTGCCCGAGGGCAGAGCCGGCCGCTTTCCGTCGTACCGGGGCCGGAAGGTCGGCCCCGGCAATCAGCCCTGGCTGCCGCGGCGGCGCAGCATCGCGAAGCCGAGGCCGGCGGCACCCGCCGCGGCCAGGCCACCACCGGCGGCGAGCATCGGGGCCTGGTCCGACGAGCCGTCGGAGACGCCCTCGGCACCGGCCTTCACGCCGCCCTTCGGGACGACATTGGTCGTGGTCCGGTCCGCGGTCTTCCGGTCCGCGGTCTTCGTGTCGTGCTGCGGCTGCTTCTTCTTGCCGTCCTTCTGGACGGTGTACTTCTCGATCAGCTTGCCGCCGAAGTCGTAGACCCAGCTGTTGCCGCCGCTCTTGCCGTCGATGACGACGAACTTGTAGAAGCCCTTGCCGGCGTTGACGATCTTGTACGTCCAGCCGTCGTTGAGGGCCGACGGGTCCTTGAGGTCGATCGCGCCGAGGAAGGCACCGTTCGGCATGGAGATCTCGACGCGCGGGCCGTTGCCGGTCTTGATCAGCTTGGCGATCCGGCCGTCGGGCATCGTGATCTTCACGGAGGAGATGACGTCGGACTTCCTGTCGTCCTTCTTCCGCTCGTCCTTCTTGCGCTCGTCCCGCTTGTCGTCCTTCTTCTTTCCGCCGTCGACCCACGAGGTGACGGTGCCGTCAGGGCTCAGCACGACGTGCAGGCCGTTGTTCTGGCCGGCGGCCGAGGAGCCCTTGGCGACGAGGGTGTCGAGCTTGCTGCCGTTGGCCCAGATCTCGGCCTCGTAGTGGTTCTGGCCGAGCTTGTAGACCTTGGCGACGGAACCGTCGGCGAGCTTGACGGACTTCACGAAGGCCCGGGCGTCGCCCTTGTCGTCCTTCTTGGTCCGGTCGTCCTTCTTCGACTCGTCCTTCTTCGACTCGTCGCCCTTCTTCTTGGACTCGTCCTTCTTGACGTCGTCCGTGTCCGGCAGCACCTGGTCCTTACGGTCCTGGTCCTTACGGTCCTGGTCCTTACGGTCCTGGTCCTTACGGTCCTGGTCCTTACGGTCCTGGTCCTTACGGTCCTGGTCCTTACGGTCCTGCTCCTTGCCGTCCTGGCCCTTCTCGCCGTCGGTACCGGGCTGCACCTGCGGGTTGGTCCGCGCGTCGGACGGGGCTGCCGGGGAGTCGGCGAAGGCGGCACCGGCCGGGAGGGCGAGAGCGGCGATGGCTCCGGTGGCGATGGCGGCGGTACGGATGGTACGGCGGGTGGCACGCATGAGTGATCTTCCTCGTAACGTAGAAGCGTGAAGCTTGTCTGTTATGTCGCACATGCCGTGCCAGTGGGGCTTTGTGGCGGCGACATCAACAAAGTTACGAGTGCCGTGTTTGGGTCATGCGTAGGCAATGTAACGGCTACCTTCTGCTTCGCGCGCAGCCGTGTAAATCGGGCGGGATTCAACCAAAACGCCCCGGATTCCCGGGTCCCCTAGGGGATGTCACAGCTCAGCCGCAAAGGCGTCCGGTTCCGGCCGCCCGCCGGTTGGCGTACCGGCGGACCAGGTACGTTCGATTCGTGGCTGGATTCAGGATCGGACGCGGCGGCCGGGACAACAACCGCCCCCCGCGGCAACCGCAACAGCAAGGGCAGCAGCAGGCACCGGCTCAGCAGTGGCCGGACGACCGGCAGCAGCCGCAGTACGGGCATGGGCAGGGGCACGCACAGCAGCGACCGCAGGGGTACGGGCAGGGGCAGCCGCCGCACTACGGAAACGGGCAGCCGCAGTACCGGCAGCCCTACCCGCAGCAGGACGAGCCCGAGTACTTCGGCGACCCGTACTACCAGGGTCAGGGCCAGGGACCGGGCCAGGGACCGGGCCAGGGCCAGCCGCAGGGCTATGCCCCCGCCCAGGACCCGTACGCGAACAACCCGGGCCACACCCAGGCGTTCAGCGTCGGCGAGGACCCGTACGGCGACGGCGCGACCTACCGCGCGGGCGCGGCTCCGGTCCCGCCCAGCGGCCCCCGGCTGCCCTGGAAGGAACTCCTGTCCGGCATCGTGACGCGGCCGGGGCCGACCTTCTGGCAGATGCGGGACTACCCGGTGTGGGGCCCGGCGCTGATCGTCACCTTCCTCTACGGGATGCTGGCGATCTTCGGCTTCGACCAGGCCCGCGCGGACGTCATCAGCACCACCTTCTCCAAGGCGATCCCGGTGGTCCTCGTCACCGGCGTCGTCTTCGTGATCGGCGGCCTGATCCTCGGCGCGGTGACCCACACGATGGCCCGCCAGCTGGGCGGCGACGGCGCGTGGCAGCCCACGGTGGGCCTGTCGATGCTGATCATGTCCCTGACGGACGCCCCGCGCCTGCTGCTCGCCCTGTTCCTGGGCGGCGACAACGGCGTGGTGCAGGTCCTCGGCTGGGCGACCTGGCTGGCGGCCGGCGCCCTGTTCACGTCGATGGTGAGCAAGTCCCACGACCTGCCCTGGCCGAAGGCGCTCGGCGCCTCGGCGATACAGCTGATCGCGCTGCTGTCGCTGATCAAGCTGGGCACGATCTAGGAGCGATCCGGGCACGGGTACGCGCAAGGGCCCCGTCGGTCGGCTGACCGACGGGGCCCTTGCGTGCGTCCAGGGACGAATCAGGCGTCGAGCACCTGGCCCTCGCGCCGCACCACGGGCGGCTCGACGGACCAGGGGAAGTTGATCCACTCGTCCGTACGCTTCCAGACGTACTCGCACTTCACGAGCGAGTGGGACTTCTCGTAGATGACCGCGCTGCGGACCTCGGCGACGTGGTCGAGGCAGAAGTCGTACACCAGCTTCAGCGTCTTGCCGGTGTCGGCCACGTCGTCCGCGATCAGCACCTTCTTGCCGGAGAAGTCGATGGCGTTGGGCACGGGCGCCAGCATGACCGGCATTTCGAGGGTGGTGCCGACGCCGGTGTAGAACTCGACGTTCACCAGGTGGATGTTCTTGCAGTCCAGGGCGTAGGCGAGCCCGCCGGCCACGAACACGCCACCGCGCGCGATGGAGACCACGATGTCGGGCTCGTAACCGTCGTCGGCGATGGTCTGCGCGAGGTCGCGGATGGCTCCGCCGAACTTCTCGTAGGTGAGGTTCTCGCGCAGCTCGTTCTGGTCGTTCATGCTCACACCTGGGTCCGATGGAAATTGAGGAAGGACCGCGAGGCGGTGGGCCCACGCTGGCCTTGGTAACGCGAGCCGTACCGCTGGGAGCCGTAGGGCTCCTCGGCGGACGACGACAGCCGGAACAGACACAGCTGCCCGATCTTCATCCCCGGCCACAGCTTGATCGGCAGCGTGGCGACGTTGGAGAGCTCCAGGGTCACGTGCCCGGAGAACCCGGGGTCGATGAACCCGGCGGTCGAGTGCGTGACGAGCCCGAGGCGGCCGAGCGAGCTCTTGCCCTCCAGACGGCTGGCGAGGTCGTCGGGGAGCGAGATGACCTCGTACGTCGAGGCGAGCACGAACTCACCGGGGTGCAGGATGAACGCCTCGTCCCCCTCCGGCTCTACGAGCCGGGTCAGGTCCGCCTGCTCGACGGCGGGGTCGATGTGCGGGTAGCGGTGGTTCTCGAACACCCGGAAGAAGCGGTCGAGGCGCACGTCGATGCTGGACGGCTGCACCATGGATTCGTCGTAGGGATCGATCCGTACCCGCCCGGAGTCGATCTCGGCCCGGATGTCCTTGTCTGAGAGAAGCACGCCCCGAGGATACGCAAGGCGCGCGGCCCCGCCCCAATCGGACGGTCCCGCGCGCCTGTGCTCCACCGCCGTCGCCGGCCGGGCCCTACCTCTGCCCGACCGCCACCGGCACGGCATGCCGCAACCGCGCACACCTCGGGCACCGGATCAGCCGACCGGGCCCGATCCGCTCGGTGCCGAGCTGCTGCATCGGAAACGAATCCGTGGTGAAGACGTGCCCCTCGGCGCACCGGACGACGGTGCGCTCCAGCGAGTCCATCAAGTCGCTCAAGTCCCTTCCCCAACAAGCATGGACGGAGAAAACACCACATTAGGGGATGAACGGGACGCCACCCCACGCGGCACTCCGACCCCGCGCGCGCCCTCCACCGTACGCCCCAACTCCCGGCACCCACACGGGTATCCGGCCCCCCGAGAACACGACGGCCCTCGGCGAATCCACCGAGGGCCGAGCATGGGGTAGAGTGAGCATCGACCGCTCCCCCATGGGGAACGATCTTGCGAGTGTAGTTTAATGGTAGAACATAAGCTTCCCAAGCTTAGAGCGCGGGTTCGATTCCCGTCACTCGCTCCATAGCTAAGGCCCTGGTCAGAGACCGGGGCCTTGTTCGTTGTCTAGACCAATTCAGGCGCGCGTGCCATTCGCGTGCCGTAAGGGACCGATTACCGCACCAAATTGAGCGCCACAAGCTCCGCCGAGCAGGCACTTCGCCAGATCATCTCGAATAATGAGACGCATTCCATGTGACCTGCACCACTTGCCGGACAGGACGCCACATGTGTGCGGCTGCGAAGTGGCCCTGATATCAGGGCAGTCGGTGGACACGCCGCAGCGCCGGGCCGATGGTGCGGGTCCGGCGCTGCGAGGGTCACGCCTGCTGAGTGGTGGGGGCGTCCAGAGCGCCGGTGTCATGGGCGCGTGGGACGAAGGGATGGACGGTCGCCCCCTCGTCCGCCGCACGCTCGGCCGCCTCCGCTTCCGCACGCTGGCGACGCACGTCGACGTCGATGGCTCCGGCGAGCTTGCGCTGGTGCTTGTGCGTGGAGTGCTGGTAGATCAGCTGGGCCCGCTCCGAGGAGTGGCCGGCGCGGACCATCAGGTCCTTCATCTTCGCGCCGGTGTCGGCGGCGATGGTGTTGCCGGTGTGCCGCAGGTCGTAGAAACGGAAGCCTTCAGGCAGGCCGGCCTGATCGCGGGCCTTGCGCCACTTGCGGCCGAAGGTCGTCCCGCGCAGCCGGGCCCCGCGCTCACCGACGAACACCGCCAACGCCGAGAAGACAGGCCACGACCCGAACCAGCTCCTCCGGAAAGCCGCCGACCAGCGCGCTCTGGACGACGCCCGCCGCCCCGCACGCGTCCTGACCTGGCGCGTCGAACGCCTCGCCGCACGGCCGGCACCCAGCGCACGCGCCCGTGCAGCACAAGCCCAGAGCACGGCACAACGACCCAGCGCGCCGTCGCAAGCGATGCCTACCGCCTTGGCCCCAGCATCCACCGGGTGGCCCGCGAACGGCACTGCTCGTCGGCGCTGAACAGGAAAAGGCAGGCGAAAGGGAGCCTTTGATCCCCGGTCACCGACTATCCAGCGCCGCTGAAGGTAGGCGGCCGGGACTTACGGCTTGGCCCCTCGCCAGCGTGGCGAGGGGCCAAGTGCGGTCCTGCTCGGCCGTCATGCGGCTTCGATGCCGGTTGTACCGTCCCGCGCGACGGACAACTTCGCCGCCCACATCAAGGTTGATTCCAAGTGCCCTGTCCGCAGGCCGACGTGAGGCTCGGGCTGGACCAGGAGGGTCGCTGGACCGCACGCGGTCCGTTCTGCGGCCCACTCGTGGTCGAGGGCGGTGAAGTCGTCGTCGATCCAGACGGCGGGGGCGTCGCCGAGCCAGGTGTCGACGTGGTCCCGCTTCCAGAGGTAGCCGTTGGGGTGGCTGGTGGTGATCTGCGGGCGCGGTAGATCGACGTACGGCAACTGTGGCAGACCGAGGAGTGGGCCGATCATGGTGGCGGCGTCCTGACGCCAGCTGGTGCACCACACCGGGGTGACCAGGCCGGTGCGGATCACGTCCATGAGCATGGGCCCGTGGTCGACGTTGAGCCAGATCGTGACCGGTGCGTCAGGGGATCTGCCGCAGCGACCTCCATCTGGCGGTCCAGCGGGGAGTGCTGGTAGCTCATGGCGGCCTTCTCCGAGGACTGGCCGGCGCGGACCATCGTGTCCTTGAGTGTCGCGCCGTGGAGTTCATGCGCCTCCTGCATAAGCGACGCAGCACCGGCACCTGAGCTGGCCGGTCCCCTGCCCCAGCCGGTTCCGTGGTGGGGCCGCACTCGCTTGGGAGGCAGCCCGCGGAATCGCAGCACCTCAGTTTTTCGGTACCCGGCACCGCTATCGCCGTTACGGACGCACGGCACAAGGTCGTCGCCGAGATATGTGGCTGGGGGCTCCCGGTCGCCAGCAGAGTCGTGGAGACCGTGGCGCTGGTAACCAGCGAGCTGCTGACCAACGCCGTGCAGCACGTCGGAGGCGGCCCCATCTCGGTGGCTGCCCTGCTGAGGGACGACACCGTACGCGTCGAAGTCAGCGACTCCAGCCCTGCCCTCCCCACGCTCAGCCTGCCGACTTCCTGACGAAACGTGATGTTGCACATGGCGCCGATTGGTCTGGACCTGATGGGGTGACACCGACATCCGCCCTCACAGGAAGAGCACAGGTTTGAGATTCAGAGCTCTCACGAAGACGAATCGGCGTTTGGCGATAGGTACGACCCTTGCGGTCGTCCTCGGATCAGGCGTCGCCTCCGCCGTCACCTACACCCCAGGTACGGAACTGGCGGCACAAGCAGCTGCGAACCAGCGGCCCAACTCCGGCACAAGCCCTGAAGCCGGCCCTCCCTTCGCCAAGAAGAACGGTGTGTGGGAGGTCAATACGACCGGCCCCACACTGCGCAATACCGTCACCGACCCGGACGGCGACAAGAGCAACCTCACCTTCGAGGTGTGGACTACGGATGCCACCGGGAAACCGAAGAGCCGGGTCAAGCTGACCGATGACAACCAGTACGGAGTCCTCGTATCCGACTTCGTAGCCTCCGGCAAGGCCGCGCAAGTCACGGTCCCCGCAGGTCGGTTGACGAGCGGTGTGACGTACGCGTTCCACACCTCCGCCTATGACGGCAAGTTGTATGAGACCGACTGGTCGCCGTGGACCACTTTCAAGGTCAGCGTTCCTGCCCCGGCCAAGCCCGCGAAGCCGACGAGCTTAGCGAACAACGGCAAACCAGGTGAGTTCACCGTCGCTCTGCCCGCCGGGCACACCGCGAAGTGGGTTGAGTGGCAGCTTGATGCGGCCGCGTGGAAGCGCGTCGACGCCGCGGGCAAGACGTCGGTGACCATCGACACTGGGCTCCGGACAGCGGCGCTCACCGCACCGGCCGCACCCGCCGCCAACAACCACACGCTCAACGTGCGGACCGCCAACGATGGCGGCGCCTCTGACGCTGTGTCCGTGGCTTTCACCGGCAACGGAACCAGCAACGGTGACGGGGACCACGCGGTGGACCTCACCCTGCCGGATCCGGTCTCCACGGCGCCAAACCCGGATCAGACCAAGCAGGACATCACGGGTAAGATCACCCGGCCGCTCGGGGCTCCCTCGTCCAGCAGCCCGAGGCTCGCAGCTCCCGCGGCCAAGGAACAGTGCGGGCCGGTCGGCAAGGACGGCGGTCAGGCGTGCTTCGGCGCGCCCGTGAAGTTCGAGGACCTGCCTGCCGAGGTCCAGGCCAAGGCGAAAGAGCAGGCCAAGGCGAAGCAGCAGCGGGCCGAGGCTCCGGCTGCGGGTGCCCCGGGGATGACCGATTGGTGCGCGACGAACACCTCCGGCGCGTTCGCCACCCGCACCGTCGAGTGTGAGACCAAGCAACTTCCCGTCGTGTACCGCGTGGACGGCGAGCCGATCGCGACCGCGTACTTCACGATGACGCGCGAGATATCCCTGGACAACTCGGCGAAGAGTTTCGTCCATCGCCTGAACATCCATCCGATCCTGATCTCGCCGACCTTCCGCGCAATCGAAATGGTCATGGACAACAGGACCTGCCTGGGAAGCACCGCAGCCCAGTGCAAGGACCCGGGCAAGGCCGAGCTGTCGGACTGGGACGGGAAGGCCATCTGGCAGTCCCCCACGGACACGCACGACGCCAACCTGACCACGTCGTACACCTGGGACAACTCGACCAGTGGCGCGGAGTACGACCTCCGTACGGACTTCATGATCAAGGGCATCCTGATCGCCGGGAACACGCCCGGACCGACGTTCATGACTGACTTCCGCTGGGCGATGGCAGACCCGTCAGACCTGGAAGAGATCCGCTGCGACACCAAGGGCACCGGGGCCACGGTGAGCGGCTGCGTGTTCAAGAACGTCGCTCCGAGCTACACGTTCAACGCCGCCAAGTTCCCGCAGGCCGCCGCGCACGCGTGGCTGTTGCAGGAGAAGCTGCCCAACACCATGGGCGTCAAGACTCGTGACACGCCCCTGTATTACCTGCCCGGTGGAAAGCGCGCCGACGGCAAGAACAACCGGGACGTCATCTGCGACGTGGCGAGCTGGGCCAACACCTACGGTGACGCCAGCGCCATGGACGGAGTGGGGGACAAGCCCAACTGCGACGAGTTCGCGTTCAACTCCACCTACAACAGCGGCGGCATGCCCAAGGCGGAAGGCGGCCTGAACGAGGTCTCCTCCGGCGGCCAGTGCGTGCAGACCTTCACCAAGAAGGCGAGCGACGGGGCCGTGCACCTGTACAACATCGACGGACAGGCACCCACCTGGCGCGAGGTCTGCGGCCGATCCGCGATCTCCGGGAAGCACAACAGCGGCTCCATGGGGGGCTTCTCCGGGTTCGCCAAGAACATGCGGCTGATGGACAAGGACCCGTACTGGCTGGAGACCGGCATGTCCGGGCAGTGCACGACGGACGCCAAGTCGTTCAAGTGCACCCTGCGCGCCAACTAGCCGGCCCTCCCGGCCAAACCATCTGGTGAACCGCCAACTGAAGCCATGACATACGTGTGGGTGGCACACCATCCGGTGTGCCACCCACACTCTCCTATTGAGTCGGGTCCGGCAGACCAGCGGCAGGCAGCAGTCCCGCCTCGATCTCCTGGCGCGGCAACCCGAGACCCAGGTGCTCTCCAACCGTACGGAAGACACGGGGGAGCAGAGCCTCGCCGTGCCACACCACACCGGCTCTGCCAAGGGCCTCATCCAGCGCGGCGACCTTGCCCGTCGGATCTTCACGCCCGGGGTAGTCCAGCAAACCCTCCTCGCCGATCCCCATGCTCCACACTTCCCCGTCCCCTGGTGAGTACAGGAGCTTGGCCGGGGCCTGATGCTGGTTCAGCGTCACGCACACCAGCTCCTCGCCCAGGCGTGGCATCGCGTCCCCAACCTCTTCGATCCAGTCGAGGTACCACGTGGCGCACAAGGAGTCCTCCAGCAGGAACGTCCACTCCCCGCTGGTGCCGAACATGCACTGCCAGTCCTTGTACTCCTGCGGTGACCAGTGCGCGGCGATGTCCTTGTACAGCACCCCCCGCGCCAACACCTCCTGGTCCGCTCCCATCCGCACAAGGAAGTCGACCGGGTCCGCGCCGCGTATCGCGGTCAGAGAGATGCTGCCGCGCATCCCGGACACCCCGCCCCTGGCGTCATCGGCGTGGTGCCCGATCCATGCCAGCCCGTGATCCGTGTGTTCTTGCGTCATGGCGGCCACGGTAAAACATCACGGCCCCGACCGACGCGCCCAGTGGATTGGGTCGGTCGTCGCGAATGACCGCGACCTGCAGCATCCGGCCGGCAGTGCGCTCGCGAACGCTCACTTGGACGGGCTCTCACCATCGGTCCCCCAGAGGGCCGGCGCCCCGCCTGCACTGCCTCTAACGTCACGCAGACGCCGCGCATGCCACATCGTGCCATTGCTTGCGGTGAACAGCGGTCCCCAGCAGCGCGTTACGACGCACTACAGCGGGTCGGCATCGTCCACCTTTCCGCAGGTCAGGCCCAATGTAGGCACCCCAGCCCCACGTGATTCCCAAGCTTAGAGCGCGGGTTCGATTCCCGTCACTCGCTCCACTACTAAAGCCCAGGCCAGGGAGACAATCCCTGGCCTGGGCTTTTGTGCTGCCCAGACCACATACCGGGCAGCACAACCACAACCGCAGCACTAAGCCAGTGGATCTTCTTTCTTCGCGCCCTGCGAGCGATGCACGCGCAACCATCCCGTCGAGATTGCCGACCATCTCAGGCGGAGGCCGGAGCGCTGGTAACGGAAGTTGCCCGGCAGCCCGACATTGGCACGAGCATCGCGCCAATTGCGGCATAGGACGCGGGCCTCCGGAGTGGCACTCCCGCGCGTCGACCTATGCTTCGGCCACCGACTCACCGATGAGGACACTCCGGCCGTCCTTCACCTACTCGATGCCACCCCGGTGGCCCGGCTCCACACCGCGTGACGACTACTACCCCAACGGCACAGACCCCAACGAGCGCTCGGCATTGTCAATCAGTTCCTTGTAGGTGAGCACCTCTACACGATTAACGTGAGTATTGAGGGTACGAAGTGCCTCGTTGATCGATTGCTCGGGTGCCGAAGGTTGGACTGATGGGTGTCCGATCAGCACTACTGCGCTCGCCCGCCGGGTCTCTATGCCCAGCTCCTTGCGGATCCGGTGGCGGTTCTCGTCCAGGTTCACCAAGTAGTTCACGGCCTGACCGACCGCGTTGTGCACTTCGGCAGTAGGAACCCACGACCCTCGGTACTTCTTCACCAGATTACCGACGAGGCTTGCGGCACGTTTCAGCTCCACCACATGGAGTGCCCCGTCACCGCGGATGAGAGGTATGTCGACCTCATCGCCCGGCACCAGCCTGCGGTGGGCTGCCTCTCCCACGAACCGCCCCCCGAAAATCCAGTGTTGTCCCTCCAGAGCGCGTTGCAGTTCGAATTCCGAAGCAGTGGGGTCCTCGACCACGTTACGCAAGGCTGCCAGACCGATCGACCGCCGGCGCAACTCGGCCGCCATGAGGAGCATCTGCCCCTCCGTATCAGCCGCAAGCAAAGCCATGGCATCCGGTGAGCTGACTATTCGGTGGGCGGCTTCGGCCGCATCCTCAACGTCTATACGTTCTTGGAGAACGCGCTCCAGCCAGACGGCTCTCTCCGCCCGCCCACGAAGAAGGCGGTACCGCCCAGGTCGATCCTCCGGTGCATCGAGGAAACGCGCGTCCTGGCTGAGTGTGCCGAAGTGCGCGATCAGGTCGTCCGTGCTCGCCTCGGGGTGCTCGTCCATGTACTCACGGCCGGCCTCAGCAATGTACCTGTAGTTGATCGAGAGGATACTTCCGACGAACTTCCGTTGCCTTTCGCTGCGCACACCGTCCTGAAAGAGGCGGAAACGCTCATCGAAGTCAGGTCTCAGGATCCGCCCTTCGGCATAGTCCAGGGAGTCCTGCACGAGTCGCACCACTGTCCATTCACCGGCGTCCGCCGCCCGTTGACGAGCTGCTTCCAGGAACTGGACGAGTGCCGGCCCGCCTCTGCGATGGCCCCCTCTCCCACTCCTCATGTGCTTGCGAGCAGAGGCGAGGGCGGCCTTCACCTCCGGGTGAACGGCTTCCTCAAGGACCTTCTCCACTTGAAGTTCCAACGAAAAGTCTGACCGGATACTCATACGGCCATGGTGATCGGAGGGTCTGACAGCGGGTGTTCACCATCTCGGCCACCTTCGCTCCACAACGCCGGCGCTGGCCAGCGACCGGGCCTTGTTTGTGATCCAGACCATTTCGTTGCCCGCATGCCATTCGTCCAGTGACTCAGGGGTGGGACCACGGGATTCCGTGGACCGGTGACGCGCGTCGGCGCCCGGTCAGCAGCCACCGGAGGCGGCCGGCGCACCGGCGCCGATCTGGAGGGCGGCCGATGCGACGCAGCAGCCGCCCCCGTCCGACGCCTCGGCCTCGGGATCGTCGAACAGACCGGCGCCGCCGCAGACTCCGGTCTCGGGCAGGGTGAGTTCGACACGTGCAGCGGCTTCCCGGTCGCCGGCGAGGGCGGCTGCGATGGAGCGGACCTGCTCGTAGCCGGTCACCGCGAGGAAAGTCGGGGCTCGCCCGTACGACTCCACGCCGACGAGATAGACGCCTTCTTCGGGGTGCGCGAGATCCTTCACGCCGTGTGGGTAAACGGTGCCACAGGAGTGGATGTTGGGGTCGACGAGCGGGGCCGGTTCGACCGGGGCCTGGAGGCGGTCGTCGAGGGCGAGGCGGAGTTCGTCTACGAAAGCGAAGTCCGGGTGGAAACCGCGCGAACTCCCGTGCGCACCGAGCACGTTGCGCCCCGAATCGCAGCACACAGCCGCCCCGGCCTACGCCAGGTAGTACGGCCGGTTGTGGGCGGCCACCGGGGGCGACTGGTAGGTCCAGGCGCCGATGGCCGGGGCGTTGCCGACCAGGCGTGTCAGGTCACGGCCGATGTCGGTGGCGGGGTCGTGGACCGTCAGGCGGGTGCGGCCGGCGGCCGGGCCGGACAGGTCGTACCAGTGGTAGGGCTGGTAGAGGTTCATCGGGCCGGCCAGCCCCCGCCCGTCGGAGTCGGTTCCGTAGCCGGTGACGGGGGTGTTGTTGGCGGGCACGGCGGTGAGCCCGCCGAGGTCGGCGGCGAAGCTGAACAGCGCGTTCTCGTGGCGCTCGACCGAACCGGCGGGGGTGACATCGGCCGACTTGGCGCTGACCGTCCAACTCCGCTGGTCCGCCGGCCCGTTGAGGGACGGCAGCTCGACCTCGAACCAGCCCGGGTACTTCGGCTCCGCGTACAGGGCGCGGCCGGCGTCGATGGCGAGCGGGTTGTCGCACAGGACGTGGATGCGGGCGATGCCGAGCAGCCGGGTCTGGTCGAAGCCTTGGGCGTACTGCTCGTACGTCACCTCGGGCACCCGGTCCGCGGCCGCCGTGGGGAAGGCGACGATGTTGAACTCGACCTCTTCCGTGATCCCGCCGCCGAAGGGGTACTGGGCGAAGTACAGCTGGTAGTTGACCGACACCAGGCAACGGCCCGCGAACTCCGCGGCGCTCAGGGCCGGGTGGTGTTTGGCCAGCAGGTCGCGGACAGGGGCCGGATCGACCGGGAAGTCCAGGCCGATCTGGTGCAACGCCCCGTAGTGGAAGGGGAGTTGGAACTGGTCGGGAACCGGCGGGAGGGGCAGCGGGCTCATCGGGCGGCTCCGGAGTCGAGAAGGGCGGGACGGTGACGCTCGGCCAGGTCGGCCTCGATGCGTTCGGCGCTGCGCAGGGCGAGGGCGGCCATGGTCAGGGTCGGGTTGGAGGTGGCGACGGACGGCATGCTGCCGCAGCCCACCGCGTACAGGCCGGGGTGGTCCCAGCAGCGCTGCCAGGAGTCGACCACGGAGGTGCCGGGCGAGCTGCCCATGATGTGGGTGCCGGCGCCGTGCCCGGCGCCCCGGTAGCCGTACACCCGGCCGTTGTGCTCGTAGCGGCCGGGCCAGCTGCCATCGGCGGCGAAGTCGGTGTGGTCCTCGGCCCCGAGCCGGGCGAAGAGCTGGTCGGAGACCGTCTTCGCGGCTGCCACGCCCTCCTTGACGTGGTGGGAGAGGTCGTACGTGGCGACGGGGCGCGGCAGGCCGAGCCGGTCGCGCAGGGCCGGGTCCAGGGTGATCCGGTTGGCGGGGTCGGCGCTCTGCTCCATCTCGAACTGCAAGGCGAACTGGCGCCCCACGCGGTCGCGCACGGCTTCGCGCAGCTCCGTTCCGAACAGCCCGCGCCCGTCCGGGCCGCCGCTGCGCAGCAGTTCGGCGACATCGCCGTCGACCGGGCCCTTGGCCCACAGCCAGCCCCAGTTGCCGATCTCGATGCGGAACGGGGCGCGGCCGCGCCGGGCCGGTCCGGCGCGGAAGCCCTCGAAGCCGGAGGTCGAGCCGGGACCGCGGTAGGGGCCGACCGGCTCCGGCATCAGTCCCCAGGTCAGCAGCACCGGGTGGTCCATCAGGTTTCGGCCGACCTGTCCGCTGCGGTTCGCGAGGCCGGACAGGAGCAGCAGCCGGGCGTTCTCGATGGCGTGCGCGGCCAGCACGACCACGGGGGCCGAAGCGGTCCGGGCCGTCACCTCACCCGTGCGGCCCGGGCCGTCGGCGGTGTACGTCAGGTACTCGACGCCCGTCGCCCGGCCGTCCGGTGCGACGAGCACCCGGCTGACCACGGCGCGGTCCACCAGCGTGACCGAACGGGCCCACCGCGCCTGGGTCTTGAGCGGGGTGTACTTGGCCTGGGAGGGACAGATCGGGATGCAGGTCGCGCTGCCCCGACAGCGGCTGTCCGGGTCGGGGCGGCCGTGGGCCCCGACGGGGACGTATCCGGTACCGCCGTCGTACGCCGGATCGGGTACGCCGTTGCGCGCGTGCGGGGTGCCCACCACGCGCAGTTCCACCGGGTCCGCCGTGCCGGGGTCCTCGACCCGGGTCCCGTCGAGCCGTTCGGCCAGCAGACGGTCCAGACGGCTCGCGGGGATCGCCCGCATGGGAAAGACGTAGTTCTCGGGGAACGGCAGCCCGACCCGCTGCCGCTGTTCCTCGACATCGGCGGCCACCCCGATCTCGCGCTCGGCCGCTCGGTAGTGGGGCTCCAACTCGGCGTACGACAGCGGCCAGTCCCGCCCGTACCCGAACGTGGTCAGGGTGGTGAAGTCCTCCGGCAGCATGCGCGGGGTGAGCCCGGTCCACACGTTTCCGGTGCCGCCGTTGGCCCGTACGTATCCACTGCCGTAGGGGAGCCGGCCGCGTTGAACGAGATGGCCGTCCCCGGGTCCCGCCAGGTCGGCGGCGTCGGGCCAAGGGGCGGCCGGATGCGGTGGGTGGACCGAGCCGGGACCCTTGGCCGACGCGGCGAAGTACCGCTCCAGGGCGTCGCGGTGGGCCTGCCCGGGATCGGCGTCGCGCACCCCGGCCTCAAGGACGAGCACCCGGCGGCCCCGCGCGCCCAGCTGCCCGGCGACGAGAGAGCCGGCGATCCCCGCGCCGACCACGATGACGTCGTACGGCGCCTCCTGCCCGCGCGACGAGGCGGGCGATCCGGTCCCGGTACTCATCGGACCTCCTCCGCCCCGGGCGGCACCCCGGCCCATCGGACCTCCTCGGCCCGCGTCGGCGCTTGTGCCCAACTGCCGTATCCGGCGGGCTGGTTGCCCGGGGCGGGCACGCCCACCGCGCGCCAGACCAGGCCCGCCGCGTAGGACGCCGACGAGACGACGAAGGAACCGCTCCCACCCCTGCGCCCCGGCCAACTACCCGTGTACCAGAGGTGGGTCACATCCCGGCCGAGCTCCAGGAGGTCGCCGTCCAAGGCCACCGGGGACACGGACCCGGGCCCGGACAAGGCGTCCACCAGTCGCGCGCAGCGCTGCGGACCGGCCTCTGCCAGCACCAGCGCGCGGTACGCCTCCGCCATCCCGAGAGCCCTCAGCTCCTCGGCCCCGAAACCGGTGAGTCTGGCGGACGCGTCGACGAACGCGCCGACCTCGCCCTCGCTCGTATCGCCGTGCGCTGCCGTCATCCGAGCTCCCGCCTCGTCACGACCGAGGTCCCGTAGCCGCCCTCGACCGGTCTCCGGCAGCCAACTCTGCCCGGTGGCCGGGACATCGCGGACGGAGACAGCGAAGCTGTCCTGAATCGGGCGTGCCAGGAGGGGAGTTCCAGGAGGACCCTGCCCCTTCGGAAGACGCCGTGCCGGGGGCGGCATCCGGACCGGGGGACGCTGTGGAGTGCGCCGATGATTGGCCGAATTCCTGGCCATCGGCCATCGGCCGTCGGCGGGAGGGGAGGCGGGGGCCGGGGCACGGGGCACGGGGCACGGGGCACGGCTGAGCGCACCGGGAAGCCGAGCCCGAACCGGCCTCGTCGCCCCTCGGGCCGCCGAGGGCGTCGGTGCCACCTAGCCACCTCGTGGCCACCTCGTGCCACCCGCGGCGGTGCACACGGGACCTGCGGCGGTGGACAAGGGAAAGGGGCACCGGACGCCCCCGGCCGATCGCTGCCGACCAGTGCCGACCAGTGCCGATCCGTACCGACCAGGGATCAGGGTTCAGCCCCGCAGCACCACATCACACGTGGACGCGAAGAACTCGCCCGTCTTGCCGCCGTTGCCTCCGTCGGGGGTGTCCGGTCCGCCGTGGCCGCCCCAGATGTGCACGATCGCCGCCCGCCCGGTCCGGCGCGGGAAGGACGCGAACTCCCAGGCGCTCGACTCCTCTTCGTGGTGCGAGCCCTGCACCTCGACCAGGAAGGGGATCGGCTCCAGGTCCTCCCAGCTCAGGCCGTTGGTGGGCGCCCAGCCCGCGCGGGTGACGAACCACCGGTGGGACCAGGTCTCGTTCGTGTGGTACGCCGTGTAGTCGTAGCTGAAGGTCTGGGTGGGGGCCGACGTGTCCAGCTCGGTCAGGGGCCACTCGCCGAGGGTGTCGTCCGGCGCCAGGTCCAGCCCGCGGAAGGCCTCGTTGCCCGTGGACGGGACGGTGGCACCCTCGAAGAACTTGCGGTACTCCAGATACCTCTGCCCGTTGTTCCACGGGTAGTCGTCGAGCATCCGGGCAGCTCCCGGGACGACTTCCTGCCAGGTGGTGCTGGTGTTGAGGCGCCGCGCCTCGACACAGATCCGCGCCGGGTCCGAGTCCCGGATCGCGACGGCCGCGCGACTGCGCGGGTGGTTGACCGTTCCGTGCCGCGGGGACGCGTCGACGCTCCTGGGTTCGCCCCGGGGCCGTCGGGGGGCCGACCACGGACGGGCGTGGTCCGAGCCGACCGTCACCTCGTCGGTGAACGGAGTGAAGCCGCCGTCGGCCTTGGCCCGGATCTTCACCCGGTACTCGGCACCCGGCTCCTCCCCCAGATCCACCCAGTGCGAGTTTGACGGCGCCCAGTCCCAGGCCGGCCAGTACAGGAAGACCGTCTGGCGCACCTCACCGTCGATCCACACCTCGTACTCGTGCGGGTAGGGAGCTTCCCCGTTGCTCCAGTCCTCAGGAGGCGGCCACGCCCCCTGATCGGCGGCGTTCTCCCCGATCCGCCACCGCAGACCGATGCCGTAGAGCGTGTGCTTGCCGTCGGTGCGGTACCTGACATCGGCACGAAGGTCGGATGGGGCAGCTTGCTGGGAGCCGCTCATGGTGTCCCCTCTCGCTGATCGATTCCGCCGCCGCAGGCCGTTGCGGCGCGGCGGGGCACCCGCCCGGCGATGACCTACCGTGACGGGCTCGTCACCCTCGATCCTGTCGGTCCGCGGAGGCGTACGAACAGTGACAACACGGCCACCTTGAAACGGAGTTGGCCGATTCCGCGCAGATCGCAACGGACCCGGCGCAACGGTCCTCGCGGCCGGACGGCAGGCGGTCGGACGGCAGACGGCCGGACGGCCCGCCGGCCCGACGGCCCGGTACGACGGGTCCGGGCCGCCGCCGACAGCGGGCGTGATCCGAGACCAATCACGCGAAACGATCAACGGAGCATCCGGAACAGCCAGGTTGCGACAGCGGGACGTACGAGGAGTGGCAGTTCGTGCCCCATCTCCGGCACCGGACACGGACGGAACCACCGCGCGAACCCACAGCCGTACTCTGCTCACTGCGGGTGCCCCAGACCCCGGCCCTCCCCTCCGCAGACCACTCCGTCCACCCGTACGCAGTACGTCATGAGGAGACGGCCCACATGGGCACGACCGCCGATCTCTCGCAGGGGTATCGGGTGATCCGGGCAACCGGCGAGCTCGACATCCTGACCACCCCGCTCCTGGCCGGCAAGCTGGCCGAAGCGCAGCGGGGCAACCACATCCCCTATCTCGTAGCCGACTTGACCGACGTGACGTTCATGGACTGCAGCGCCCTCGGCCCCCTGTGCACCGCGCGTGCGAGGTGTCTGGACCGCGCCGGATGGCTGCGCCTGGTCTACTCCGGGCGCACCGTCGGACTGCTGCTGCACATCGTCGATCTCACCAGTGCCTTTCCGCGGTACGCGACGGTCGACGCGGCCCGGCAGGGGGTGGTCTCGGCCAGAATCCGTTAGCCCGCGACGACGTCGGCGGCTGTCGTCCGAAGGCCGAACCGGGAGC
This sequence comes from Streptomyces sp. NPDC006691, assembly GCF_042869955.1. Taxonomy (NCBI): domain Bacteria; kingdom Bacillati; phylum Actinomycetota; class Actinomycetes; order Kitasatosporales; family Streptomycetaceae; genus Streptomyces; species Streptomyces sp. NPDC006691. Next base: position 370,169 of record NZ_JBIAGW010000001.1, read on the forward strand.
CGATGCGACAGCCGCCGGTCTGAGCGCTGACCGAGCACCGACCCGAGGACCGACCCGCGGACCGACCCGCGGACCGGCGCTCGGAACGACCCGAGGCCGACCCGCCTCGTGCCGGGATTCCTCGGCCGCCGCGAGCCACCGTTCGCCCGCGCCGAGGAGTACCGTTGAGGAACCGGGAGCATTTCGCACACTGGCTTCCACGCTGACGTCGTTCTCGGTTGAGCAAAAGCACCGGGTGTCGTCCGTCCGTGGACGGGGTTCCCGGAGACAGGTCCGCGCCATGTCCGCGACCACGATCGACCGGCGTCCCCCTCTGGCCGAGCCTCCCGCACGCCCCGCGGCACGTATCGCACTGAAACTCCCCGGCAGCACCCCCGGGCTCCTAGACGGCGCCTGGTGGCCCCGGTCCCGGGACCTGCTGCGTGAACTGCCCGCACTGATCGACGCCCTGGCCCCGAGGTGGGGCCGGATCACCCGCGTCGCGGTGAACCCCCAGCACTGGCCCGTCATCCCGCGGAAGATTCCCGTCCCCGGGCACGTCGTGAAGGCGGGCTGGTTCAAGGACGAGCAGGACCCGCACAAGCTCCTGCTGCTGTCCCGCACGGCCGGACGCTGGGACCTCCTCGTCATCCCGCCGGAAACCGGAGCCGCGGGGGCCGCCCGTCTGATGGCCGCCGCGACCGACAGCACCGGTCCGCAGCTCACCGCGACCGCGCTCATGACGGCGGAGGCTGCCGTGGTCGCCGCGGAGGCGGTCCTGCGCCGAACGACGCCGGTGACGGGCCGGGACGATACGGTCCCGATGCCTGGCGGGCACGACACGGTGCCGGCGCCGGGCACGTACGGGCACGACACCGCCCCGGTCGCGCACGACACCCCGGCGGCCGATCGCTTGCAGGACCGTGAAGAGGCGTGGGAGTACGAGGGCGGCGCCTCCTCGACCTGCGCGGCCGCCGACCAGGCGCGCCCCGACCGGCCCCTGATGGGGATGTGACCGCCATGACCACGGCCCTGACCATCGTCATCACGCTGCTTCTGATCGTCATGGCGGCACGCGTGATCCACCTCCTCAACGCTCAGCACGCCGAGAGGATCGTGCTCCACCGTTACAGCCGCTTCCACCCCGGCGTCCGAGGAACCCCCAGTGACGCGACCCGACGGGTTCCCGACCAGGACGACCCGGCCGCCGCGACCCCGACCCGCCGCCCCGACCCGCCGCGGCCCGTATGACGGACGCGGCCCCTCGCCGACCCGAACCCCAACGCCCCGGCCCTCGCAGGGCCTCACCCGCGGGAGCGCCACCATGCAGCTTCTGATCACGCTCATCGTCGTCGTCGCCGTGCTCCTGCTGCTCGCACTGGCCCTGACCCTCAAGATCGTCAAGCAGTACGAGCAAGGGGTGCTCTTCCGGCTCGGGCGGCTGTCCGGAACACGGGCTCCCGGGTTGCGGACCATCATTCCCCTGGTCGACGTCCTGCACCGGGTGTCGTTGCGCATCGTGACGATGCCGATCCAGTCGCAGGGCATCATCACGCGCGACAACGTCAGTGTGGACGTGTCGGCCGTGGCCTACTTCCGCGTCGTGGACGCCGTGAAGTCCGTCATCGCCATCGAGAACGTGAACGCCGCGATCAACCAGATCGCGCAGACCACCCTGCGCAAGGTGGTCGGCCAGCACACTCTCGACGAGACGCTGTCGGAGACCGACCGCATCAACCTGGGCATCCGCGAAATCCTCGATGTCGCCACCGCGGAGTGGGGGGTCGAGGTCACCCTTGTCGAGCTCAAGGACATCCAGCTGCCGGACAGCATGAAACGCGCGATGGCCCGGCAGGCCGAGGCCGAGCGCGAGAAGCGGGCCAAGATCATCAACGCCCAGGGCGAATCGCTCGCCGCAGCGGCGCTCGGGGACGCCTCCGACACCATGATGGCCCACCCCCTGGCCCTCCAACTCCGCAACCTGCAAAGCCTCGTGGAGATCGGCGTCGACAAGAACACCACCGTCGTCTTCCCCGCCCCCCTGATGAGCACGATCGGCGAACTGGGCGCCTTCCTCAGCCGGGAATCGGCGGCCGCGGGACTGCCGCCGAGTCCGCGCCCGGTCGAACCGGCCACGACCGTCCGCCCGGTCGAACCGGCCACGACCGTCCACGCCCCCGGCTCGAACAACAAGCCAGGCCCGGTCCCCCGCCAGGCCTGACCGGGGAATCGGGCCCGCCCCGACCGGGCCCGACCTCCTCTGCCCACCCCTCCCTCACCTCCCTGGCCCCAGCCCCGGCCGGACCGACCCACCGAACCCACGCCGAGGCCGGCCACGCCGCGGCCGTGCCGAGGCCAAGGAGCCCACCATGAACGCCAGTTCTCTGCCGCTGCCCCCCGTCGGACCCGCGACGGACTCCTCCCCCCGGACCTTCGACGGGCCCCGGCCTACCCCGGCCGCCGGACCACCCCCGGCCGCGGCGAAGTCGGCCGCGTACCGGCCCCGTTCGCGTCCCGTCCCCGCACCGGCTTCCCTGCCCGAACGGGCGGACCCGATGACCACCATGCTCCGCCCCCGATCGTCCCTGCACCCGGTACGCCTGCGCCTGACACCGGCGGGCAGCGGCCCCCACCCCATCGACGGCGCCTGGTGGCCCCGCTCGGACGACCTGACGGCCGAACTGCCGGACCTGATCGGGGCGTTGCCCCATTCGTGGCCGCAGATCGCCCACGCGACGGTGAACGCGGCCATGTGGTCGGCCTTCCCCGGCCGGATCCTCATCGCCAACCAGGTGGTCCAACTGCACCGGGCCACCAGCCGCCGCGCCCGGAACACGCTCTGCCTCCTCGCCCCGGGCCGCGGGCGCTGGGACCTGCTGGTCGTCCCGCCCCAGACCGACCGTGCCGAGGCCCTGCGCCTCCTGGCCACCACGGCCGGCCCCCTCGGCCCCGCCCGGCCGGGCCTCTTCCCGTGAACGTCCGCCCGGGGCCCGGCCCAGGATCCGACCGGGGTTCGACCCAGGATCCGACCGGGGTTCGACCTAGGATCCGACCGGGTTCCGCCGATGGCCGGGCTTCCGAGCCCGGGCCGGTGCCTCCCGGCCCGGCACGCCCCCGGACGCCCGTGACGTGCCTGGTGCACCCCTCGGTGGCAGCGGCTCAGGGGGTGTCGGCCAGGCCCCGGACCCGGAAGTGCATGACGCGATAGGGCCAGCCGACCGCGGTGTTCCATTGGCTGACCGTCAGGTGCAGGTCGTCGAGGGTCGAGCCGGGGATGACATAGCCGCCGTAGAGCTGCGCCACGTGGAAGTCGTCCTCCTGCCCCCAGGCGCCTCCCCGGATCAGGGTCACGCGGTCCTCGACGGTGGTCTCGCACACGGCGACGGGGGTGTCCAGGACGAGGGCGTCGATACGGTAGCCGCCCTCGTCGAACCAGGTCAGGAGCCAGCGGCCGTCGAGCGGCCGCAGACACATCTCCCCCACCCTGCCGTCCAGGACCGGGGTGGGCCGGTCGCCCCAGGACCACCCCCGGTCCCGCCGCCCCCGCGTCCACCACCCCCCTGCCCGCCGGCCCCAGGACCGGTAGGCGGACGGGTCGGTGATCCGCTCGGCGGGGACGCGGTGCAGGAGGGCGGGCTTGTCCCGTTGGAAGCCGGTCGACAGCACGTAGACGTAACCGTCGTCGCCGAGTGCCCAGGTGAGGAGTTGGAACATCCCGCCGTGCAGGGTGCCGGGGAAGCGGGCAGCGGTGGGGTGCCAGGTCTCCCCCGCGTCGCGCGAGCGCCAGATCTCGCTCCAGCGGACGTTGCCGAAGCCCTGGTGCACCGCCACGTGCAGATACATGTCGCTGCCGATGGTGATCACGTCCGTGGGCAGCACGGTCGAGAGCGACGGGTCGTCGTGCGCGTACGGCCTCAGCTGTTGGGCGTGCTGCCCGCCCACCGCTGCCGCCCAGTCGACGCTCTTCCCCAACTCGCCCTGCGCGCCAGGCAGTTCACCGTCCGGCGACATGCGCCCGTAGAGCGCGACGGGTGAACGCCACCAGCCGCCGCCCACCCTGGCTTCCTCGAAGGTGTCCCCGAACACGAACAGGAGCCGCCCGTCCGGTGCCGTGACGGGGATGCCGAGATCGGCCGCGTCCATGCGGAAGCCCGTCGTGATCCCGGGTCCGGTCAGGTCCGCCACCTTCCGTACGACGAGGTTGCCGCCGCGCTCGGATCCACCCCGCACCACAGGCCTGCCACCACCCTCGAATCCGCTCCGCACTTCCGACCTCCCGGTGCCTCGAATCCGCCCCGCGACTCCGGACTCACAGCAGCCCGTGCGGCCGGTGGCCGGCCGGACGGCGAACCCGCCGCCCCCCGAGAGGAGCATATGAGGCAGATTAGGGAGATATGGCCCGTATCTGCAACGCGGGAAGGCCATCCCATTACCGGCAGCAGATGCGAAAACCGGAGCCGAAGGGCCCCCGTCCCACCGGGGCGCAGGTCCTGAAAAAACGGTGACCTCTGGGGTCGTATGTTCTGCGAGGCACAAGAGCCGTTCGGGGTCGCGGATGCGACGGCCTCCGCGCCGAGTCCCTTTCGCGGCATTAGCGTGTGAAGCACCGCAGGCCCACAGCCTGACAATCCCGCACGAATCCCGTACGAACTCTCCGTGAGGCGTTCTTCATGAGCCTGAGCATCCGCAACCAGATCGCCGGCACCGTCACCGCCGTCACCACCGGTGAGGCCATGGCGACGGTCAAGGTCCGTCTCGCCGGCGGCCAGAACATCACCGCCGCGATCACCACCGAGGCCGTCAAGGAGCTGGGCCTCGCCAAGGGCTCCGCGGTCAAGGCCCTCGTGAAGTCCACCGAGGTGTCCCTGGCGACCGGCCCCGTCGAGGGCCTGTCCATCCGCAACCAGATCGCCGGCACCGTCGCCGACGTGGCCACCGGTGGCGCCATGGCGTCCGTCAAGGTCGACGTCGAGGGTGGCGAGCTGACGTCCGCCATCACCAAGGACGCGGTCGAGGCGCTTTCCCTCGCGGCCGGCTCGTCCGTCGTCGCGCTGATCAAGTCGACCGAGATCTCCCTCGCGGCCGCCTGATCCCGCCCCCACCCGTACGCCAAAGGGCCGCACACCCGCGAGTGTGCGGCCCTTCGGCGTCCAACCCTTCGGCGTCCGCCCCTTCGACGTCCGACCCTTCGACGTCCGACCCCTCGGCGTCCGACCCCTCGGCGTCCAACCCTTCGAAGTCCGACCCCTCGCCGTGCGGCGGTTCTACGTGCGGCCCTCGGCATGCGGCCCTTCGGCGTACCGCGCCGCAACGCGCGCCCCCGCTCCTGCCCGCGAGCCCGTCCGCGCCCCCGCTCTACGCCCGCGCGGCCTCCAGCGCCGTGGCCACGCCCAGGGCGAGCAGCGCGCCGCCCGCCGTGCCCTCAAGGCCCCGGGTCACGCGCGGCCGCCGGTCATCGGCCGCCGCCCCGGAATGGTCAACCGCCATGCCAAGTCACCTGTCTCTTGGGATGCTTGAGCCCCGGCCCGGGGGGGTCCCTTGCGATGCTTGAGCCCCGACCCAGGGTGTCTCTTGCGATGCCTGAGCCCCGCCCAAGGGTGTCCTCGCGAGGCGCATCCGCCCCCTAACCGCCCCCCTGGGGCGGACATCCGCGACCCGGGTCGGGCCGGAGCCGACGCACGTGCGACGCGAGAAGGGCAGGCGGGACCGTGCTGCGACAGCTGGAGTACCTGGTCGCGCTCGCCCGCGAGCGGCACTTCGGGCGGGCCGCCGCCGCGTGCTTCGTGTCCCAGCCGTCGCTCTCGGCCGGCATCCGCAGACTGGAGGCCGAGCTCGGCGTTCCCGTCATCCGGCGCGGCAGCCGCTACCAGGGGCTCACCCCCGAGGGGGAACACGTCCTGGCCTGGGCCCACCGCACGCTCGCCGAACGGGACGCCCTGCACCAGGAACTGGCGGCCCTGCGTGGGGAGTTGACCGGCACCCTGCGCCTGGGCGCCATCCCCACGGCGCTCACCGTCACCTCCCTGCTCACCACCCCGTTCTGCGAGCGGCACCCCGGCGCGCGGGTGAGCCTTGAGTCCCTCTCCTCGCGCGACATCGCCCGCCGCCTCGCCGACTTCGAGATCGACGCGGCGCTCACCTACCTGGACGACACCACCCTGCGCGACCTGCGGCGCCTTCCGCTGTACGAGGAGCGGTACGTGCTGCTCACCCCGGCCGACGGGCCGCACGCCGAGGACGCGGAGGTGCGCTGGGCGCAGGCGGCGGCGCTGCCGCTCTGCCTGCTCGCGCCGCGGATGCGCAACCGGCGCATCCTGGACGAGAACTTCGCCGCCGACGGCGCGCGGGCCGCCCCGGCCGTGGAGTCGGACACCGTGGCGGGCCTGTACGCGCATCTGGTCACCGGCCGCTGGTCGAGCGTGATCTCACACGCGTGGCTGCACATGTTCGCCACCCCGCCCGGTATGCGCGTGGTGCGTCTGTCCGGCCCGGCGCACGGGCCGCGCGTCGGCCTCGCGGTGGCCGCCCAGGAGCCCCAACCCGCGATGGTCCGGGCCCTGTTGGCGGTCGCACGGGAGGCCGGAGTCCGCGACGCCCTGAACGCCCTGCTCGCCGCCCACCTGCACTCATAGCCGTCCGCTCACCACGCATAGAAGACTTCACTTTGACCCCGGCCGTGACACGGGCGGACCGTGGGCGAAGCCCGTACATCCGCCCTCCCCACGAGGAGCCGTGACCATGGCCAAGGTGCTCTGCGTCCTGTACGACGACCCCACCGACGGATATCCGACCGGCTACGCCCGCGACGATCTGCCTCGCATCACCTCCTATCCCGGCGGCCAGTCGGCGCCCGCCCCGAGCGCCACCGACTTCACGCCGGGCCACCTCCTGGGCAGCGTCTCCGGCGAGCTGGGGCTGCGGGGCTTCCTGGAGAGCCGGGGCCACACCCTGGTGGTCACCTCCGACAAGGACGGCGACGCCTCGGCCTTCGACCGCGAGCTGGTGGACGCGGACGTGGTCATCTCGCAGCCCTTCTGGCCTGCCTACCTGACCCCCCAACGGATTGCCCGGGCACAGAAGTTGAAGCTCGCTGTCACCGCGGGCATCGGCTCCGACCACGTGGACCTGGACGCCGCCATCGCCCACGGGGTGACCGTCGCCGAGGTGACGTACTCCAACAGCATCAGCGTCGCCGAGCACGTCGTCATGATGACCCTCGCACTCGTACGCAACTACCTGCCCTCCCACCGGGTGGTCCTGGACGGCGGCTGGAACATCGCCGACTGCGTGGCCCGCTCGTACGACCTGGAGGGCATGCACGTCGGCACGGTGGCCGCCGGCCGCATCGGCCTCGCGGTGCTGCGCCGGCTGGCCCCCTTCGACGTACGGCTCCACTACACCGACCGGCACCGGCTGCCCGCCGCCGTCGAGGACGAACTCGGCCTGACGTTCCACGACTCGGCCGCCGACATGGTGCCGCACTGCGATGTCGTCACCATCAACGCACCGCTGCACCCGGAGACGGAGCGCCTCTTCGACGACAAGCTGATCGGGACGATGAAGCGCGGCGCCTACCTCATCAACACCGCCCGCGCCCGGATCGCCGATCAGGACGCGGTCCAACGCGCCCTGGAAAGCGGCCAGTTGGCCGGGTACGCGGGCGACGTCTGGCATCCGCAACCCGCCCCGGCGGACCACCCCTGGCGGACCATGCCGCACCACGGGATGACCCCGCACATCTCCGGCTCCTCCCTCTCCGCGCAGGCCCGCTACGCCGCGGGCACCCGCGAGATCCTGGAGGCGTGGCTGGCCGGGACGCCCATCCGCGACGAGTACCTGATCGTCGACGGCGGCGCCCTGGCCGGCACCGGGGCCCACTCGTACGCGGTGCACTCCCCGGCCGGCGACAGCTAGCGGTCCGGCTTGGTGGCGGCGCACGAACGCGCGGCCCGGGTTCGTGCCCGACACACCAACTCCCGCGCGGGCGGGCCGCCTAGCGTGGCGGGGATCCCACCTCCTGGAGGCTCCCCCGTGCAGGCCGACCCCGTTGCCCGTTCCACGCCGCCACCGCCACTGTCGCTGTCATCGCCGCCACCGGCATCACCACCGCCACTGCCGCTGTCGTCGCCGCCACCGGCATCACCACCGCCACCGCCAATATCGCCGTCGCCGTCATCGCCACCATCGCCGTGGCCGTCAACATCGCCGTCCATCGACGCGATGCTCGCCGATCTCGAAGAGCTCGTGTCGTGCGAGTCGTACTCCGCCGACCACGCGGCCGTGGCCCGCAGCGCCCAGGTCGTCGCCGGGCAAGGCGCGCGGCTGCTCGGAGCGCGGCCCGAGACGCTCGTGCGCGGCGGGGTGAGTCATCTGCGGTGGAGTTTCGGGACGCCGCGGGTGCTGCTCCTCGGCCATCACGACACCGTGTGGCCGATCGGCACCCTCGCCACGCACCCCTTCTCGGTGCGCGAGGGCATCGCCCGCGGCCCCGGCGTCTTCGACATGAAGGCGGGTCTGGTCCAGATGTTCCACGCCCTGGCCCAACTGCCCTCCCTGGACGGCGTTTGCGTGGTGGTGACCGGTGACGAGGAGGTCGGCTCGGACACCTCGCGCGCGCTCATCGAGGACACCGCGCGGGCCTGTCGGGCCGCCCTCGTCCTGGAGGCCTCGGCCGCCGGCGGCGCCCTGAAGACCGCCCGCAAGGGCGTGTCCCACTACCGGCTCACCGCGCACGGGCGCGCCGCCCACTCCGGGCTCGACCCCGAGAAGGGCATCAACGCGGCCACCGAACTGGCCCACCACCTGCTCGCCCTGAGCGCCCTCACCGACACCGTGACCGCCCGCACCGGTCCCGGCACCACCGTGACGCCCACGGTCATGTCGGCCGGCACCACCACCAACACCGTCCCGGCCCGTGCCGAGCTGAGCATCGACGCCCGGGTGCCGACGCCGGCCGCGCAGCAGGCCGTCGACGAGCTCATCCGCTCCCTCGCACCCCACCACCCCGGCGCCCGCCTCGACGTCGACGGCGGCCCCAACCGGCCGCCCCTGGACGCGGAGAGCTCCGCCGAACTCTTCGCCCTGGCCTCGAAGTTGGCCGCCGACGCCGGGATCGGAACCCTGGAACAGGCCTCCGTCGGCGGCGCGTCGGACGGCAATTACACGGCCGGGGCGGGCTGCCCCACCCTCGACGGGCTCGGCGCGGTCGGCGACGGGGCCCACGCCGACCACGAGCATGTGGTGACCGCCGCGATGCCGCCCCGCACCCGGCTCCTCGCCGCTCTCGTCGGAGCCCTCCTGTGACCGCCCCCGAGGCCGCCGCCCCCACGGTCCGCGAGCTCCACACCATGGCCGAGCTCGACGCCGTCACCCGTCTGTACGCGGAGATCTGGGGCACCGCCCCGGGCCGGTCCCCCATCTCCGCCGAGATCATGCGCGCCCTGTCGCACGCCGGGAACTATGTGGCCGGCGCCTATGAGAACGGCCGCCTGGTGGGGGCATCCGTGGCCTTCCTCGGCGAGCCCGCCGGGATCACCCTGCACTCCCACATCACGGGCATCGCGGGCGCCACCGCCGGCCGGGGCATCGGCCTCGCCCTCAAGCTGCACCAGCGCCGGTGGGCCCTGGCGCGCGGCCTGCGGCGGATCACCTGGACGTACGACCCGCTGATCCGCCGCAACGCCCACTTCAACCTCACCAAGCTCGGCGCCCGCCCCGAGGAATACCTACGCTCCTTCTACGGCGCGATGGGCGACGCCATCAACGGCGGCGACGAGTCCGACCGGGTCCTCGCCGCCTGGGACCCGGCCGCCCCACTCCCGGCCCCCGGCACCCCGGGCATCCCTCTGCCCGCAGGCGCCGTCCACCTCCTGCGCGACATCGACGGCCATCCCCAACTCGGTTCGTACGACGGGGAGTTCCTCGTCATCGAGCTGCCCGGCGACATCGAGGGCCTGCGCCGCACCGACCCCGCGAGTGCCCGTGCCTGGCGGCACGCGGTCCGCCACACCCTGGGGGACCTGCTCGCCGACGGCGCCCGCGTGCTCGGCCTCCACGACCGGCGCGGCTATGTCGTCCACCGTGCCGCCACCCCCACCCCCGACCCCCTCTCCACCGGGAGCACCCCGTGACCCAGACGAAGATCTCCGGCATCGAACTGCGTCGGATCGCGATGCCGCTCGTCGCCCCGTTCCGCACCTCCTTCGGCGTCGAGACCAGCCGCGACGTCCTGCTCGTCCGCGTGGTCACACCGGACGGCGAGGGCTGGGCCGAGTGCGCCGCGATGTCCGAGCCGCGCTACTGCTCCGAGTACGTCGACGGCGCCCAGGACGTGCTGCGCAGGTTCCTCATCCCCGCCCTGCCCAAGGACGGCGTGGGCGCGGCCGCCGTGGGCCGCGCCCTCGAACCCTTCACGGGCCACCGCATGGCCAAGTCAGCCCTGGAGAGCGCCGTGCTCGACGCCCGACTCCGCGCCACCGGTGAGTCGTTCGGCTCCTATCTCGGTGCGGCACGGGACCGGGTGCCGTGCGGGGTGTCGGTCGGCATCATGGATTCCGTCCCCGAACTCCTGGACGCCGTCGAACGCTATGTGGCCGAGGGCTATCTCCGGATCAAGCTGAAGATCGAGCCCGGCTGGGACATCGAGCCCGTACGTGCCGTGCGCGAGCGCTTCGGCGACGAGCTGCTGCTCCAGGTCGACGCGAACGCCGCCTACACGCTCGTGGACGCCCAACACCTCGCCAAACTGGACGAGTTCGGGCTGCTGCTCATAGAACAGCCTCTGGCCAACGACGACTTGGTCCAGCATGCCCAGCTCGCCCGCCTGCTGCGTACGCCGATCTGCCTGGACGAGTCCATCGAGTCGGCGGCGCACGCGGCGGCGGCCATCTCGCTCGGCGCGTGCTCGGTCATCAACGTCAAGCCGGCCCGCGTCGGCGGCTATCCGGAAGCCCGCCGCATCCACGACGTGGCTCGCGCCCACGGTGTCCCGGTGTGGTGCGGCGGCATGCTGGAGACCGGCATCGGCCGGGCCGCCAACATCGCCCTGGCGGCGCTCCCCGGCTTCACACTGCCCGGCGACACCTCCGGCTCCCACCGCTACTTCGCCACCGACATCACCGAGCCGTTCGTCCTGGCCGACGGCCATCTGGACGTCCCGACGGGCCCGGGCCTCGGCACCGAGCCGCTGCCCGACGTACTGGACGCCGTGACCACGTCGAAGGAGTGGATATCCCTCTGAGCGGACCCGCTGAGCGGACCCGCTGAGCAGACCCGCTGAGCAGACCCTCTGGGCCGACCCGCTGAGCAGCCTTCGGACCGGCCCGCCGAGCCGGACCCGTGGGCCGGGGGACCAGGCCCGCGCACGTCGGGGCCGAACAACCCGCCCCGCCCTCACAGCGGCCGCCCCGCCCGCAGGTTCCAGCGGCCGGCGCGGCCGCTCAGCTCCGTGGCGGTCAGCGGCGGCACGTCGATCCGCCAGAAGGCGGACGGGGGCGCGTCCACAGCGCGCAGCACCAGGGCCCGTACGATCTCGGGCTCCACCACCGCGAGCGTGCGCCCGCCGTCCTCGGCGGTCCCGTCCAGCCAGGCGGCCGCCCGCGCGCACAGCTGGGCCACCGACTCGCCGCCGTGCGGCGTGGCCGCCGGGTCGTCGAGCCAGGCGCCGACCGCCGCCGGTTCGGCCGCGCCGACCTCCGCCAGGGTCAGCCCGCGCCAGCGGCCCACGTCCAGGGCGGCAAGGCCGGCCGGCTCGGCCACGGCCGCCGCTTCCCCGGCGAGCGCCGCCGCCGTCCCCCGGCAGCGGGCCGTCGGGGAGGCCAGCAGCCGCCCGACGGCGGGCAGTGTCTCCGCCGCCGCCCGGGCCGCGGCGAGTCCGGCGTCCTCCAGCGGGCCGTCGTCGTCGAAGCGCGCCTCCCGCAGCGACCGGCTGAAGGCGGGCGAGACCAACACAACGCGGACCGTCACGACACGGCTCTCCCTCGACCTCGGCTCTGCCTGGTCGCGCCACTGTATGCCGGGCTCGGGCCCCCTGGGCGGGCGGGCTCACGCCGTGCGCTCTCACCGTGCGAGAGCTGCTGAAACCGGCCTGAAACCGCGTTGAACCGGCCCGGTCGCAAGCTCTGCGGCATGACAACGACGACGCACGAACTCGCCATCGAGGCCACCGGGCTTCGCAAGGCCTACGGGGACAAGACCGTCCTCGACGGCATCGACCTGGCCGTCCCGGCCGGCACCGTGTTCTCGCTGCTCGGCCCGAACGGCGCCGGCAAGACCACCGCGGTGCAGATCCTCTCCACCCTCGTCACCGCCGACGCCGGGGCGCTGCGCGTCGGCGGCCACGACCTGGCCACCGACCCGCAGGCGGTGCGCGCCGCGATCGGGGTCACCGGGCAGTTCTCGGCGGTGGACAACCTGATCACCGGCGAGGAGAACATGCTCCTCATGGCCGACCTGAACCACCTCTCGCGCCGTGAGGGCCGCAGGGTCGGCGCCGAACTCCTGGAGCGCTTCGACCTGGTCGAGGCGGCGAAGAAGCCCGCGTCCACCTACTCGGGCGGCATGCGCCGGCGCCTCGACATCGCGATGACCCTGGTCGGCAGCCCGCGGATCATCTTCCTCGACGAGCCGACCACCGGTCTCGACCCGCGCAGCCGGCACGACATGTGGAACATCGTCCGCGGCCTCGTCGCGGGCGGCGTGACCGTGTTCCTCACCACCCAGTACCTGGACGAGGCCGACCAACTCGCCGACAGCATCGCGGTGTTGAACGGCGGCAAGCTCGTCGCGCAGGGCACCGCGCACGAGCTCAAGCGGCTCGTCCCCGGCGGTCACGTCCGGCTCCGGTTCACCGGACCGCGGGCGTACGAGAACGCGGCCGCGGCCCTGCGCGAGGCGACCCGCGACGACGAGTCGCTGTCGCTCCAGATCCCCAGCGGCGGCAGCCAGCGCGAGCTGCGCGCCATCCTCGACTGGCTGGACTCGGCCGACATCGAGGCGGACGAGCTGACCGTGCACACCCCGGATCTCGACGACGTGTTCTTCGCCCTGACCAGCCACCCCACCTCAGGACCCGCCACGGGACCCACCACCCCGGCCGCCACCGTCCCGGCCCCCGCTGCCGCCGCCCCTGCCACCGCCTCCCCGAAGGAGAACCTGCGATGAGCTCCCTTTCCCTCGCCCTGCGCGACTCCTCGACGATGCTGCGCCGCAACCTCCTGCACGCCCGGCGCTATCCGTCCCTCACCCTGAACCTGCTGCTCACACCGATCATGCTGCTGCTGCTCTTCGTCTACATCTTCGGCGACACCATGAGCGTGGGCATCGGCGGCGGCGGTCCCGACCGCGCCAAGTACATCGCCTACATCGTCCCCGGCCTGCTCCTGATGACCATCGGCAGCACCGTCGTCGGCACCGCGGTCTCCGTCTCCAACGACATGACCGAAGGCATCGTTGCCCGCTTCCGCACCATGGCGATCCACCGCGGCTCGGTGATCGTGGGCCATGTCATCGGCAGCGTGCTCCAGTCGATCCTGAGCGTGGTGCTGGTCGGCGCCGTCGGCGTGGCCATCGGCTTCCGTTCCACGGACGCCACCGTGATCGAGTGGTTCGCGGCCTTCGGACTGCTCGTGCTCTTCGCCCTGTCGCTGACCTGGATCGCCGTCGGCATGGGCCTGATCAGCCCGAACGCCGAGGCCGCCAGCAACAACGCGATGCCGCTGATCCTGCTGCCGCTCCTGTCCAGCGCCTTCGTCCCGCTGCACTCGATGCCGGGCTGGTTCCAGCCGGTCGCCCAGTACCAGCCGTTCACCCCGGCCATCGAGACCCTGCGCGGCCTGCTCCTCGGCACGGAGATCGGCAACAACGGCTGGCTCGCCATCGCCTGGTCCCTCGGGCTCACGGCGCTCGGCTACTTCTGGTCGAAGGCCAAGTTCAACAGCGACCCGCAGCGCTGATGCCGCGCAGCACCAGAGCGGCGGCCTCCTCCAGCTCCGCGCGTCCCAGGGCGGCGTACTCCGACACCGCGTCGGCGTACGCCGCCCCGTCGGCGTCCTCGGCGGACTGCCGGGCCCGGGCCGCGGACATCGTCGGGAAGTCCCGGTGCACCCGCATCCGTTCGGCGAGCGCGAGCAGCCGCACGCCCGAGGTCTCGCCCCGCGCGAGCTCGGCCAGGCCGATGGCGAGCAGCATCGTGCCGGACACCGGCAGCTCGGCGGGGCTGCCCCCGTCCCGCGAACGGGACAGCAACTCCCGCGCCCGATCGGTCAGTTGATCCGTCATCGCCGCGACCAGTTCGAGGCGGCCGTGCCGGGCGTGCGCGGCGACGGCCGTCGACTGGATCTGCATCGACCACGTCCCCACGAACGGGTCGTCGGGATACAGCGCATCGGCCTCGCGCAGCTGCGCCACCGCCTGCCGCCACAGCCCGAGCCCCACCTCGGCCAGCCCCCTGAGCAGCGCGATCTCCGCCCGGGAGCCCAGTTCGGCGCTGAAAACCTGGGCCGACTCCGGGCCCTGCTCCAGGGCCGCGAGCTCCAGCCAGCGTTCGGCCTCGTCGAGCTCGCCGCGCTGCAAACAGGCCAGGACCAGCGCCCAGCGCACTCCGGCCGAGTCGTACCAGCCGGCCGCGTCCGACCAGTCGCCGCTCCGCTCCAGGACCTGCATCGCGGCCATCAGATGCCGGTACGCCTCCTCGCCGCGCTCGGTCTGCAAGCACAGCTCGCTGATGCGGCCGTGGCCGAGCATCTCGGTGGCCGGGTTGCCCAGCGAGGTCAGGGCGTCGAGTCCCCGACGGGCCGATTCGAGGGCCCGGTCCACATCGAGTTCGTACTCCCACACATAGCTGGCGAAGCACTCGGCGACCCCCGCGAGCAGGGCGTTCTCGGACCCGCACAGCTCCAACAGCCGTGCGTAGTGCGGCGGGTGCACCTCGGGCAGGGCGCGGAGCACCGCGTCGAGGGCCCGCATCAGGGTGTCGGGCTCGGCGGCCGGCAGGGCGCGCAGGGTCGCCAACTGCCGTACGGCGTGCGGCCCGTACCCCATGAAGAGGCTGAGCGTGCACACCACGGCCGCGCTGCGGGCGGTCTCGATGTCGTCGGGGCCCGGCCGGAAGTGCGAGAGCGGACCCCCGGTGTCGGCGGCGATGCCGGTCAGACGGCTGTAGTTGGAGTCGGTGGCCCACAGCGAGGCGAGGACCGCGGTCAGGCCCGCCAGGGCTGGCCCGTCGTCGCGGGCGAGCGCGTGCCGCAGCGCGAGGGAGAGGTTGTCCTGTTCGGCGCGGGTGAGCTCCCAGGAGCGCAGCGAGTCGGGGCTGAACAGGGCGTCGTGGTGGGCCCGGCCGAAGTCCCTGGCCCAGGCGAGGAACCGGTCGGTGACGGCCGCCTCCTCGGCGGCCCCCTCGCGGCGGCCCGCGCTGAACTCCCGCACGGTCTCCAGCATGTGGAAGCGCACCCCGGACGTGGTGTCGGCCGCCTTGATCAGCGACTGGTCGGCGAGCTGCTCCAGCAGGAGCAGCGCGTCGTCGTCGCCCAGGACGTGTTCGGCCGCGTCCTCGCTGAAACCGCCCGGGAACACCGACAGGACCCGCAGGGCCGCCTGTGCCTCGGATTCGAGCAGGTTCCAGCTCCACTCGACGACGGCCCGCAGGGTGCGGTGCCGCTCGGGCACGTCACGGCCGCCGCCGCGCAGCAGCGCGAAGCGGTCCCGCAGCCGGCGCGCGATCTCCGGCACGGACAGGACCCGTACGCGCGCGGCCGCCAGCTCCACCGCGAGCGGCAGGCCGTCCAGCTGGCGGCACAGTTCCTCGACGGCCCGCTCGGGCAGCTCGGCGTCCGGCCGGGCGGCCCGGGCCCGCTGGCGGAACAGCTCGACCGTCGACCCCAGGCCCAGCTCGGGCAGCGCGTACACCGACTCGGAGGTCAGACCGAGCGGAGCCCGGCTGGTGGCGAGCACCCGCAGCTCCTTGGAGCCGGACACCAGGGCCCGCACCAGTTCGGCGGCGCCCCGGATGACGTGCTCGCAGTTGTCGAGCACCAGCAGCGCCGGGCCGGAGCCGAGCGCTCCGACGATGCCCGCGACGACCCCGGCGGTTCCGGGCAGGTTCCGCACCGGGGTGGCGCCGAGCGCCGAGGCGACCTCGGCGACCACGTCGTCGTCGGCGGTGACGCCGGCCAGCGCCACGAAGTGGACCACCCGCTGGGTGGCCCGGCGTCCCACCGCGTGGGCGATCCGGGTCTTGCCCAGGCCGCCGGGTCCGACGACGGTGACGACCCGGGCGCTGCCCAGGAGCCCGCCGATCGCGGCGAGGTCGCCGTCCCGGCCGAGCAGCGGGTTCGGCTCGTGCAGCACGCCGTGCCGCACCAGGGGGGCCTCGCCGCGCAGCAACTCCTGGTGCAGGGAGGTCAGTTCACCGCCCGGGTCGGCGCCGAGCTCGTCGCGCAGGGCGCGGCGGTAGAGGTCGTACCGGGTGAGGGCCGCGGCCGGGCCGGCGGTCGCGGCCTCGCAGCGCAGCAGCTCCGCCAACACCTCTTCGTCGCGCGGCAGTTCGCGTGCGAGCTGGGCCAGCGGCCGGACCGCGTCCGCCTTGCGGCCGAGCCGGGCGAGCGCGAGCGCCCGGCAGCGCACGAGGGTGCGGTGGGCACCGGTGCGCGCGAGGCGCAGGGCGGCCACGGGGTCGTGCAGGTCCTCGCCGTCCCCGCTCTCGACGACGCCGTCCCACAGGGCGAGCCCGGCCTCCGCCTCGGCGAGCGCCTCGCCGTGCGCACCGGCACGGGCCCGCGCCTCGGCGGCCGCCGCGCGCAGCGGCAGGGCGGAGCTGTCGACCTGCTCCTCGGTGAGGGCCAGGCGGTAGCCGGCCGGGGTGCTGGCGATGACATCGGGGCCGAGCTGCGAGCGCAGCCGCGACACCAGCACCTGCACCGCCTTGCCCGGCCGCTCCGGCAGCTCGTCGTCCCAAAGTCCCTCGACGAGCCGCCCGGTGCTGCATCCGGCCCGCAGGTCTTCGGCGAGCAGCGCGAGGAGACCGCGCAGCCGCGGCGCGGTCACCTCCTGGCCGCGATAGGCGACGCGCGTAAGCAAGGTCAACTCGGTGGTCACCCGTGCAGAGTAGTCAGCGCACGGCCCGCGGGCTCCCCCTCGGCCCAACCCGCCCGGCGGCGCCGGGCCGTTGCGCCGCAACGGAAAACACCTCGCGCCCCGCACCGCGGTGCGCGTATATCTGTCACGGCCGTACGAGAATTAATGGCTACGGCCTCATGAGAATTTCTTGCGCGACCGGCCGAGCAGAATTATTGACCATGCTTCTGCGATTGCGCCGTGCTACTGTCGATATCAGTTGCAGTTGTGGTTCCCAGCAGGGCAATCATCACAGTGACGCGGAGTTCGCACGGTGCGGGCTCCGAAATTGCCCCAAGGAGAATGACATGGCTGCAGGTACCGTGAAGTGGTTCAACGCGGAAAAGGGCTTCGGCTTCATCGAGCAGGACGGTGGCGGTCCGGACGTGTTCGCCCACTACTCGAACATCGCCGCCCAGGGCTTCCGTGAGCTCCAGGAAGGCCAGAAGGTCAACTTCGACATCGCGCAGGGCCAGAAGGGCCCGACCGCCGAGAACATCGTTCCGGCCTGATCGTCGACACGCACTTCGCAGCTGGGGCCCGCACCTTGGGGTGCGGGCCCCGGCTCGTCGCGTTTCCGGGCCCGACCGCCCGTACCGCCGGCCCGCGCGCCCGCCACGCCGGCCTCCCGCCCGTCCCGCCGTGAGCACCTGACCGGCGAGAACACACCCGCCGCACACCACGCGGCACCGCACGGCCCCCGACCCACGGCGCGCCCCACCGTACGGCTCGGACCGTCCGCCCACGCGCCCGGGATTTCCTCCGCACCTCATCACAGCGATGCGCCCCGAATATCGAATTCGGCCCGATGCGCTTTCGCATCCGCCCGGCTCGTTCTTGCGATTCCCCGTACTGTGCTTTCTCCGGGAATTCCTCGATGCGTGCCGTATCAAGGAAGGTTCCGCATGAACCGCACCCGTACGAACGATCGCTACAGCCGCACCAATAATTCCGGCAGCTCCGGCGCCCCCCGCGGCGGCAGCCGCTTCGGCTCCTCCGGCTCTTCCGGCGGATCCAGCCGGTTCGGCTCGTCCGGCCGCTCCGGCTCCTCGGGCCGCTCCGGCTCCTCCGGCCGCTCGGGCGGTTACGGCCGCCGGTCCTCCGGCCCCCAGGGCGAGTTCGCCCTGCCGGTCACGGTGACCCCGGCCCTGCCCGCCGTCGAGACCTTCGCCGAACTGGCGCTCCCGCCGCAGCTGTTGGCCGAGCTCACCCAGCAGGGCCTCAGCGTCCCGTTCCCCATCCAGGGAGCGACGCTGCCGAACTCGCTGGCGGGCCGTGACGTGCTCGGCCGTGGCCGTACCGGCTCCGGCAAGACCCTCGCCTTCGGGCTCGCGATGCTCACCCGCACGGCAGGCCGCCGCGCCGAGCCCCGCCAGCCGCTCGCCCTGGTCCTCGTCCCCACCCGCGAACTGGCCCAGCAGGTCACCGATGCGCTGACCCCGTAC
This sequence comes from Streptomyces sp. NPDC006691, assembly GCF_042869955.1. Taxonomy (NCBI): domain Bacteria; kingdom Bacillati; phylum Actinomycetota; class Actinomycetes; order Kitasatosporales; family Streptomycetaceae; genus Streptomyces; species Streptomyces sp. NPDC006691. Next base: position 388,702 of record NZ_JBIAGW010000001.1, read on the forward strand.
GCCCGTGCCTTGCGGCTGCGGCTGGCGACGGTGGTGGGTGGCATGTCGATCGGGCGGCAGGCGGGTGCGCTGCGTTCGGGTGCGGAGGTCGTGGTGGCGACGCCGGGCCGGCTCAAGGACTTGATCGAGCGCCGGGACTGCCGTCTGGACCAGGTCGACATCACCGTTCTGGACGAGGCGGACCAGATGGCCGACATGGGCTTCATGCCGCAGGTCACCGAGCTTCTCGACCAGGTGCGCCCGGGCGGGCAGCGGATGCTGTTCTCGGCGACCCTGGACCGCAACGTGGACCTGCTGGTGCGCCGTTACCTGAGCGACCCGGTCGTGCACTCGGTGGACCCGTCGGCGGGCGCGGTCACCACGATGGAGCACCACGTGCTGCATGTGCAGAGCGCCGACAAGTACGCCACGACCACGGAGATCGCGGCCCGGGACGGCCGCGTGATCATGTTCCTGGACACCAAGCACGCGGTGGACCAGCTCACCAAGCACCTGCTCCAGAGCGGGGTGCGGGCGGCGGCGCTGCACGGCGGGAAGTCGCAGCCCCAGCGCACCCGCACCCTTGCCCAGTTCAAGACCGGTGATGTGTCCGTGCTGGTCGCCACGAACGTGGCGGCGCGCGGTATCCACGTCGACAACCTCGACCTGGTGGTCAACGTCGACCCGCCGACCGACCACAAGGACTACCTGCACCGCGGCGGCCGCACCGCCCGCGCCGGCGAGTCCGGCAGCGTCGTCACCCTCGTCACGCCCAACCAGCGCCGCGAGATGAGCCGCCTGATGGTCAACGCGAGCATCGTCCCGCAGACCACTCAAGTACGCTCCGGCGACGAGGAGTTGAGCCGGATCACCGGCGCCCAGGCACCCTCCGGCATCCCGGTCACCATCAAGGCGCCGGTCGCCGAGCGCCCCCGCCGCAGCGCCTCCGCCTCCTCCTCGCGCGGCCGTCGCAGCCGCCCGGCCCAGGACCGGCGCGGCGCCCGCCCCGCTCGCGCCACCGAACCCCGCCAGTCCGGAACGGCCGCCTGAGCCCGCACCCGGCCCTGCACCGGGGCGCGCTCGTCCCGACCGCCGACCGCACACCCGGTCGGTCCACCCCCCAAGCCTTGGAAGGCATCATGCGCTGCGTCATCGCCCGCTTCCCGTTCGATCTCTCCAAGGCCCAAGTGGTGGCCGCGATGAAGGGCATCAAGCCCGAGCCCGTCGAGGGTGACTCCGTCCTCATCGGACGCCGTCACTACCCCGTCAAGCAGGTGGGTGAGGTCATCACCCGGCAGGACCGCCGCGACTTCAGCGCCCAGGAGGTGACCCGGGCCATGACCCGCCTGGGCTTCACCTGCCAGGGCCTGCCCCAGGCCGCGCCCGCCCGCACCCTGACCCCGCTGGAAGCGGCGTCCGAGATGCTCGGCGTGAACGCGCTGGCGTAACCCGCGAGCCGGGCGCACCACCGCATACGGATCACCACGAGGGCCCCGCCGGGACACCGGCGGGGCCCTCGTCGTGCGCCGGGTTCGGGCGCCCCCGCCGGTCGGCGCGGCACCCGGGGCGGCCCATGGTGTTGAATTTCCCCTCGGGCCCGCGGACCCGAGGGGCGCCGCGGACCCCCGACGCGGTGCGAAAGAGGTGACATGACAGCGGACAGCCCGCTCAGTGGTCGACTGGACGACGACGACTATCCCGCCTACACCATGGGCCGGGCCGCCGAGATGATCGGTGCGAGCCCCGCGTTCCTGCGCGCCCTCGGCGAAGCCCGCCTCATCACTCCGCTGCGCTCCGAAGGCGGCCACCGGCGCTACTCCCGCTACCAGCTGCGCATCGCGGCCCGGGCCCGCGAACTCGTCGACCAGGGCACCCCCGTCGAAGCGGCCTGCCGCATCGTGATCCTGGAGGACCAGCTGGAGGAGGCCCAGCGCCTCAACGCGGAGTACCGCGCGGCGGCCGCCGAGGACCCCGACTCCCCCTGACCGAGGCCTCCGTACCCCGCCCCCGGGGGGCGAGCCGGGGCGAGGCGGTTCAGCGGGCCGCGCCCAGGCGGCGCTTGGGCTTGGGATCGGCCGCCTCGCTCCTCGCCCACAGCGAGCGGACGTGGCCGAGGTGCCGGGTCATGCACTTCTCGGCCGCCCTGGCGTCGCCGGCCAGCATGAGGTCGAGCAGCTCGATGTGCTCCTCGGCCGACGGGATCAGCTCGTCGCGCTGGTCCAGCGCGGTCAGACCGTACAGCCGGGACCGCTTGCGCAGATCGCCGACGGTCTCCACCAGGCGCTCGTTGCCCGACAGGGCGAGCAGCGACAGGTGGAAGCGGCGGTCGGCCTCCAGGTAGCCGATGAGGTCGTGCTCGCGGGCCGCGCGCACGATCTCCTCGGCGACCGGCCGCAGCGCCTCCAGGTCGGCGCGGTCCGCGCTGCGGGTGATCCGGCCGATCATCGGGACCTCGATCAGCGCGCGGATCTCGGTGTACTGGTCGAGGTCGCGCTCGTTGACCTCGGTGATCCGGAAGCCCTTGTTGCGGACCGGCTCCACCAGACCCTCCCGGGCGAGGTCGAGCATGGCTTCGCGCACAGGGGTCGCGGAGATGCCGAACTCCTCGGCGAGGCCGGGCGCCGAATAGACCTGCCCGGGCCGCAGCTCACCGGAGATCAGCGCGGCGCGCAGCGCGTGGGCGACCTGGTCGCGCAGCCGCTCGGTGGTGGTGATGACCTTGCTCTGCTTCAGGTGTCCCATGCTGCTGTTCCTCCGTACCGAGCGGAGACCCAGAGTACAATGTCACGTTACGTTTGCGACCGGCTCGGCCCCTGGCCGCATCCGGGCCTCCCGGCGCCTCCGGAGCTCTCGGCGGGGCCGGACCCGTCAGCGGCTCCGGGCCCCTCGTGGCATCCGGACCCGTCAGCACTTCCGGGCTCCTCGGCGGCCAGTGCCCCGAGCGTGACCGGCACCGCCAACGGGCGCCGCTGCGCCGGAGGTTGGCCGTCTCCGGCGAGGCAGGACACCGCCGCCCCGCACATCCGCCCCTGACACCAGCCCATGCCGGCCCGCGTGAGCAGTTTGACGGTACGGGCGTCGCGGGCGCCCTCGGCGGTGACCGCCGCACGGATCCGGCCCGCCGTGACCTCTTCGCAGCGGCACACCTCGGTGTCGTCGGAGAGCCAGTCGGTCCAGCCCGGGCCCGGCGCGTGCGTGGCGGCCATGGCTTCGGCGAAGGTGCGCAGCCGGGCGCGGCGGGACATCAACTGCCGCACGCGCGCGTGGCGTACGCGATTGGGGCCCTGGGGCGGGCCGGAGTGCGGACCGAGTTGCGGCCTTGGGTCCGGCCCGGGGGTGGGCGCGAGCCGCGCGGCGATGGCGAAGGCCGCCAACTCGCCCTCCACACACGCCAGTTGTGCGCCCGCCACGCCTCCGACCTCTCCCGCGGCCCAGACCCCCCGGACCGAGGTCTCCTGCATCGAACTGAGCCGCAGGGCAAGGGTGTTGTCGGAGGTGGAGCGGGTGGCGCAGCCGAGCGTGGTGGCGAGTTCGATCCCGGGGACGAGTCCATGGCCGATGGCGAGGGCATCACAGGCGATCAGACGCCCGGATCCGGGCACGGGCCGCCACCGGGCGTCGAGCCGGGACACCGTGACCGCCTCGACGCGCTCGGAGCCGTACGCCTCGGTCACCGCGCTGCGGGTACGCAGCGGGACCCGGTGCCGGAGCAGGGCCGCGCCGTGCGTCAGGCCCTCGGCGAGCTTGTGGGGGTTGGCGGCGAGCGCGCGGGGGTGCCGGGCGTAGCCGACATAGCCGGACGCCTCGATCACGGCCGGAACCTCGACGCCGGCCGCGGCGAGCGAGGAGGCCACGGCGAGGAGCAGCGGCCCGCTGCCGGCGACGACCACCCGCTTCCCGGGCAGCACGAGCCCGCCCTTGAGCATGGCCTGCGCGCCACCGGCTCCCACGACACCCGGCAACGTCCAGCCGGGAAAAGGTAGTTGGCGCTCATACGCCCCGGTGGCGAGCAACACGGCCCGGGCCCGAACCCGCACGGCCCGCCCCCCGCCCTGCCCGCCCTCACCATGCTCTCCGCCGTCCTCCCCGACGACGGCATGCACGACCCATTCGCCACCCCCGTCCCCACGCCCCTCCCCGCCCCCGTCCCGCTCAACGGCCCACACATGGTGCCGGCCAAGATGCTCGACCCGGCCGGCCGCCAGCCGCTCGCGCAGCGCGACGAAAGCGTCCCAGTCGTGATGCAGCGCCTCGGGCCGCGTGGCCCCGAGCGCGGCAGCGGGCTGCCGGTAGAACTGGCCCCCCACGCGGTCGGCCATGTCCAACAGTGCTACCCGGAGCCCGAGTTGCCCCGCGAGGCCGGCACCGGCCAGCCCGGCGGGCCCCGCACCCACCACCACGAGGTCATACGCCCCCGTCACCACGCACCCCCAACTCCGTTCCGTTGCAGCCCCGTTGAGAGCCATCGGCTCTGGCGCGGGCGCCCCCACCGCACGGGCGCGACCAGCCACGAACGGCGGCAGCCGAAGCCGGCGGGACAGGCCCCGACCCCGCCCGTGCCCCTGTCCCCGCCCGTGTACCCGTCCCCGCCCGTGTACCCGTCCCCGTCCCCGCGCCCGTATCCCGCTCAGACCGCAAGCTCCCCACGTCCCTCCCCCTCCTGCGTCCTGATCGCGTCCCCGGGTCGCACCCCCACGAGACACGCTCGCCGATTGGCCACGCCGTTGACCGTGACCAGGCAGTCGAAGCACTGCCCGATCCCGCAGAACACCCCGCGCGGCTTCCCGCCCCCGCGGGTCGTCCGCCAGGCCAGGATCCCGGCGGCCCACAACGCGGCCGCGACGGTCTGTCCGGGCAGCGCCGGTACCGCACGCCCGTCCACCGTGATCTCGAACGCGGGCCCCGGCCGGGCCCGGGCCAACTCTTCAGGAGTACGGGCCGCACCGTCCCCCCGGCCTTCCTTCCCCGACCACCGCTGACGTCGGCTCACGCCCCACCCCCGACCTCGAACCTCGCCGGATCGAACGGGCTGATGTCCAGGGGTGGTCGGCCCCCCACCAGACACTCCGCGATGATCCGCCCCGTCACCGGGGCCAGACCGATCCCCGCACCCTCGTGCCCGCACGCGTGCAGCAGCCCCGGCACCCGCGGATCCCTCCCGATCGCCGGCAGATGGTCCGGCAGATACGGCCGGAACCCCGCGTACGTACGGATCACCCGCACGCCCGCGAGCACGGGGAACAGCGCGGTCGCCCCCGCCGCGAGTCGCCGCAGGGCCGGCACCGACAGGGTGCGGTCGAACCCCACCCGCTCGCGGCTCGCGCCGATCAGGACCGGCCCCGCGGGCGTCCCCTCGACCACCGGCGAGGTCTGGAGCGCGGCGGAGTCGCTGGCCACGTCCGCGACGTAGTCCGCCGCGTACACCTTGTGGCGCACCACGCGCGGCAGCGGCTCCGTGACCAGTACGAAGCCGCGGCGGGGCAGCACCGGCAGCAATACCCCCGCCAGCCGGGCGAGTTCGCCGCCCCAGGTGCCGGCGGCGTTGACGACGTACGGCGCGTGCAGCACGCCGGACGCGGTACGCACGCCCCGTACCGCGCCGCCCGGGCCGGTGAGCAGCCCCGTCACCTCCTGCCCGAGCCGGAGCTCCGCACCCGACGCACGCAGCAGCCGCGCCGCGGCGAGGGCGGGCATGACCTGGGCGTCCTGCGGATAGTGGACGCCTCCCGCGAGGCCGGGCGCCAAGTGCGGCTCCAGGTCGGGCAGCCGGTCGGCCGCCACCTCGCGTACGGTCACGCCCGCCTTCTCCTGGGCCGCGGCGAAGGTACGCAGTGCGGTCAGGGCCGCGTCGTCGGAGGCGACGACGAGCCCGCCCTTGGGTTCGTACTCGACGCCGTGCGGGAGCTGTTCGGCGAGCTCTCGCCACAACTCGGCTGAATGGAGGGCGAGTTCGAGCTCGGGTCCGGGGGCCTTGTCCGAGACGAGGAGGTTGCCTTCGCCGGAGCCGGTGGTGCCGCCGGCGACCGGGCCGCGGTCGAGGACCGTCACCTTCAGGCCGGCGCGGGCCGCGTAGTGGGCGCAGGCGGCGCCCACGATGCCGGCGCCCACGACGATGACGTCCGGGGTGCTTGTCATGACCACCCCGGTAATATTTCACATGGCACCGCGCGTGCCAAGGCATCGCCGCCCGGCGGCCCGCCCTCCCGCGGCCGGGGGCTGCGCGGGTGCCCCCGACCCCCTGGGCTCCGCCCAGGGTCAAAGCACCGTGCTCCCCAAAGCCGCCCCGCTCCCCGCGACTCCCGGCAACACATAAAAAAGAGCCGAACCGTACTGCTCCGCAAAGGAGTTGAGCGCATCGGATGCGGCCAGCCGAGCCCCTACCCGGACGAACAGTGCGGGATCCCGCATGTAGGCGAGGAAGAGCATGCCCCGATCCCCGGGGCTGTTCTCGTAGGAGTAGCTCCGCCGGAGCATCCGTGCGCCTCCGTCGGGGCGGGGGCCGGCGAGGCGGACGTGGGCGTCCAGGGGGAGGACGTAACTCCCGTCCGGCATACGGGCGTTGAGGTCGGGGGACAGTACCCCCCCATCCCTCTTGCGGCACCCCATGATCTGCTCCTGCCGGGCGACCGGCAAGCGCCCGAACTCCTCCACCCGGAGCCGGATCCGCCGCACCACGAGGAACGTGCCGTCCGCATAACGTCCCCCGGGCGGCAGCCACACCCAGCGCTCGCTCTCCGCCGCCGTGGGGTTGGCCGTGCCGTTCTTGAAGCCGAGGAGGTCACGGGGGGCCTCGTCGGCCCGTGCGGGCGCGAGGAGTTCGGAGCGCGGGCCGGGGCGCTCGGCGGGCAGGAAGCCCGCCTGGCGCCAGCGCGGCAGCAGCACTCCCGCGCCCGCGCCCGCGAGCAGCCCGGCCAGCCGCTCGCACGCCCGAGGATCCCGCCCGCAGATCTGCACACCGATCTCGCCGCCCCCCGCCCCCACGTCCAGGTGCTCCCCGGCGAAGGCGGGCAGCTCCCGCAGGCCCTCGGGCGCCCCGACGCCGAGCCGTGGCGGCAGGCCGGGGCCGATGCCGACGGTCGCGGTGGGCCCTGGTGCCAGCCCGGCCAGCAGTTCGCTCCACCGCGCGAGCAGCCGCCGTACCGCGTCCCGCCCGGGGGCACCCCGGGTGCCGGGGGTGAGGTCGTAGGAGACGAAGAGCGTGTGCGGCTGCTGGGGCTCGATCACCCCTGCCTGCCGGACCGGCCCGGCGGGGGGCGCATGGACGGGCCGCCGGTCCCGCTCGCGCCGAGGCGCCGCGGCCTCGCACCCGCTCAGCGCGAAGGCCGTCGGAAGCGTGGTGAGAAGTGCGCGGCGCCGGAACCCGAGGTCACTCAAGTCATCGTACAAAACAGTACATTTCGTGAGAGAAGTGCTCGGTACGATACACCTGCGGCACCCCGGGTACGGGGACTTCCGTAAGAGGCGAGCGACCAGCGCGGGGGAAGCCATGTACGGCTACGTGATCATTCCCGGTATCGACGGGTCCGACGAGCACCACTGGCAGAGCGAGTGGGAGCGGCAGTGGGGTCCGTCGGCGGTGCGCACCGCTCCGGACTCGTGGTCCGAGCCGGATCTGGAGGACTGGGTCGCGGCGGTCGGGGCGGCAGTCGACGAGGCATCCCGGCAGCACGACCACGTCGTCCTCGTGGCCCACAGCCTGGGCTGCTGGGCCGCGGCCACCTGGCTGGACCGGAACCCCGCACCCGCCGCCGCGGCAGCGTTCCTGGTGGCCCCGCCCGACCCGCTGTCCCCGGCGTTCCCGAGCGGCTCCGCACCGACCTTCACCGAGCTCTCGGCGCGCCCGCTCCCCCTCCCCGCCCTGGTGGTGGCCGGCACGAACGACCCGTACTGCGCCCCCGAGACATCCGCCGCCTTCGCCGCGCAGTGGGGCGCCCACCACCATCTGGCCGGCCCCGTGGGACACATCAACTCCGGTAGCCTGCTCGGCAGTTGGGAGGAGGGGCGGGACCTTCTGGACTCGCTTGCTCCCCCCTGCGCCCACACCCCAGACCTCACCCCCACCCCCGCCCCCTTTCCCCCGCCGGCCCCCACTACAGGACCCGCCCCGGACACGTCCGTCCGAGCCGCTACTGCTCCCCCAGCGGATTGACCGGCGTCGGCGGCGCATCCGGGTCGTCCTCGGCGCGCGGGAGCGGACGGTGGCCCTCCGACCAGTGGTTGGACCAGCCGCACACCCCGCACGAGTACCGCCCGTCGAGCCCGGCCAGCTCCGTGCCACACCGCTTGCACTGGGTGTACGTGATGTCCGGCGTCGGAGGCGGCATCGGCGTCGGCTTGGGCAGCGCTCCCGGCACGGCCCCCGCCGACAACCCCGGCACGGACCCCTCCGACGACCCCGGCACGGACCCCGGCACCGGCGCGGCCTCGCGCGACCGCTCCGGCACACGCGGCCGCTCCGGCTCGGGCGAGCACTCCGGCTCGGAAGCCCGTTCCGGCTCGGACGCGGGGATGTCACTCATGCGTCGGAGCGTACGCCCGCGCGGGAGTGACACGGCTCACGTACACCTGCCGCACTCCCCGTGGGCCAACGCCGACCGGCAGGTCGGGCCCGGTATGCGAGTGCGGGCGGTCGATATCTGTCATCCGTTTTCTGTTATCCGCCCACCGTCACCCTGTTCTCCTCTCCGTCGGGTCAGTTAGGTTCGGTGCTCCGGGAGAGTGGACGAGGCGTGATCAGTGAACAGATAGCCGCGGTGGTCGTCGCGGCCCGGGACGGGGATCAGCGGGCGCGCGACGAGCTCGTCGCCGGGTATCTGCCGCTCGTGTACAACATCGTCGGGCGCGCCCTGGGCGGGCACGCCGATGTCGACGACGTCGTGCAGGAGAGCCTGCTGCGGATGCTCGACGGGCTCGGCTCGCTGCGTGAGCCCGCGGCGTTCCGGTCGTGGCTGGTCGCCGTCACCATGAACGAGATCCGCCGGTACTGGCAGGGCCACCGCCGCACCCCCGTCGACGGCGGGCTCCAGGACGCCCACGACCTAGCCGACCCCGGCGCCGACTTCGTCGACCTCACCATCGTGCGGCTCGGGCTGTCCGGGCAGCGCAAGGAGGTCACCGAGGCCACCCGCTGGCTGGAGCCCGACGACCGGGCACTGCTCTCGCTGTGGTGGCTGGAGGCGGCGGGCGTACTCACCCGGGGCGAGGTCGCCACGGCGCTCGACCTGACCGCCGAGCACGCCGCCGTACGCGTCCAGCGCATGAAGGGCCAGCTGGAGACCGCCCGGGTCGTCGTGCGGGCGCTGGCCGGGATCGAGCGCTGTGGCGAGCTGTACGGGCTCGCCCTGTCCTGGGACGGCGTGCCTTCGGCCCTGTGGCGCAAGCGCATAGCCCGGCACGCCCGGACCTGCGCGGTCTGCTCCGGGCACTGGAGCGGGCTGATACCCGCCGAGGGGCTGCTCGTCGGGCTCGCCCTGGTCCCGGCGGGCACGGCCACCGCCGGTCTGCTCGCCCTCCTGGGCGGCCGGGCGCCCGCCCCGGAGACCGTCGCCCACGCGACCGACGCCACCCGGGCCGTCCCGCGCGCCACCCATGGCGCCCATGCCGCGGGGCGGCGGGCCCCCACCTCCCGGCGCGACCAGCGCGACCAGCGAGCCCGACGGCGGCGGCGGGCCGCCGCCGTCGTCGCGGGGATCGCCGCCGTGGCCGCCCTCGGCGGGGCCTACCGGTTCGTCAGCGCCCCCGGCCAGGACGCCTCCCGTTCCGTCGCGGACGCCCCCCTCACCACCACCGACGCCGCCAGCGCCGACGGCACCGGCACCCGGTCGCTTCCGCCGAGCCCGTCCGCCTCCAACTCCCGGACGAAGAAGAGCAGTTCGCCTTCGCCGAGCGCCCCGGCCAAGCACTCCGCTCCGCCCGCCGCCAAGCCGACCGCGCACCCCGTGCCGCCCAGGCCCGTGCCCAGCACGAAGCGGGCGACGGCCGAAGCGGACCATGGCACCCCGGCCGCCGTGCAGCAGGTGCTCGATCTCGTCAACTCCGAGCGCGCCAAGGCGGGTTGCTCGGCGCTCACCAGCAATCCGAAGCTGTACGACGCCGCCCTCAAGCACTCCGAGAACATGGCCGCGCAGAACTTCTTCGACCACACCGACCCCAGCGGGGCGGGCCCGGGCGACCGCGTCACCGCCGCCGGGTACCAGTGGAGCGCGGTCGGCGAGAACATCGCGCGCGGCCAGGCGGACGCGGCCGCCGTCATGGACTCCTGGATGCACAGCCCCGGCCACCGCGCCAACATCCTGAACTGCGGCTACAAGGAGATCGGCATCGGCGTGCACTACGGGTCCGGCGGCCCTTGGTGGACCCAGGACTTCGGCACCCCGAGCTGACACCGCCGACGTACGGGGGCGGGCCCGGTCGCGAAGACCGGGCCCGCCCCTGTGCGTACGCAAGCGGTACCTGCAGCGGTACCTACCGCCGTGCCTACAGCGGTAGCTACAGCCGTGCCTACCCGCTCAGCCCTCGTCCTCCAGGTCGCCCTCGGTCTCCAGGTACACCTGCCGCAGCGCTTCGAGCACCGCCGGATCCGGCTTGGCCCACATGCCGCGGGACTCGGCCTCCAGGAGACGTTCCGCGATGCCGTGCAGGGCCCAGGGGTTGGCGTTCTGGAGGAACTCGCGGTTGGCCGGGTCCAGGACGTACGTCTCGGTCAACTTGTCGTACATCCAGTCGGCGACGACTCCGGTCGTGGCGTCGTAGCCGAACAAGTAGTCCACGGTGGCGGCGAGTTCGAAGGCACCCTTGTAGCCGTGGCGGCGCATCGCCTCGATCCACTTGGGGTTGACGACGCGGGCCCGGAAGACCCGGCTGGTCTCCTCGACCAGGGTGCGGGTCTTGACCGTCTCGGGGCGCGTCGAGTCGCCGATGTAGGCCTCGGGGGCGGTGCCGCGCAGGGCGCGGACGGTGGCCACCATGCCGCCGTGGTACTGGAAGTAGTCGTCCGAGTCGGCGATGTCGTGCTCGCGGGTGTCGGTGTTCTTGGCCGCGACCGCGATCCGCTTGTACGCCGTCTCCATCTCGTCCCGCGCCGGGCGCCCGTCGAGCTCGCGGCCGTAGGCGTAGCCGCCCCACACCGTGTAGACCTCGGCGAGGTCGGCGTCGGTGCGCCAGTCGCGGGAGTCGATGAGCTGGAGCAGGCCGGCGCCGTAGGTGCCGGGGCGGGAGCCGAAGATGCGGGTGGTGGCCCGGCGTTCGTCACCGTGCTCGGCGAGGTCGGCCTGGGTGTGGGCGCGTACGTAGTTCTGCTCGGCGGGCTCCTCCAGGGAGGCGGCGAGGCGTACCGCGTCGTCGAGCAGGCCGATGGTGTGCGGGAAGGCGTCGCGGAAGAAGCCCGAGATGCGCAGGGTGACGTCGATGCGGGGGCGGCCGAGCTCGTCGAGCGGGATGGGCTCAAGGCCGGTGACCCGGCGGGAGGCGTCGTCCCAGACGGGGCGCACGCCGAGCAGTGCCATGGCCTCGGCGACGTCGTCGCCGGCCGTGCGCATCGCGCTGGTGCCCCACAGGGAGAGCCCGACCGAGGTCGGCCAGTCGCCGTTGTCGGTGCGGTAGCGGTTGGCCAGGGATTCGGCGAGGGCCTGGCCGGTCTCCCAGGCGAGCCGGGAGGGGACGGCCTTGGGGTCGACGGAGTAGAAGTTGCGGCCGGTCGGCAGGACGTTGACCAGGCCTCGGAGCGGAGAGCCCGAGGGTCCTGCCGGGACGAAGCCGCCGTTCAACGCGTGCACGGTGTGGTCGAGTTCGGCGGTGGTCGCGGCCAGGCGCGGCACGACCTCGCGGGCGGCGAACTCCAGGATGGCGCGCACCTGTTGGGGCTGGTCGGCGGGGATCGCCGCGAGCTCCCAGTCGGCGTCGTCCATCAACTGGACCAGGGCGCGGGCCTGTTCCTCGGCCTCGTCGGCGCTGGTGCGGGTGGCGGCGGACTCGTCCAGGCCGAGGGCTTCGCGCAGGCCGGGCAGGGCGGTGGTGCCGCCCCAGATCTGGCGGGCGCGCAGAATGGCGAGGACGAGGTTGACGCGGTCGGCGCCGGCCGGGGCGTTGCCGAGGACGTGCAGTCCGTCGCGGATCTGGACGTCCTTGATCTCGCAGAGCCAGCCGTCGAGATGCATGATGAACTCGTCGAAGCCCTCGTCCTCGGGACGGTCTTCGAGCCCGAGGTCGTGGTCGAGCTTCGCGGCCTGGATCAGGGTCCAGATCTGGGCGCGGATCGCGGGGAGCTTGGCGGGGTCCATGGACGCGATCTGGGCGTGCTCGTCCAGGAGTTGCTCCAGGCGCGCGATGTCCCCGTAGGAGTCGGCGCGGGCCATCGGCGGCACGAGGTGGTCGATGAGCGTGGCGTGCACCCGGCGCTTGGCCTGGGTGCCCTCGCCCGGGTCGTTGACCAGGAACGGGTAGACCAGCGGCAGGTCGCCGAGGGCCGCGTCGGGGCCGCAGGCGGCGGACAGGCCCGCGTTCTTGCCGGGCAGCCACTCCAGGTTGCCGTGCTTGCCGAGGTGGATCATCGCGTCGGCGCCGAAGCCGCCGTCGGCGGCGCTCGCCGCGATCCAGCGGTAGGCGGCCAAGTAGTGGTGCGAGGGCGGCAGATCGGGGTCGTGGTAGATCGCGATCGGGTTCTCGCCGAAGCCGCGCGGCGGCTGGATGAGGATCAGCAGGTTGTCGCGGCGCAGGGCCGCGAGCACGATGTCGCCCTCGGGGTCGCCGCCCTGCGCCACCCGGCTCCGGTCGAGGAACATCTCGCCGGGCGGCGGGCCCCAGTGCTGCTCGACGTTGGTGCGCAGTTCCTCGGGCAGCGTGGCGTACCAGCGCTTGTAGTCGGCGGCCGGGATGCGGACCGGGTTCGCGGCGAGCTGCTCCTCGGTGAGCCAGTCCTGGTCGTGGCCGCCCGCGTCGATGAGGGCGCGGATCAGCTCGTCGCCGTCGCCGGAGACCAGGCCGGGGATCGCGTCCTCGGGCCCGAAGTCGTAGCCCTCGGCGCGCAGTCGGCGCAGGAGCGCGACGGCGCTGGCGGGGGTGTCGAGGCCGACCGCGTTGCCGATCCGGGAGTGCTTGGTCGGGTACGCGGACAGGACGAGTGCTATGCGCTTGTCGGCGGCCGGGATGTGCTTGAGGCGGGCGTGGCGCACCGCGATCCCGGCGGCGCGGGCGGAGCGCTCGGCGTCGGCGACGTAGGCGGGGAGCCCGTCCTCGTCGATCTCCTTGAAGGAGAACGGCACGGTGATCAGGCGCCCGTCGAACTCGGGCACGGCGATCTGGCTGGCCGCGTCCAGCGGGGATACGCCCTCGTCGTTCTCCTCCCAGGCGCTGCGCGAGCCGGTGAGGCAGAGCGCCTGGAGGATCGGTACGTCCAGGCCGCTGAGCGCGCCCGCGTCCCAGGACTCGTCGTCGCCGCCCGCGGACGCGGTGGCCGGCTTGGTGCCGCCGGCCGCGAGGACGGTGGTCACGATGGCGTCGGCGGACCGCAGTTCGTCGATGAGCGCGGGCTCGGGGTCGCGCAGCGAGGACACGTACAGCGGGAGCGGGCGGCCCCCGGCGTCCTCGATCGCGCCGCACAGGGTGTCCACGAAGGCGGTGTTGCCGCTCATGTGGTGGGCGCGGTAGTAGAGCACGGCGACGGTCGGCCCCTCGACCGGCCGGGCGGTGCGCTCAAGGGGGCCCCAGGACGGGGCGGGGGCGGGCGGCTCGAAGCCGTGGCCGGTGAGCAGCACGGTGTCGGAGAGGAACCGCGCGAGCTGGTCGAGGTTGGCGGGGCCGCCGTGCGCGAGGTAGGCGTGCGCCTCGGCGGCGATGCCGACCGGCACGGTGGAGGCGGCCATCAGCTGGGCGTCCGGGGCCTGTTCGCCGGTGAGGACGACGACGGGCAGACCGCTCGCGGTGAGCTGGTCCAGGCCGTCCTGCCAGGCCCGTACGCCGCCGAGCAGCCGTACGACGACGAGGCCGACGCCGTCGAGGAGCGCGGGCAGCGCGTCGAGCGCGAGGCGGGACGGGTTCGCGAACCGGTACGGGACGGGGCCGTTCGCCGCGCGGGCGGAGAGCAGGTCGGTGTCGGACGTCGACAGGAGCAGGATGGGGCGGGGGTCCTCTGCGGGCTCCCCGGACGTGTGCAGCATGCGGCGTCAGGCCTTCCTCGGGGTGTCCGCGCCCCGGGTGGTGTCGGAATGGGTCCCCCGGGCCGGGGAGGCTTCCCTGGCCTGGGAGGGGGAGTTCCTGACTCACCCGGTATCCGAGCTGACCTCGGTCCGGGCTCACAGTGGCGGGACCGCGCCGGATTCCCACCGGGCTTCCTCCCCTGCCGCCGTCGCCGGCGCCGCCTGCATAGTAGCGACCCTGGTTGTCCGCGGTTTTGGGTGCGGGGTGGTGGGGGGTGGTGCGGGGTGGTTGGGGGTGCGGGGACCTCCGGTCGGGGGGCGGGGGCCTCCGGTCGGGGTGCGGGGACCTCCGGTCGGGGTGCGGGGACCTCCGGTCGGGGTGCGGGGGCTTCCGGCTGGGGTGCGGGGACCTCCGGTCGGGGGTGCGCTGGGGCGGCGCGGGCTTCCGGGCCGGGGTGTGCTGGGGCTCCGCCCCAGACCCCGGGAGTTCGCCCCAGCCCGCCCCTTCCCACAACCCTCCGGGGGAGGAGGGAGCCGTGTGCAGTTCGAGTGCGGACCGTAGGGGCCGTTCGCGCAGTTCCCCGCGCCCCTGGCGGTACTGGTGCTGGGGCATCTTCAGCCCGTCATGGGGGTCCCCCTGGCCCTTGAGGCCTTGAGGGAGATTGAGGACAAGCGCCGTTCAGCGCGAACGGGGGTCTGGGGACGGAGCCCACAGGAATCCCGAGGCGGAGCCCACAGGGCCCCCGGGCAGAGCCTCGCAGGGGACCCGGGGGGCGTAACCCGCAAAGGCCCCCGGGCAGAGCCCCGCAGGGGTCCAGGGGCGGAACCCACAGGGGTCCAGGGGGCGGAACCCGCAAAGCCCCCCGGGCAGAGCCCCGCAGGGGACCCGGGGCTGAGCCCCGCAGAGGTCCCGGGGGGAGGCGGAATCCACAGGGCCCCCGGGCAGAGCCCCGCAGAGGTCAAGGGGCGGAGCCCCAGGAGAGCAGCTCAGCCCAGTCGCACCCCCGGAGGGTCTCGGGAAGGGGCGGGGTGGGGAGAAGACCTCCCAGCACGGCCACCGCCTCACTCGTGGGTATGCTCGCGGCCATGCCGCTCCCCTCCACAACACCCCCCAACCAGGGCGAACCCCACATAGGGGACACCCCGGGAGCAGTCACGCCCGAACCCGCCGTACGGGACGGCATGCGGGACGCCGTGCGGGACGTCATACGGGACACCGCACAGGACGTCGTACGGGACCGGGGCGACGCCTGCCCCGGTGCCCTCCGGCTGCACACCGCCGACGACGGCAAGCTGGCCCGACTCCGGCTGCCCGGCGGCATATTGACGGACCGTCAGGTGGAGGCGCTGGCCGTCGCGGCCGAGCGGTACGGGGACGGCCACCTCGGCATCACATCGCGCGGCAACGCCGAACTCCGCGGCATCGGCGACCACTGCGGCAACGGACTCGCCGAACTCCTGCGCCACACCGCCCTGTTGCCCTCCGAGCGGCACGAACGGATACGCAACATCGTCGCGTCCCCGCTGGCCGGCCTCGACGGCCGGGGCCACGGCAGCCTGCTCCCCTGGCTCCGCGAGCTGGACGCGCTGCTGTGCGCCCAGGACTGGACCACCGCCCTCTCGGGCCGCTTCCTGTTCGCCCTGGACGACGGCCGCGGCGACGTCACCGCCCTCGGCGGCGATGTGACCTTGCTCGCACAGGGCGGGACCCGTGAGGGCAGGACGGACCAGGACGGGAGCGCGGGCCGACGCCCGGCCACCGCGCTGATCCGGACCGGAGAGGCGGCCCCCCTGCGCGTGGCCGCCTCCGACGCCCCCCGCGCCGCCCTCACCGCCGCCCACGCCTTCCTCGCCGCCGCCGCAGACGCCGGCACCGGCGCCTGGCGGGTGCGCGAGCTGCCCCCGGGCCACGAGGTGGACCTCGCCGCCGCCCTGGCCCGCGCGGGCATCCCGGCCGAGCCCGCCCCCGCACCACGGACACCGCCCGCCCCCGCCCCGCGGCCCGGCATCGTGGCTAGCCCCGACGGAACGTACGCGGTCCTCGTGGCCCCCGTGCTCGGCCGGGTGACCAGCACCCAGCTGAGGGCACTCGCCGGCCCCGGCGGCGAGATCAGGATCACGCCCTGGCGCGGATTCGTCGTCACCGGGTTCGACGAGCGCGGCGCCCAGCGGCGGCTGAGGGAACTCGGTGACGCCGGGTTCATCACCGACCCCGGCTCCGCGTGGAGCGGGGTCGGCGCCTGCACCGGGCGGCCCGGCTGCGCCAAGGCGCTGGCCGACGTACGCCGGGACGCCCTGCCGGGCACGGGCGGACTCGCGGGCACGGCCGCTCCTCCGGGCACGGGCGGACTCCCGGCCATCGATGCCCTGCCGGTCTACTGGTCCGGGTGCGCACGCCGCTGCGGGCATCCGCACGGCGACTGGGTGGACGTGACCGCGACCGCCGACGGCTCCTACACCGTGACGGCACGGAGCGGCACAGCGGAGCAGCAACTGCCGTACGCGGAGGGCGAGTTGGCGGACACCATCGCCCGGGCGCGAGGCGGCCGACGATGACGGCCGCACCAGTCGGCTCACGCAGGAACCAGCACACGCGGAAAGCGACAACGGGCACGCCGGCGACGGGGACCACGACGAGATGAGCGAGAGCACAGTGTTCGACTACGAGAAGGACGGCGCGGAGATCTACCGCCAGTCCTTTGCCACGATCCGCGCCGAGGCGGACCTCGGCGGCCTGCCCGCCGACGTGAGCCAGGTCGCGGTCCGCATGATCCACGCCTGTGGCATGACGGACCTGACCCGCGACCTCGGCTGGACGCCCGGCGTCGTGGCCCGGGCCCGCGAGGCGCTGCGCGCGGGCGCGCCGATCCTGTGCGACGCGCGGATGGTGGCCAGCGGCGTGACCCGCAAGCGGCTGCCCGCCGACAACGAGGTGCTGTGCACCCTGAACGACCCGTCGGTGCCCGAGCTCGCCGCGCGGCTCGGCACCACGCGCAGCGCCGCCGCCCTGGAGCTGTGGCGCGACCGCCTGGACGGCGCGGTCGTGGCCGTCGGCAACGCGCCCACCGCCCTGTTCCGGCTGCTCGAAATGATCGAGGAGGGCGCGCCCCGCCCGGCGGCCGTCATCGGCGTGCCGGTCGGCTTCATCGGCGCGGCCGAGTCGAAGGACGCGCTCGCCGCGCACCCTTCGGGCCTGGAACACCTGGTGGTACGGGGCCGGCGCGGCGGCAGCGCGATCGCCGCGGCCGCCCTCAACGCGATCGCGAGCGAGGCGGAATGAGCGAGAACAGCAGCACGGCCGGCCGTCTCTACGGGGTCGGCCTCGGGCCGGGCGATCCGTCCCTGATGACGGTGCGCGCGGTGGAGGCCATCGCCGAGGCGGACGTGGTGGCGTACCACTCGGCACGGCACGGCCGTTCCATAGCGCGCTCGATCGCGGCGAAGCACATCCGTGCCGACCACATCGAGGAGAAGCTGGTCTACCCGCTCACCGTGGAGACCACCGACCACCCCGGCGGCTACCGGGGCGCCCTGAACGACTTCTACGAGGAGGCGTCGGCCCGCCTGGCCGAGCACCTCGACGCGGGCCGCACGGTCGCCGTGCTCGCCGAGGGCGACCCGCTGTTCTACGGCTCGTACCAGCACATGCACAAGCGGCTCGCGCACCGCTACCCCACCGAGGTGATCCCCGGCGTGACCTCGGTGAGCGCCGCGGCCGCCCGGCTCGGGGAGCCGTTGGTCGAGGCCGAGGAGGTGCTCACGATCCTGCCCGGCACCCTGCCGGAGGAAGAGCTCACCGCGCGCCTGGCCGCCACCGACTCGGCGGTGGTGATGAAGCTGGGCCGCACCTTCACCAAGGTCCGCCGGGCGCTGGAGCGTTCGGGGCGTCTGGACGAGGCGCGGTATGTGGAGCGCGCCACCATGGCGGGCGAGCGTACGGGTCAACTGGCCGACATCGAGGCCGAGTCGGTGCCGTACTTCTCAGTCGCGGTGCTGCCGAGCCGTATCGACGCCACACCGCCCGTGCGCGAGCGCGGCGAGGTCACGGTCGTCGGCACCGGGCCGGCCGGCCCGCTGTGGCTGACCCCCGAGTCGCGCGGCGCCCTCGCCGCCGCCGACGACATCGTCGGCTACACCACGTACGTGGACCGGGTGCCGGAGCGCCCCGGACAGCTGCGGCACGGCTCGGACAACAAGGTGGAGTCCGAGCGCGCCGAGTTCGCCCTCCAACTGGCCCTGCGGGGGCGGCGGGTGGCGGTGGTGTCGGGCGGCGACCCGGGCATCTTCGCGATGGCCACCGCCGTACTGGAAGTGGCTTCGCAGCCCGAGTACGCGGACGTCCCCGTGCGGGTCCTGCCGGGGGTGACCGCGGCGAACGCCGCCGCGGCCCGCGCGGGCGCCCCGCTCGGCCACGACTACGCGACGATCTCGCTCTCCGACCGGCTCAAGCCGTGGGACGTCATCGCGGAGCGCCTGGACGCGGCGGCCTCCGCCGATCTGGTGCTCGCCCTCTACAACCCCGGTTCCGCGAGCCGCACTTGGCAGGTCGCCAAGGCCCGCGAGCTGCTCCTGGAGCACCGCTCGCCGGGCACCCCGGTCGTGGTCGCCCGGGACGTGGGCGGCCCCACCGAGCGGGTCCGCATCGTGCGCCTGGCCGAACTGGACCCGGCCGAGGTCGACATGCGCACGATCCTGCTGGTCGGCTCGTCGCAGACCCGTACGGTTCGGCGTGGCGACGGCGAGGAGATCGTCTGGACCCCGCGCCGCTACCCGGAGGGCTGAGCCGGCCGCTACCCGGAGGGCCGAGCCCGCCACCCGCGGGGCTGAGCCGGCCGCCACCCGGAGGGCCGAGCCGGCCGCTGTCCGGCGGGCCGAGCCGCCCGGGGCGGTCCGGACGAGGTCACCCGGTGAACCCGCGCACCCAGGCGGCCGCCTCCTCGGGGGTGGCCGCCCGGTCGACCCCGTCCGGAACCGGCGGCCGCCGCACCACGACCACCGGGATCCCCGCCTCGCGGGCGGCGGTGAGCTTGGGCGCGGTGGCCGCGCCCCCGCTGTCCTTGGTGACGAGGACGTCGATCCGGTGCGTCCCCAGCACCTCCCGCTCCCCTTCGAGGGTGAACGGGCCGCGGTCGAGCAGCACGTCCATCGCGGCGGGGAACGGCGGCTCGGGCGCGTCCACGGACCGCATGAGGAACCACAGCGCGTCGAGGTGGGCGAAGGCCGCCAGGCCCATGCGTCCGGTGGTGAGGAAGACCCGGCGGCCGAGCGCGGGCAGCAGCTCGGCGGCCTCCGTCAGGGAGCCCGCCGCGTGCCAGCGGTCGCCCGCGCCGGGGACCCAGCCCGGCCGGCGCAGCGCGAGCAGGGGAACATGGGCCTCGGCGGCGGCCCGCGCCGCGTTGAAACTGATCGTCCCGGCGAAAGGATGGGTGGCGTCGATGAGCACGTCCACCGCGTGCGTACGCAGCCACGCGGCGAGCCCCTCGGCCCCGCCGAAGCCGCCGACCCGGACCTCTCCGGGCGGCAGCCGGGGCGCCGCGACGCGTCCGGCGAGCGAACTCGTCACGCGCAGAGGGGCGGCCTCGGCGTCGCACAGCAGCCCCGCCAGCCGACGGGCCTCGCCCGTACCCCCCAGAATCAAGACGTGCACAGGATCCGGTTCCGTTCGTGAGTGGGGCCGAGGGTCATGAGTTCCGTGAGTGAGGCCGAGGACATGGGCGCAGGGGCCGCGGGTGGTAAGCGGTGAGTGAGGCGAAGGGCGGCCGCGGCGCCCAACTCAAGCACACCGGTCTGCGCCCCGGCTGGACGACCGGTGCCTGTGCGACGGCGGCCACCACGGCCGCGTACACCGCGCTCCTGACCGGCGAATTCCCCGACCCGGTGACGATCACCCTGCCGCGCGGCCAGACGCCCGCGTTCGCGCTCGCCACCGAGGAACTGGCCCCCGGGCACGCGATGGCGGCCGTGGTGAAGGACGCGGGCGACGACCCGGACGTCACCCACGGCGCGCTGGTCCGCTCGACCGTACGGCTGCTTCCGCCCGGCTCCGGCGTGGTGTTCCGGGCGGGCGACGGCGTGGGCACGATCACCCGCCCCGGCCTTCCGCTGCCGGTGGGCGAACCCGCGATCAACCCCGTGCCGCGCCGGATGATGCGCGACCACGTGGCGCTGGTGGCCGAACGCCACGGCGCCCCGGGGGACGTCGAGATCACCATCTCGGTGGACCACGGCGCGGAGCTCGCGCGCTCGACCTGGAACCCGCGCCTGGGCATCCTGGGCGGACTGTCGGTCCTGGGCACGACCGGCATCGTGGTGCCGTACTCGTGCTCGGCGTGGATCGACTCGATCCGGCGCGGGGTGGACGTGGCGCGGGCGGCGGGCCGCACCCATGTGGCGGGCTGCACGGGCTCGACGTCGGAGAAGACGGTGGTCGCCGAACACGGCCTGCCGGAGGACGCCCTGCTCGACATGGGCGACTTCGCGGGCGCGGTCCTCAAGTACGTACGCCGTCATCCGGTGGACCGCCTCACCATCTGCGGCGGCTTCGCCAAGCTGTCCAAACTGGCCGCGGGCCATCTCGACCTGCACTCGGCCCGCTCCCAGGTGGACAAGCCGTTCCTCGCGGAGCTCGCCCGCGGCGGCGGCGCGAGCGAGGCGCTCGCGACCGAGGTGGCGGAGGCCAACACGGGCCTCGCGGCACTGGAGCTGTGCACCGCGGCGGGCGTCCGGCTGGGCGACCTGGTCGCCGCGCGGGCCCGCGACGAGGCCCTGTCCGTGCTGCGCGGGGCGCCGGTCGCGGTGGACGTGATCTGCATCGACCGGGCGGGCAACGTGGTGGGCCGCAGCGAACCGGCGGGCCCGTGAAGGCAAGGGACGCGGAGGGCCGCAGCGAACCGGCGGGCCCGCGCACGGACGTGGTCAGCAGCGGTGCCGGTCGGCCGAGTACAGATGGCTGTCGCGGAACTCGGCCGCGCCCAGCGTCCGTCCGACCAGGATGACGGCGGTCCGCACGATCCCGGCCTCCTTCACCTGGCCCGCGATGTCCGACAGGGTGCCGCGCAGGACGACCTCCTCGGGCCGTGAGGCGAAGGCGACGACGGCGGTGGGGCAGTCGGCGCCGTAGTGCGGCAGCAGCTCCTCGACCACGCGATCGACGTAGCCCGTCGCCAGGTGCAGCACGAGCAGTGCGCCGCTGCGCCCGAGGGTGGCGAGGTCCTCGCCCTCGGGCATGGCGGTGGCGCGCTGCGCGACGCGGGTGAGGATGACGGTCTGGCCCACGGTCGGCACGGTGAGCTCCCGCTTGAGGGCGGCCGCCGCCGCGGCGAACGCGGGCACGCCCGGCACGACCTCGTAGGGCACCCCGGCCGCGTCCAGGCGCCGCATCTGCTCGGCGACGGCGCTGAACACCGACGGGTCGCCGGAGTGCAGCCGCGCCACGTCCTGGCCGGCCTCGTGGGCGCGCACCAACTCCGCGGTGATCTCATCCAGGTTGAGCTGCGCGGTGTCGACGAGACGGGCCCCCTCGGGGCACTCCGCGAGCAGTTCGCGCGGCACCAGGCTGCCGGCGTACAGACAGACCTGACAGGAGGCGAGCGTACGGGCACCGCGCACCGTGATCAGGTCGGCGGCACCGGGCCCCGCGCCGATGAAGTACACGGTCATCTGTCGTCTCCTGAAGGGGCGTTGAGGGTCTCGGGTTCGGGCACGGGCACGGGCACGGGTACGGATCCAGGCACAGGCACAGGCACAGGTACGGGTCCGGGTCCGGGTCCGGCCTTGGTCACCGCCCACTGGGTGACCGGCATGGCCTGGCGCCAGCCCGTGAAGGTGCCGACCGGCACGGCGTGCGCGACGGCGAGCCGGACGAGTTCGCCGCCGTGGCGCCGGTACCACTCGGCGAGCAGCGCCTCCGACTCCAGCGTGACGGTGTTGGCGACGAGCCGGCCGCCGGCCGGCAGCGCGTCCCAGCAGGCGTCGAGCAGCCCGGGCGCGGTGAGCCCGCCCCCGATGAACACGGCGTCGGGCGAGGGTAGTTGGCCGAGCGCGCCGGGCGCACGGCCGAGGACCACATCAAGCCCTGGCACACCGAGCCGCTCGGCATTGCGCCGCATGCGCTCGGCCCGCACCGGATCCCGCTCGACGCTGAAGGCCCGGCAGGACGGGTGCGTACGCATCCATTCCACGGCGATCGAGCCGGAGCCCCCGCCGATGTCCCAGAGCAGTTCGCCGGGCGCGGGCGCGAGCGCGCCGAGGGTGGCGGCGCGGATGTGCCGCTTGGTGAGCTGCCCGTCGTGCTCGTACGCGTCGTCGGGCAGCCCCGGCACGGCGCCGAGCCGGAGGGTGCCGGGGGCGCGGCGGCAGTCGACGGCCACGACGTTGAGGGCGTCGCAGTCACCCTCGCCCCAGGTGTCCGCGATGCCCGTGCGCTGGTCCTCCTCCTCGGACCCGAGCTGTTCGAGCACCCACATCCGACTGGGCCCGAACCCGCGGTCGCGCAGCAGGGCGGCGACCTCGGCGGGGGTGCCGGCCCCGGCGCTGAGCACGAGGAGGCGCCGGCCGTGGTGCAGGGCGGCGGCGACCCGGGCCACGGGCCGCCCGACGGCGGTCACGACCTCGGTCTCCTCCACGGCCCACCCGAGCCGCGCGCAGGCGTAGGCGACGGAGGAGGGGTGCGGGAGGATCCGGGGCGGGGCGCCGAGGACTTCATTGAGGGTGCGGCCGATCCCGTAGAACATGGGGTCGCCACTGGCCAGGACGGCGATGCGGCGCCCCGCGTGGGCCTCCATCAGCCCCGGCACGGCGGCCCGCAGCGGCGAGGGCCAGGCGACGCGCTCGCCACGGCACGCGTCCCGGGGCAGCAGCGCGAGCTGCCGGGCCCCGCCGACGACCACCTCGGCCGCGCCGAGCACCCCCCGGGCGGCGCCCCCGAGGCCGCCCCATCCATCGGCCCCGATGCCGACGACGGTGACGTCGGGGTGGGGGGTGCGGGGGTGGTTCACGGATACCTCGGAGGTGCGGTCGGCGTCTGGCGTGCGGTCGGCGTCTGGCCCCGCACTCTACTGTCCGGCCCCCCGCCCCATACGCCCTGGGTCCAGCCCCCTCGCCCCCGACCCCACCCTCACACCACACGTGCCGGCTCCCGCCCCTGCCCCGCCGTTGCCCGCGGCCCGCGGTCGCTTCTCGCGCAGTTCCCCGCGCCCCCAAAACCGTTGTCGTCCGCGGACCGTGCCCGCCTCTCGCGCAGTTCCCCGCGCCCCCAAAACCGTTGTCGTCCGCGGACCGTGCCCGCCTCTCGCGCAGTTCCCCGCGCCCCCAACCCCGGTTTCGTCCGCGGACCGTGCCCGCCTCTCGCGCAGTTCCCCGCGCCCCCAACCCCGGTTTCGTCCGCGGACCGTGCGTGGCTGCTCGCGCAGTTCCCCGCGCCCCCAAAACCCGTTGTCGTCCGCGGACCGTGCCCGCCTCTCGCGCAGTTCCGCGCGCCCCTGTAGGTGGCCCCGCGTCCCCCCGACCACGCCCACCGCGGCGGAGCCGCGCGAGTGGCGCAGTCCCGCAGCCCTGTGGCGGCCCTGAATGCCTCGGTGCTGGCCCGCACCGGGCATCTTCAGCCCGTCCGGCGTTTGAGGACGAGCGCCCTTAAGGCGCGAACGGGGTCTGGGGCAGAGCCCCAGGGGCCGGAACCAACCAGCCCCGGGCAACGGGCGGGCGGGTGGGCAAACCCCCCGGGGGCCGGGGCGCAGCCCCGCGAGGCAAACCCAGGGCCAGGGCGGAGCCCAGGGGGCCCATACCCCCCCGTACGAAGCCCCCGCTCAAAAACCCCTCGCACCCCCAACCCCCACCGCCCTAACCTGACCCCGCCCACACAACCGACCCACCCCGCGGGAGCAAACCGTGCGCCGACCCTTCGAAGCCGCCCAGAGCCCACACCTCACGGCCCCCTTCGGAGAACCCCGCACCCATGCCCACAGCACCCCGCATCCTCAACATCGGCATCCTCGCCCACGTCGACGCCGGTAAGACCAGCCTCACCGAGCGCCTCCTCTTCGACACCGGCACGATCCGCCGGCTCGGCAGCGTGGACGACGGCAGCACGCAGACCGACACCGGCGCCATCGAGCGGCAGCGCGGCATCACCGTGCACTCCGCCGTCGCCGCGTTCCGGGTGGGCGACACCCAGATCAACCTCATCGACACCCCGGGTCACAGCGACTTCATCGCCGAAGTGGAACGCGCCCTGGGCGTGCTGGACGCCGCCGTGCTCGTCCTGTCCGCCGTCGAGGGCGTACAGGCACAGACCCGCGTCCTGATGCGCACCCTGCGCG
Organism: Streptomyces sp. NPDC006691; assembly: GCF_042869955.1. Classification (NCBI taxonomy): domain Bacteria; kingdom Bacillati; phylum Actinomycetota; class Actinomycetes; order Kitasatosporales; family Streptomycetaceae; genus Streptomyces; species Streptomyces sp. NPDC006691. The sequence goes on from NZ_JBIAGW010000001.1 coordinate 413,129, forward strand.
AGACCCGACTCCCCACCCTCGTCTTCGTCAACAAGATCGACCGGGCGGGCGCCAGGACGGACGCCCTCGTGGCCGACATCCGCCGCCGACTGACCCCGCACGCGGCCCTCATGACGCACGTACGAGACGCGGGCACCCGCGCCGCCGCCACCTCGCCCCGCACCTTCGACGACCCTCAATTCCGTTTGGCCATGGCCGAGTTGCTGGCCGAGCACGACGACACCCTGCTCGCCCGAGTCGTGGACGGCCCCGAGCCGACCCCCGCCGAGCTCTCCAAGGCGCTGGCCGACCAGACGGCGAAGGCCCTCGTCCACCCGGTGTACTTCGGCTCGGCGATCGGCGGCCAGGGCGTCGACGCCCTGATCGAGGCGATCGTGGCCATGGCACCCGAACCGGCCCCGAACCCTGCCCGGGATCCGGCGACCCCTCCCCGAGGCACCGTCTTCGCGGTGGAGCGGGACCCGTCGACGGGCCGCAAGACGGCGTATCTACGCCTGTTCGAAGGGGAGGTGACGAACCGTCAGTACCTGACGTTCGCCTCGCCCGGCACGAACGCCACCCACACCGGCCGCCTCACCACCCTCGAAGTAGTAGGGGCAGGAACGGACGACTCCCGGACCCCCCTCACTCCCGGCAACATCGGGAAGCTGCGCGGCCTCCCCGGCGTCCGGGTGGGCGACCACCTGGGCCGCCCCCCGGCCCGCGCTCCCCGCTTCGCCGCCCCCACCCTCCAGAGCGTCGTACGCCCCCGGGAGCCCGGCACCGCCCTGGCCGCCCGGCTGCACCGCGCGCTGACCGACCTCGCGGAGCAGGACCCGCTGATCCGGGCCCGTACCGAACCGGGCGGCGCCGTCTCGGTGTTGCTGTACGGCGAGGTGCAGAAGGAGGTCATCGCCGCCACGCTCGCCGACGCGTACGGCATCGAGGCGGTCTTCGAGCCGAGCCGTACGGTGTGCACCGAGCGCCCCAACCGTACGGGCGAGGCAGTGGTCGAGATGGACCGCGGCCCGGCGCCCACCGGCCACTGGGCGACCGTCGGTCTTCGTGTGACGCCCGCCCCGTACGGCAGCGGCACCGCCTTCCGGTACGAGACCGAACTGGGCGCGCTGCCAAGGGCGTTCCACCAGGCGGTCGAAGAGACCGTCCACGAGACGCTGCGCGCGGGCGCCGGCCCGCACGGCTGGGCGGTCACGGACTGCACGGTCACGCTCGTCCGTTCGGGGTTCAACAGCATCTTCAGCACGGCGGGCGACTTCCGCGCCCTCACCAGGATCGTCCTGGGACACGCCGTGCGGGACGCCGGCACCACGGTCCACGAGCCCTACCGCTCCTTCGAGTTGGAGGTGCCGCCCGACAGCATCGCGGCGGTCGCCACCCTCCTCTCCTCGATGGGCGCGCTCATCGAGGAGAGCAGCGCCGCGGGCGAGGCGTGGCTGCTTCGCGGCACCGTCGCGGCCCGCCTTGCCGCGGCCATCGAGCAGCGGCTGCCCGGCCTCACCCACGGCGAGGGAGTCTGGTGGTCGCGCCCGGCGGACGACCGCCCGGTGAGCGTCCGGGAGCCCGTCGACGGCACGACCGACGACACGGCACCCGAATCGGCACCCGGCAAGCCGAACGACAGGTTGGCGTAGACCTCTTGCGGCTTGGTCCAGACCAATGCCAGTCTGCCAAGTGCCGCTACCAGAGGGCGACTTGGCCCGCCCGCACTCCGCCATGCCGCCCCGCCTTCCCCACCTCCCCGCCTTTCCCACCTCCCCACCTCCCCACCTCCCCACCTCCCCACGATCAAGGAGCACGCATGTCCGCTCGGCGCACCGCAGCGTCCCTGGGCGTCCTCGGGGCCACCTCCCTGACGGTCCTCGGCCTGACGCCCACGACCGCGTCCGCACACGGAGCCATGTTCAACCCGGTCAGCCGGATCGCCGCCTGCTATGCCGAGGGCCCGGAGCACCCGGTGTCCCAGGTGTGCAAGGACCTCGTGGCCGACTCGGGCACCCAGCCGCTGTACGACTGGAACGAGGTGAACATCGCCAACGCCAACGGCCAGTCCCGCCAGCTCATCCCCGACGGGAAGCTGTGCTCGGCCAACCGCGACAAGTACCGGGCGCTGGACTGGGCCCGTACCGACTGGCCGTCCACCAGCGTCGCGGCGGGCAGGTTCGACTTCAAGTTCCGTGTCACGGCAGCCCATTCGGGCACGATGACGGTCTACATCACCAAGGACGGCTTCGACCCGACGAAGCCTCTGAAGTGGTCCGACCTGGACAACACACCCGTGGCCACCTACCAGACCCCCCGCACCGCGACGGACGGCTACTACAACTTCAGCGGTACGCTGCCGGCCCGCACGGGCCGCCACATCATCTACAAGGTCTGGCAGCGCGACGACAGCCCGGAGGCGTTCTACAGCTGCTCGGACGTGGTGTACGGCGGCACCGCCAAGGCCGCCGCGGCGCCCACCGAACAGAAGATCGCCGCAGGAGCCTCCCACTCCACGGTGAGCCACCACGGCCACGGCGGCGACCCCGTGACCCCCACCACCGCCTCGGCTTCCGCCTCCACCCCCGCCACGCCCGCCAAGAACTCGGCCGCCCCCCAGGCCCTGGCCGCGGCCTCCGCCGCGAGCGTGGCCGGCGGCGGCTTCCTCCTCCTGCGCCGCCGCCGCGGCTGACCCGGACACAGCGGGACCCCGTCCGCCCCGGCCCGCCGGCGTGGGCGGGGTCAGCGCCGCCGTGCCGTCGTTCGGCCGGGACCGGTACTAACCGGACCGCCCACCGCTCTCCTGGTCGACGGCGGTGGGCCGACCTCCGACGGCCGCACCCCGCTTGGTCCGGGGCGGCGTGCCGGACACGAACACCTCCGCTTCCTGAACGGCCGGTTCGGTCGGCAGATCGCGACGCCCGCGCAGGGGACCGGCCAGCAGCAGCACGGAGCTCACCGCGAGGCCGCCGGTGAGCAGCCACAGCGCGGGTCGTACGCCGAGCGTGCTGCCCAGGAGGCCACCGAGCAGCGAACCGATCGGAATGGCACCGAAGTTGGCGACCGACATGCTCGCCGTGATCCGGCCCAGCAGATGCGGCGGGCAGTACTGCTGACGGAACGTGCCCTGAATGACGTTGGCGGACACCACGCCCAGGGCGAGCACCGCCCCGCCGAGGGCGAGCAGGACGACCCGCCATCCCGGTTCGGCCAACGGGATGAGCAGGCCGAACGGCGCGGTGGCGAACTTGCACAGCAGCATGCCGCGGGCCGAGCCGAACCGCCGGGAGAGGGACCCCGCGACAACGGCGCCGAGCAGGCCGCCGACGCTGGCGCCCGCGAGCAGCCAGCCCACCGCGGACGCGCCGACGCCCAGGTCGCGGACCAGGAAGACAGTGAGGAGGGCCTGGTAGCCGGTGAGCAGCAGGTTGGTGACGGTGCCGTAGGCGGTGAGGACGCGCAGATAGGGGTCGCTCATCGTGTAGCGCAGGCCGTCGCGCACCTCCTGACGCAGCGGCCGGGGCGTGGCCGGCGCCTCGGGGCGGGGTTCGGTGCTGCGGATGCCGAGCAAGCACAGGGTGGAGACGAGGAAGGTCGCGGCGTCGACGAGGAGACCGTTGACCGCGCCGAACAGCCCGGCCAGCATGCCGCCGCCGCCGAGCCCCGCGAGCTGGGCAGCCGACTCGCTGCCCTGGAGTTTGGCGTTGGCCTCGGCGAGGGCCTCGCGGTGGACGACGGACGGCAGGTAGACCCGGTAGGCGATGGAGAAGAAAACGTTCGCGAGCCCCGTGAGCAGCGCGACCACCATGAGCTGGGCCATGGTGAGAACGTCCAGCCAGGCCGCCGCGGGCACGCTCGCCAGCAACACGAGCGAGCCCAGGTTGCAGACCAGCATCAGCGGGCGCCGCGGCAGCCGGTCCACCCAGGCGCCGGCGGGGAGGCCGATCAACAGCCAGGGCAGCCAGGCGGCGGCGGCCAGCGCACTCACCCAGAAGGTGCTCGCGTCGAGGCTGACGACGGCGACCAGCGGCATGGCCACACCGGTGATGTTGCTGCCGAAACGGCTCGTGGTCTCGCCCGCCCACAGCAGCCGGAAATCCCGTTGGCGCAGGAGTCCGCCGCGCGGCCGTATCGGGGTGTCGGTGGTGGTGTTCATCGGCCCCTCATCGCCTGGGTCTCCTCGTCGGTCCGTGGGTAGGCGGCGGTGTCCCGATGTACTCGGCGCGCATCGAACACCGCTCTGGCGGGGGCCAGTTCATCACAACGCGGACTCAGAGTGGCGTGGCCTTCCTCACCTCACGCTCTGCAACCTCGGCAGATGCAGACCACGGAAGACCGCGGTGAGGCGCAGGACAAGGACGACACCGGCGGCGGCGACCGTCGTCAGGGTCGGGCCGGCCTGGAGCCAGTGCAGGAGCTGGTAGCAGAGCGCACCGGCCAGGGCAGCGGTCGCGTAGACCTCCTCGCGGAGCAGCAGCGGCGGGAACTGCCCGCACAGTACGTCGCGTACGACCTCGCCCGTGACCCCCGTCAGCACGGCGAGGATCACCACGGCGACCGGGGTGACGTGCGCGTCCACGGCGGCGCGGGCGCCCATGACCGTGACCACCGCGAGGCCGACCGCATCCACCACCATGAGCGACCGCTGCGGCAGCTCCCACCTGCGCAGGTACAGCATCGTGCCGACGCCGACGCAGGCGATGACGGTCAGCAGGACCCCATCATGGGTCCAGTACAGCGGATGCCGGTCGAGGATCAGATCGCGCAGGGTCCCGCCGGACACGGACGCCGCGAAGGCGAGCACCAGACCGCCGAAGGGGTCCATGTTCGCCCGGTGCGCGGCCAGCACACCACTGGCCGCGAACGCGGCGACGCCGATCAGGTAGAGCACGTGCAGCATCAGGGCACCCCCGGGGTGAAGCGGCAGAAGAGCAGGCAGGAACAGGCGGCGGAAGCGGGAAGCGGAAGCGGTAGCCGTAGCGACAGCGGCAGGTCAGCGCTTGCGGCGCGCGAGCAGCAGGCCGCCCGCGGAGGCGAGGGCCGCGGCCGAGACGGCGACTACGTCGAGCACGGGGTCACCGCGGTCGGCCCCGCGGGACGCGGCCCCAGCCGCACCCCCATGTGCCGCGTCCCCATGTGCCGCGGACCCATGTGCCGCACCCCCATGTGCCGCGTCCCCATGTACCGCACCCACACGACCAGTTCCCTCACGACCAGTTCCCTCACGGGCAGTTCCCTCACGGGCAGTTCGCCCATGGGCGGTGCCCACATGCACGGTGCCCACATGAACGGTTCCCCCATGCGCGGACCGGACAGGCACCGAGGGGACATCGGCCGGAGTCACCACACGCGTCGGCGCGGCCTGCGCCGGGGCAATGAGTGCGGCCGGAATGACGACGGCTCCCGCGAGCACCGCGGTCACCGCGATACGACGGGTGAGGTCCATCCCCCGATGGTGCCGGGCCGCACCGGCCCCGCGGATCGGCCGTAGAGCCATGGCCCACCCGGCCGAAAGCACGAGCGCAGCACTCCGGCCGACCCCGCCCCCGTCCCCACCCCGACCCCCCGACCCCCCGCTCGGGACCTTCGACCCTACTTTCACATCCGCGCAAGTATGCTACTTTCGTATCGACGCAAATAACCGTGCGGTCGCCTTCTCGCGCCGCACCCGTAGCGAGGAGGTGTTCGGGATGAGTCCCGACCGAAGTCCTCGCGGCGCCCTGCCCGTCGGCTGACCAGCAGCCCGACCGGCCCCCCTTACGCTGCACCCGTTCCGCTGCACCCGCCCGCCCCCGCTCCCGTACGGACCGTACGCGGCCGCGCGGCAAGCGATGCGCCCCGTCACGCCCCGAGGCGGCCGAGGCACCCCCACACGCGCAGCGACACCACCCCGCACCACATCACGCCCACCCCTGACGACCCAGGGAGGTCTCGTCATGACCACACTCACCCCTACCCCCACCCCCCAGAAGCTCGCACCGCCGGGCCGCCGCCGTGAGCGGCGGGCCGCCGAGCTGGAGGCTCGCACCCGTACCGTCGCCGAGCGGCTCGGCGCGATCGCCGCGCAGCCCAGCGCGCACGTGCTCAAGGAGTACGGCGTCGACCGCGGCGGCCTCTGCCAGGCCGAGGTGCTCGACCGGCAGGAGCGGCACGGCCTCAACACGGTCGCCCACGAGCGCGCCCCGCGCTGGTACGTCCAGCTGGCGAAGGCCTACGCGAACCCGTTCATCGCGGTCCTCGTCTTCCTCGCGGCCGTCATGTACTGGCAGGACCCGGCGGACCCGGGCGTCATCATCCTGTCCGTGATGGTCGGCATCAGCGGACTGCTGCGCTTCTGGCAGGAGTTCCGCTCCGGCCGGGCCGCCGACGCGCTCAAGCAGCTGGTCACCACGACCACCGCCGTGCAGCGCCGGGCCGGCGGCGGCGCGCTGCCCACCACCGTCGAGGTGCCGATGGACCAGGTGGTCCCGGGCGACGTGGTCAAGCTGGGCGCGGGCGATCTGATCCCGGCGGACCTGCGGCTGATCGCCGCCAAGGACCTGATGGTCAGTCAGGCCGCCCTGTCCGGCGAGTCGTTGCCGGTCGCCAAGACGGACGTACGGGCCGGCGAGGACAACCGGATCGCCGCATCCGACGGCGACCCCGTCGAGGCGGGCAACCTCTGCCTCATGGGGACGTCCGTAACGTCCGGCACCGCGACGGGAGTTGTGGTCGCGACCGGCGCCGACACCTACTTCGGATCCATGGCGGGCTCGCTCGTGGGTGAACGCCCGCAGACGAACTTCGACACCGGGGTGCGCAAGGTCAGCTTCCTGCTCATCCGCTTCATGCTGGTGATGGTCCCGGTCGTCTTCATGATCAACGGCTTCACCAAGGGCGACTGGAACGAGGCGTTCCTGTTCGCCGTCGCCGTGGCCGTCGGGCTCACGCCCGAGATGCTGCCGATGGTCGTGTCCGCGAACCTGGCGCGCGGTGCCGTGGCGATGGCGAAGAAGAAGGTCGTCGTCAAGCGGCTGAACGCGATCCAGAACCTGGGCGCGATGGACGTCCTGTGCACCGACAAGACGGGCACCCTCACCGAGGACCGCATCGTCCTCGACCGGTACCTCGACGTGCACGGCACGGAGGACAACGAGGTCCTGGAATACGGGTACTTGAACGCCCACTTCCAGACCGGCCTGCGCAACCTCATGGACCAGGCGGTCATCGACCGCGTCAACGAGGCCGAGGAGGTTGTCGTCGACGCACGGTTCACGATGGTCGACGAGATCCCCTTCGACTTCGCCCGGCGCCGGATGTCCGTGGTCCTCAACCGCAACGGCCTGCTCGGCGGGGCCGGCCGCCCCGAGCACGTCCTGATCACCAAGGGCGCGGTGGAGGAGGTCCTCGCCCTGTGTACGCACATGAGGGACCGGGGCGAGCGCGTCGAGCTCACCGACCAGCTGCGGTGGCACGTCACGCGCACCGCCGAGGACAACAACCGCCAGGGACTCCGGGTCCTGGCCGTCGCCACCCGCACGATGCCGACCGCGCGGGACACGTACACGGTCGCGGACGAGTCCGGCCTGACCCTCGTCGGCTTCCTCGCCTTCCTCGACCCGCCGAAGGCGGACGCGGCGGCGGCGCTGCGCGGCCTCGCGGACAAGGGCATCGCGGTGAAGGTCGTCACCGGCGACAACGAGCTGGTCGCGGCCCGGGTCTGCGCCGACGTCGGCATCGAGGTCGGTACGGTCGTGACCGGCCCGCGGGTCGATGCGCTCGACGAGGCGGAGCTGCGTCAACTGACCGCCACGACCACGGTGTTCGCGAAGGTCAACCCGGTGCAGAAGGCCAGGATCGTCCGCGCGCTCCAGGCCGAGGGGCACACGGTCGGCTTCCTCGGTGACGGCATCAACGACGCGGCGGCGCTGCGCGACGCGGACGTCGGCATCTCCGTGGACACGGCGGTCGACATCGCGAAGGAGTCCGCGGACATCATCCTGCTGGAGAAGGACCTGACCGTCCTGGAGCAGGGCGTGGTGCAGGGCCGCACCACCTTCGGCAACACGATCAAGTACATCAAGATGACGGCCTCCTCGAACTTCGGCAACGTCTTCTCGGTCCTGGTCGCCTCCGCCTTCATCCCCTTCCAGCCGATGCTGGCGATCATGCTCCTGGTTCAGAACCTGGTGTACGACATCGCCCAGCTGGCCACGCCGTGGGACCGCATGGACGAGGAGTACCTGCGCAAGCCGCGCAACTGGGACGCCAGGGGAATCGGCCGGTTCATGGTGACGATCGGGCCCATCAGCTCGATCTTCGACATCGCGATGTTCGTCATCATGTGGCACGTCTTCGGCGCGAACTCGGAGGCCAACCAGGCGCTGTTCCAGTCGGGTTGGTTCGTCGAGGGCCTCCTCTCGCAGACCCTGATCGTCCACATGATCCGCACCCGCAAGATCCCGTTCATCCAGTCCCGGGCGACCTGGCCGGTCATGGTGATGACGGTGCTCGCGGTGGCGACCGGACTGTTCCTGCCCTTCTCGCCGCTGGCCGCGACGATCGGCTTCGTGCCGGTGCCGATGGGGTACTTCCCCTGGCTGGTCGGCGTCCTGCTGGCGTACTGCACGCTGACGCAGCTGGTGAAGGGCTGGTACATCCGCCGGTACAACACCTGGCTGTAGCCGCGCGCCGCCACCGGCCGTAGCCGCGCGCCGTCAACGGCCCCGGTCGCCCGCCGTCGAGGACGGGCGCCCGGGGCCGTTGGCGCGTCACCGCGCTACGGCCGGCGCTGCCAGACCGGTTCCTCGTCCCGGAGCCTGTCCCTCCGGCGTTCGACCCAGTCGAAGAACTCATTCGGTTGTGCCTCAAACGCGGCCGACAGGAGCTGATAGAGGCGGACGGCGTCGGCGTCCATCTCGTACTCACATTCCGGGCACGCGCGCCAATCGCCGCGGGCCCGGGTGAGGTCAGCCGCACACCGGGGGCAGGCCGGGTCAACCGCGTCTACGCAGGCTGGGAAGTCCCGCAGGGGTAGCAGATCCACCAGCCGTCCTGTGTCGTCGTCATCAGCTGTCCGCAGTTCGTGCACTGCATCGGTCTTCCTCTCGATGGTCCGCATGGCGTACCACATGAGGGGCTACCCAGATAGGGGTCCGGCCCATACCGACAGCCCGAACGGCTGATAACAGCGGGCTCAGGACGGAGTCACCAGCCGGGAGACGGCCGTGCGGGGCTCAGCGCTCGGCCGGCTGCCTCCGCTCGTCCTTGCCCTTCGCGGACTCCAGCCGGTAGGGCACGTCGATCACGGTGACACCGGGCATGAACAGGAGGCGGGCCTTCAGGCGGAACGCGTTCTGGTTGTGCAGCGGCTGCTCCCACCAGTGGCCCACGATGTACTCGGGGATCACCACCGACACCATCGCGGTCGGGTCCGCGTCCGCCGTCTCCTTCACATGGGCGAGGACCGGCCCGACGACCTCGCGGTACGGCGAGTTGATGATCGTCAGCGGGACGCCGAGATCGTACGAGGCCCACTGCTCGCGCAGCCGGGCCGCCTCCTCGTCGGCGGCCACCGTGAGCGCGGTCAGGGTGTCGGGCCGCAGCGCCTGGGCGAAGCCGATCGCCTTGAGGGTGGGGGCGTGCACATTGGAGACCAGGACGAACGCGTGGTGGCGCGAGGGCCTGCGCGGCTTGGCGTCCGGCTCGACGGCGACCTCCCTGGCCACCTGCTCGTAGTGGCGCCGCACGCCCTTCATGCCGAAGAACAGGATCGGCATCGCGATGATGACGAGCCACGCGCCGTGCGTGAACTTGGTGATCAGCACGATCACGAGGACGAGCCCGGTCAGGGTCGCGCCGACCGTGTTGATGGCGAGCGCACGGTGGATGTGCCGCCGGTTCGCGCGGCCCTCGTCGGTCGCGAGGACCTTGCGCCAGTGCTTGACCATGCCGGCCTGGGACAGCGTGAACGAGACGAAGACGCCGATGATGTACAGCTGGATCAGGCGGGTGAGCTGTGCGTCGAACGCCACGATCAGCGCGATCGCGGCGAGCGCCAGCAGCACGACGCCGTTGGAGTAGACGAGCCGGTCGCCCCGGTTGTAGAGCTGGCGCGGCGCGTACCGGTCCCGGGCCAGGATCGAGGCCAGCATCGGGAATCCGTTGAACGCGGTGTTGGCGGCGAGGATCAGCACGCCCGCCGTGAACGCCTGCACCAGATAGAACAGGAGGTCCGCGTGGCCGAAGGTGGCACGGGCGATCTGCGCGAGCGCGGTGGCGGTCGCGGTCCCCGCCGGCAGCCCCAACTCCGTTGGATCGGCTGCCACATGGACCTTGTAGACCATGGCGAGCGTGGTGATCCCGGCGAACATCGTGACCGACAACAACCCCATGGCGGCCAGGGTGTTGGCGGCGTTGCGGGCCTTCGGCTTCCGGAAGGCGGGTACGCCGTTGCTGATCGCCTCCACACCCGTCAGGGCCGTACACCCGGAGGCGAAGGCGCGCAGCGCGAGCAGCACGACGGCGATCCCGGCGTAGTTCCCGGCCGCGTGGATGGGCAGATCGGCGGACTCCGCGCGAATGGTGGCGCCGGTGGCGAGCCGTACGGCGGCGAACGCGAACATCAGATAGATGACGCACACGAAGCCGTACGTAGGGATCGCGAAGATGCGCCCGGACTCGCGGACCCCGCGCAGGTTCATCAGGGTCAGGATCACTACGAAGCCGACCGACAGGGCGACTTCGTGGGTGGCGAGGGACGGAATCGCGGACGTGATGGCGGCCACGCCCGACACGACGGACACGGCGACGGTCAGTACGTAGTCCACGAGCAGCGCGCTCGCCGCCGTGAGCGCGGCGGTCGGCCCGAGGTTCTCGGCACTGACGACGTAGGCGCCGCCGCCCCCCGGATAGGCGTGGCAGGTCTGCCGGTAGGACGCGATCACCACCACGAGCAGGAAGACGATCGCCGCGGCCGCGTACCAGGTGAGGTGCAGCAGGCTCGCACCGCCGAGCGCGAGGATCAGCAGGATCTCCTCGGTGGCGTACGCGACGGACGAGAGCGGGTCGCTACAGAAGATCGGCAGGGCGAGCCGCTTGGGCAGCAGCGTCTCACCCAGGCGACTGGTGTCCAGCGGCCGCCCGACCAGCATCCGCTTGGCGGAACTCGAAACTCCCATAACCCAGGAAAGTATCTGTAATGCCGCATATCTAATGGTTTGCCGCACCGGGTGAGCCCGTATGGGTGAATTCACGTTCCGTGAGCCCTGCGTCACCGGGCGCCGCTACGCTCGGATGCCGTACGGCGTACCCCGGCAACGCGGTTGACGCGTAAGGGAGTTGACCTTGACCCGCCCCAATGACCTCAACCCCTGGGATTCCCCGCGCGCGTTCTACGGAGCGGAACTACGAGGCAAGCGGAAGGCCGCCGGCCTCTCCCAGGACGAGCTCGGCGCGCTCGTCTTCTGCTCGGGCGCGTACATCGGCCAGATGGAGAACGCGACGCGACGCCCCCCACTGGAGATGGCCAAGCTGCTTGACGCCGCGCTGCATACGGACGGGATCCTGACCCGGATGTGCGTGGCGATGGAGCAGGCTTCGCAGCATGCGGAGTATTTCCGCCTCGCGGCCGAGCTTGAGGCGATGGCCTCGTCCATCTGCGAGTACGCGCCGTTGATCGTGCCTGGCCTGCTCCAGACTCCGGGGTATACGCGAGCCCTCGTTCGTGCTTCAAGGCCGTGCGCCACCGATGAGTTCGTTGAGAACAACGTCACCACCCGACAGGACCGGGCTCGGCTCCTGGACACTCCCGAAACCCCGGAGGCATGGTTCATCCTCCACGAGGCGGTACTCCGCGTTGCTGTTGGCGGCCGCCATGTCATGCACGAACAACTCGCACATATAGCAAGCCTCGTTGAGCGACACCGGATCATGGTTCAGGTGATTCCGTCGGCCGATGGGGCTCATCCGCTCATGGATGCGCCGTTCAAGGTGATGTCGTTCCTCGACGCGCCGCCCGTCGTCTACACCGAGTCAGTGCACTCAGGAAGGCTGTTGGACACTCCGGCCCTGGTCGCTAGTCACCTCAAGACTTACGATCTGGGCAGGGCCGCCGCTTTGTCGCCGGACGCGTCCCTGGCCATGATCCGGGCGGCGATGGAGGACTTCGCAGCATGAACATAACGCGCTCTCTGGCCACCGCCCGTTGGCGGAAGTCCTCCTACAGCAATGCGGAGGGCGGCAACTGCGTCGAGGTCGCGGAAGGCGCATGGCGGAAGTCGTCGTACAGCAATGCTGACGGCGGGAGCTGCGTCGAGGTGGCGGACGGCTTCGGGGACGTCGTGCCGGTGCGGGACAGCAAAGTGGCGGACGGGCCGGTCCTGGCGGTCGGGGCCGGGGCGTGGGCGCGGTTCGTGGGAGCGGTCAAGGCGTCCTGAGTTCGGCGGTGTGCGTGCGAAGGGCCCCGTGCCGCGTGTGCGGCTGGGGCCCTGTCGTGGTTCGCGGAACAGTGTCGCCGGGTTGATCAGATGGTGCGGGTTGCCTGGGTGTGGCGCAGGGTGCGGAGGATGAGCCACTGGTCGCCCCAGGCCATCGCGGTACCGATGACGGCCATGACGATGCCGAGGGTGAGCTGCCCGGTCGCCGCACCGAGCGCGAGACCGACGATGCCCAGGCCGTAGCGGACCGCGAAGCGCACGACGAGCAGGCCCAGCGCCAGGAACCGGGTGCGCTTGTTCTTCCACAGCGACTTCATGTACCGGATCCGGGCCTTCAGAACCGTGAAGGCGAGCACGATCTGGACGACCGCGACGACCGGGATCAACGCGTACAGCACCGGATAGGCCCGGGCGATGTCGAAGATCCCGGCGAAGAGACCGACCAGCGGGAAGTACCAGTTCGGCAGACCCATCAGAACCGCTTCCCCGCTGCCCGCACCGTCGCCCGCACCGGAGTTGACCTCGGCACCGACCTCGGCACCGGCCTGCTGAACCGTGCTGACCTGGACCGGCATCCCCATCGCGACCGTGGCGCTCATGGCGTTCCCCTCACGTTTTCCCCGTGCCCGCCGGCCCCTTGCCGACACCACTGATACTCCCGTCCGGCACAGCCACGGCGGCAGAGCGAAGAATCCCCACTCCCCCAGGACAAATGTCCTGAGGCTGTTGATGTCCGGCCGGGGCCGGACACAGGAGCACCGGGGAGCGGGACCATGGACTTGGGAAGGACACCGATGGAAGAAGGATCAGAGCTCGCCGGGTCGTGGGTGATGACCGAAGCCGCACTCATCATTCAGGGAGCCGACATGGATCCCGCCACCGTCACAAGGGAATTGGCACTGGATCCGACCTCAACCCGGTCACCCGGGGTCGACCGGTGGGATACGAGCGGTTCAACGGACGGACGGTGGAGGCTCGAATTCGACAACGACCACTCCCGGGATTTCTCGTTGCAGCTGGACGCAGTTCTCTCCATCGCAGAGGAGAAGACAGCAGAGATCAAGAAGCTGGCAGGACAGGGATACGAGGCAGTGATTTCCGTGTACGGATTCGCGGGCCATGATTGTTCACTTCCTTTCTCCGCCCAGCAGATGGCGCGCGCGGCGAGCCTCGGGCTGCCTCTCATCCTGACCCCCAATGTGAATGAACGCTAAGCTCGGGCGCGGAGACGGCACCTTGTCCACACAGCCCTGGAAAAGCGTTTCCACGTCACTCGTGGTGACGCGAACCGCTCTCGACCCGCAAGCGATCAGCGATGCACTGGAACTGCCACGGGCAGGGACCGTCGACGAATGCGGAGCAGGGGTGGTGTCCCGAGAGGGGTGGTGGGCCTTCGTGCATCCAGCGGCCGACCACCCGCGCTGGGAGCATCAGCTGCGGTCGCTCGCGGGCCATGTCCAACCCCGTGCCGCGAAGGTGAGGGAATTGATCTCCCTGGGACATTCCCTGCACATCAGCATCTCCGGGACGGCCGGAACGGGCGATACCTTGTTCATCTCCCTCGCTGCCCAGCAGCATCTTGCTGCCCTGGCCCTTCCCGTGAGGTGCACGGTCATCTCCACCAACGGAGAGCCGCCGAGCGACCCGTTGAATTGGCTCGACTGACGACGCTGGAACCATCGAAGCTGGGACCGTGACGTACAACCTCCTCACCGTCGATTCCGTCCGTCCTGACACCGTGACCCTCGCCCTTGCCGATTGTCTGGACGTGCCGGTGGACGAGGTGGATGTCGGCACTCCCGATACGGATCCCGATCTCCGGAACTGGGATGCGGCTGTGTCGTGCCAACTTGAGCCGCGACAAGGGGACTTGTCCTGCGCACTGGACATCTACGTCCAGGAGACGGTCCCCGACCCGCTGCCCGAGCCGGAGCTCGCCGCGAGGTTCGCGAAGGCCATGAACACGACCGTCCTGTTCCCTGCGGACGAGGTGCTGCCCAGCGCGTACTGGGCAGCGACGCCGCAAGGGCTGACCACTCGCGCCCGGCTGGAGCCCTCGGACGACGAGCCGCCCGAGGATGAGCCGCCCCCGTACACGGTCACGGCCACCGAAGCGGCGGTGCCGCAGTTCCCCCGGGCCACGGTGGAGCGCTTCGAGGAGATCGTGCGGGAGCAGCGGCCCGACAGCCCTGTCGCCGACCGCTTCCGGGCAGTGCTGGAAGGAATGCGCGAGGCGCCTTCGTGCGGGGCGCGGCTTTCACTGGATGGCGCCGTCGGCAGTCCGCTGTGGTCCGCGCAGAACAACTTGGTGGTGTGGGAACGGGTCATCACGCAGATGGAATCGGGGTGGGCACCCTCGGGTTGGTATCCCGCCGGTCTCTACCGGGAGCGGCTGGAGGCCCGCGACACTCTCGTGGACCTCGTGGGACGACTTCCGCGTGACGTGGCCGAGCTGTTGAGAGAGGCCCTGGACGGGTTGGACCAGCGTTTCGTCGCGGCGACCGTCGAGCATGCCGCCGGCCTTCAGGGACGGTTGCCGGGCCGCCGCCCGTCCGAACACCGGCCCACCGGTTGGTGGTGGCATCGCCGCCCCGAGCCCCTTCCCTGGGACCAGCCGTGACCCGGCGCGTACCCGCGCTGTTCGATGGCGCACCCTGTGCACCGCGCGCGCCAGGAACGTGGTGAGCGCGACGGCATCCCGCACGGCGAGGCCTACTGCCGGTGCGGGTCCGTCGACGCTCCCACATGACGGGCCCCTCCAAGGTCGCACGGCCGCATGCGAAGGGCCCCGTGCCGGGGGTGCGGCTGGGGCCCTGTCGTGGTTCGCGGAGCGGTGTCGCCGGGTTCGGACCGGCGCCGGGCTGATCAGATGGTGCGGGTTGCCTGGGTGTGGCGCAGGGTGCGGAGGATGAGCCACTGGTCGCCCCAGGCCATCGCGGTACCGATGACGGCCATGACGATGCCGAGGGTGAGCTGCCCGGTCGCCGCACCGAGCGCGAGGCCGACGATGCCCAGGCCGTAGCGGACCGCGAAGCGCACGACGAGCAGGCCCAGGGCCAGGAACCGGGTGCGCTTGTTCTTCCACAGCGACTTCATGTACCGAATGCGGGCCTTCAGGACCGTGAAGGCGAGCACGATCTGGACGACCGCGACGACCGGGATCAACGCGTACAGCACCGGATAAGCGCGAGCGATGTCGAAGATCCCGGCGAAGAGACCGACCAGCGGGAAGTACCAGTTCGGCAGA
Source organism: Streptomyces sp. NPDC006691 (assembly GCF_042869955.1). Lineage (NCBI taxonomy): Bacteria > Bacillati > Actinomycetota > Actinomycetes > Kitasatosporales > Streptomycetaceae > Streptomyces > Streptomyces sp. NPDC006691. The sequence goes on from NZ_JBIAGW010000001.1 coordinate 428,771, forward strand.
CCCATCAGAACCGCCTCCCCGCTGCCCGCACCGGAGTTGACCTCGGCACCGGCCTGCTGAACCGTGCTGACCTGGACCGGCATCCCCATCGCGACCGTGGCGCTCATGGCGTTCCCCTCACGTTTTCCCCGTGCCCGCCGGCCCCTTGCCGACACCACTGATACTCCCGTCCGGCACAGCCACGGCGGCAGAGCGAAGAATCCCCACTCCCGCAGGACAAATGTCCTGAGGGAGTGGGCGGATGAGCGGATGCCGGAGAGCCGGAGGGACGGATGCCGTCAGGCGGGCTGAGGGCGGGAGCCGCCGGGCGCCGGCGTTCGGCGGCTCAGACGAGGGCGGTGACGAGGAGGGTGAAGGCCGCGATGATGACGGCGACGCGGGCGTAGTGGTACCGGTCCCAGCGGCTCATCTGCTCCTTCCAGTCCGCGGGCCGGGTCCCGGCGGTCCACGTCTTGCCCCGGTTGTTGATCGGGACGAGAAGCAGGAGCGACATGACCACGCTGAGGATCAGGAGCGCGGCGGCGATGACGACGAGGCCGGTGCCGTCGTGGTGCCGGCCGGCGACCGCCCAGATCGCGGCGAGGACGAGCGAGCCGATGTACCAGAACGGCATCACGGCTCCGAGCATCCGGCCTCCGTGCGAGCGGGCGCTCTGATTGCTGTCGTCGGGGAGGCCGTTGAAGATCGGGTTCATGACGAAGGCGACGGCGAACTCCACCCCCACCATCAGGCCGACGACCACGGTGGTGATGACCTCTAGTGCGGCGAGCATGATGACCCTCCTGGCTTTCTAGCAGCGCTAGGTGATGAGTCAACGCTAGACCTTCCGGCGCTCGCTTGTCTAGCGGTGCTAGCATCGAGTCATGTCGGTACAGGAACGCAAGGAACGCGAACGGGCGGACCGCGAACGCCTCATCGTGACGACGGCCCGCGAACTCGCCGAGCAGCAGGGCTGGGACGCGGTCACCACGCGTCGGCTCGCCGAACGCATCGAGTACAGCCAGCCCGTCCTCTACAGCCACTTCCGCGGCAAGCGCGAGATCATCGGCGCCGTCGCCCTCCAGGGCGCGACCGAGATGGCCGTGGCGGTGCGCGCGGCGACCGCCGCGGCGAAGAGCCCGCGCGCCCGGGCCTACGCGCTCGCCCGCGCCTACCTCGACTTCGCCACCCGCAATCCGGCGGTCTACGACGCCATCTTCCAGCTCGACGGCGGCCTCCCGTATGCGCGGGAGGACACGCCTGAGCCGTTGAAGGACGCCTTCGCCGCCCTGTTCGAGACGCTCGGCGAGGTCGCGGGGGACGGTGTCGAGCCGGGCCTTTTCACCGAGGTGTTCTGGGCGTCCCTGCACGGCGTGGCCACCCTGACCCGCTCGGGACGGCTGCCCCCGGAGCACACCGAGCAGCGGCTGAAGCTCTTGGTGGACCGGCTGCCCGTGTCCTGACCCGGCGCTCTCCGGGCAGCCGTCGCCGGCGGCGTACCTCAGCCGCCGGTCCTCGCCGACTCCTCGAAGAACCGGACGATCCGGGGCAGGGCCTGCCGTACCGATCCGCTGTGGTCGACGTCCCCGACGTCGGTCGTCCGGTTCGCGGCCCCGCGCCTCGTCAACTGGCCCGAGCAATAAGCCGTGTTGCTCGGGTCGACGTCCTTGTCGCCGCGGGCGTAGAAGATCTCCACGGGCACGTTCGGCCGCCAGTCGCAGGTGTTGTCCATCGGGCGCAGCCTGTCCTTCAGGATGCCCTCGGGCTTGCGGATCTTGTCGAGGAAGTCCTCCGTGAACAGGTCCTTGGAGGCCGCCGGAAGCACCCGGGCGATGGAGTCGGTCGTGTGATAGCCGTCGAAGAGGCTCTCCACGTCCACCTTTTCGCCGGGCTCGCCGCCCTCGCCGTCGTAGCCGCTCTCGCCGTCGTAGCCGGGCTGGAACACCGCGCCGGGTGAGGTGTAGAGGCCGTACATCCTGTTCCAGGCGATGACGAAGTAGGCCAGGTAGAGGCCGGAGTTCTCGATCCTGTCGTTGGCCGCGGCCGCCTCGAAGGCGGAGAGGTCGTAGGGGCCGCTGACGGGGGCGAGGGCGCCCAGCGTGAAGTAGCGCTCCGCGCGCGCCTGTTGGAGCGCCCGGCCCACCAGCATGGTCGCGGGTCCGCCCTGCGAGAACCCGCTGACCTGGACCTTGCGCTGCAACTCCCGGCCACTGCGGTGGGCGAGCGTCCGGGCCGCGCGCAGACCGTCGACCGAGGCCGCGACGGTGGCGCCGGGGTCGCCGTACGGGTGGAAGCCCTCGCCCGAGCCGAGGCCCACGTAGTCGGGCGCCGAGACGGCCCGTCCGGTCGAGGCGAACAGCAGGGCGGCGAGCCGGTCGGCCGACTCCGGGTCCTCCGAGGCGACGTCCTTGCGGTAGACGGTGGTGCCGTGCAGCCAGGAGACGGTGGGCAGTTGGCGGACCCCGTTCTTGGGCAGAACGACGAGCTGGCTCGCGGTCGTGGCGGCGCCCGAACTGTTGGTGGTGCGGTAGGTGACCCGGTAGGCGGTCACGCCGTAACGGACCTGGGACGAGTCGACCTTCCCGCGAAGCTGTCCGGCCACTTCCTCCGCCGTGAGGTCGGCCGCCTGCTCGACGGAGACGACGGCCCCGCCTCGGTCCCGCTCGCCGGGGGTGTCCGCCGCTGCCACGGCGGCCGGAGCGAGCAGGGCGGGCACACTGGCGAGGGCCGTCGCGGCGGCCAGGATCCGGAGTGTCTTTTTCCGTGAAGTCATGTACGGATCATGGGTGTTGGCCACCCGGACGAGCCATGGAGCGGCCCCCCGGCCCCGGAGGGGGGACAGCCCCCTCGGGGTCCCTAGGGTGCAGGGCCGTCCCGGCGATGACGACGCCGGGGACGGCCCTGCGATGCCGGGGACGGCTATGCGATGCCGGGAACGGCCATGTGGTGCCGGGGACGGCTATGCGATGCCGGGAACGAACCGCGAAGGATCCCGGTCTCCGCGGGACGATCGCCCTGAGCGCGTCAGCCCTTCAGGGTGTCGTCGAGCCAGTCGAGGATGCGGCCCATGGCCAGGCGCTGGGCGCCGGTGTGGCAGTGGGAGCCGGCGCCTTCCGCGACGGTGAAGCGCATGAGGGTCCTGGGGCAGGTGAGGTGGTCGTAGAGCTGCTGCGGCTGACCGTCGAAGAACAGGTCGTCCTCGGCCTCGCAGACCAGTGTCGGACACGTGATCTTCTCGGCCACGCCGTCGGCGAGGGTGTAGTCGAGGTAGGAGGCCAGGAACTGGCGAGGGGTCGAGACGTCCATGACGTACGAGCCGTGCGTGATCGCCCACCGCATCGTCGGATTCGTCTTCATCAGGGCCTCGATCGAGGCGTCGATCTCGGGGGCGTGCTCGGCCCGCAGCAGCGCCTCGGCCTCGGGGCGCGGCATCGGCATGTTCTGCGTGGCGAGCTCGCCGAGGTCGTAGACGCCGTCGACCGCGATGACGGCGGCGAGGCGGTGCTCGAAGGCGGCGGCGCGGGGGGCGAGCAGGCCGCCCATGCTCAGTCCGAGCAGGCCGATGCGCTCGGGGTCGACCTCGGGGCGGGTGTCGATCAGCCAGTCGAGGACCGGGGTGATCACGCTCTCCCAGTTGGGGCGGAAGGGGAGCCCGTCGCGGAAGCGGGCGGCGGGCTGGCCGGGGCCGTCGAAGGTCAGGACGTGGTAGCCGCGCTCCAGACCGGCCGCGCCGCCGAAGAAGTGCATCTCCTCGGCCGAGCCGTCGAATCCGTTGTGCATGACGATCGTCGGCGCGGGCCCCTCGCCCGGGGCGCGGTAGAAGTAGCCGCGCAGCACCGTGCCCTCGAACGGGATCTCCACCGGCTCGATCTCCGGCTCGAAGAGCCGGGCGGCGGTGTGGAAGGCGCCGACGGCGCGCTCGTAGGAGGCGGCGATGCGCGGGTCGCCGGGGTTGCCGTGGAGGAAGAACTCGGCCGAGCGGAAGTAGTTGCTCGCCCGCAGGAACCCGTCCCGCGCCGAGATCTCGTGGCCCCCTTCGAGGGCGGCCTGCGCTTCGGCCTCGGTGCGCTCGGCGGTGGCCGCCCACTGCTCGTACCAGCTGTCGTAGTCCCCTGCGGTGATCTTCTCGGCGGTCGCGACGACCTCGCCGAAGTCGGAGCCGCCGTAGGCGGCGTGGCCCAGCGCGCGCAGGGTCTCGTACCAGAACTGCGGGTCGTCCTCGAACAGCATCGGCTTCATGACCGTCTCCCTCAATCCCTTAACGCAGTTTTTCCTTGCGTTAAGAACGTAGCGCGATCGAGACGCCTAACGCAAGAGCACTTGCGTTAGCCTTTTGGTGTGACCGGAAAACGTGACGTGACCGAAAACCAGGGCGACGCCGGCGACGAGCACGGGCCCGGCCGGGGAAACCGGGCCGAGCCGGAGAGCCGGCCACGCCGGCGCACCGGCGGCCGGAGTGCCCGCGTGCGGGAGGCCGTCCTCAAGGCGACGGCGGAACTCATCGCCGAGCAGGGCCACGAGCGCATCCCGATCGCCGAGATCGCCGAACGCTCCGGCGTCCACCAGACGTCCATCTACCGGCGCTGGCGCACCACCAACGCCATCGTCCTCGACCTCTCGCAGGAGCGGCTGACGTCCATGTGGGCCGTTCCCGACACCGGCAGCCTGCGCGGGGACCTCCTCGCGTACGCGAAGCGGGCGGCCGCCGCGATGGCCGAACCGGACGCGGCCGTGCTCCTGCGCGCGCTCATCGCCGGGGCCGCGGAGGACGCGGGGGCCGGAGGGGATGCGGGGGCCGGAGGGGATGCGGGGGCCGGGGGGGATGCCGCTGCCGTCGCCGATGCCGATGCCGAGAGCGTGGCCGCCTACGTCGACGCGGGGAACATCCCCGCCACGCACCCCCTCGCCGAACGCGGCCAGGACCTCTTGGAGATGCTCGACCGGGCGGCCTCCCGCGGCGAACCCCGGCTGCGCCTCTTCGACGTCCTGGACGGGATCCTCGCGCCCATCTATCTGCGTACCCTCTTCCGCATCCCGGGCATCGACGACGCCTACCTCGCATCCCTGGTCGACAACTGCCTTGGCCACGCGACCACTTGAGGGGCGAGAGGACGCGCCCCCTTGAGCGCGAGCGCGAGCGCGAGGGAGACGACGAACGTGCCGGAATGGTCGGACGGGTGGGGGTGGGTCACATGTGGACGGGTCCCCCCGAGGTGCCGACCGCCGGGCGCGGCGGGCCCTTGCGGTACAGGATCACCGAGACCAGGAGGCCGAGGGCGAAGAAGGCCGCCGACCACCAGTACGCCGTTGAATAGCTGTGGAGTTGGGCCTGGACCCGCGCCGCGGGGGTGGGCCGGCGGCCGACCAGATAGCTCGTGGCGGCGCTCGTCGCGAGGGTGTTCAGAAGGGCCGTACCGATCGAACCGCCCACCTGCTGGCTGGTGTTGACCATCGCCGAGGCGACGCCCGCGTCGTGCGCGGCCACTCCGGCCGTGGCCATGCTCATCGCGGGGGCGAAGATGAGGCCCATGCCGACGCCCATGACGAGGAGCGGGGGCAGGACGTGTCCGGCGTATCCGCTGCTCGCGTCCAGGGCCGTCATCCAGGCGAGCCCGGCCGCGCCGAGGCCCATGCCCAGGGGCACGATCGGCTTCGCGCCCAGTTTGGGGACGAGCTTGTTCTGCGCGACGACCGAGCTCACGATCATCGCGAACACCATGGGCAGGAAGGCGAGCCCGGTCTTCACGGGCGTGTAGCCGAGGATCTGCTGGAGGTAGTACGTCAGGAACAGGAACACGCCGAACATGCCCGCGCCCGAGATGAACATGGCCAGGTAGGACGCGGCCCGGTCCCGGTCCAGTACGACGCGCAGGGGCAGCAGGGGGTGCTTCGCGCGCGTCTGCCAACAGGCGAAGGCGGCGATCAGTACGCCGCCGGCCGCGAGGAAGCCCCAGGTCCGCGCCGAGCTCCACGCGTGTGTCTCGGCGTTGGAGAAGCCGTACACGATGCAGAAAAGGCCGGCCGAGACGAGGACCGTGCCCGGGATGTCGAGCTTGGGGCGGTCCTGCGGGGCGCCCGGGTGCAGCAGGCGCAGCGCGCCGAAGAAGGCGAGCGCGGCGAAGAGGAGGTTGACGTACAGGCACCAGCGCCAGTCCAGGTACTCCGTGAGCACGCCGCCGAGCAGCAGCCCCACGGCGCCGCCCGTTCCCGCGACCGCGCCGTAGATGCCGAACGCCTTGGCGCGTTCCTTCGGGTCGGTGAACGTCGTGGTCAGCAGGGACAGCGCGGCCGGCGCGAGCAGCGCGCCGAACACTCCCTGGAGGGCGCGGGCGGTGACCAGGACCTCGAAGCTCGGCGCGGCGCCGCCGATCGCCGAGGCGAGGGCGAAGCCGACGAGTCCGGTCAGGAAGACGACCTTGCGCCCGACGAGGTCGGCGATCCGTCCGCCGAGCAGCAGCAGTGAGCCGAAGGCGAGGGCGTAGGCCGTGACGATCCACTGCCGGTTTCCGTCGGAGAAGCCGAGGTCCTGCTGGGCCGAGGGGAGCGCGATGTTCACGATGGTCGCGTCCAGGACGACCATCAGCTGGGCGAGCGCGATCACGCCGAGCACGAGCCAGCGGTGCTCGTGCCGGGCCCCGGTGTGCGGGGCCTGCGGCGGCGGCACGCCGTCGCCCGCGTACGCGACGCCCGGCGGCAGGGTGCCGGACGGCGGGTGCTCGGTGCCGGGTGCGGTGGATGATGCGGATGCGGCGGATGCGGCGGATGCGGCGGATGCGGCCGACAGCCGCTCGGACGCGCTCGCTATCCGCTCGGCGCGTCCGACCTCGACGGAGTCCTTGGTATGACGGCCCATGTGCCGGTCTCCTCGGTGGTCCTCGGTGGTCTGCCGGTTGATCCGACCCCCTGGGTCCCCCACGGGGTGATCGCCCTCCCGGAATCGCCCCTTCCTCACGCTAAGTGAGGCCCAGGTGATCCGCCACGCGAGTGAACAGGCGGGGCCGCGTGCGGCGCCGCGCGGCTCCAGTGGCGGCCCCGGCCCCAGGGGACCGTCCCTATTCGTCCCAGGCACGGCTGGGACGAATTTCCGGGTCGCACTCCGGACACGATTGCTGACACAGGGTCACAACTCGGGGACCCCGCACCTTGGAGAAGACACACATGAACCGAAGCACCGTGCGCAACGCCGTCGTCGCCGCCACCGCCCTGCTCGCCCTGTTCCCGGCCGCCGCGATGGCCGCGACCCCCACGGCCGCCCCGGCCCGGGCGACCGTCGCCACCGCCTACCACCACCACAAGATGCACGCGCAGGGTGTGGTGGTCACCGGGAACGGCCGTGGGCTGCACGTCCGTACCGGCGCCGGCACCACCTACCGGACCACCGGCACCTTGCGCTCGGGGCGCCAGGTGTCGCTGGTCTGCAAGCGGAACGGGACCTCGGTGCACGGCAACCGGGTGTGGTACCGCCTGGCCGGACACCACGGCCGCTATGTGTCCGCGCACTATGTGCGGGTCGCGGCCGGGTCCAGCGTCCCGTGGTGCTGACCGTCGGCACGGGAGGGACCGGAACCGACGCCGGTCACTGAATTCACAACTTCGCCCGTTCGCCCCGGGGGCCGGAGCTTGGCTCCGGCCCCGCTGGGGTACAGATGGCCCCTGAACGGGACTTTGTGGACTTTTGGGAGGGACCGCGTGGCCCAGTGGCGACCGCTGCCCGAGACGACCCGGCCCGAACTGCGGCTCCTGACCGAAGAGTTGAGGCACCTCAAACAGACCTCGGGCCTGAGCCTGGCCGGTCTGGCCGCCCGCACGGCGTACAGCAAATCGGCCTGGCACCGCTATCTCAACGGGGACAACCTCCCGCCGCGTGACGCGGTCGACGCCTTCGGCGCACTCGGCGGGGCCGAGCACCACGCGCGGCTCCTGGAACTCTGGGACCGCGCGACCCGGCCGCCGGAGCTACCTCCGGCCCTGCCGCAGGACCTGCCTCCGGCCCCGCCGCCACCCCGTCCCGAGGCCGCCCCCGCCCCCCTGTCCCTCGCGGCCCCGCGACCCCGGCGCACCCATCACCGGACGCTGACCGTGGCCGCCGCGCTCGCCCTCGTGGGCAGCGCCGCCTGGGCGGCCATCCCGCACACCCGCGAGGCGACCCCGGCCGCACCCGTGCCGTCCGCCTGCCAGGGCGCGAGCTGCCAGGGCGACGACCCGGCCCGCACCTCCTGCCGCAGCGACGCCCGCACCCAGAGCGCCCTGAAGACGGCCTCGTACGCGGTGAAGCTCCGGTTCAGCCCGTCCTGCGACACCATCTGGTCCGAGGTCCGCAACAGCTCGACCGGCGCCCGCACCGAAAGCCCGATGCTGGTGGCGCCCGACCCCCGCCAGGCCGAGGCGTGCGCGGAGGTCAACCACAAGATGCTGTGCACGGGCGACGTGCCGCCCGGCTAGCCCGCGACGGCCGTCCCGGCCTTCTTCCAGTTGTCCCGCAGCCGCGTCAGGTAGTCCGACGCCTGGCTCCCCGGCTTCGCGCCCCGCGCGAACGCCGCCATGTTGCCGCCGCCCGCGTTGTACCCGAGCGCCATCAGCTCGTCCCGCGAGTACGAACCCGGCCAGTGCGCGGGGAGCTGCGCGGACATGTCGTGCAGGTACCAGGCCGCCGCCTCGACCGCGAGCGCCCGGTCGTCGGGCAGCTCCTCCCACTGGCGCCCCGCGAAGTTCCGGCCCCGCTTGGTCTGGTCGAACGCGGCCCGGTGCATGTTGGCGATGCCGAACGCGGCGTCGGGCTTGTACTTCTGCCAGCTCCGCTCGAAGGCCGGGTCGTGCGGCTTGTAGGCCTCGTTGTAGAGGATCGCCATCAGCAACTGGGCGCTGATCCCGGCCTGCTTCGCGTACTTGCGCACCTGGGGCGCGTAGGCGGCCGGGTCGTACGTGCCGCTCGGCGCGGCCGCGCCGGCCGACGGCTTGGCGGACGCGGAGGCCGAGGCGGAAGGCGCGGGCGTACGCGCCGGGCTCCCCGCGTCCGATCCACCGCGTACGCATCCCCACGCGGCCAGCGCGACCACCGGCAGCACCAGCCACCGGGCCCGCCCGCCGCGCCTCTGCTCAGCCTTCACCATGCGGTCAGCTAAACACGCCTTGCCGAGCCGCCGCCACGAAGGCCGCGAATGCGGCGGGGCCGGGCGTGAAGTGGGCCCCCTCCGGTGTCCTAGGAGTCCCGGATCACCATCCGGCAGGGCCGGGCGACAACCTCCAGGCACCGGCCGCCGGTGCCCCCGCCACCTATTCGCCTTACCCTGAGGCGAGTTGGTGGCGGCGACCGAGCCGTAGAAGGCCGCCGCCACTTCCCCGTATCCCCCGTGTTCCCCCGTGCTTCGAGCCTCTCGCAGGGGGCGCCGTGGCGGCATCCACCCGTGGAACCATCCGTCTCCGCCGCTCGGACGAGGGGGGTTTCGGCCACGGGCTGGTGGCGTGCGCGGGGCTCTGCCCCGGCCCCGGTTTCGGCCCCACCCCGCCCCTTCCCCAGACCCTCCGGGCGAGAGTTCATTCGACTGCGGACCGTGCCCGCATCTCGCGCAGTTCCCCGCGCCCCCACTCCCGTTCCGTCTGCGGATCGCGGTCGCTTCTCGCGCAGTTCCCCGCGCCCCTAAATGCCTTGGCGCCGGCCCGCACCAAGGCATTTCAGCCCGTCCGGCTGATCGGTACGGGCCCGCATCGGCCGCCTTCAGCCCGTCCGGCGATTGAGGACGAGCGCCGTTCAGGCGCGAACGGGGGTGCAGGGGGCGGAGCCCCTTGCAGGGGGTGGGGTCCGAGGGGCGCAGCCCCTCAAAGGGGGTCCGGGGCACAGCCCCAGGGGCTGGACCCTTCAACCCCGAGCCACGGGCGGGAGGGTGGGCAAAGTGCCCGGGGTCTGGGGCGGAGCCCCAGGGGGCCGAACCCATCAACCCGGCCGCACGGGAGGGAGGGTGGGCAACCCCCCCGGGCCAGAGCCCAGGCGGGCCGGGTCAGGAAGGCGAGCCCATCGCTTCGCGGACCTCCGCCAAGGTCCGCTCGGCCACCTGGTTCGCCCGGACATTCCCCGCACGGAGCAACCCCCGTACGTAGGACAGGTCCTGCGCATACTCGGCCCGCCGGGCCCGCAGGGGCGCAAGGTGGGTGTTGACCGCCTCCGTGGCCACCGCCTTCAGCCTCGCCGCCCCACCGTCCCCCACCTCCGCCGCCACCTCGTACGGCGACCGGCCCTGGCAGAGGGCCGTGAGCAGCACCAGGTTGCTCACCTCCGGCCGCCCCTCGGGGTCGTACGAGATCCGCCGGACCGCGTCCGTCCTCGCGCCCCGGATCAGCCGCGCGGTCTCGTCCGAACTCGCCCTGAGCGCAATGGAGTTGCCCCGGCTCTTGCTCATCTTCGTACCGTCCGTGCCGAGCAGCAGCGGCGCCTCGGACAGCAGCGTGCGCGGCTCCGGGAAGACCGGCCCGTACCGCTCGTTGAAACGGCGTGCGATCGTCCGGGTCAGCTCCAGATGCGGCTCCTGGTCCTTGCCGACCGGCACCAGGTTCGCCTTGCAGAACAGGATGTCGGCGGCCTGATGCGCGGGGTAGGTGAACATCAGGCCCGAGACGGCCGCCTGCCGGGAGTGCGCGATCTCGTCCTTCACCGTGGGGTTCCGGCCCAGCTCGGCGACCGAGACCAGGCTCAGGAACGGCAGCAGGAGCTGGTTCAGCGCCGGCACCGCGCTGTGCGTGAAGACCGTCGCGCGGGACGGGTCGACACCCGCCGCCAGGTAGTCCAGGACCAGCCCCTCGACGTGTTCCGTGAGCCGGTCGGCCACGTCCCGGTCGGTGAGCACCTGGTAGTCCGGGATGACCAGGAACAGGTCCACGCCCTCGTTCTGGAGGCGGACCCGGTTCTGGAGCGTGCCGAAGTAGTGGCCGAGGTGCAAGGGCCCCGTGGGCCGGTCGCCCGTCAGGATGCGGTCCTTGGCCGGGCGGTCCGTGACCGTGCGGTCCGTGACCGGGGTGGCGACGGGGAAGGCGGCGGGCGCGGCGACCGCCTGGGCCTGATGGGCAGTCGTGGTCGTGGTCGTGTTCGTAGTCGTGGTCGTGGTCATCGTGGGCTCCTCGCGAGGCAGGGGAAGGGGAAGGGCAATGGCGGGCCTGGACGGCGGTGGCCACTGCGGAATCCCGGCGAGGGCGACGCGAGGGCAACGAAAAGGGCCGTCCAGTGAGGAACGGCCCGGGTGACGATGTCGCGCGTGTGTGTCGTGGCCGCTCCTAGGAGGAGCGCCACCAGCAGAGGTGAGAGCGGTGCTGCGCTGCGGACGTCATGGGTTCACTGTAGCCCGGTGACCGGCCGTGGCCCAGGGTCCAACGTCACCCCGGGCCTCGCGCGGGCCCACACCCCGGTCAGTTCTCGTGTGTGTAGAACACATAGAACGCCGTCAGGAGCATCGCGGCTCCCAGCGCCGCTCCTATCCCGACCGACCGCAGCACACTGTGGTCGGAAAGGCTGTACAGGAACCCCATCGCACAGCCGAACAGCGTTCCGTACGCCGCCGCGCGGATCTCGCGGGGCAGGGCGGACTGGATGCGCAGGAGGCCGATGCCCAGGGCGATCAGGACTCCTCCCGCCACCACGCCCAGAACGACCTGACCCCAGGTGATCACGCCGTTGCCGCCGTTGCGCTGGATGCCGGCGGCCCAGATCCCGTACGCCACGCCCAGGACGACGGGGACCGCGATGGCGGCCCTGCTCGGGTGGCGAGCCGTGGGCCGGCTCGTCATGGGTGCCGAAGCGTGTGAAGCGTGTGCGGCCATGGCGGCACTCCTTCCACTTCCACTTGCCCGGAACGCCGGCCGGGCCCGTACCGGGGCCCATGAACGGGCCCCGGGAACGCGACCCATGAACGGGACCCGCCACGCCGGGTAGGTCGGGGCCCGTGAACGGGGCCCCATAGGTGAGGGACCCATAGGTGCGTCCCCCATATAGCCCACACCCGCGCGCGCCGCCCGGCAACCCGGGATTACGTGGACGGGTGCGCAGCTTCCTGTCCGCGGTGCTGATCGTGGTCGCTGCCGTGCTCGTCCCGCTCGGCGCGATCGCCGCCTGGACGAAGACGGAGATCGGCGACAGCGGCCGGTACGTCGCCGCCATGGCGCCGCTCGCCCGCAACGAGGCCGTGCGCGGCGAGGTGACCGGCCGGGTCACCGACGCGATCATGAAGAACGTCGACGTCGGCCCGCTCCAGGACTCGGTGGCCTCTCTGGTCGGCGGGGCGGTCCGTTCCTTCACCACCACCTCCGCCTTCCAGGGCGTGTGGAACACCGCCAACCGGGCCGCGCACGCGAGCGTCGTGTCGGCTCTCACGAAGAACGGCGGCGGCAACGACGTACGCATCGACCTGGCGCCCGCCGTCGAGCAGGTCAAGCGTCAACTGGTGGCACAGGGCGTGCCGTTCGCGAACAGGATTCCCGTGGAACACACCGACCTGACCGTCGTCGAGTCGACGAAACTCGGCCCTGTCCGAACCGTCTTCCGCCTGCTCCAGCGCATCGGGGTCTGGGGTGCGGTCGGCTGTCTGGTGGCCGCCGTCGGTGCCGTGCTCGCGGCGGTACGCCGCCGACGCGCCCTCGTCGGGGTGGGGCTCGGGCTCGCGGTCGGTGCCGTGGTGCTGCGGGTGCTGGTGTCCCTCGGCCGCAAGCTCACGCTCGACGGGCTGCCCACGGACTCCGATCCGTCGGCGGCGGGTGCGGTCTACGACGCGCTCACCGACTTCCTCAGCACCGCGGCCTGGGCCGTCCTCGCGTTCGGGCTGGCCCTGGCGCTCGGGGCCTGGCTCACGGGCCGGCCGTGGCGGCGAGAGCGGCGAGCCGCCGAAGCGCCCCGTCCAGGACCGGCACCGGCGGAGTAGCGAGCCCGATCCTTACGGCGCGGGCGCCACCAGAAAGCCGGTGGTCGGCCCCGGCCGCGCAGCGGCTCACGCAAAGGCTTGAGCAACCGTGCCGGACGGGGGCCCGTCCTTGAGGGAGGATGCGAGCTCTGTGACCAGCTAGCGGGAGGCGGGCCGCCGTGGACACCATGGGCACCAAAACCCTGGGCGCCGGAACCGTGCCGGACCGGGACCATGGGGCGGGCGGGCGGCGCCGGCACCCCTGGCGGGCGGTGTCCTCGCTGGCCGGGGCCCTGCTCCTGGCCGGGGTCAGTGTGGTGGTGGGCTGCCGGGTCGTCGATTCGGACGGGATCACCCCGGTCCCGCAGGCCCTCGCCTTCCTGCCGTGGCTGCTCGTGCCGGGCGGTGCCGGACTCGTGTGCGCCGCGCTCGGGCGGTGGCGCGCCGGCATGGTGTGGGGCGTCGCGGTGCTCGCGGTCACCGGCTGGTACACCCAGCCGTACGGCGCGGACGCGACCCGGCCGAAGGGCTCGATCCTCGCCGAGTTCCACGTCCTCACCTCCAACACCGAGTTCGGCTGGGCGACGGACGATCTGATCACCACGGTCAAGCGCGAGCGGCCCGACCTCGTGTTCGTCGAGGAGTGCAGCTTCCGCTGCGCCGACGCGCTCGCCGCCGACCTGCCGAAGGCGGACTATCCGTACCGCGATGTCGTACGGGAGGACGGCTCGGCGGGCTCCGCGATCCTGAGCCGGTTCCCGCTGCGGGCGGTCGAGCCCATCGAGTCGGTGATGGCCATGCCGGGCGCGGTGGTCGCCATCGGCGGCCGGGACGTACGGATCCAGCTCGCGCACCCCTCGCCGCCGCTGCCCGGCGACGACACGAAATGGCATCAAGAGCTGGGCAGGATAAGGGAGTTCGCCCGGTCGGCGAAGGGCGATCCGGTCATCGTCGCCGGGGATTTCAACGCCACCCAGGACCACGCCCTGTTCCGCTCGGTGCTCGACGCCGGCGCCCTGCACGACAGTGCGCGTATGACCGGGCAGTCCGGTGCGTGGTCCTGGCCGGCCGACCGCAGCACCCCGCTGCGCACTCAGATCGACCACGTCCTGGTGAGCGGCGACTTCAAGGCGACGTCCGCCCGCTTCCTGGAACTGCGCGGCACGGACCACCGCGCGCTGCTGGTCGGCCTCAGCCTGTACGGCGGCTAGGACCGCGATATCCACAGGCCGCGGGGCGGGCGGCGCGCGGGGCGGGCGGCGCGCGGGGCGGGGCGGGTTCCACCGTGCGGGACGGGCATCTCGGGGATGATCCGGGAGCGGTGCTGCCACCGCGTGATCAGATTCGTAAAAATTATCCACAGGCTGTGGACAACTTTTACGGTTTTGTTGGGCGTCCCGTTTGCACCAAGTGATCTTTTTACGGTGTCGTGTGCTCATGGCTGATCGGAAGCGGGCGGCAGAGCGCGGGCGGCAGGGGCGGCTCGGGCCGCCGGAATGGCTGATCGGAGGGCTGCGGCCGACGGCGGCGCCGATCCCCTGGCCCGCGGTCGCCCGATCCGCGATCGCGATGGCCGCGCCGCTCGCCGTGGGTGTGGCGACCGGGCAGAGCGCGTACGGCGCGCTCGCCTCCATGGGCGCACTCAGCGGAGTCATCGGCGACACCGCCGACGCGTACCGGATGCGGATCTTCAACATCGCGGTGCCGCAGCTGTACGGGGCGATCGGGGTGACCGTCGGCAGCCTCGTCTTCGGGCACGGCTGGCTCGCGGTCGGCGCACTGACCCTGGTGGCCCTGGTGTCCGGGATGATCTCCTCCATCGGCGCGGTCGCCTCCGTCTCGGGTCTGCTGCTCCTGCTGAACGCCGTTGTCGGGGCGGGCCTGCCGATGCCGGGCCCGTGGTGGAAGGCACCGCTCCTGCTCACCCTTGGCGGCCTGTTCGTCCTGCTGCTCAGCCTGCTCGCCTGGCCACTGCGGCGCACCGAACCCGAACGCGACGCCGTCGCGGGGACGTACCGCGCGGTCGCCGCGTCGATCGAGGCTGCGGCGACCGACGCGTACGACACCAGACGCCGGGACGTCACGAACTCCCTCAACACCGCGTACGACCTCATCCTCGGCAGGCGCGCCCGCGAACACGGGCGCCGCGGCGAGCTGGTGCGGCTCTCCGCCCAGCTCAACGTGCTCATCCCGATCGTGGAAGCGGCCCCCGCCGTGCATCTGCGCGGCTGGGGCGTCGACCCCGCGATCCCGTCCGCCGTACGGCAGTTGGCGGACGCGGTCGACGAGGGGCGCACCGACACCGTCGAACCCGAGCTGCCCGGGCCCACCACTCCGGCCGAGCGTGCCCTGGACTCGGCGCTGCGGCACGCCTTCGCCGTGGTGCACCACCCCGATCCCGACCACACCAACATCGACGACCGCCTCGGGCGTCCCGCGGCCCTGCGCATCCGGTTCCGCCGCGCGGCCCGCAACGTCCTGCTCTCCGGCGCCTCCTGGCGATACGGGCTGCGGCTCGCCCTGTGCATCGGGCTCGCGCAGGTGCTGGTCTCGGTGGTGCCGGTGGAGCGGTCGTACTGGGTCGCGCTGACCATCGTCTTCGTCCTCAAGCCCGACTTCGGATCGGTCTTCGCCCGCGCCCTGACGCGGGCCGTCGGCACCGCGGGCGGGCTCGTCATCGCGGCGGCCGTCCTCGCGGAGGCGCCGCGCGGGTGGTGGGACGTGCCGGTGATGCTGGTGCTCGCGGCGCTGATCCCGGCGTTCTCCGCGAAGGGGTACGCCTTCCAGACCGCCGCCATCACGCCGGTGATCCTGCTGCTCTCCGACGTCCTCAACCACCAGGGCTTCAACCTGGTGATGCCGCGCCTGTGGGACAGCCTCATCGGCTGCGCGATCGCTCTGGTCGCGGGGTACCTGCTGTGGCCCGAGAGCTGGCACACGCGCATCGGGGCGCGGCTCGCGGAGGCGGTGTCCGCGACGGCGGAGTACGTGGAGTACGCGTTCGGCTCGGAGGACGACCGGGCGGAGCGGGTCCGGCGCCGGCGCCGGCTCTACCGGGACCTGTCGACGGTACGGAGCGAATTCCAGCGGGCGTTGACGGAGCCGCCGCCGATGGGGGCACGGGCGGCGGCGTGGTGGCCGCTCGTCGTCGCCGTCGAGCGCATCGTGGACGCGACGACCGCGGCGCGGGTTCGGGTCAATCACGGGGCGGCGTGGCCTGCGGCCGGGGAGGTCGAGGAGGTCGCGGTCCAGCTCCGCGAGCTGGCGGGCGGGCTGCGTCGCAGTCCCCACCTGGTGGGGGTTTCGGTTGCCCTCCCCGGCCCCGCGGAGAGCGTCCTCGCCCCCCTCCGCGAAGAGGTCCGCGCGGCCCGAGCCATCACCTCTCCGCGCCCCTAGCCCCCTGCGGGGGCGGGCTGTCCCCTCTTGCCCCGGGGGGCGCCGGGCGGGGGTGTCGGCTCGGGGGCGCCGGGCGGGGGTGTCGGCTCGGGGTGTGCTGCCCGACTTGCCCTGGCCCGGGGTGCGCTGGCCCGGGGTGCGCTGGCCCGGGGTGCGCTGGCCCGGGGTGCGCTGGCCCGGGGTGCGCTGGCCCGGGGTGCGCTGGCCCGGGGTGCGCTGGGGCTTTGCCCCAGGCGCTGGGTTTGGCCCCTCCCCGCCCCTTCCCTAGACCCTCCGGGGGTGAAATGAGGGGTGGTGGGTTCCGGGGGCTGCGCTCCGGGCCTGCTTTTTTCGGGTGCGGGTCGTGTGTGGCTGATCGCGCAGTTCCCCGCGCCCCCAACACCGTTCCCGGCCGCCCACCGTGCGTGGCCGTTCGCGCAGTTCCCCGCGCCCCCAACCCCGTTTCGTCTGCGGATCGCGGTCGCTTCTCGCGCAGTTCCCCGCGCCCCTAAATGCCTTGGCGCCGGCCCGCACCAAGGCACTTCAGCCCGTCCGGCTGATCGGCACGGGCCCGCATCGGCCGCCTTCAGCCCGTCCGGCGATTGAGGACGAGCGCCCTTTAGGCGCGAACGGGGGTGCAGGGGGCGGAGCCCCCTGCGGGGGTTCGAGGGGCGCAGCCCCTCGAAGGGGGTCTGGGGCGCAGCCCCAGGGCCCGAACCCCTCAACCCCGAGTGACGGGCGGGAGGGTGGGCAAACCCCCCGGGGTCTGGGGCGGAGCCCCAGGGGCCGAACCCGTCAACCCGGCCGCACGGGCGGGTGGGTGGGCAAACCCCCCGGGCCGAACCCAACTCAGAACAGCGGGAGTTGCCCCGGCGTGGGCGCAAGCTCGAAGGCCGCCAGGGTTCGCTGAGTGGCATCCAAGGGTGCCCGGCGCTTCGAAGAAGGGCAGAGCTTCAGCTCCGCACCCTCATGCGTACGCGGATCGTGGCGTACGAACTTGCCCGCCACCACGGCGACGGACCGACCGCAGGACGGGCAAGATCGGCGAGGGGAGACGGACGTCATCCCCCCATGCTGCCAGAGGCCTACGCCGCCGGCTTGAACGCCGAGGCGAGCCCGTTCCGCCACAGGCTGTTCACCCGGGACTTCTCCGTCGCGTTCGGGTACGCGTTGCGGCACGACGTACCGGGGCCGCCGCCCGACATGAGCTCACTGCACGGCCCGGAGTAGTGGTCGGGCAGACCGAGCACGTGCCCGGTCTCGTGCGCGACGACCCGCACCGAGTAGTACTGCTGGTTCTGGCCGTAGTCCAGGAAGATGTAGCCGTTGCCGTGCCCGTCGGTCGAGGCGTACGAACCGTTCTGCGGGTCGTTGCCCTCGTAGTACTGGAAGTCCGCGCCGGAGCTGCTCTCGGCCAGGCGGACGTTCTGCACCGAGCCGTTCCAGATCTGCGCGGCCTGCGATATCTGGGAGCGGAAGCTCGGCGCGTTGGAGGTGCTGTAGTACACGGTCACCGCCGCGGCCAGCGGGTTCGCGGCCCGCTTCTTGGCGACCGACTTCATGACGGCGTCGTAGAACGCCTGGTCATTGGCGGCCGAGTGCTTGCCGGCGGCGGTGTAGTGCGCGGCGCCCGCGGGAGCCGAGGTGGGGGTGGCGGCGGTGGCGGGGATCGCGCCGAAACCGGCGAGGGCCAGGCCCAGGGCAGCGGTCACGGCGAAGGTACGCGGGTGTCTCATGGGGGGTTACCAATCGTTGGGGGGATCCGCGTCCGGCTGGGTGGGCCGGCCACGGGTGGGGGTGTTCCCGGTGATTCTGGAGGCCACAGCGGCGTACGGGAATGATGCCGATCTGCGATAACTCCCGCGTATCAGAGCGGTTTTGGACATCTGGTGGAAAGACTTAGCGCGCCCTAACCTCTGCCGCATGGACCTGGAGGTGAGACATCTGAAGCTGCTGTGCGCGATCGCCGACGCCGGCAGTCTGCACGGCGCCGCACGGGCGCTCGGCACCAGTCAGCCGGCCCTGACCAACCAACTGCGGCGCATCGAGAACACCTTGGGCGGACAGCTCTTCTCGCGCGAGCGAACCGGCTGCGTGCCCACGGCACTTGGGCAGGGCGTGGTCGGCCGGGCCCGGCCGCTGCTCGCCTCGCTGAGCGCGCTCGTCACCGAGACCCGGGCCGCGGCCGCCCGCACCGGCGGCGGACCGCGACTGCGCATCGGCTCCACCGCGAGCCGTGCGATCCCGGGCTGGCTGCGTCGGCTGCGCGAGCGCCTGCCGGGCACCGAGACCGAGCTCCAGGTGGCGGTTTCGGCCACCGCGCTGCTGCGCCGGGTCGCGGCGGGCGAACTGGACATGGCCTTCGTGCACGAGGTGGAGGGCTGTCCGCTGCGGCTGCCGCCGGGGCTCGACATCCGTACGCTCGTGGAGCGCGAGCCGCAGTTCGTGTGTCTGGCCGTGGGCCACCCTGCCGCCCACCGGGCGATCGTGGACCTGGCCGATCTGGCCGCCGACCAGTGGATGATCGACCCCAGCGTGGAGGGCGAATGGGAGGGTCTGCGCCGCGTCCTCAACGCCGCCGGGCTCAACCCCCGTGTGCTGCACGGCGATTACCTGACGGCGGCAGGACTGGTCGCCACCGGCGAGGTGGTCACGCTGTGCCAGCCCACCTCCCTTCCGCGCCCGGACATGGCCGTACGCCCGCTGCGCGGCGACCCGCTGGGTGTGCGGCTCTTCCTCGCGGTGCGCAGTGGGGCATACGGGGGCGAACTGGCCGGAGTCGGGGCGGACTTGGCGTCGGCGTACTGGGAGGCCGCCTCGCACTCGCCCCCGTACCGCAGCTGGCTGACGGAGCGCGGCCTGCCCTAGCGCCCGAGCTGTCCGGTCCAGACCACTGGCGGCAGGGCGCGGCGACTACGATGCCGTCGACTTCGGGTTGTCGTGGTACCGCAAAGCGCCGCAAGGCCCGGAGTTTCTGACATACCGCCATATGTCGTGCCGTCAAAGGATGTTCGGGCCATGAGCAACAGCACCGGTGGCAGAGGACTGCAACCCAACGTACTGTCCACGTTCGACACCGTTGTCATGGCGGTCGCGGGCAGCGCGCCCGCCTATTCGCTGGCCGCCACCACCTCCGTCCTCGTGGCGGCGGTCGGGCTCGCCAGCCCGGCCGCGCTGCTCTACTGCGCGATACCCATGCTCGGGATCGTGCTCGCCTTCGGACGGCTCGGCCGGATCGACGTCAACGCGGGGGCCGCCTACTCCTGGGTGGGCCGCACCCTGCACCCCTTCCTCGGCTTCATCAGCGGCTGGGCGCTCGTCGTCGCCGCGACCCTGTTCATGGTGGCCGGCTCGCTGCCCGCCGGGCAGCTGACCCTCGGCCTCTTCGACCCCGCCCTCGCCCACCACACCGGGCTCGCCACCGCCACCGGCGCCGGATGGTTCCTGCTGATGCTGGCCGTCGTCCTGGGCGGCGCCCGGCTCTCGGCACGGGCCCAACTCCTCGTATCCGGAATCGAGTTGGCGATCCTCGGCGGCTTCTGCGTGGGCGCGCTCGTCCACATCGGGGAAGGCGGCGGGGTCGTCGCGTTCGACTGGGCCTGGCTCGGCTTCGGCCACTTCGACGGGGTCTCCGGGTTCGCCGCGGGCACCCTCATCGCCGCGTTCTACTACTGGGGCTGGGACGTCACCAGCAACCTCAGCGAGGAGACCCGCGACAGCCGCCGCACCGCCGGGCTCTCCGCGCTGGTCGGCGTCGCCGTCGTCTTCGCCCTGTTCGTCGCCTACACCGTCGCCGTGAACGTCCTGCTCACCAGTGGTGAGATCGAGGCCGGCCAGAGCAATGTCCTCGCCCTGCTCGGCGACCGCGTCTGGCCGGGCTTCGGCGGCAGACTCATGGTGCTCGCCGTCATCCTCTCCACCATCGCCACCCTGGAGACCACCCTCATCCAGGTCACCCGCTCCCTGTTCGCGATGGGCCGCGACCGCACGATGCCGGGCGCGCTCGGCGCCGTGCACCGCCGCTGGAACACCCCGTGGGTCGCGATCCTCGTCGTCGGGGCGGTGGCCCTGCTCCTGTTCGTCGCCTCCAACGCGCTCGGCTCGGTACGCGACATCATGGCCGACGCGCTCGCCGCGATCGGCCTCCAGACCACCCTCTACTACGGCCTCGCCGGACTCGCCGCCGTCGTCGCCTACCGCAGGACCCTCACCGAGTCCCTCGGCTCCTTCCTGCTCGGCGGCCTCTGGCCGCTGCTCGGTTCGGTCTTCATGTTCTGCGTCTTCGGCGCCTCGCTCACCCGGCTCAGCGCCGCCGCCGTCACGATCGGCATCGGCAGCCTGGCCGCCGGTCTCGTCCCCATGTTCTGGTACTGGCGCCGGGGCAGCGCCTACTACCGCCCCGCCCGCCTGGATGCGACCCGCTCCTTCGAGGCGGGTGCCGGCACCCCCAACTCGCCCACCCAGGGCCCCAGTTACGCCAACGCCGGGCACCCCACCGACTTCTGAGAGGCGGACACGGATGGCAGCACTGCGCCGCCGGTCCGACCGGAAGGCGGACCTGCGCTTCGACGCCGACCTCGGCGACCGCGCGCTCACCACGGCCCGGCACGACATCGTCATCGGCCGCTGGCAGGGCGTACGCGACCTGCTGCGGGCCACCGGCGACCACTGGCCGCTGCGCACCCACCGGATCCGGGCGCTCGCGAACGCCGCCGCCGGGTCGTCCGTCGTCGAGGCCTGGCGGGCCGCCGAACCGGACAGCCCGGACGCGGCGGTCCTGCGGGCCGCGACCGAGGTGACCCGCGTGTTCAACGGCGCCATCGCGGCCGGACGGGGCACCGCGACCGACCGCGACCGCATCGACGTCGCCGTCATGGCCTGCCTCGGCGCCGCCGACGCCCGCCCCGCCGACCCGACCCCCTGGGCCTCGCTGCTCAGCGTGGTGCGGCTGTACGAGGGCGGGGTGGCACGCAGCGAACTGCGCGGCTGGTGGGAGGAGTTGCGCCGGCGCGACCCGTATCACCTGGAGGGCCACGTCCAGATGTTGCGCTACTTCTCGGCGCGCTGGCACGGGACGCACGGCTCGATGTACGACTTCGCGCGGGACGCGGCGGGCGTGGCCCCGGCCGGCTCCCCGCTGCCCGTCCTCGTGCAGATCGCCCGCGTCGAGGAGTACCGGTACGTCTCCGACGCGGCGAAGGGGCGGCCCGTACGAGGGTTCGGGCAGCACTGGAACCACGAGCTGGCCGTGACCGAGCTCCTGCGCACCTACGACCGCTGGCTCGGCGGACGCGTCCCCGGGCCCATCCGCGCGGAGGAGGCCGCCGAGCTCAACTACCTCGCGCACGCGGCCTGTTGCGCGGATCTCACCCGGGAGGGCACGGCTCTGGTCGGGCTGCTCGGCGAGCGGATCGCCCTGGCGCCCTGGGTCTACACGGGGGATCCCGCCCGCCAGATCGGGCGCTGGCGCGGGGGCGCTCCGCCGAGTTAGCCCACCAGGTCGCTAACCTTACGTGTCTGCGCTGGCCAGGGATCTGCTCCCGGATCTGTGGCGCAGTGCGGTACTCATCGCACCCAACTCATGCGAAAGGCCTCGCCCATGGGCATTCGGAGCTTGCTGCGCAAGGTGTTCGGACGCGAAGGCACGGAGCGTGCCGAGCCGGCGGCGGCTTCCGTACCGCCCCAGACGGAACGCACCGCCGAGGCCGCCGAGGCGCCTGCCAAGGCCATCGAGGTGCCGGCCGAGGCGGCTTCGGCCTCCGTCCCGGCGCCGGGGCGGCACGACCTGTCCCCGGCGGAGAAACTCGTCGCCGCCGCGTTCGACGGGCCCCGCCCGCCCGCCGGCACCCCCGGCGACGGCTCGTCCTCCGCCGGAACCCCGGAGGACGGCTCGTCCTCGGGCCGCGCCCCCGCCGCCGGCGCGACGGGGGCCGCCGAGGTGCCCCAGCCGCGCTCGGAGGCGAAGCCGGAGCCTGAGCCGGCGGTGGTGGAGGCCGAGCCCATCGCGGAGGCCGAGCCCGAGCCCGAGGTCGAACCCGTGTCGGCGGAGCCCGAGGCAGCGCCCGTACGGGCAAAGGCCGAGCTCGCACCCGTCGCCGAGCCGGAGCCCGAGGCAGCGCCGGAGCCCGAGCCCGTACCGGCTGAGCCGGTCGCGGAGCCCGAGCCCGAGAAGGTTGCCGCTGTTGCCGAGCCCGAGCCCGAGCCCGTACGGACGGAGCCCGAGCCCGAGCCCGAGAAGGCTGCCGCTGTCGTCGAGCCCGAGCCCGTACGGACGGAGCCCGAGCCCGAGCCCGCGCAGACTGCCGCTGTCGTCGAGCCCGAGCCCGAGCCCGTCCAGGCGGAAGCCGCGCCGGAACCCGAGCCCGCGCCCGTCCAGGCGGAGCCCGTCGTCGCCAAGCCCGCCGTCTCCGCCGCCCGGGTCAAGTCGCGGGCGCCCGGGCTCGCCGGGGCGTACAAGGCCGCCGGGGCCGCGCTCAAGAAGGCGGGGCTCACGGGGGCCCGGATCAAGGTGTACCTCGTGCTCGACCGGTCCGGGTCGATGCGGCCGTACTACAAGGACGGCAGCGCCCAGGGCCTCGCCGAGCAGGTACTCGCCCTCGCCGCGCACCTCGACGAGGAGGCCACCGTGCACACCGTGTTCTTTTCGACCGACATCGACGGGTCGGTGGACGTGACCCTCGACGCGTACGAGGGCGTCGTCGACGAGACGCACGCCGGGCTCGGGCGCCTCGGCCGGACCAGCTACCACCGGGCCGTCGAGGAGGTCGTCGAGCACGTCGAGAAGTCGGGGCACGAGGGGCCGGTGCTCGTCGTGTTCCAGACCGACGGCGCCCCGGACGCCAAGCTGCCCGCCCGCCAGGCCCTCACCGACGTCTCGGACAAGCCGCTGTACTGGCAGTTCGTCGCGTTCGGCGAGGACGACTCCAAGGCGTTCGACTTCCTGCGGACCGCCGAGGGCGAGCACGGCCACGTCGGGTTCTTCCACGCCGGGCCCGCGCCCCGCGAGCTGAGCGACGCCGAGGTCTACCGCGGGCTGCTCAGCTCCTACCGCCCGTAACGCGCGGCCGGGTCGCCTTCGGGAGCGAGACGGTCACGGTGAGCCCGCCCTCCGCGCCGGGCTCGGCCGTGGCCGTGCCGCCGTGGGCCACCGCGATCGAGCGCACGATGGACAGGCCGAGGCCCGCCCCCGGCCCCATCCGGTCCCGACCCTCGCCGCGCCGGAACGGCTCGAACAGGGCGGGGATCCGGTCCGCCGCGACCTCGGGCCCCGCGGGGTTGGCCACCACGAGCCGGCCCCCGTACACGGTGACCTCGACCGGCCCGCCCGGTTCGTTGTAGGTGACCGCGTTGGCGAGCAGGTTCGCGGTGAGGCGGGCGAGCAGCGCCCGATTGCCCCGCACCACGGCGGGCGCCGGCGCGTCGACCTTCACGGTGTCGTAGCGCGCCGACTCCTCCCGCACCACCTCCGCGAGGTCCACCTCCTCGCGCAGCTCCAGGCCCCGCTCGCTGCGGGCCAGCATCAACAGCCCCTCGATGAGCTGCTCGCTGCGCCGGTTGTTGTCGAGCAGCGTCGTACGGGTGCGGGCGAGGTCGGCCGGGCTCGCCTCGTCGTCGAGGCCGATCTGGATCGCGGCGCGCTGAGTCGCGAGCGGGGTGCGCAGCTCGTGCGAGGCGTTGGCGATGAAGCGGCGCTGGCTGTCGAAGGCCGCTTCGAGCCGGCCGAGCAGGTCGTCGATGGTGTCGCCGAGCTCCTTCAGTTCGTCGTCGGGCCCGGCGGCGCCCACCCTCTCGTGCAGATTGCTCGCGGTCAGCCTGCGCGCCCGGGCCGTCATGACGTGCACGGGTCGCAGCAGCCGTCCTGCCGTCCACCAGCCGACCACGACCGCGAGCAGCGCGATCGCGACCAGGGCGAGGGTGGACCACAGCGCGGTCTGGTCGGAGGCGGCGTCGCTGACGTCGGCGCTGAGCCGGTAGACGGTGAGCGGTTCGAGGGCCGTGCCGCCCTCGGTCCGGTAGTAGGCGGACGTCCCCGGCATGTGGAAGGTGGTCGCGCGGGTCGCGATCGCGGTCGCCTGCTCCTGGGTGCCGGCCCGCGAGAGCAGGTTGACGACGGCGAGCAGCGCGGCGCCGAGCGTCAGGAAGACCCCACCGAAGATCAGCGCGATACGGGTCCTGATCACTGGCGGCGGCCCTTCACAGCGCGTACCCCACGCCCTGGACGGTACGGATGAGCGCGGGCTCGCCGAGCTTGCCGCGCAGCTTGCTCATGGCGACGCGGACCGCACCGGTGAAGGGGTCGGCGTTGGCGTCCCAGGCGCGCTCCAGGAGCTCCTCGGCGGAGACGGCCGCGCCGTCGGCCTCCAGGAGGATTTGCAGCACCGCGAACTCCTTGGGCGAGAGGTCGAGCTCCTGGCCGTCGCGGTGCGCGGTGCGCCGCACGGTGTCCAGGCTCAGGCCGTGCCGCTCCAGGACCGGCGGGACCGGGCGGGCGCTGCGCCGCCGCAGCGCGCGGACCCGCGAGACCAGCTCGGGGAACTCGAAGGGCTTGCCCAGGTAGTCGTCGGCGCCGAGGTCGAGGCCTTCGACCCGGTCCTCCATGGAGGCGGACGCGGTCAGCATCAGGATGCGGGTGCGCGATGCGTCCGCGACGAGTCGGCGGGCCACCTCGTCGCCGTGCACGCGCGGCAGGTCGCGGTCCAGGACCACCACGTCGTAGTCGTGCAGGCCCAGGTAGGCCAGGGCCGCGTCACCGCTGTAGACCGTGTCCACGGCGAAGCCGGCCCGCCGCAGGCCGGTGGCGACGAGCTCGGCGAGGACCTCCTCGTCCTCGGCGACCAGTACCCGCATGTTCTCGTCCTTCGTGTGCACGTGCCCCCTTCCGTCCCAGGATGCGTCCTTATTACGACAGGGGGTGTTTCGCAAACCTCTCCGCATCGCGCAGGGGCGTCCGGCAACCGTCGGGCAGCCGCCCGGCAGCCGTCCGGCAGCCGTCCGGCATCCGGACATCCCGGGCAGGCCTGGCGACCGCGGCGGATAGGATTCAGCGCATGCCTTCGCCGACGTACTACGTTTCTACGCCCATCTATTACGTCAACGATGCCCCCCACCTGGGCCACGCCTACACCACCGTCGCCGGTGACGTGCTCACCCGCTGGCACCGCCAGCGCGGCGAGAAGGTCTGGTACCTGACGGGCACGGACGAGCACGGCCAGAAGATCATGCGTACGGCCGAGGCGAACGGCGTCACCCCGCAGGAATGGTGCGACAAGCTCGTCGGCGAGGCGTGGCAGCCGCTCTGGGAGCACCTGAACATCGCCAACGACGACTTCATCCGCACCACCCAGAAGCGGCACACCGACCGGGTGCAGGAGTTCGTCCAGGACCTGTACGACAAGGACGAGATCTACAAGGGCGGCTACGAGGGCCCGTACTGCGTGGGCTGCGAGGAGTACAAGCTCCCCGGCGACCTGATCGAGGGCGAGGACGGCACCCAGCTGTGTGCCATCCACAAGAAGCCGGTGGAGCTCCTCAAGGAGGAGAACTACTTCTTCAAGCTGAGCGCGTACGGCCCGAAGCTCCTGGAGTTCTACGAGGCGAACCCCGGCTTCATCCAGCCCGAGTCGGCCCGCAACGAGGTGCTCAACTTCGTGAAGCAGGGCCTCCAGGACCTGTCGATCTCGCGGTCGACGTTCGACTGGGGCGTGCCGGTGCCGTGGGACACCAAGCACGTCATCTACGTGTGGGTGGACGCGCTGCTCAACTACGCGACGGCAGTCGGTTACGGCGCCGACCAGGCCCGTTTCGAGGAGATCTTCCCGGCCGACGTGCACCTGGTCGGCAAGGACATCCTGCGCTTCCACGCGATCATCTGGCCCGCGATGCTGATGGCCAACGGGCTTCCGGTGCCGGGGAAGGTCGCGGCCAACGGCTGGCTGATGGTCGGCGGCGAGAAGATGTCGAAGTCCAACCTGACCGGCATCAAGCCGCAGGACCTGACCTCGCACTTCGGCGTGGACGCCTACCGCTGGTACTTCCTGCGGGCCATCGCCTTCGGCCAGGACGGTTCGTTCTCCTGGGAGGACTTCACCGCCCGCTACACCTCCGAACTCGCCAATGACTACGGCAACTTGGCGTCCCGGGTGGCCGCGATGGTCGGCAAGTACTTCGGCGGGGAGCTGCCCGCCTCGGCCGCCGACGGGGACGCGGAGCGGGCCGTTCAGGAGGGGCTCGCGAAGGCGGTCGCCGAGGCGGACCGGCGCATCGGCGACGAACTCGACTTCCAGGGCGGCATCCTGGCCGTCTTCGACTTCGTGAAGCAGGTCAACGGCTACCTCACCGAGCAGGAGCCGTGGAAGGTCGCCAAGGACGCATCGGCCGAGGGCCGGGCCCGGCTCGCGACCATCCTGTACACCGCGGCCGAGGCGCTGCGCGGGGTCGCGGTGCTGCTCAACCCGGTGATGCCGGAGACCTCGCAGAAGCTGTGGGAGTCGCTCGGCGCGGAGGACCGGCTCGGCGCGCTCGCCGGCCAGCGGGTCCAGGACGCGGGCACGTGGGGCGCGTTGGCCCCGGGCGCGAAGGTCACCAAGGGCGCGGTGCTCTTCCCCCGCCTGGAGGAGAAGCCCGCGTAGGGCGGTGCCTTGATCGGTGCGGGGCCCGGGACCGGTACGCGTCCCGGGCCCCGCACCACTTTTCCTGCCGACTTCGACTGTTCTTGGCAGTATCCGTGGCCCATTCAACGGTTGTTGATTCGCTGTTGATCGGGGCCGACCAGGCTGGGCCGGTCGGTTAGCACGGGGAAGGAAAGGACAGGGAATGCCATTGCTCGCGAATCGTGTCACGGTGACCGTTCACGCCTCCGATCCGCTGAGCCGGGCCGGGGTCATCAGTCATCTCCAGCACCAGCCGACGGTGGAGGTCCTGCGGGAGAACCGGGAGCCCCGTGAGACGGACGGCCGCCCCGCCGACCCCGCGGTCGCCGTGATGCTCGTCGACCAGGTCGACGACGCGGCGTCGGCCGAACTGCGCCGGGTGGTGCGCGGCGGTGAGCAGCGCGTGGTGCTCATAGCCCGCGAACTGCGCGAACCCGATCTTCTGACGGTGGTCGAGTACGGGGTGCGGGCCATCCTGTGGCGCCACCAGGCCACCGAACAGCGCCTGTTGAAGGCCGTGCACAGCGCGGCGCGCGGCGAGGGCGAGCTGCCGCCGGACCTGATCAGCCGGCTGCTCGTCCAGGTGGGACGCCTTCGCCGCTCGGAGACCACCTCCGCCTCCGCCGGATCGTCCTCGGCCGCGCCGCTGTTCGGCATGGCGCCGCGCGAGGTGGATGTGCTGCGCCTGGTCGCCGAGGGGCTCGACACCCGGCAGATCTCGGAGAAGCTCGCCTACTCGGAGCGGACCGTCAAGAACATCCTGCACGCCCTGATGACCCGCCTCCAACTGACCAACCGCGCCCACGCCGTGGCCTACGCGCTGCGCGAGGGCTACATCTAGCCGCCACGGCCCGCGGTCCCGGCCGGACCCGGCCGCCGCGGGCCCGCACCGCTCACTCACCGTCGCACCCCCGCGGTGCGGCCGTGTCCGGGAACTCGGGAAACTGGCTCAATGATCCACGAAATCGACGAGGCGCTGCGGCGCATCCTGCGCGGCGGCGCGCTGCCCGAGGGAACGGGGGAGGTCGTCTTCGAGGCCCCCACCCGTGACTGGGCGGCCCGGCGCAACACCCCCACCCTCAACGCCTATCTGTACGACATCCGCGAGGACGTGGCCCGCCGCGAGCGCGGCTCGTACGCGGAGCGGGACGCCAACGGCGTGGTGCTGCGCAGGCGCCAGCCGCCGCGCTGGTACCGCCTGTCCTACCTGCTCACCGCGTGGACCAGCCGCCCTGAGGACGAACACCGGTTGCTTTCTGGCGCGTTGGCGTGTCTGCTGCCGCACGAGATGATGCCGCAGGAGTTCGTGCCGCGCGCGCTCGACGCGTACAACGTGTCCATACCCCTGACCGTCGCGGTGCCGCCGGCCGAGTCGCGCTCGCTCGCCGACATCTGGTCGGCGCTCGGCGGCGAGCTGAAGCCGTCGCTCGACGTGGTGATCACGACACCGTTCCCGGTCACGCCGGTGTACCCGGTGGCACCGCCGGTCACCGAGGGCATCATCACGGTACGCGGCCGCGACGGGGTCCCCGCCGACGCGAAGCCGCGCCTGATGCGGGGCTCGCGGAGCGGTGGCACGGGTACGGGTACCGGTACGGGTGCGGGTGCGGGTACGGAAGCCGCACCACCCGACGCCGGTGAGCGGGACGGCAGTACGCGGGGCGACGGAACACGGGACAGCGGTACGCGGGGCGACGGTACGCGGGGCGACGCTGCGCGCGGCAAGGGTGGTGCCCGGTGAACGAGGCCGCCCACGCCCTGCTGCTCCGGCTCGACCATCTGCGTACGTCGGTGGCGGCCCTGGTCGAGGCCCGTTCCGCCGACGATCCGACGGCGCAGGACCCGCTGCGGGGCCTGTACGTCTCGGCGGAGACGGCCACCCGTCTGGCCAACGCCCCCGCGCCCGAACTCCCTTCCCCGGACAGCTCGTTCACGCCCGCTCCGGGCGACCGGCTGGCCGAGCTGGCGCGCGGCTTCGGGCTCGTCGAGCTGGACGTGCTGCTCCTGGTGGCGGCACTCGCGCCCGATGTGGACCGCCGCTTCGAGCCGCTGTACGGCTACCTCAACGACGACGTGGGCCGCCGCCGGGCCTCGGTGGCGCTCGCCCTGGAACTCGCCGGGACCGGGCCGCACGACCCGGCCGCGCGCGCCCGGGTGCACACGGCGGCCCCGCTGATCACCGGCGGCCTCGTGACCCTGGAGGACGAGGACCGGCCGCTGCCGGGGCGCGCTCTGCGGGTGCCGGAGCGGGTGGTGGCCCATCTGTTGGGCGACGACACGATGGACGGCCAACTGTCGCACTCCTACGTGGAGTTGCTGCCAGCCGGCGGGACCGCGCCCACCGAGGGCCTCGCGGCGCGCATAGCGCTCGCCGCCGATCCGGTCGCCGTCCATCTGCGCGAGCGCCGGGCCGGGAGCGGCGCGGACGCGGTGACCTCGGCGCTGCGCGGCGCGGGGCGGCCCGTCCTGCGTCACCGGCCCGAGCGCGCCGATCCGGTGGCGGCCCGCGTCCTGCTGCGCGAGGCGCGGCTGCGCGGGGCCGGGACGGCCGTGGTCGTCGAGCTGCCGGACGAGCAGCCCGGGCCGCTGGTGAGGGAGTTGACGGCGCCGGACGTGACCGTGGTGTTCGCCGGGACCGACCCCTACGACCCGACGTGGGCCCCGGGCTCGGCGCTGCTCGCCCTGGAGGACACGACGGTCGAGACCGATCCACTGACGGCCTGGACCGAGGAACTCCCTTCTTACGAGGGCGACTTGGCGGAGGCGGTCGGCCCCTACCGGCTCGGCGCCGGGCAGGTGCGGCGGGCCGCGCGGGGCGCGATGGCGCTCGCCGGGTTCGAGGGGACGCCGGTGGGTCTGCCGCACGTCCAGCGCAGCGCCCGCCTCCTGTCGGCGCCGCTGCTCGACCGGCACGCCCGCCGGGTGCGGCCCGCCGTCGGTTTCGCGGACCTCGTGCTGCCGGAGGAGCCCCTCACCATGCTGCACGAGCTGGCCGGGCGGGCCCGGCACCGGGACCGGGTGCTCGGGGAGTGGCGGCTGCGGACGGGCGGCGGGCGCGGGCGGGGGGTGGTCGCGCTGTTCGCGGGCGACTCCGGCACGGGCAAGACGCTCGCGGCGGAGGTCGTGGCGGGTGAACTGGGCCTGGACATGTATGTGGTGGACCTGTCGTCCGTGGTCGACAAGTACGTCGGCGAGACCGAGAAGAACCTGGAGAAGATCTTCGTCGAGGCGGACCGGACGGACTCGGTGCTGCTCTTCGACGAGGCGGACGCGGTGTTCGGCAAGCGGTCGGAGGTGAAGAGCTCGCACGACCGGTACGCGAACCTGGAGAGTGCGTACCTGCTCCAGCGGCTGGAGGCGTTCGACGGGATCGCGGTCCTGACGACGAACCTGCGGGCCAACATCGACGAGGCGTTCACGCGGCGGCTGGACCTGGTGGTCGACTTCCCGTTCCCGGACGTGGCGCTGCGCGCCATGCTGTGGCGGAGCTGTCTGGCCGGGGTGCCGCAGGAGCCCGGTCTCGACGCGGAACTCGACGCGTGTGCGAAGGAGTTCGAGCTGGCGGGCGGGGCGATTCGCTCCGCGGCGGTGACGGCGGGGTATCTCGCGGCGGGGCGGGGTTCCGCGGTGTCCGTCGCGGACGTTCGGGCCGGGGCGCGCCGCGAGTACGTGAAGTCCGGCCGCCTCGTCCCGGGCACGGGAACGCCCTGGGCCCCCTAGGTAGCCCGGGGCTCGCCCCAAGACCCGGGGCACCTACGCGTGCGGGCCCCCTAGGTAGCCCGGGGCTCGCCCCAAGACCCGGGCCACCTGCGCGTGCGGGGCCGTTCGCGCAGTTCCCCGCGCCCCCAAAACCCGTTGTCGTCCGCGGACCGTGCCCGCTTCTCGCGCAGTTCCCCGCGCCCCTGTAGGTGACCCGGCGTCCCCCGGTCGCGCCCACCGCGGCGGAGCCGCGCACAGGTCACAGCCCCGCGCCCCTGTAGGTGACCCGGCGTCCCCCGGTCGCGCCCACCGCGGCGGAGCCGCGCACAGGTCACAGCCCCGCGCCCCTGTAGGTGACCCG
>NZ_JBIAGW010000001.1:459808-629310 GCF_042869955.1 Streptomyces sp. NPDC006691
CCGGCGTCCCCCGGTCGCGCCCACCCGGCGGAGCCGCGCGAGTGCCACAGTCCCGCGCCCCTGTAGGTGACCCCGAATGCCTCGGTGCTGGCCCGCACCGGGCATTTCAGCCCGTCCGGCGATTGAGGACGAGCGCCCTTAAGGCGCGAACGGGGTCTGGGGCAGAGCCCCAGGGCTCAGCTGATCCAACCCGCCGCACGGGCGGGAGGGTGGGCAAACCCGCCGGGGTCTGGGGCAGAGCCCCAGGGGCCCGGAACCAACCAACCCCGGGCAACGGGCGGGCGGGTGGGCGAACCCCCCGGGCTACGGGACGATGCGCCAGCGTTGCTGATCCGCGGGCAGCGCCCCGCAGGGGCGAACCTCGATCACCTGGAGGTGCACCGTGTCGTTCGGCGTCAGGTCGGACATGCACCAGCCCCCGTCCTTGCTGACCAGGCGGACAAACCCGTCCGCCCCGTCGATCGGCTGGATCGACCACTTCTGGTTGCTGGTCATCTGCCCGTTCGTGAGCGAGGGGTCCCCACCCGAGGCCCCCCACATCTGCACCTGGTTCCCCTCCCGCGTGTTGTCCGCGACAGCCCACTTCTCGGACGACGCGCTGAAGGCGAACTCGTCCTTCGGCAGCGGCCGGACGTACCAGTACTGGTCCCACGTGGGGCTGTCCCGGATCTCGTGCGCCGCGTAGACGTAGCGCCCCTCCGGCTTCTGGTCCGTCGCCGTCGTGAGGTACATGCCGAGGCCGGACTGGATCCGGACCAGCTTGGTGGGGTCGTACTGCGGCTTCTTCGGACCGCCCCCGCCCCCACCACCGCCACCGGACCCGCCGCCATCCTGCTTCGGCTTGGGCGCCGGCGGCGCCGGGGCCGAGGGCGGCGGCGGAGCCGGCTGGGTCGACGGAGTGGGCGGCGCGGACGGCAGCGGGCTCTGCGAACCCTGCGGCAGCGGTATCTGCTTGGCGGGCGCCTGCTCCGAGGCCTGGCTCTTGACCCCGGTGTCGTGCCGGAGCCAGATCATCACGAACACCACGAGCAGCGCCAGCAGGATCGAACCCACCGCCAGGACCCAGCGCGGGAAGACCGACGGCTGGAGGTAGGTACCGCGCAGCTCCTGCGGAGCCGCGTCGCCGGACCTCAACACCCCCACGGTGAACGGGTGTTGACGCGTTCCGCCGAACCAGCTCACATTCACCGCGGTGAGCTCCACCTCCGCGAAACCGGCCCGGCCGGGGTCGACCTGCACCGCGGTGGGGTTGGCCTCGACATTGGCGGCGTCACCGTTGTCACGCGTGGAGAACGACGCGGTCAGAGGCTGGTTGCCGAGGTTGTCGACGGCCAGCCGGCCCCGCGCACGACGCCGGCCCCGCACCGAGCGCGGCACCAGCTCGGCACGCATCTCGGCGAACGGCCCGACGGTGAGGCGCCCCTCGACGACATCGGCCTCGTGCGGATGCTCACGCGGGTCCACCCGGATACCGAACACACTCGGCCCGGCGACCGCGTCCGAGGTGCGCGGCGGCGCGAACGTGAGGTCGGCGGTGCCCTCCGCCCCGGGATACAGCCGCAGCACGGCCGGCTCGATCCGCGCCCACCCGGCGGCATCCCCGACCGGAGTGAGCCGGTACTCCTCGACGGTGTCCCCCGTATTGCGCACCCGCAGCCTGACGACGGCGCTGTCACCGGGGGCGACGGTGGTGGCGGGGGGCTCCAGGGCAGTCCACATACTCACGCCACGAGTCAAGTGGGACGGGCATCGAAGTACAGGGCCGGAAGGGGCAGTTCCGGGGGCAGGAGTCGCTGCCCGACCGGCCATCCCCGCTGGTCCGGTGGCCCGGGCGGGGGGCCGCCCCGGAGAGCCGGCCCCGGACGGTCGCGGGGGAACGACCGCCCGGGAGTAGGGGGAGGCGAGCAGCTTCGCAGGCCTCGATCAGCAGGGCCTAACGCCCGCTAACGCCGACGCTAACGGCCCGGGTTTCCCCGGCCCTTCACATCGCCGCCGACCAGCCAGTTGATGGTCTTCGTGTCGGCGGTGCCGGTCGGCGGGAGGCCGACGGCACTCTGGTAGTCCTTGATCGCCTTGGCGAGGCCGCCGTCCGACTTCATCAGATGGCCGTTCTTCTGGCCCGCCTTGAAGTAGTCGATGCCGAAGTGGGCGTAGTCGCGGTCGCGGCCGAGGTCGACGTCCGAGATCTGGGCCTGGTTGGCCCACCACAGGGCGGCGGCGAGCTGGGTGACCTGATAGGTGTGCGCGCCGGGCTTCACGTCGTCGGCGCGGATGCCCTGCGCCCACATCGAGGTGAGGGTGGCCCGCCCCAGGGTGCCGAGCTTCTTGTCGGTCGCCGTCAGCTGCATGCTGCTCTTCTTGTCCCGCATGACGTGCTGCTGGTAGCAGGTCAGCGAGTCCTTGGTCGCCTGGTCGATGACCCCGGCGGTCCAGCCGGGCTTCAGCGTGCACTCGTTGCCGAGCGTGGCCAGGCGGTACTGGGCGAACGTGACGATGTCGTCCGGCTTGTAGCCCATGTCCCACACCGGGCCGGCCGGCGCGTTCGGCGCGGCGGCCGCCTTCTTCGGGGGCGGCGGCACGACGGGCGGCCCGCCGCCGAGTTCGGAGGCGGCCTCCCCGCCGCCGCCACCGCCACCGGAAGCGCCGCCCGAGCCGTCCCCGGCCGGGGCGGACGCGCCGTTCTGGGCGGGAGGCGCGGGCGGTGGGGCCGACGGCAGCGGGGCCTCGGCGCCCTGCGGCACCGCTCGCGCACCGGCGGCCGCCTGCATCTCGCCCGTCGCGGTGTTCACCTTCGGCTGGAAGGCCAGCCACAGCGCGACGCCCGCGATCGAGGCCGTGACGAGACCGCTGCCCACCATGAGCAGCCAGCGCGGCAGCACCGGACGCTGCTCGAAGCCGCCGGTCACCTGGAGCGGGGTGTCGTCGCCGGAGCGTCGCACCGACAGGGTCATGCGGTGGTGCTCGGCCGAGCCGGTCCAACGGACGTGCTGGGGGCGGATGTTGAGCCGGGCGAACGCGGCCCGGCCCGGCGCGACCTGGACCGAGTTCGGGGTCAGCTCGTAGGTGAGCCGGTTGGTTTCGTCGCGTACGGTCAGCGACGCCGTGAGCGCGGTGTTGCCGAGGTTGTCGACGGCGACCTGGGCCCGCCCGCGGAAGCGGCCCACCAGGTTCGGCGGCAGCAGTTCGGCGCGCACCTCGGTGAAGGGCGCGACCGTGACCTGGCCTTCGAGGACGTCCCGCACCTCGGAGTGCTCGCGCGGCTCGACCCGGATGCCGTACGGGGCCGGGCCCGCGGGGGCGTCGGGGGAGCGCGGCGGCGCGAAGGAGATCTCCGCGGTGTCCTCGCTGCCGGGGTACAGGCGCAGGGTGTCGGGCTCGATCCGGGCCCAGCCCGCGGGGGCGCCGACGATCGAGAGCCGGTACTCCTCGACCGTGTCCCCGGTGTTGCGCACGCGCAGCCGTGCGGTGGCCCGCCCACCGGGATCGACGGCGACGGCGGCCGGGTCCAGAGACGTCCACATGGTCATGGGGGAAGGCTAGGGGGCACGCCGAACCGGCCCCTGCCCAAAAGGCTCTGTCAGAGGGCAGCCCTGGCTGCACTCGCGGCCCCGCGGCCCGGCGGGGCGCCCGGCCGGCGCGGCACCGTGGGCGCGGTCCACAGCAGCGAGGTCAGCTCGTCCGCCTCCGCGGCGCCGCGCGCGCTCAGCAGGCGGTGCGCGGTGCGCAGCGAGGCCAGCGCCGAGAGCGCCGGGGTCTCGCCGAGCGCGAGCAGCGCCCGGCCGCGGGCCGCGAGCGCGAGCCCGCGGCAGAACGGGTCCCCGAGGTCGCCCTCGATGGCCAGGGCCTGCGTCGCGCAGGCCGCGGCCTCCCCGGGCCGTTCCCTGGCCAGCGCGCAGTGCGCGAGCCGGGCCCAGGCCAGCGCTTCCCAGCGCAGGTCCCCCACCCACTGGTGGTGCTGACGCGACTCGCGCAGATGCGCGGCCGCCCGTACCGGCCGGCCGCCCGCGAGCAACGCGCAGCCGATCTGGTACAGCACATGACCGAGCGTACCCCGGTCCCCCAACTCCCGTGCGGCGCGCAGCACTTCGTCGGCGGCGGCCTCGGCGCGCTCGCGGTGGCCGAGCACCATGTGGGCACGTACGACATGGGCGAGGACGCGCACCTCGTCGCCCCGGCTGCCCACGTCGACGAACCGGGCACAGGCCTGCTCGAACAGCGGCAGCGCCTCGTCGGTGCGGCCCATCGCGGCCAGGATCATGGCGAGTTCGTACGCCGCCTCGGACTCGGTCAGCGGGTCGCGGGCGAGCGCCGCGAACCGCAGGGCCTGGCGCAGGGTGCGTTCGATGCCCCGGTAGCTGTCGGCGCCCGGCTGCGGCACGGCGGCGATCAGCCGCAGCGCCCGGCCCGCCGAGCGGGCGTCG
This sequence comes from Streptomyces sp. NPDC006691, assembly GCF_042869955.1. Lineage (NCBI taxonomy): Bacteria > Bacillati > Actinomycetota > Actinomycetes > Kitasatosporales > Streptomycetaceae > Streptomyces > Streptomyces sp. NPDC006691. The sequence goes on from NZ_JBIAGW010000001.1 coordinate 464,230, forward strand.
CCGTGGCAGTGCGCGAGGGCCAGCGCGCGCCGCGCGGGGCCCTGGAGTTCGCGGCGCCGGGCCGTGCCGAGGACGAGGTGCGCCCATCCGGTCAGGAGGTCCACCGCGGGCCGCAGCGCCGCTTCGCCCAGGTCCGGCCAGGGCCCCTTGCCCAGGGCCTGCTCGGCGGTGGCCCGGATCAGCTGGTGCGAGTCCTGGAGCCAGGCCCGGGCGGCCTCCGCGTCGGTGGGCCGGTAGCCGGGCGCCTGCGCCGCGCACAGCAGGTCGGGTACGCCGCTGAGCGGGCGCAGACAGCGCACGACGTGGGTGACGGTGGCCAGGACGTGGTGGAGCAGCCTGTGCTGGGCGGCGGGCCGCGCGACGGCGTCCGGGGAGTCGGCGAGCACCCGCCGGGCGAAGATGCGTACGAGATCGTGGAAGCGGTAGCTGTCGACGCCGGGTGCCTCCAGGAGACCGGCGTCGACAAGGGCCTCCAGGGCGTCCTCGGCCGCGTCCTCGTCGAGGTCGAGCAGGGCGGCCGCGGTGGCCCGGCCGAACAGCGGCACGGCGGCGGCGGAGGTGAGACGGAAGGCGCGGGCGGCGTCCGCGTCGAGGCCTTCGTAGCTGAGCCGGAAGGCGGCGTCCACGCCGAGCCCGTCGGCCTCCAGCTCGTCCAGGCGGTGGCGCTCGTCGCCGAGCCGGACCGCGAGGTCGGCCACCCCCCAGTCGGGGCGGGCGGTCAGGCGGGCCGCGGCGATCCGTACGGCGAGCGGCAAGTGACCGCAGGCGGCGACGAGTTGGCGGGCGGCGTCGCGGTCGACGGCCACGCGCCCGTCGGCCACGATCGTCTCCAGCATCGCGAGCGCGTCCTGTTCGCTCATCGCCTCCACGTCCAGGAGCCGCGCGCCGGGCAGGCCGGCGATCCGGGTGCGGCTGGTGACGAGGACCGCGCTGCCGGGGGTGCCGGGCAGCAGGGGGCGCACCTGGGCGGTGTCGCGGGCGTTGTCGAGCAGGATCAGGACCCGGCGGCCCGCGAGGAGCGAGCGGAACAGGGCGCCGCGCTGGCCCGCGTCGTCGGGCACGCCGCCTTCGGCGACGCCCAGGGAGCGCAGGAGGTGGGCCAGCACGTCCGCGCTGTCGGCGGGCTCGGCGTCCGCCCCGCGCAGATCCACGTACAGCTGCCCGTCGGGGAAGGCCCGGCGCGCGCGGTGTGCCGCCGCGGCGGCCAGCGCGCTCTTGCCGACGCCGCCGAGGCCGGTCAGCACGGCCAGACCGACGGCCCGGGACCCGGACGCCTCCTGGAGGAGCGTGGTCAGCTCGTCGAGCGGCCCGTCGCGTCCGGTGAAGTCCCGCATGGGGGGCGGCAGTTGGGTGGGACGGGTGCCGGCCCGGGGGCCGGCGGGAGCGGCCTTGTGCCCGGACCGCGGCGCGGGCGCGAGGGCGGGTGCGAGCGCGCCGGTCCGTGCGGGCGCGCGGGTGCGGGCGGGGGCGGGCGCGACCGCGGCGGTCCGCGCGGTGGGGGCGGCCACGGGACGCGCGGGGGAGGCGGAGGCAGGGGTCGCGCGCAGGGGGGCCGGGGCAGCGGGCCGGGCGGCGGCTGACTGCCGGCCGGGTACGGGCGGGGTCGGCGCGGGGCGCGCGTCCGCGGCCGGAGGCACGGCGGACTCCCGCCGGGTCAGCAGGCGGGTGTGCAGGGCGGTCAGTTCCGGGCCGGGCGGGACGCCGAGGTCCTCGGCGAGGGTGCGGCGGGTGGCCTCGTAGACCGCGAAGGCGTCCGCCTGCCGGCCGGCCCGGTGCAGGGCCAGCATCAGGAGGGCCTGGGTGCGCTCGCGCAGCGGGTGTTCGGAGGCGAACGCGCGTAGCGAAGCGATCGTGGAGACATGGCGGTCCAGCGCGAGGGCACCGTGGAAGTGGTCCTCGCGGGCGGAGAGCCACAGTTCGGTGAGCCGGTCGCGTTCACGTTCGGCGTGCGGACCGGGCAGCCCCGCGAGCGGGCTGCCGCCCCACAGGTCGAGCGCGCCGGAGAGTTCGCGGTGGGACGCCGCTACGTCCCCCGCACCGCGCAGCCGCGCGGCCTCGGCGAGCCGCGCCTCGAAGACGCTGGTGTCGAGCGCGGCCGAGGGCACCCGCAGGGCGTAGCCGTCGTCGGCCGACACCAGGAGCCGGGCCGGGGTGCGGGCGGGGCGGTTCGGCTCCAGGAGGGTGCGCAGGCGCGAGACGTAGGTGCGCAGGGTGCCCACTCCGCGCGGGGGCAGCCGTTCGCCCCAGATCGCGTCGAGGAGTTCCGGCATGGACACGGGCCGGCCGCCGCGCAGCAACAGCACGGCGAGCAGGGCCCGTTGCTGGGGTGGACCGAGTCGTAGGGGCCGGCCGTCGAATTCTCCCTCGACCGGCCCGAGCATCCGGAACCGCAGCCCGTCGGCTCCGCCGCCGGTTATGCCACCTTCGCCCGTTCCGCCGGATTCCGTCACGCGCCGCCGCCTCTTCCTCTCACTCGCCCCGGCCGTTTCGTCCCCCGACGTTTGCCCTTCCGGCCCCCCGGATCCTGTTCGTCCGGTCACCGAAACGCTACGCCAGGACCTCCCACGGGCCCGCATCAGCACATGTGTCGCCCAGGGAGTTGGCTTGAACTGTCCCCTGTATCCCGTGAGTAACCGGACGAAAGGGCACCCTCCCTGCCCCCAAGACGGTCCGGACGCCTCTCCCGTTCCGTAGGAGCGGCGTAAAGAATCGCGAGGCAACGAGCGAGGGGAGTGCACCACCGTGCGGGTCCAGCAGGAACAGCAGGCCGAGCGGGGACGCAGCACCCCGCCGGGCCGCCCCGCGCGCGGATCCGCCTCGGCGCTGGCCGCGCTCCACGCCACGGCCGGCAACGCCGCCGTGGCCCGGCTGTTCGGGCCGGCCGCCTCCCGCACCCGGGAGCCGGCCCCCGTCCAGCGGATCACCGACCACCCCGGCGGCTCCTACGACGCGCGGCCCCAACCCGGTGAACGAGGACCCTACTTCGTCTCGCAGGGCCCCGAGGCCCGCTGGGCCATGGGCGCCGGTGACGGCCGCGAGCCGCGCGACATCCGGGAGCGGCTGCGCTACGAACTCGCCGAGGTCGGCCCGGCCGACGCCCCGCTGCGCGTGGCCGACGACGGCACGCTCGCCGTGCACGGGGTGGACGAACCCAAGGAGTTCTACGCGACGCAGGCCGTGGTGGATTCGGCCAATGCCTCGCTGCGCGCGGTCAACAGCACGGTCGAGCTGACCACCGGCGGCCGCAGCATCGGCGTCGGCGGACTGCGCCTGCTCCGGGTACAGCCCACGGTCCTGAGCGAGCAGTCGACCGAGGGCCAACTGGGGCAGTTCGCCTCGCTGTTGCGTTCCACCTGCATCTCGGTGGCGTGCAGCCTGATCGGTTCCGAGCACTCCAAGCGCGCCCGGGCGGTGCTCGGCGACGGCACCGACTTCCTGCTCACCCCCGGCTCCGACAGCGACGACCGCGCCAACCGCCTGGCCGACGCGGTCGCCGGGGACACCGCGGGCACGCTCGGCACGGCCGGGGCGCTGGCCGCCGCCCGCGGCAGCCAGACCCCGGGCGCCGACCTCGGCAAACGCTATGGCGAGGCCACCCGGGACGGCGGCCGGGACGCCACCGAGGAACGCCTGGGCATCAACAAGTACGCCTCCCCCGGCCCCGGCGAAGGCTTCGCGATCTTCAGCATGCTGGCGGCCGACGACCGCGACCACTCGGTGTCGCCCCCGGTCGAGCGCGGCGAGAACGTGTGGGGCTACCACTTCGCGGCGGTCGTCGCCCGTTCCCTGGACGGCAGTTGCCAGGTCACGCTGGAGAACTACAGCCGCAACGAGTTCGGCGAGAAGGCCCGCTCGGACCTGTACGCCGTGCTGCTCAAACGGGCCAAGAGCGGCGGCGGCTGGTTCTCGCAGCTGAAGCCGCTCCTGGAGAGCGACGACCAGCAGGCGTTCAAGGCCAAGTTCGACGAGGTGCTCGCCGCGCTGGTCCGTGACCCCGAGGTCAGGAAGAACCGGGGCCTGCCCCGCCTCCAGCTCCAGCGGGACTTCGAGGACCACACCTGCCGATCCTGGTTCTTCCGGGTCTACGGCGGCGGCGCCGGCGAGAGCTTCCACGAACAGCAGGCCGCCTCGGGGTACTTCAACAACCCCATGACGCTACGGGTGGCCCGCCCGGATCCGGCCGGGCAGTAGCGGCCGGCCCCACCGGTCCTGGCCCATAAGGGAGTTGCTCGGCCGCACCCACTGGCCAGGGGCGGCATCGGGGGAGCACGCTGCTTGCAGCACGTACGTACGGACGGTTACTGCACGATCACGGGCTGGGGCGGCGTGGACGGAGCCGGCACATGTGCCTAGGGGGTACGCGCCATGGGTGACAGCAGTGCGGAACAGCAGGCGGCGGAGGACCGGCGACGGAGGGAGGAGCTGTTGGAGAAGGTCCGCGAGGCGAACCGGCTGAGCACCGGGCGGCCCTGCCCGCCCGCGGGCCCGGCGGTGGGGAACGACGAGGAGGACGAGGGCTGACCCCCCTCTCCCCCGGCGTACCGCCGCGGGGCACCCGCCCCTTCCGGGTTTCCGCCACGGGGAGCCGGGCACCGGTCCGGTACGCGCCGGGCACGGGACGGGTACGCGCCGGGCACGGGACCGGTGGGCGCCGTACCCGATCCGGCCGGACGAACCCCCGGCGATGACCGGAAGGGCAGCTTGTGCTGCCCTCGCCCACGCACCTTCTTCCCTCCCCGCGCCGCCCGCGCTACGCGAGGCTGGTCCGGTAATTGGCCGGTGGCAGCGTTTCGGGGGGCGGGACGACCGCATGCAGCTCGGATGCGGAGCGAGCCGTCCGCTCCGCTTCGTGGGCCCCTCAGCTTCTGGGCGCCAGCCCACCTCCGTACACCCAGCATCAAGGAGCAGCTTCCCGTGCCCAACTACCTGTCCCCCGGCGTGTACGTCGAGGAAGTCGCCAGCGGATCCCGCCCCATCGAAGGGGTCGGCACCTCGGTGGCCGCCTTCGTCGGGCTCGCGCCCGTGGGGCCGCTCAACGAGCCGACGCTGGTGACCAACTGGTCCCAGTACGTCGCCGAGTTCGGCGAGTTCACGGACGGGTACTACCTGGCGCACTCCGTCTACGGCTTCTTCAACAACGGCGGTACGGCCGCCTACGTGGTCCGTGTCGGCGGCACCGACGACGGCGCCGGAAAGGCCGCCGCCCCGCAGGCCTCCGCCACCGCCGCCCCGCAGGCGATCACCGCCGGCGAGGCCGTGGCGCTCGGCACGTTCAAGGTTTCCGCGATCACGGCCGGCACCGCCAACAACGGCGCGCTGACCGTCGAGGTCCAGGACGCCGAGGGCGAGGGCAACGGCGACCGCTTCAAGCTGGTCGTCAAGGACGGCGAGACCGTCGTCGAGAACTTCGACGTCAGCGCCAAGAAGTCGGCCCGCAACTACGTCGTCACGCAGGTCAAGCAGCGCTCCAAGACGATCACCGTCGAGGAGGCCGTGGCCGGCGGCCAGCTGGCCAAGCCGGACGCGCAGGCCGTCACCCTGGCCCCGCCGACCCCCGCCGCCGTGCCCGCCCCGGCGAGCAACGGCACGGTCGCCCGGATCGAGTCCGGCCAGTTCATCGGCGACTCCGCCGACCGCACCGGCTTCGGTGGCCTGGAGGCCTACGACGAGATCAACATGGTCTCGGTGCCGGACCTCATGTCCGCCTACCAGCAGGGCCTGATCGACCTGGAGCAGGTCAAGGCCGTCCAGCTCGGCCTGGTCTCGCACTGCGAGCTGATGGGCGACCGCATGGCCGTCCTCGACCCGCCGCCCGGGCTCAACGCCCGCGACATCCGCAAGTGGCGCATGGACGTGGCCGGTTACGACTCGCGCTACGCCGCCCTGTACTACCCCTGGATCAAGGTCTTCGACCCGTCCAGCGGCCAGACCAAGGTCGTCCCGCCGTCGGGTCACATGTCCGGCATCTGGGCCCGCAACGACTCCGAGCGCGGTGTGCACAAGGCCCCCGCGAACGAGATCGTGCGCGGCGCGGTCGACCTGGAGCTCCAGATCACCCGCGGTGAGCAGGACCTCCTGAACCCGGTCGGCGTCAACTGCATCCGCGCCTTCCCGGGCCGCGGCATCCGCGTCTGGGGCGCCCGCACCCTCGCCTCCGACCCGGCCTGGCGCTACCTGAACGTGCGCCGCTACTTCAACTACCTGGAAGAGTCGATCCTCATCGGCACCCAGTGGGTGGTGTTCGAGCCGAACGACCAGGCGCTGTGGGCCCGGATCCGCCGCAACATCTCCGCGTTCCTGGTCAACGAGTGGCGCAACGGCGCCCTGTTCGGCCAGCGTCCCGAGGACGCCTTCTACGTGAAGTGCGACCAGGAGACCAACCCGCCGGAGTCGGTCGACCTCGGCCGCGTGGTCTGCGAGATCGGCATCGCGCCGGTCAAGCCCGCCGAGTTCGTCGTCTTCCGGCTCGCCCAGTTCTCGGGCGGTGGCGGCGAGCTGGAGGAGTAAGTCACACCCCAACTCGCTCGTCCCACAGCCTTTTTCGCACGAACAGGAGTAAACCAGCATGTCGCTTCAGCCTGGTGATGCGCTCACTACACACAACTTCGGCCTCCAGATCGACGGTGTCATGGTCGAGTACTTGCAGGAGGTCAGCAGCCTCTCGATGGAGCAGGACGTCATCGAGTACCAGCAGGTCTCGGCCGACGGCAAGCCGATCATCAAGAAGCTCCCCGGCGTCAAGAAGGCCGGCGAGTGCACGGTGACCCGCGGTGCCACGCAGTCCGCCACGTTCTCCGAGTGGATCAAGCAGTCCATCGACGGGAACATGGGCTCGGCCCGCAAGAACGCCTCGATCATCATGATGGACTACCAGGACAACCCGGTGAAGCGCTACAACCTGCGCAACGCCTGGTGCACCAAGGTGGAGGTCAGCGCGGTCAAGGCCGGCGACGCCTCGGCCATGACCGAGCAGGTCACCATCACCTTCGAAGAGCTGGTCATCGAGTAATGCGCCGCGAAGGTCCTGGAACGGCCGGCGCGCCCGGGGTGGACACCGCCCCGGCCGCGTCCGGCGCGCGGGAGACCCTGCGCACCGAGTTCGAGTTCGAGCTGCCGCGCGGTTACGTCGACGAGTCGGGCACCGTGCACCGGCGCGGCGCGATGCGGCTCGCCACCGCCCGCGACGAGCTGGTCCCGCTGCGGGACGTACGGGTCCGCGAGAACCCGGCGTACCTCTCGGTGGTCCTGCTCGGCCGGGTCATCACCCGGCTCGGCACGCTCGGGGACGTCCACGACGGCACGGTGGAGAGCATGTTCGCCTCCGACCTGGCCTTCCTCCAGGACTTCTACCGGCAGATCAACGCCGAGGGCCACACCCGCGCCGCGGTGGCCTGCCCGCACTGCGAGCAGTCCTTCGAGGTCGAGCTGGCCGGGAGCCGCCTGGGGGAATCGTGACGTACGCGGCCGACCGGATCGAGGAGGAGACCGCGTACCTCGCCTACCACTTCCACTGGGACATGGACTCCATCCTCGACCTGGAGCATGCGGACCGGCGGGCGTACGTACGGCGGGTGGCGGCACTGGTGGAACAAGGCGAAGGGGAGCGGTGACGGGGGATGGCCCTGTTCAAGCGCCGGCGTAACCAGCCGTCGGAGGCCGCGGCGGCGGCCACGGCGGCCCCGGACGTCGCGCCCCCGGGCGCCCCGTCGCCGTCCCCCGCACCCGAGCGGGGGGACGGCGGCTGGGCCGCCGCGCCCGTGATGCAGCGCGCCCTGGCGGCCCCCCGCCTCACGGCCGAGTCGGGCTTCGGCTCGACGCTGGCCGCGCACCAGGACCTCTCGGTCGTCCGTCCGCTGACCCACGCGGTCTCGCCGACGGCCCCGCACGGCGTCCTCCACAACGCCCTGACCCCGGTCGCGGGCAGCCCCTCGCCCCACCCCCTGCCGGTGCTCCGGCTGCCGGTGGCGGCACGGGAGGCGGCGGGCGGGGGTGCGGCTGCCGGTGCGGGTGCCGGTGATTCCGTTGCGGCGCCGTTCGGTGGGCCGGCCGTCCAGCGGTCGGCCTCGGCCTCGGCTCCGGCCACCTCTTCGGCTCCGGCCGCTTCTCCGGCTCGGGGCTCGGCTCCGGCTCCGGCCGCCTCATCGGCTCCGGCCGCCTCTCCGGCTCGGGGCTCGGCTTCGGCCGCCAACTCGCTCATATCCGGGCGCAGTTCAGCCGCTACATCCGGTGGCTCTGCCCCCGCGCCCGGTGCTTCGGCTCCGGCTTCCGGTGGTTCGGCCCCGGCCTCGGGGCCTTCCGCCCGGGGGCTCGCTCCTTCCGCTCCGGCCCGCGGCGGGCCGGGCTCCGCCCCGGGTGGTTCCGCCCCGGCCCCCGGCCGTCCGGCCGCCGCGCCCGGCTCCTCGGCCCCCGCCTCCGGCGGTTCGGCCGCGGCTCCGGCTCCGGCTCCGGCTCCGGCTCCGGCTGTGCAGCGCTCCGCCGCGCCTTCGGCCGCCCCGGCTACCGCCCCTGCGGCCACCCCGGCTCCCGCCGTACAGCGCGCGGCGACGCCTCCGCGTGCCGCACAGGGGAGCGCCGGCACGACGCCGCGTTCCTCGACGCCGCCCGCCTCCTCGACCTCGGCCCCCTCAACCGGCGCCGAGCAGAGGCCCGTTGGGCCCGCATCACGTCCCGCGAGCAATGTCGCACCCTCGGCTCCGGCCACCCCGGCCGCCTCCGGTCCGGGGCCCGCCGTGCAGCGAACGGCTCAGCCTTCGTCCGGCCCGTCCGCGCCGGCCCAGCCCATGCCGGTCAAGCCCTCGCCCGGCGCCGCGAACACCCCCGCGCCGACGGCCCCGGCCGCCCCGGCCGTCCAGCGTGCGGCCACCCCGCCGAACGCTGCGGCGAGCGCCCACCCCGCCACGCCTCCGGCGACCTCGCCCCGCTCAACCCCGGCCGCCCAGCGCCCGGTTCAGCCCGCGCGAGGGACCACGCCCGGAGCGGGTAACGCCCCGGCGACCGCGAGCCCCGCTCCCGGCGCCCGGCTCCCCGACGCACCCGGGAGCGCGACCACCGCCTCAACGGATGCTGTACAGCGCCGAGTTGAGCACTCCGTCCAGCCCGCACAGGCACCCACCCCCGCACCCGCGACGCCCCCGACGACCGCCGTTCAGCGAGCCCGGGCCGACCGGCCGGCGACACCGGCGGCCCCGGTGCCTCCCGTACCCGCGGTGTCCCCCGCGCTGCCCGACGCTCCGCAGGGCGACACGGGCCTTCCCGTGCGCAAGAGCGGGCGCGACGAGCCCCGCTCCCCGGGGTCGTCCGGCATTCCCGCCGTGCAGCGGACCGCCACGCCGCCCGGGGCATCCTCAACTGCCGCCCCGGGCAAGGCCAGTGCTCCCTCCGCCCCCATGACTCCGGCCCCGGCAACCGGTGCCGACCCCGGCCCCGCCGTGCGGCGCCCCGTACCGCCGAGCCCCGCCGCGCCCGAGGCCATGCCCGTACGCGGCGAGGGGTCCAAGCCCGGCGCGACGCCGGCGCCGACTCCCGCACCGGCACGGACTCCCGCAGCCGCGCCCGCACCGGCGTCCCCGGTCCAGCGGGCCACGCCCGCGCCCGGGCCGCAGACCACCCCGCCCGCCCGCGCGGACAAGCCCGTTCCGGCGAGCCCCATCGGGCCGCCGATCCAGCGTTCCGCCGTGGTGCCGCCCAGCGCCGCGAACACCCCTCCGAGCACCGGCCCCGCCACCCGGCCGGGCACCACCGCGCCGAACCGGGCCGCGTCGGCACCGGCGCCTCGGGCCGCCGACGCCCCCGCGGTCGTGCAGCGGGCCGGTACGGAGGGCGGTCCGGTGGAGGCTCCCCGTGCGGCGACCCGGCCGACAGTGGGGTCGACTCCGCCCCTGCACATGCCGGTTGGGCCGTCGGCCGGCTCCGCCACCCCGGCAAGTCCCGCGAGCCCGTCGGGCAGTGCCGGGCACGGGGCGTCCGGGGTGACGTCCGGGGGTGGGGTACCCGGGTCGCGCCCGACGGGGCCCCGCTCGGCGGCTGCTCCGTCCAGCGGGTCCGGGGCGAGTCCCGCGGTGCAGCGGGCTGCCACGGCCCCGACGAGCCACCCCGGCTCGGCTGCCCCTTCCGCGGTGCCGCAGAGCCAAAGCCGTCCGGCCGCGCCTTCGGCGACCCCGGGGGGCGGGTCCGGTCCTGCCTCACCCTCGGCGACCCCGGCAGGCGCGACCCCGGCGGGCACGGTCCCGGCGGGCAACGCCCCGTCCGCCGCATCCACCGCAGCCCCGCAGGCCGCGCCCGTACGTCCGACCACCACGAGCGCGTCACCTCCCGTGCTGCCCATGCCTGTTCAGCGTGCCTCGGCCCCGGGCGGGCGCTCGCTCACTTCCGCCCCACGTGCGGTGGTGCCCTCGTACCAGCTCGACCCCGTCGGCGTGGTGCGGCGACCTGCCGCGCCGCCGGCACAGCCCGCGCCCCCCGCGTCCACCCCCGGCACGACTCCCGCTCCCGCTCCCGCCCCGGCCCCCGCTCCGGTGGAGGCCGCGCCCCCCGTGCAGCGCAAGCCCATGGTGCGGCGGGTCAGCCGGGTGCAGAGTCCGACGGCTCCGGAGGCCGGTCGGCGGCGGCCGCTCATCGGGGCGCCCATCACCCCGGCCCCGGCCCCCGCCCCCGCGCAGGCCCCGGCCCCCTCGCCCTTCGCCACCCCGGCCGCCGCTCCCTCCGCTCCCGCCGTCCAGCGCTCCAGCGCCCCCGAACCGGCGGTCCCGCCGACCCCCGCCGTCCCCTCCGCGCCCGTCGAGCCGCTCCGGAAGGTCCGCCTTCCCGGGCCGGCTCCCTTGCAGCGCGCGATCGCCGCCGGGCCCCCGCTCGCCTCCGCGCGCCCCCTCACCACCCGGCACCAGAGCGCGCCGAGTCTGCCCGGCGTGCCCAACTCCCAGGCTGCGGGCCGGAGTTCGGCCGCCCACCCCGCCCCGCTCAAGCAAGCGCCCGCCACCGGTGACAGCCGGCCCGTCGTGCCGCTGCGGGGTCCCGCCCCGCGGCCCGGCATCCCGCAGCCCACCGTGCAGCGGGCCGTCGCCGAACCCGCACCGGCGCCCGTCGTCCCCGTACGCCGGAGCAGCCCGATGCCCGCCGCCCCGGCCCCGGCGCCCGCGCCGAAGCCCGCGTACTCCGCCCCCGTACAGCGGCAGGCGGGTCCGACCCCCGTGCAGCGGACGGAACCGGCCGGTCACGCCACCGCGAGCGCCCCGCCCGCCGGGGACGCCGAGCCGCCGACGCACGACATCGACGCCCTGGCCCGCAGACTCGTCGCCCCGCTCTCCCGGCTGCTCCGCGCCGAGCTGCGCGGCGACCGTGAACGGATCGGGCGGCTGCGCGACCGCTGACCGGCCACCACCTGCCCGTAACCACTCCCACCGACGGAAGACCACCCCATGCCCTCCACCCTTGACCCCGGCTCCACCGTCTTCTTCAAGCTGACCATCGACGGCCAGAACCTCGGCCTGTTCAACGGGTGCGACGGTCTCGCGTCGGAGGTCGAGGTGGAGCAGCGCCAGGAGGGCGGCAACAACGGGTTCGTGTGGCAGCTGCCCACCCGGGTCACGTTCTCCACGATCCGGCTGACCCGGCCGCTGACCGCCGACACCTCCAAGGTGGCGTCCTGGATCTCCTCGCTCGCCACCGGCATCACCCGGCCCACCGCGCAGATCGCGGCGCTGCGCGCGGACGGTTCGATCGTCGCGCAGTGGGGTCTGGTCGAGGTCCTGCCGGTGCGCTGGACGGGTCCGAGCCTGGACCCGGCGAGCCCGAGCGTGGCCACCGAGACCCTGGAGATCGCCCACCACGGATTCACCGACGCGGGAGGTGCGTGAGCATGGCCGCTCCCACCGGAGGAAAGTCGGCGGGCCTGTCCCGCGCCACCCTCGCCATCCACCAGCCGCCCACCGACCTGGGCGGCTCGATGGGCGGGCGCATCGGCGAGGTGAAGTTCCAGTTCAACCCGTCCCAGGTGCAGCTCGGCCGGTCCGCGAACTGGATCACCACGCCCGCCATCTCCTACAGCAGGGGCGCGCCGCCGAAGTTCACCGGCGCGATGCCGGCCTCGCTGCAACTGGAGGTGTTCCTCGACGCCTCGGGCACACCCAGCTCCAACACCGTGCAGAACCAGGTGGAGTTGCTCCTGTCCTGCTGCGAGGTGACCTCGCAGAGCATCAGCGCGAAGGCGCCCTCGCCGCCGTGGGTGGAGTTCAGCTGGGGTTCGTTCTCGACGGTCCAGTTCGTCGCGTACGTCACGAGCGTGAACGCCAACTACACGCTGTTCAGCCCCAACGGCATGCCGCTGCGCGCCACGTGCACGCTGTCGCTGACCGAGGTGTCCAGCGAGACCAAGCGCCAGAACCCCACCTCGGGCGCCCTGTCCGCGCGCCGGGTGCACCGCACGGTGGCCGGGGACACCCTGGCCTCGCTCGCCTGGCGCGAGTACGGCGACGCCACCCAGTGGCGTGTGATCGCCGAGGCCAATGAGATCGACGACCCGATGCGGCTGCGGCCCGGCACCGAACTGCTGCTGCCCGCTTCCTCGGAGGACATCGCGTGACCGAGAAGACCTTCACCACCGTTCTGCACGTCCAGCTGAACGGCACCGTGCTGCCCGACCCGCTGGCGCTGCGCCTCATCGAGGGCTGGGTGGACTCCTCGGTCAATGTGCCGGCCGCCTTCCAGCTCACGTTCAGCGACAAGGACAGCCAGCTCACCACCAAGTTCCCGATGCTGAAGATCGGGGCCAAGGCGGTCCTGAGCCCGTTCACCGACGGCAGGCGGGGCGACCCGATGCTGACCGGCGAGGTGACCGCGATGGAGGTCGACGCCGAGCCCGGCGCCGGCCGCACCCTGGTCGTGCGCGGCTACGACCCCGGCCACCGGCTGCTGCGCAACCGCCGGGTCGAGGGCTACCCGAACATGACGGCCTCCGACATCGCGCGCCGCGTGGCCGGGATGAACGGCCTGTCGATCGGCAAGATCGAGTCGACGTCGACGGTGTACGACCTGGCGACCCAGCCCAACATCACCGACTGGGACTTCCTGTCCCGCCTGGCCGCCGAGAACGACGTGCGCCTGTCCTTCGACAACAAGGGCAAGTTCAACTTCGCGGGGCTCGCCCCCGCCTCTGGCGCCCCGTCCGACACCACGGCGGCCGCACAGAGCCCGTTCGTCCTCGACTTCGGGGCGAACACCCTGCACAGCCGGGCCTCGATGACGGCGGCCGGGCAGGTGCGGAAGGTGAACGTGCGCGGCTGGGACATGCGCACCCGCCAGCAGCTCAACGCCCCTTCCCCGGCGGTCACCAGCAAGGACATCGTCGCCGACATGACCCCGGGCCAGGTGACGCTGCCCTTCGGCCCCGCCGAGCTCACCGCGACCCAGGTCCCGCACACCACCCTGTCGGAGGTCACGCACGCCTCGCGCGCCCTCGCCGACGACGTGACGGGCGCGTTCGCGGAGCTGGAGGTCGCCGTCACCGGCAACCCCGAGCTCAAGCCGGGCACCCCGATCGCCGTGAAGGGGGCGGGCTTCCCCTTCGAGGGCAAGTACACCGCGACCGGTGTCCGCCACGTCTTCGCGTCCGGCGAGAAGTACACGACCTGGCTGAACGTCTCGGGCCGCCAGTTCCGCTCGCTGTACGGGCTCGCCTCGGGCGGCACCGACCAGGCGCCGCAGATGCCGGGTGTCGCGGTCGCCCTGGTCACGAACACCAAGGACCCGCGGCGCATGGGCCGGGTCCGGCTGCGCTTCCCGTGGCTGTCCGCGACGTACGAGAGCGACTGGTGCCGGGTCGCGCAGTTCGGCGGCCGGGACGGCGGCGGGCTGCTGCTTCCCGAGGTCAACGACGAGGTGCTGTGCGCCTTCGACCGGGGTTCGCTTGAACACCCGTACGTCATCGCCGGGCTCTACAACGGCATCGACAAGCCCACCCGCGAGCCCGACAACTATCCGGCCGTCGACCCGACCAGCGGCCAGATCAACTGGCGTTCCCTGACGGCCCGCAGCGGGCACACCGTCGAGCTGCTCGAAAGCGGCGGGGCGGCCCGCATGTCCAGCGGCATCCGGCTGCGCACCGGCAAGGGCAGGCTGCACATCCAGCTGAACGAGGCCCGCACCTCCCTGACGATCAACAGCGACGGCAGCGTCGAGATCAAGGGCATGCGCACCGTCGACATCGAGGCGGGCGGCAACCTGTCCCTGAAGGCCGGCGGCAACCTGAGCCTGAAGGCGGGCGGCGCCATCGAGATCGACGCGGGCATGGCCATCAACGTGAAGGCGGGCCTCGCCCTGGACATGAAGGCGGGCGGCGAGGCCTCCATCGGCGCGGGCGGCCTGATGGCGCTGAACTCGGTCGGCGCGACGACCATCAACGCCATCGCCAACCTCACCATCGACTCGGCGACCGTCCTCGTCAACGCGCCCGCCTTCTCGATCCAGTCGGCGGCCCCGCTGGTCAACGGCATGCCGATCGTCTAGGAGAGTTGAGATGAGCGAACACTTCGTCGGGGCCGGCTGGGCCTTCCCGATGCGCACCGAGCCGGGCGGCGGCATCGCCCTGGCCCGGCGCGACCGTGAGATCGAGGAGTCCATGCGCCTGGTGCTCGCCACCGCGCCGGGCGAACGTCCCATGCGTCCCGAATTCGGCTGCGCGGTGCACGACTTGGTGTTCGCGCCCGTCAACGACGCCACCGCCGGGCGCATCCGCTACGAGGTGCGCACCTCGCTCGACCGCTGGGAGCCCAGGATCGAGGTCGAGGACGTCACGGTGACCCCGGCACCCGACGAGCCGACCGTGCTCCACATCGACGTGCGCTACTCGGTGCGCGGCACCAACAATCCGCGCAGCCTCGTCTTCCCCTTCTACGTGATTCCCTCCGAGGGCGGCGACCAGCCAGGCCCGACGCCCGGCGAAAGCGAACGAAACTGATGGCCCTGCCCGCACCCCACCTCGACGACCGCCGCTTCCAGCAGTTCGTCGACGACGCCAAGCGCTACGTCCAGCAGCGCTGCCCCGAGTGGAGCGACCACAACGTCTCCGACCCGGGTGTCACCCTGATCGAGGCCGTCGCGCACATGGCGGACCAGCTGGTGTACCGGCTCAACCGGGTTCCCGAGAAGAACCAGCTGGCCTTCCTCGACCTGCTCGGCGTGACGCTGTTCCCGCCGTCGGCGGCCAAGGCCTCGGTGACGTTCTGGCTGTCGGCCCCGCAGTCGGAGCCGGTCGTGCTGCCGCGGGGCACCGAGGTCACCACCGGCCGCACCGAGACCGAGGAGGCGGTGGTCTTCGCGACCGACGACGATCTGACGATCGTGCCCTGCCGGCTCGACCAGGTGCTGCGCCAGCCGGCGGGCTCCGCCCCCGAGAACTGCTCGCAGGACGTGCTCGGCGGCACCGACGTCTCGGTGTTCAGTTCCGGCCCGCTCCCCGGTGACGTGCTGCTCTTCGGCCTGTCGGCGGCCCTGCCGAACTGCACGGCGGCGCTGCGCCTGGAGAGCCGCGTCGACGGTGTCGGCGTCGACCCGCGCCAGCCTCCGCTGGTGTGGGAGGCGTGGACGGCCGACGGCTGGGCCGAGTGCGAGGTCGCCGAGGACAGCACCGGTGGTCTCAACCGCCCCGGCGAGGTCATCCTGCACATGCCGCCCGCGCACACCGTCTCCCGGATGGGCGGCCTGGACGCGGGCTGGCTGCGCTGCCGCGTCACCGAGGCGGCGCCCGGCCAGCCGTTCTACAGCGTCTCGCCGACCGTGCGCGGCGCCTCCGCCTTCACCATCGGCGGCACCACGCGCGTCTCGCACGCCGAGTCGGTGCGCGACGAGTCGCTCGGCGAATCCGAGGGCGTTCCGGGCCAGCGCCTGATGCTGGCGCACGCGCCCGTCGTCGGCGGCGTACGCCTGGAGATCTCGGCGGGCGAGGGCTGGGAGGAGTGGGAGATGGTGGGCGACTTCGCGTCCTCGTCGCCCTTCGACCGCCACTTCACGCTCGACGCGGCCACCGGCGAGCTCGCCTTCGGCCCCTCGGTGCGTCAACCCGACGGCTCGGTAAGGCAGTTCGGGGCCGTGCCGATCAAGGGCGCGGCCATCCGCGCCTCCCAGTACGGCACCGGCGGCGGGCGCTCGGGCAATGTGGCCCGGGGCGCGATCCAGGTCCTGCGCAGCTCCATCCCGTACATCTCCCGGGTGGAGAACCGGGAGGCGGCGCGCGGCGGGGTCGACGGCGAGACCGTCGAGGAGGCCAAGACGCGGGCGCCGATCGCGCTGCGCGCCCAGGAGCGCGCGGTGACCGCGCGCGACTACGAGGAGCTGGCCCGCAGAGCCGCGCCCGAGACCGCCCGCATCGCGTGCCTGGCGGCGGACGCGGACGAGTCCGGCGACAACGCGGTGCGCGTCCTGGTCGTCCCGCAGGCCGTGCCGGACCGGGGCGGCCGGCTGCGCTTCGAGCAACTGGTGCCCGGCGACGAGCTGTTGGGCCGGGTGACGTCGTTCCTGGACGACCGCCGCCCGCTCGGCACCCGCCTCGCGGTGGGCCCGCCGTTCTACCAGGGCGTCACGGTGGTGGCGACCCTGCACTCGTTCCGCGCGGCCAAGGCCGACCACGTGCGCGACGAGGCCCTGAACGCGCTGTACTCGTACCTGGACCCGCTGACCGGCGGCGCCCACGGCACCGGCTGGCCCTTCGGGCGTCCGCTGCGGGCGGGCGAGATCTTCGCGGCGCTCCAGCGGGTGCCGGGCGTGGAGCTGGTGGACGAGGTGCTGCTGCACCCGGCCGACCCGCTGACCGGCCGCCGCGGCGACGCCACCGACCGCATCGAGCTGTCCCCCTCCGCCCTGCTGTTCCCCTTCGACCACCGCGTCCGCGTCATCGAGGCCCGATGAGCGCGCGCGGATCCGTCGACGGGCTCGCCTCCTCGCACCCGCTGGGCGGCCAGCTGCCCGCGGTGTACGCGGACGACGACTTCGCGCAGCGGTTCGTCGAG
Organism: Streptomyces sp. NPDC006691; assembly: GCF_042869955.1. Classification (NCBI taxonomy): domain Bacteria; kingdom Bacillati; phylum Actinomycetota; class Actinomycetes; order Kitasatosporales; family Streptomycetaceae; genus Streptomyces; species Streptomyces sp. NPDC006691. The sequence continues at coordinate 481,227 of NZ_JBIAGW010000001.1, forward strand.
GGCCTGGACGTGGTGCTGGCCCCGCTGTTCAACGTCCTGGACTGCCTGGAGGCGTACTTCGACCCGGCGATCGCGCCGGAGGACTTCGTGGACTGGCTGACGAGCTGGGTCGGCACGGAGCTCGACGGCACCGAGCCGCTGGAGATCCGCCGGCACGCGGTGGCGACGGCGGTCTCCCTGCACCGCGTCCGGGGCACCGCCGAGGGCCTGTCGCGGGCGGTCGAACTCGCCTTCGGGGTACGGCCCGAGATCAGCGAGAGCGGCGGCGCGACCTGGTCGGCCCGGCCGCTCGGGCCGTTCCCCGGCGACGCCAAGCCGTCCCTGCGGGTGACCCTGAAGGTGTCCGACCCGTCCACCGTCGACCCCCACCGCCTCGAAGCGGTGGTGGCGGCCGCCCGTCCCGCGCACCTCCCTTTCACGGCCGAGGTATCCGCTCGCAAGACCCTCACCCCCGAAGGGAACTGACCTTTCATGTCCACCCCGGCCATGGTCCCCTGCCCCGACTGCGGCACCCCGGCCCGCGCCACCGGGCAGTCGTTCTGCGACTCCTGCGGGGCGTTCCTCCGCTGGACCGCGCCGGCGGCCCCCGCGGCCCCGCCGGCCCCGGACGCCGCTCCGCCCGCCCCGGCCGCCCCGGCCGCGCCCGCGTCGGCTCCTCCCGCTTCGGCTCCGTCCCCCGAGCCGGCCCGCCGGAGCATCGCCCCGGACGCCCCGACGCCGCCGGCCGGCACCCCGGTGTTCGTGCCGGGCACGCGGCCCGCGGGACCGTCGACGCCGCCCGCCCGGCCGGACGCGATGACCGTCCCGACCCCGGCGGTGCCGAACGAGCCGCGCAGCACCCCGGCCGCACGGGAGGCCCGTGACGCCCAGGACACCACCCCGGTCCCCGAGACGCGCGCCGCCTCGGCCTCCGACGCCGCCCGGGCCCTGCTCGTACCCGTGGCGGAGGCATCGGCGCCCGGGCCGGCGCCCGAGACCCCCGGCACCGTGCTCCCCGGCCGCCCCGAGGCCTCCCGGCCCCGGGTCCGCTCGGCCGGCCCCGTCGAGGAGACCGGCGCGCCGTGCCCGGCCTGCGGCACCCCCAACCACCAGCACCGCAACTTCTGCCGCAGCTGCGCGACCCCGCTCACGCCGCGCCGCCAGGACAACGCGACCGGCCCGTACGCCGGCCAGCGGCCCGCGCTGCACCGGGATCGCAAGCGCTGGATCGCCAGGGCCTTGATCGCGGTGGCGGTGGTGGGCGTCGTGGTGGGCGGCATCATCGGCGGCCCCCCGGCCGCGCGGGCGGTGCAGGACCACTTCGCCAAGCGCGTGGCCGTCCACCCCACGGACTGGAAGGCGTCCCACTCGGACCCCAAGCACGGCCCGCAACTGGCCGGTGACAGCTACTCCAACACCTGGTGGGGCACGGGCTACGCGGGCGACGCGGAGGGCACCTACCTGGAGGCGACGTTCGGCCAGCCGACCGACCTCCTGGCGCTCCTGATCACCCCGGGCACCTCCAAGCGCACGGGCCAGCAGTCGGAACAGGCCCGGCCGCAGGAATTCGACCTGATCGTCACCGACACGAGCGGCAAGCAGCACCTCTCGCACCGCTCGATCAACGACGGCGGAGTCCAGCAGATCAACGTCCGGGTGCGCGACGCCGCCTCGGTCCGCCTGATCCTCCGCTCGGCCTTCGGCGCGGCGAAGGACAAGCAGGTGGCCATCGCGGAACTGGAGTTCTTCGCCCGCTCGAAGAACAACAACAACTGACGCTCGGGCCGCGCCGCCTCCCGTCCGCCGCGGGCGCCCCGGCAGGGGCCGCCTCCGGCGGGCGGGTGGCGGGGCCGGACACGGGGCGGGGTGGAAGTTCCCCCACTCGGTCGCAGCAGAAAGGATTTGGCCTCCACGAACGGGCGACAGGACGCCCCACGGAGTTGGGAGGGCACGGCGACTCGGACAGGCTCGGGTCGAATCCGTCCCTCCGCACAGCCCGCAAAGGATGTCCCCCCATGCGTCTCCGTTCCGCCTTCGCCGCCGCCCTCGGCGCCTTCGCACTCGCCGTCACCCTGCCGACCTCCCCCGCCAGCGCCGCCAGCGGCCCGTTCCGCTTCACGTACGAGCGGGACGGCAAGACCCTTGAGGGCTCCCTGCTCAACCCCAAGGGCCTGTACTGCCTCACCCTGGAGCAGGTCGCCAAGCCGGACACGACGCCCGCGCACTCCCCGCGCAACCTCACCAACAGCATCGCGACGGTCTACACCGACGTCGACTGCGAGGGCGAGTCCTTCCCCCTGAAGATGCACGGCGGATCCGGCGGCAAGGACGTGAAGTTCCGTTCCGTCATCTTCGACCGGTAGCCCCGCGGCCCGCGTTCGGGCGAAAACGACCGACCCCCCGGGCCAGGGCCCGGGGGGTCGAATGCGGGCCGAGGCCCGCAGGTTGCACAACTGCCCTTGCGCGGCTGCCTACTTGTCGGCGACCGGCTTGCGCAGGGAGATGTTCAGCTCGCGCAGGCGCGACTCGTCCAGCTCCGTCGGGGCGCCCATCATCAGGTCCTGCGCGTTGCCGTTCAGCGGGAACGCGATGGTCTCCCGGATGTTCGGCTCGTCCGCCAGGAGCATCACGATGCGGTCGACGCCCGGGGCGATGCCACCGTGCGGCGGGGCGCCGAGACGGAAGGCGCGCAGCATGCCCGCGAACTCGGCCTCGACCGTCTCGCGGTCGTAGCCCGCGATCTCGAACGCCTTGAGCATCAGCTCGGGCTCGTGGTTGCGGATCGCGCCGGAGGACAGCTCGATGCCGTTGCAGACGATGTCGTACTGCCAGGCCAGGATGTCGAGCGGGTCCTTCTCCTCCAGGTCGGCGAGGCCGCCCTGGGGCATGGAGAACGGGTTGTGCGAGAAGTCGATCTTGCCGGTCTCCTCGTCCTTCTCGTACATCGGGAAGTCGACGATCCAGCAGAACCGGAACACGCCCTCCTCGAAGTGCCCGGCCCGCTTCGCGGCCTCGACGCGGACACCCGACATGATCTTGGAGACCTCGTCGAACTCGCCCGCGCCGAAGAACACCGCGTGCCCGGGGACCAGGCCGAGGCGCTCGGTGAGCACCTTGACGTTGTCGTCCGTGAGGAACTTGGCGATCGGCCCGGACAGCGAACCGTCCTCGCCGACCCGCACCCAGGCCAGGCCCTGCGCGCCGAGCGAGACGGCGTACTCGCCGAGCCCGTCGAAGAACTTGCGGGACTGACCGGCCACGTCCGGCACCGGCAGGGCGCGCACGTGCTTGCCGGCGAACGCCTTGAACTCCGAGCCCTCGAACACATCGGTGATGTCGGCGAGTTCGAGCTTGGCGCGCAGGTCCGGCTTGTCGTTGCCGTACTTCAGCATCGACTCGCGGAACGGGATCCGCGGGAAGGGCGAGGTGACGTGGCGGCCGTTGCCGAACTCCTCGAAGAGCTCCGTCATGAGCTTCTCGATGGGCTGGAAGACGTCCTCCTGCTCGACGAAGCTCATCTCGACGTCGAGCTGGTAGAACTCGCCCGGCGAGCGGTCCGCGCGGGCGTCCTCGTCGCGGAAGCAGGGCGCGATCTGGAAGTACCGGTCGAAGCCGGAGATCATGAGCAGCTGCTTGAACTGCTGCGGGGCCTGCGGCAGGGCGTAGAACTTGCCCGGGTTCAGACGCGACGGCACCACGAAGTCACGCGCGCCCTCGGGCGAGGTCGCCGTCAGGATCGGGGTGGCCATCTCGTTGAAGCCGAGCGCGACCATCTTGGAGCGGATCGAGGCGATCACGGCGCTGCGCAGCATGATGTTGCGGTGCATGCGCTCGCGGCGCAGGTCCAGGAAGCGGTACTCAAGGCGCCGCTCCTCGTTGACGCCGTCCTCGGCGTTGATCGTGAACGGCAGCGGGTTCGCGGTGCCGAGCACCTCGACCTCGCCGACCTCGATCTCGATCTCGCCGGTCGCCAGCTCGCCGTTCACGTTCTCGGTGCCGCGCGAGACGACCTTGCCGTCGACGCGGACGACGGTCTCCTTGGACAGCTTGTCCAGGGCCTCGGCGCCGGCCGTGCCGGGCCGGGCGACCAGCTGCGTGATGCCGTAGTGGTCCCGCAGGTCGATGAAGAGAATGCCGCCCAGGTCTCGGCGATTGTGCAGCCAGCCGCTCAGCCGGACGTCGCTGCCGACGTCGGAGGCGCGGAGCTCGCCGCAGGTGTGGGACCGGTACCGGTGCATCATTCGTCCAATTCTTCGCGCGACGGCGCGACTCTTCGCGAGATTCTTCGCGAGACAGGCGGGAATCAACCAGTCCAGGTTACCGCCCGGTGAGCGGCCCCCTCGCGGCCCGCTCACGGTCCGGTACGCGGCCGGCTCTCGGTGGCGGCGGACCCCGGGATCTTCTTAAATAGGGGCAATGCGCACAGAGGACGTCCTGGCCGCGATCGCGACTGGCCTGTGGCGCTGGGACAACGGATCCGGGACGGTCACCCTCGACGCGGAGGCCGCCCGGCTCCTCGGCCTGCCCGCCAAGCCCGCCACCCTGACGGAGTCCGCCGTACGCTCCCGGTTCCACCCCGTCGACTGGAACGAGGTCGACGGCATCGTGAACCTCGCCGTCGCCGAGGGCACCCTCGCCGAGGTCCGGCTGCGGATCATGGACGAGCACGGCCACGTCCTGCGCACCGTACGCAGCCGCTCCAAACCCGTCATCCGGGGCGGGGACTACCTCCTGATCGGCACCATCCAGGAGGTCGCCGAGCCCCAGCCCGGCACCACCGCGGCCCACCCCTCGATCACCGGCGACTGGCGGCGCTCGCGGGAGGCGTTCCTGCTCGACGCGGGCCGCGCGCTCGCCGAGGCCCGCTCCACCTCCGAGGTGCTCCGGGTCGCCGCGTCCCTGTCCATGCCGGGGTTCTCGCCGGACGGCCTCGCGGTGTTCGGGGTGGCCGGCGAGCGGCTGACGATCATCGGGCACCACGGGCACAACCCCGGGGACGACGGCCCGTTCACGGACATGGCGCTCGACACGGACTATCCGGCCGCCGACGTCGTGCGCAACGGGCGGGCGATCTATCTGCCGTCGCCGCAGGAGTACCGGCGCCGCTTCCCCGCCACCTGGCCGCTGGCCCAGCGCTTCGACCGCCACTCGTGGGCGTTCGTGCCGCTGATCGTCGCCGGGCGCACGATCGGCGCGTGGATGGCCGCGTTCAAGCACCCTGTCGCCTTCACCCCCGACGAGCGCTCGGTCCTCACCACGGTGGCCCGCATGCTGGCGCAGGCCCTGGCCCGGGCGGGCGAGGCGGAGAGCGAGCGGGAGCTCTCGCTCGGACTCCAGCGCGCGATGATGCCGACGCTGGGCCCCGAGATCCCCGGCATGACGGTCGCCGCCCGCTATGTGCCGACCGGCGGCGGCCTCCAGGTCGGCGGCGACTGGTACGACATGATCCCGCTGCCCGGCGGCGGCTCCCGCACGGACGGCGACGGCGGCAGGTTCGCCCTGGTCATCGGGGACGTACAGGGCCATGACGTGCGCGCGGCCGGCCTGATGGGCCAGCTGAGGATCGCGCTGCGGGCGTACGCGAGCGAGGGGCACAGCCCCGACGCCGTCCTCTCGCGCGCCTCCCGCTTCCTCTACGGGATCACCGAGTCGTACGGGGTGCCCGACCCCTACGGCGACGGCTACGAGGACTACGCGCCGCGCTTCGCCACCTGCCTCTACATCGAGGTCGACCCGGCCACCGGCACCCTCGACATCGCGCGGGCCGGCCACCCCGACCCGGTGATCCGCACCGCCGACGGCACCGCCCTGATCCGCTCCACGGCGGGCGGCCTGCCGCTCGGCATCGAGGCGGACTCCGACTACCCGACGACCCGGCTCGTCCTCGACCCGGCCGAGACGATCATGATCTGCACGGACGGTCTGATCGAGACCGGCGGCCACGACATGGCCAGCGGCTGGACGCGGCTGCGCCCGGTCCTGGAGAAGCACACCGGGGACAGCCTGGAGCAGCTCGCCGACGAACTGGTCCAGGCCGTGCACGGGCCCTCCTCGCACCACACCATCGGCCCGCTGGTGGACCGCCGCGAGGACGACATCGCGCTGCTGCTCCTGCGCCGCAACGCCGTCACCGGCCGGACCGGTCCCGCCTCGCCCGCGCCGGTCCGCCGCACCGCCCTGACCGTCGCGCAGGCGGAGCCGGAGCACATCGCGAGCGCCCGCCGCCAGTTGCGCGAGCTGCTGCACGACTGGGCGGACGAGGAGCAGGTCGACTCGGCGGTCCTGATGATCTCCGAGATGATCACCAACGTCCTGGTCCACACCGACGGCGACGCCCTCCTGGTGGCCGAGGCAAGGGGCCCCCTCGGCACCCGCCGGCTGCGCGTGGAGGTCGCCGACGCCAGCGACGAACTCCCCCACCGCCGCCGCCCCGGCGAGATGGCCTCCAGCGGGCGGGGCCTGATCCTGATGGAGATGCTGGCGGACGCGTGGGGCGTGGACCCCCGCGGCGACGGCAAGTCGATCTGGTTCGAGCTCTACGAGACGGGGGCGGAGAGTCCGTCGGATGCGGGGCCCGAGGAGCGGCCCGACCAGGGGCCGAGCCGTCCGACGGGATGACGGCGGAGGACTCCGGGCCGTCCTGAAATTTGAATGCGTTCAAGATCTTTGCACAGGGGCGCCGCGCAGGGGCCGGTTGTAACCTCATGATCGACGCCGAGAGCCGTGGGGCCGCGTCTGCGGGGCCCCTCGTCCGCGGAGACGGGCGGGGATCGCGTCGGGGGAGGTCCGGGGGAGCATGTCCGAAGCAATCCGTCGCCGTTCGGCCGGCACGCGGGCCGCGGCGGCGGTCGTGGCCGTCGTACTGATCGGGGCCGGGCTGGGCGCCTGGCTCCTGCTGCGGCCCGGGGACGGCTCCGGGTCCTGTGACCGGCTGCTCAAGGACCGCCGGGTCCAGGCCGCACTGGGCGCCCAACAGGGCCTCGGATGCGCCGACTTGGGGGAGGCCGTCAAGCGGGCCACCGCCTCCGCCGGAGGGACCGGGCAGCACAGCCTCCAGCAGGCACAGGCCATGAAGAACGTTCTCCTCGCCCTCGCCGACGACGGCGGGCCGGGCGTCGACGGCCGCGTGACGGTTCCACTCGCCGAGGCCGTCGCCGACTACGCCGACGACACCCACGCCGTTCTCGGCCCCGGCGACGCCGACTACGCGCGCCATGGCCTCGCCGCCGACGCGCCCTGGCAGGACGGGAACGGCGTCCACCTGGCCGTGGACCGCACCACCCTGCTCCGGGCCCTGGGCGCCCTGTCCGCCGAGCCCACGTCCTACGCCACCCTTCGCGCCGCCTCGACCCGGCGGGCGGCGCGTGAGCTGGCCTCCCCCGGCACCGATCCCGTTCCCGCCGTCCATCCGATGCGCAACGCCTGGGTCCTGGGGTCGTTCGACGCGGTGGCAGACCATGCCCGCAAGGCACTCGGCAAGGAGCGGCTCGGCACGTGGGACCGGACGGTTCAGAGCGTGCTCACCGCGCCCATGGCCGCCACGATCCCCCCGTACGCTCAGGACCCCGCGGGCCACGTCCTCGCCACCTGGCAGCGGAGCCTGCGCACCGCTCAGCCGGGCGCCGTGTTCACGCGCCTGGAAGAACAGGGCGTCCTCATGACACGGGCCTGGGGGGAGGCGCGGGGGACCGGCGCGGGCGAGTTGTCCTCCCTGGTCGGCCAGGCCCGTGACGTGGCGGACCATGCGCGCGGCGAAGGTCTTCGCTCCCTGAGCTGAGCACCCGCCTACTCCGCTACGGGGCCGGCTACTCCGCTACGGGGCCGGCTACTCCACTACGGGGCCGGCGTCCTCGGGGTCGGCGGAGTAGCGGTCGCGCAGTTCCCCCACCACGGCGAACCCGGCCGCCGCGACCGGTACCGCCAGGAGCATCCCGACCAGGCCCGCCACGCTCGCGCCCGCCGTCAGCGCGATCATGATCATCGCGGGGTGCATCTGGACCGTACGGCTCTGGATCACGGGCTGGAGGATGTGCCCTTCGAGCTGCTGCACGGCGAGCACGATCCCCAGGGTCCACAGCGCGGTGCCGAAGCCCCGGTCGGCCAGCGCGACGAGCACGGCGACGGCGCCGGACACGAAGGCGCCGAGGTAGGGGATGTACGCCCCGATGAAGACCAGCGCGCCGAGGCCGAGGGCGCCGGGGACGCGCAGGATCAGCAGGCCGACGGTGATGCAGACGGCGTCGATGAACGCGATGAACGTGGTGCCCCGCATGAACCCCTCGACCGCCTCAAAGGCCCGGCGGGCCATGGCCTCGACGACGTCCCCCGCGCCGCGCGGGGCCAGGGTGTGGGCGAGGCCCACGGCCCGGTCGGAGTCCTTGAGGAAGAAGAAGGTGAGCAGGAGCGCGAGCACGCTGGTGGCGAGCAGCGAGCCGATCAGGCTCAGCCCTTCGAGCACCCCGCTCGCGGCGCCCGCGCCGAACTTGGCCAGCAACTGCTTGGCGTTGTCGGCGAGGTTGGTGACGCCGTCCCCGCCGGCCACCCCGAAGTGGTCGGCGACCCACTGCCCCGCCTGCTTGAGCGAGGCGACGATCTGGTCCCCGGTGTCGAGCAGCGCGGTGACGACGACGTATCCGGCACCGCCGACCACCGCGACGAGCGCGACGCAGGTCAGCGCGGCGGCGATGGACCGCTTCAGCTTCATCCGGATCAGCCACCGGTGTACGGGTCCGAGCAGCGCGGTGCCGAGCAGGGCGAGCAGGACGGGCGTGACGGCGGTCTTGAAGATGATGCAGAGCCATACGGCGACGGCGACGACGCCGCTGACGAGCAGCACGACCACGCACCAGGCGGCGGTGCGACGGGCGGCTTCGGGCAGCGGATACGGCCGGGACGTCTCCATCCCGCCAGCCGACCATGGCCCGCGGGGCCGCGCCTCAGGAACGGGTCCGCCCGGGTGACGCCCCGTCAGCTACCGCTACCCCCAACCCGCTTTCGCCCTCGCGCCGCGCGTGGCTGCTCGCGCAGTTCCCCGCGCCCCTGGCAGTACCGGTACTGGGGCACCTACAGCCCGTCCGGCGATTGAGGACGAGCGCCGTTCAGGCGCGAACGGGGGTGCAGGGGGCAGAGCCCCCGCCCGGGGTCTGGGGCGCAGCCCCAGGGCTCAGCTCACCCAACCCGCCGCACGGGCGGGCGGGAGGGCAAACCCCCCGGGGCTGGGCGGAGCCCCAGGGGGCCCGGGGTTACATCCCGTGGACGGCCGGGATCGAGCCGAGGCGGCCCTTCTGGAAGTCCTCGAAGGCCTGCTCAAGCTCCGCCCGCGTGTTCATGACGAACGGCCCGTAGTGCGCCATCGGCTCCCGGATGGGCTGCCCACCGAGCAGCACGACCTCCAGGTCGGGCGCGTTGGAGTCCTGCTTCTCGTCCGCGCGGACGGTCAGCGAACCGCCCTCGCCGAACACCGCGGTCTGCCCCATGTGCACGGGCCGCCGCTCCGCGCCGACCGAGCCGCGCCCGGCCAGCACGTACGCGAGGCCGTTGAAGTCCTCCCGCCACGGCAGGGTCACGGACGCGCCCGGCCGCAGCGTGGCGTGCACCATCGTGATCGGCGTGTGCGTGATCCCGGGGCCGTCGTGCCCGTCCAGCGAACCCGCGATGACCCGCATCAGCGCGCCACCGTCCGGGGACGTCAGCAGCTGGACGGAACCGCTGCGGATGTCCTGGTAGCGCGGGGCCATCATCTTGTCCCGGGCCGGCAGGTTCACCCACAGCTGGAGCCCGTGGAAGAGCCCGCCCGACATGACGAGCTGCTCCGGCGGCGCCTCGATGTGGAGCAGACCGGCTCCGGCCGTCATCCACTGGGTGTCACCGTTGGTGATCGTGCCGCCACCCCCGTTGGAGTCCTGGTGGTCGAAGATCCCGTCGATGATGTACGTGACGGTCTCGAAGCCGCGGTGCGGGTGCCACGGGGTGCCCTTGGGCTCGCCCGGCGCGTACTCCACCTCGCCCATCTGGTCCATCATGATGAACGGGTCGAGGTACTTGTAGTTGATCCCGGCGAACGCGCGGCGCACCGGGAATCCCTCCCCCTCGAACCCCTGCGGAGCAGTGGTCACGGCAAGGACGGGACGGGCCGCGGCCCCCTCCGGCGCGGCTACGCGCGGCAGGGTCAACGGGTTTTCGACGGTCACAGCAGGCATGGGACGGCCCTCCTTGCGGGGATGCTCTACGTTCAAAGTAGTTGAATGGTGAACAGCTTGCAAGGCGTGCCCATTCCCGACCCCTTCCGGCCGCGCCCCCGGACGCGCTTCCGGGCCGCCCCGGACACGCTTCGGGCCCGCACCCCAAGGGGTACGGGCCCGAAGAACCAAGGGTCAGGCGGTACGGCTATCCGTACATCCGCCGCATCGCGAAGTCGACCATCTGCTCCACGGCCTTCGCGTCGAAGACCATCCGGTGGTCGCCCTCCATGTCGAGCACGAAGCCGTACCCGGTGGGCAGGAGGTCGATCACCTCGGCGCCGGTGATGATGAAGTACTTGGACTCCTTGCCCGCGTACCGGCGCAGTTCCTTCAGCGAGGTGAACATCGGGATCACCGGCTGCTGCGTGTTGTGCAGCGCCAGGAACCCCGGGTTGTCACCGCGCGGGCAGTACACCCGGGCCCCCGCGAAGATCTGCTGGAAGTCCTCGGCCGAGAGCGAGCCCGTGGTGAAGGCCCGCACCGCGTCGGCGAGCGAGGGCGGCGACGGCTCCGGGTACAGCGGCTGCTCCCCGTAACCGCCCTGCATCTGCTGCTGCGGCGGGGCGTACTGCTGCTGTGCGCCCGGGTTCTGGTCGTAGCCGTACATGGCCCCAAGACTACCGACGCGGGGTCCCGGCGGACAGCGCGATCTCAGGCGCGAAGCGCCGCGCCCTTGACCGCCTGAACGAACGGCACCCAGGCCCCGGCCGGGATGATCAGCGCGGGGCCGCTCGGCACCTTGGAGTCCCGTACGGGGACGACCCCGGGGAGGTTGTCGGCAACCTCGACGCAGTCGCCGCCGCTTGAGTTGCTGTACGTGCTCTTACGCCAGTAGGCGGCGCTCAAGTCATAGCGATTGCTTGCCATTTCGGTAGTCCTCTGCCGCAACTTGGAGAAGGGACAGGGACACCTCCGGCGGCAAGGCGGCGGCCCTCAGCAGATCGTAAGACCTGCGGTAGTCCCTCACGAGGGGGGCAAAATCAATGATTTGGCCGCTGTGAATACCCTCGGTGTAAGCGAGCGGCGGCGCGGCCGGGAAGGTCATGAGCTTGACCATGCCCATCATGAGCGGATAACCGGCAGCGGTTTCCGGGAGGACCTGCAAAACCCCGCGGGCCTGCACGACTATCCGCACGATGTGCTCCAGCTGGTCGGCCATCTGGTCAGGGGGCAACAAGGGCCGCCGGACCAGGGTTTCGTGCAGGATCACCCAGGCCGCTGGAGGTTCTTCCTTCGCCCATAGCTCCGCGCGCTCCATCCGGGTCGTGAGCTGCTTCTCGACCGTGGCCGGGGGTAGCCATGGGCTGCCGGTTCGAATGACCTTCGAGGCGTAGGCCGCCGTCTGCAACAGCCCCGGCACCAGCATGGGCGCCCACTCCTCAATGGTCTCGGCACCCCGCTCCATCTCCGCCACGTCAGCGAAGTACTCCGCATGTCCGGACTGCTTCGCACGGCGGGCGTCTTCACAGCGGCGCTGGAAAAAGCCGTCCGTACCCAGGCGCTCGTCCACGTGTCTGGCCAGATCCACCGGCATCCTGCGCTCGCCGCGCTCGATCTGGCTCAGGAACGGCACGCCGCGGAAGCTGCCCTCGGCCAGTTGCTCAAGCGTCAGGCCCGCCGCTTCGCGCTTGTAGCGCAGCTCCGCACCGTAGAAGGACGGCACATTCGCCGACGCGTCCGTGTCCTTGCGAGGGGGCACAACTCACCACCGCCATTTGCCAGTTGCCGAGCGCAATGGGAACCACTTCCGACGGTAGGGCACCCAGCGTCACTCTGTGAGGGGTTCGTCACACACCGCACTCACAGGAGGCACCCCCCATGAGCAAGACCCCCCTTCCGCCCCGCCGGGACGACACCTACGCCGTCGTCATGGAGCTGCGAGCCGCGCTCGCGGAGCACGGCATCACGCTCCCCTCCCTGGGGAGGGACTTCGGTACGCCACCGCTCGTCATCCTCGGGAACTGCAACGCCGCCACCGCGCGGGCGCTCGCCGGGGCGCTGGGGCGGGCGCCCCGGCAGGCACAGGCAGGTGCCTGACACGTCACAGTTCTCGGCCAGAGGTTGCGCGTTATTACCGGTGGGTAGCATCATCGGAGGTACTGACCTACTTGCTGGTAGATGTAACCGACACCCTGCTTACGGAGCCGTCGCCATGGGGCACTACAAGTCGAATCTCCGCGACATCGAGTTCAACCTCTTCGAGGTGCTCGGACGCGACAAGCTGTACGGCACCGGCCCGTTCGGGGAGATGGACGTCGACACCGCCAAGTCGATCCTGGAGGAGATCGCCCGTCTCGCCGAGAACGAGCTGGCCGACTCCTTCGCGGACGCGGACCGCAACCCGCCGGTCTTCGACCCCGCCACGAACACCGCTCCGGTCCCGGAGTCCTTCAAGAGCTCCTACAAGGCGTTCATGGACTCCGAGTACTGGCGGCTCGGCCTGCCCGAGGAGATCGGCGGCACCGTCTCGCCGCGCTCCCTGATCTGGGCGTACGCCGAGCTGCTGCTCGGTTCGAACCCCGCGATCTGGATGTACTCCTCGGGCCCGGCCTTCGCCGGCATCCTCTTCGCCGAGGGCAACGAGCAGCAGAAGAAGATCGCCGAGATCGCGGTCGACAAGCGCTGGGGCTCGACCATGGTCCTCACCGAGCCGGACGCCGGCTCGGACGTGGGCGCCGGCCGCACCAAGGCCGTGCAGCAGGACGACGGCTCATGGCACATCGAGGGCGTGAAGCGCTTCATCACGTCCGGTGAGCACGACATGGAGGAGAACATCCTCCACTACGTCCTCGCCCGCCCCGAGGGCCACGGCCCGGGCACCAAGGGCCTGTCCCTCTTCCTCGTGCCGAAGTTCCACTTCGACTGGGAGACCGGCGAGCTGGGCGAGCGCAACGGCGTGTACGCGACGAACGTCGAGCACAAGATGGGCCTGAAGGCGTCCAACACGTGCGAGATGACGTTCGGCGACCAGCACCCCGCCAAGGGCTGGCTGATCGGTGACAAGCACGACGGCATCCGCCAGATGTTCATGATCATCGAGTTCGCCCGCATGATGGTCGGCACGAAGGCGATCGCGACCCTGTCGACGGGTTACCTCAACGCCCTTGAGTACGCCAAGGAGCGCGTCCAGGGCAGCGACCTCTCGCAGTTCATGGACAAGACCGCGCCGAAGGTGACGATCACTCACCACCCGGACGTACGGCGCTCGTTGATGACGCAGAAGGCGTACGCGGAGGGCATGCGCTCGCTCGTCCTCTACACCGCCTCCATCCAGGACGCGATCCAGGTCAAGGAGGCGGCGGGCGAGGACGCGAAGGCGCTCGTCGGCCTCAACGACCTGCTGCTGCCCATCGTGAAGGGCTACGGCTCGGAGAAGTCGTACGAGAAGCTGTCGTCCGAGTCGCTCCAGACCTTCGGCGGCTCCGGGTACCTCCAGGAGTACCCGATCGAGCAGTACATCCGTGACGCCAAGATCGACACCCTGTACGAGGGCACGACGGCGATCCAGGGCCAGGACTTCTTCTTCCGGAAGATCGTCCGGGACCAGGGCGCGGCCCTGAACGCCCTCTCCGAGGAGATCAAGAAGTTCCTCGCGGAGCAGAACGGCAACGCGGAGCTGGGCGGCGCGCTCGACTCCCTCGCCAAGGCGGCCGTCGACCTGGAGGCGATCGTCGGCACGATGATCACCGACCTCACGGCGACGGGCGAGGACGTCAAGAACATCTACAAGGTGGGTCTGAACACGACCCGTCTGCTGATGGCCTCGGGTGACGTGGTCGTCGGCTACCTGCTCCTCAAGGGTGCGGCCGTCGCCGCCGAGAAGCTGTCCTCGGCCTCCGCGAAGGACGTCCCGTTCTACACCGGCAAGATCGCGGCTGCGAAGTTCTTCGCGGCGAACGTGCTGCCGGGTGTCGGTACGGCGCGTGCGCTGGCCGAGACGGTGGACAACTCCCTGATGGACCTGGACGAGGCGGCCTTCTAGGCCTCCGCCGAGGGAGGGGCTCGGGGTGGTCGGACCCCGGGCCCCTTTCGGCATGCCCGGGTCCGGCCCGGAACCCGGCCTTCCGTGGGGCGGGCGGGGGTGGCCCCCGCCGGATCGTTCGGCCCCCGTCGCGCAGGCGAAAGGGCAGATCCCCGGGGCCCAAACGGGGCAAGACGCTCGGGGCCCGAAGGCGGGGGCGGGCCGCCGCTAGGGTGGCGGCATGAGCACACCGCCCCGCTTCGACCGCGGCCACACCGACGACCTGATGACCTTCCTCGCGGCGAGCCCGTCGCAGTACCACGCCGTGGCCAACGCAGCCGCTCGCCTGGAGAAGGCCGGGTTCCGGCAGGTCCAGGAGACGGACGCCTGGGACGGCACGCACGGCGGGAAGTACGTGCTGCGCGGCGGCGCCATCGTGGCCTGGTTCGTGCCCGAGGGCGCCGAACCCCACACCCCGTACCGGATCGTCGGCGCCCACACCGACTCCCCGAACCTGCGCGTGAAGCCGCAGCCGGACTCGGGGGCGTACGGCTGGCGCCAGGTCGCCGTCGAGGTCTACGGCGGGACGCTGCTCAACACCTGGCTCGACCGCGACCTCGGCATCGCGGGCCGCCTCACCCTCAAGGACGGCAGCCACCGCCTGGTCAACGTGGACCGCCCGCTGCTGCGCGTGCCGCAGCTCGCCGTCCACCTGGACCGCTCGGTGAACACCGACGGGCTCAAGCTCGACCGCCAGCGCCACCTCCAGCCGATCTGGGGCCTCGGCGACGACGTGCGGGAGGGCGACCTCATCGACTTCCTGGAGCAGGAGGCCGGGCTCGCCGAGGGCGAGGTGGCCGGCTGGGACCTGATGCTGCACTCCGTCGAGGCGCCCGCCTACCTCGGCCGCGACCGGGAGCTGGTGGCCGGGCCGCGCATGGACAACCTGCTGTCCGTGCACGCGGGAGTCGCCGCCCTCGCCGCCGCGTCCGGTGCCGACGAGCTCCCCTTCATCCCGGTGTTCGCCGCCTTCGACCACGAGGAGGACGGCTCGCAGGCCGACACCGGCGCCGACGGCCCGCTCCTCGGCAACGTCATGGAGCGCTCGGTGTTCGCCCGCGGCGGCAGCTACGAGGACCGTGCCCGCGCCTTCGCCGGGACCGTCTGCCTGTCCTCCGACACCGGCCACGCCGTCCACCCCAACTACGCCGAGCGGCACGACCCCACGCACCACCCGCGCGCCAACGGCGGACCCATCCTCAAGGTCAACGTGAACGCCCGGTACGCCACCGACGGCGCCGGCCGTGCCGTGTTCGCGGCGGCCTGCGAGCGCGCCGGGGTGCCGTGGCAGACCTTCGTCTCCAACAACGCGATGCCCTGCGGCACCACGATCGGGCCGATCACCGCGGCCCGGCACGGCATCCAGACCGTCGACATCGGCGTGGCCATCCTGTCGATGCACAGCGCGCGCGAACTGTGCGGCGCGGACGACCCGTTCCTGCTCGCCAACGCGCTCACCTCGTTCCTCGCCGACTGAGCCGACCGGTACGGGCGGAATGCACCCTTGTGCCCGAACCCGCTTGCCGCACACGGGGGTTGGCCGTCCGGGGCCCGGGTACCCGGACGGTCCACCACCTTTTCACGGAGGCGAGATCCATGGGCCTGGGCGGCTGCATCATCCTCATCGCGGTGGGGGCCATCCTCACGTTCGCGACGGACTGGCACACGAGCGGTGTGAACGTCCACGTCGTCGGCCTGATACTCATGGCCGTCGGCATCATCGGCGTCGCCGTCTTCACCAGCGTGCTGCGCAGGCGGCGCATGGTGCCGGGGGCGACCGTCGTCGAGGAGGACCGCGACCACCTGATGTGAGACCCGGGACGCCGGCCGCCGTCATGGCGGCCCCGCGCCGCCCGTGCGCCGCGACCACCTCGTGTGCCCCGTGCGCGCGCCCCGCGTATCCTCGACTGTCCGGGCCCTGACCAGGTCCGGGTGGGAACGGGGAGCAAGGGGGTGTCGCCACCGTGGAGTTCCGCGTCCTGGGAACGGTGGCCGTGGCGACGGAGGACGGCGCGTTCCTCCCGCTCGGCCCCGCCAAACGCCGCAGCCTGCTGGCCATGCTGCTGCTCCAGCCCAACACGGCCGTCCCGGTGGAACGCCTCACCGAGGCCCTGTGGGACGAAGAGCCGCCCCTGCACTCCCGCACCGTCCTCCAGGGCCACATATCGCGGCTGCGCGCCCTGCTCGCCGAGCACGGCGCCGAGGCGTACGGCATCGAACTGGCCACCCAGGGACCGGCGTACGTCCTGCGGCTCCCCGACACCCTCATCGACGCGCACCGCTTCGAGGAGCTCGTCTCGCTCGCCCGCGCCCAGCGCGGTCCCGGTGACGCGGTCCTGATGCTGCGCGAGGCGCTCGCCCTGTGGCAGGGCCCCGCCCTCACCGGCACCGTCACCAGCCCGCCCCTGCAAACCGCCGCCCACGCCCTCGAAGAGCTCAGGCTCGCCTCCGTCGAGGCGCTCGCCGAGGCGTACGGGGAGCTCGGCGAGCACGGCCGGGCCGCCGCCGTCCTGCGCACCGAGGCCGTCGCCCATCCCCTGCGCGAGCCCCTGTCGGCGGCGCTGATGCTGGCCCTGAGCCGCTCGGGCCGCCAGTCGGACGCCCTCGAATGGTTCCACCGCACCCGCCGCCTGCTCGCCGACGAACTCGGTGTCGACCCGGGCCCCGCCCTCTCCGACGCGTACGCCACGATCCTGCGCACCGGCACCCCCGTCGCCCCGGTGGAGCAGAGCACGAAGAAGCCCGAACCGATCACCTGCGTACCGGAGTTGCTACCGCGCAGACCCCGGGGCTTCACCGGCCGGCAGACCGAGCTCGACGCGCTCGGCGCGGCCGCCGACGGGCAGTACGGCGCGGTCGCGGTGGTCACCGGCGGCGCCGGAGTCGGCAAGACCGCGCTCGCCGTGCACTGGGCGCACGAGCGCCGGGCCGACTTCCCCGACGGCCGCCTCTTCGTCGACCTCTGCGGCTACAGCGACACCCCGGCCCGTCAAGTGACCGTCGTCCTGCGGGAGTTCCTGCTCGCTCTGGGTGTGCCCGTCCAGCGCATCCCCGAGACCGAGGCCGGCATGGGCGCGCTGTACCGCTCGCTGACCGCCGAGCACCGGATGCTGGTCGTGCTCGACAACGCCCGCGACTCCGAGCAGGTCCGCCCGCTGCTCCCGGGCGGCGACCACTGCGTCACCCTGGTCACCAGCCGGGACCGGCTCGGCGGCCTCGTCGCCTCCGATGCCGCGCGCCCGGTCCGCCTGGACGAACTGCCCGCCGCCGACTGCACCGCCCTGCTCGGCGCGGTGCTCGGCGAGGACCGGGTCGCCGCCGAACCCGAAGCGGCCGCGCGCCTCGCCGCACTCTGCGACGGCCTGCCGCTCGCCCTGCGCGTCACCGCCGCCCGGCTCGCCGCCCGCCCGCAGTGGACGCTGGCCGCCCTCGCCGGTGAACTCGCGGACGAACAGCAGAGGCTGGGGCTGCTGAGGATCGAGGACACCGGCGTCGCCGCCGCCCTGCGCCTGACCGTGCAGCAACTCCCGGAGCAGGCGCGGAGGATGTTCCGCGCGCTCGGCCTGCACACCGGCTCCGAGCTCGACCGCTACACCGCCGCCGCCCTGGCCGGCTGCACCCCGGACCAGGCCGCCACCGCTCTCGAACGGCTCGCCGCCGCCCACCTGCTCGTCGAGTCGGGCCCGCACGGCCCCGACCCGCGCACCCGCCCCGACTCCTACGCCTTGCACGATCTCGTACGCCTCTACGCCCGCGCGCTCGCCCCCGAGGCGGACCCGGACGGACTCACCCGGCTCTTGGACCACTATCTGCACACCGGTCTGGTCGCGACCGCCACCGCCGAACCGGGCAGCCAGCCCTGCTTCGTGCCGCCGCCCGGATCCCGGCGGCCGGCGGCGGTGCGCGAGTTCGAGGACCGCCAGGCCGCGCTCGCCTGGTACGAGGCCGAACGGGCCACCCTGCGCGGGGCGGTCGCCGCGGCCGTCGCCGCCGGAATGCACGACCGGGCCTGGCGGCTCGTCCTGTTGCAGTGGCCGCTCATCCTGTGGCGGGTCCGCGACGGCTGGGCACCCCTGCTCGAACAGGCTCTGGAATCGGCCGAGTTGGAGCAGGAGCTGGACGCACAGTCGCGCACGCGCGCCCTGCTCGGCTGGGTGCTGCACGAGGAGGGCCGCTGGGACGAGGCGCTCGCCCAGCTGGAGAAGGCCCCCGATCTGGCCCGCCGGGCGGGCTGTGTCACCAGCGAGGCCATCGCCCGGATGAACCTCGCGCTCGTCCTCGCCCAGTACGGCGAGGCCGGCCGGGCCGGTGAACTCCTCGGCCAAGCCCTCACCTTGGCCGGCCGGGCCCGCGACCGCTCGACCGAGATGCTCGCCCACCAGCACCTGGCCCGCCACTTCCTGGACGCGGGCGACCACGAACGGGCCCTGGAGCACGCCTCCTCGGGCCTCGAACTGGGGCCCTCGCCGGAGGCCATCCCGCGCCGGGTGCTGCTGCGCACCAGTTACGGCGAGGCGCTGGCCGGCCTCGGCCGCGTCGAGGACGCCCGCCGCCAGCTCACGGACGCGGCCCACGAGGCCGACGACCACGGCTACGAGGAGGGGGCCGCGGCGGCCCGCGCCCAACTGGCCAAGCTGGCCTCCGCATAGGCCCACCGCGCCGAACCGGTCGAGCCGGCGCCCGCGTAGGCCCACCGCGCCGAACCGGCCGAGCCGGCGCCCGCGTAGGCTCACGCGGCGTTAGCCGGGCGATAGCGGCGGGCGTGAGGCTGGTGCGGCACACGGACACTCAGAGGGAGCGGGGCGCGATGCGCGGGGACAGGGGGAGTGCGGCCGGGGGTACGGCCGTCGTCGGCCTGGTCGCCGCCGTGCTGCTCGGCGCCCTGACCGGCTGCACGGACCGCGTGCCCGCCGCCGCTCCCGCGACCTCCGTGCGGTCGGTGGCGCACAGCTCCCCGGCGCCCGGGGCCCCGACTCCGCGGGAGCGGCCGATTCCGTCCGCCTCCGCCTCGGGGACGGGGGCGGGCCGGCCCGGGGCCGGCCCCTCGCCCGGTGCCGGGTCCGTGGTGCCTTCGGGGCCGGCCGCGGCGACTCCGACGCAGGGGAAGCCGGGTACGGGCACGCCCACCGGCCCGGCCGACGACGGGGGCGAGGACGCCCGGGTCTTCTGCTCGCCCACCGCGCTGTCCTTCGCCTTCCGCGTCGTCGACCCGTCGGGCAGGGGCGTTCCGCGCCACGGCGCCGACGCCCGGGCCGGAGGCGACGCGGTCCTGGTGGCCCGCAACACCTCCGGGCACATCTGTGTGCTGCGCGGCACCCCCACGCTGACCGTCCTGGCCGACGGCGGCCGGGGCGCCCCGCTCGTCTCCACCCCGGCCCAGCCGTTCGCGAAGCCCTTCGTGCTGCACCCCGGCGCCAACGGGGTGGCCCGCATCCGCTACTCCCCCCGCCGCGGCTGCCCGGCCGTCGGTTCGACGGTGCGGGTGACCCTGCCCGGCTACGACGCCGCGATCCTGGTCGCGGTCCTGGACGCGCACGGCCACCCGGCCGCCCTGCCGCTGTGCGGGCCGGCCCCACGGACCGGGCCGTTCAAGCCGGGCTTCGCCTAGAGCGGGGCTCGGCGGGGCGGGGCGCGGCGGGCGGGCCGAGCCGGGGAGTTCTGGCTCGGGGCTCCGGCCCGCTCGGGCTCGGGGCTCCGGCCCGCGACTCCGGCCCGCTCGGGCCCGCGGCTCGGGCCCGCGGTTGCTAGGAGGCCTCGGCCGGGTCCATTCCGGCCAGCACCAGCGGCAGCCGGCTCGCGCCGCCCGCGACGAGCCGTACGGGCACGCCCCAGTCCTGCTGGTGCATGTGGCAGGCCGGGTACTCGTTCGCGGGGTCGTCGTCGCAGGAGGCGGCCATCGCCGACACGTGCAGGACGCCCTCGGTGACCTCGGGGTTCAGGGCGAGCTCGCGCGCGAGGTCGGTGCCCGTGCCCTCGCCCGTGAGCAACAGCTCGGGCGGGGTCGAGGAGACGAGCAGCCGGGTGGAGGGCCCGTAGCGGGTGTCCAGCTTCTGGCCGGCCGGCGCCTGGAACACCACGTCCAACTGGAGCCTGCCCGGAGCGACTTCGGTCGCCGCACGCTGGGTCCGGTGCGCCACCGACTCGACCCGTACCGCCTCCTCCGGCAACCTCAGCCGGGTCAGCCGGTGCCGCGCCGATTCGACGACGACGATCTCGTCCCCGGCCAGGACCGCGTCGCTCGGCTCCCTCAAGTCCGTTGCCAGCGTGGTGACTTGACCCGTCGCCGGGTCGTAGCGGCGCAGCGCGTGGTTGTACGTGTCGGACACGGCGACCGAGCCGTCCGGCAGCACGGTCACGCCGAGGGGGTGCTGGAGCAGCGCCTGGGCGGCGTCCCCGTCGCGGTGCCCGAAGTCGAAGAGACCGGTGCCGACGGCCGTGTGCACCGCGCCCTCGACGTCGACGTAGCGCAGCGCCGAGGTCTCCGAGTCGGCGACCCAGAGGCGGTCCTCGGTGGCCGCGAGCCCGGACGGCTGCGCGAACCAGGCCTCGTCGCCCGGCCCGTCGACGAGCCCCTCGTTGGTGGTGCCGGCCGCGACCTCGACGGTCCTCGTCTCCGGGTCGTACGTCCACAGCTGGTGCACCCCGGCCATGGCGATCCACACCTTGCCCCGCCACCAGGCCACGTCCCACGGCGAGGAGAGGTCGACGTCGAGGGCGGGCCCGGAGGTGGGCTGCCCCTGCCACCACTGCCTGCCGGTGCCCGCCAGCAGCTCGATCTCCCCGCTGACCGGGTCGAAGGTGCGCAGCGCGTGGTGCACAGTGTCGGCGACGACGACCTTGCCGTCCGGGAGCAGCGCGAGACCCTGCGGCTCCTTGAACTGCCCGTCCCCGCCGATCCGGCGCACCACGCCCTCGCCGTCCGGGCCGAGCTCGACCAGCTGGTGGCGGGTGGTGTCGGACACCAGGAGGTTCCCGCTCGGCAGCGCGATCGCCTTGCCGGGGAAGCGCAGGTCGGTGGCGACGGGCTCCGGCGGCACGTAGGGGCCGTCGCCGCGCCGCAGCGTGCCCTGGGCGCCGTGCTCGGCCTCCAGCTCCTCGACGAGCCGCTCAATGGCGTGAGCATGCCCTTCACCGGCGTGCTGGGCGACGACGTATCCCCCGGGGTCGATCACCACGAGCGTGGGCCAGGCGCGCACCGCGTACTGCTTCCAGGTGGCGAGCTCAGGATCGTCGAGCACCGGGTGCTCCACCCCGTACCGCTCCACGGCGTCGACCACGGCCTGGTGCTCGGCCTCGTGCACGAACTTCGGCGAGTGCACGCCGACGATCACGACGGTGTCCCGGTGCTTCTCCTCCAGCTCGCGCAGCTCGTCGAGGACGTGGAGGCAGTTGATGCAGCAGAACGTCCAGAAGTCGAGGATCACGATCCGCCCGCGCAGCTCGGCGAGGCTCAGCTCCTTCCCTCCGGTGTTCAGCCAGCCGCCCTTGCCGATCAGCTCGGGGGCACGGACTCGGGCACGGCGGGGGGCGGGCGCGGGGGTGGGCGCCGGGGCTGCGTCGTTCATGCTTCAAGCTTGCCATCCCCGTATGAACACCCTGTGTCGCCGTTCGGCGGGGCCCCGGGGCGGGCAGAGGGTAGCCATGAAATACCTCGTGCGGGACAAGATCTTCGCCATCGGCGACGACTACTGGATCGAGACCGAGGACGGCCGCCAGGCGTTCCTCGCCGACGGCAAGGCGCTGCGGCTGCGCGACACCCTGGAGCTGAAGGATCCCGCCGGGCGGGTCCTGATCACGCTGCGGGAGAAGATGTTCAGCCTGCGGGACGCGATGACCATCGAGCGGGACGACCAGGCGCTCGCGACGGTCCGCCGCAAACGCCTCTCGCTGCTGCGCAACCACTACCGGGTCCGGCTGGTGGAGGGTACGGAGCTCGACGTCACGGGCCGGATCCTGGACCGCGAGTTCACCGTCGAGTACGACGGCGAACTGCTGGCCCACGTCTCGCGCAAGTGGTTCCGGGTCCGCGAGACGTACGCGGTGAACGTGGTGCGGGAGGACGCGGATGTGGCGTTGCTGCTCGCGGTGGTGATCTGCGTGATCCGCATGGACGAGAAGGAACGCGACGACGACTGACCC
The DNA here is from genome assembly GCF_042869955.1 of Streptomyces sp. NPDC006691. NCBI lineage: Bacteria > Bacillati > Actinomycetota > Actinomycetes > Kitasatosporales > Streptomycetaceae > Streptomyces > Streptomyces sp. NPDC006691. The sequence continues at coordinate 503,607 of NZ_JBIAGW010000001.1, forward strand.
CTGGGGCTCCGCCCCAGACCCCGGGGAAGCCCCCACCCCGCCCCTTCCCTAAACCCTCCGGGGGCTGAAGGATCCTGGGGCTCCGCCGCGACCGGGGCGCGACCAGGAGGCTCCGGTCACCTACAGGGGCGCGGGGAACTGCGCGACCAGCCACGCACGGCCCGCAGCCGGTACCGGGTTTTGGGGGCGCGGGGAACTGCGCGAACGGCCACGCACGGCGGGCGGACGAGACCGGGGTCGGGGGCGCGGGGAACTGCGCGAACGGCCACACACGGCCCGCAGCCGGAAACGGGTTTTGGGGGCGCGGGGAACTGCGCGATCAGCCACGCACGGCAGGCGGACGAGAACGGGGTCAGGGGCGCGGGGAACTGCGCGAACGGCCACCACCGGCGCGCCAGTGCCCCGCACCCGGGAGGCCCCGCGTCCGCGACCGCGTCCGGGACCGCACCAGGGACCCGTACGCCGCCGGGAGCTACCGCTGAGGTCGCTCCAGGCCCAGGACCCTGTCCTTGAGGGCCGGGAAGACCTCCCGGGTCTCGGCCACCCGGGCGGGGTCGAGATCCACCGTCAGGATCTCCTCCCCCGGCCCCGCCTCGGCGAGCACCTCGCCCCAGGGGTCGACGGCGATACTGTGCCCCGCCTGCTCGACCCCCGCGTGCGTACCCCCCGTACCGCAGGCCAGCACGTACGCCTGGTTCTCGACCGCCCGCGCCCGCGCGAGCAGCGTCCAGTGCGCGCGGCGCCGCTCGGGCCAGCCGGCCGGGATCACGAAGGCCTGCGCGCCCGCGTCGACCAGGCCCCGGAACAGCTCCGGGAAGCGCAGGTCGTAGCAGGTGGCCAGGCCGAGCGTGAGGCCGGGCAGCGGCACGGTCACGAGCTGTGAACCCGCACCCATCAGCACCGCCTCGCCCTTGTCGAAGCCGAACCGGTGGATCTTCCGGTAGCTGTGCGCGAGTTCGCCGTCGGGCGAGAAGACGAGGGAGGTGTTGTAGAGCACCCCGTCCGCGCCCCGCTCCGGCACGGACCCCGCGTGCAGCCAGACCCCGGCCTCCCGGGCCGCCTCGGACATCTCCCGCACGGTGGTCCCGGCCGGCGCCCCGTCACCCGTGCCGCCGCCCGCTCCGGCCAGCGTCTCGGCCCCGTCCGCGAAGAGTTCGTACGCGAACGCCCCCACCGTCCACAGCTCGGGGAGCACGACCAGATCGCTGCCGCGTTGCTCGCGAACCAGCGAACCCACGCGTCGGCGGCGGGAATTGATGGGCTCATCCGGGTTGACGTCGATCTGAATGAGCGAGGCGCGCACAGTACCACCGTCCTGTCCTTCGAGCCGTCAGCACTATGGGAAACAGCCTACGATCGTCACACGAAAGCACTGCCGGGGTGCTGCCCGGCAGCGTAACTTAGCGACCAAGCCTCCCACGCAGTCCCGCAGTCCAGCCCGCGTACAAAAGAACCGCCGAGGGGTCCCGTGACCGTCCATCCCAGCCTTCAGACCTACGCCGATGCCTGGACCCACTCCATCGAGGCGATATCCGAGCTGGTGATGCCGCTCGTCGAGGGTGAGTGGAACCGGGCGACACCCTGTCCCAACTGGTCGGTACGGGACATCGTGTCGCACATCATCGGCATGGAGTGCGAGCAACTGGGCGACCCGAGGCCGATCCACACCCTGCCGCGGGACATCTTCCATGTGCAGACCGATCTCGCTCGCTATATGGAGATGCAGGTCGATGTGCGCCGGCACCATACGGCGCCGGAGATGACGTCCGAGCTGGAGTACACGATCATCCGTAGGGCGCGTCAGCTGCGCAACGAGAACCGCGACCCCGACACCAAGGTCCGCGCCCCCCTCGGCACCGAGCAGACCCTGGAACTCGCGCTGCGGATGCGGGCGTTCGACGTGTGGGTGCACGAGCAGGACCTGCGCTGGGCCCTCAACAGGCCGGGCAACCTGGACTCTCCGGGCGCGTACGTGGCGCGCGACGTCCTGCTGCACACGCTGCCCCGCGTCGTGGCGAAGGACGCGGGCGCGCCGCCGAGCTCCGCGGTCGTCTTCGACATCCACGGGCCGGTGGAGTTCCTGCGGACGGTACGGGTCGACGCGGACGGCCGCGGCACGGTGGACGGCGCGCCCTCGCTGGGCCCGCTGGTCACCCTCGTCATGGACTGGGAGACCTTCGTGCGGCTCGCGTGCGGCCGGGTCCGCCCGCACGCGGTCGCCGACCGCGTCAAGGCGGAGGGCGACCAGGCACTGGCCGACGCGATCCTGCGGGAGTTCGCGGTCACTCCGTAGCGCCGACGGGCCGGGGCGGCCCGCGCTATACGGGCACGTGCACGGCTTCCACCCTGCTGGCCACCAGGTGGTCCCGCTCGCGCCGCTGGGCGCGCGCCCGCAGCCGCAGGATCTGGACGAGACCGAGGGCCTCCAGGAAGAACACCGACGAGAACGCGATCCGGTAGTTGTCCCCGGTCGCGTCGAGCAGCACGCCCACCGCGAGCAGCGTCGTCATGGAGGCGATGAAGCCGCCCATGTTGGTGATGCCGGACGCGGTGCCCTGGCGCTCCGGCGGGTTGGCCGGGCGGGAGAAGTCGAAGCCGATCATCGAGGCGGGACCGCAGGCCCCGAGCACCAGGCAGAGTGTGATGAGCAGCCACATCGGCGCGTGCGCACCGGGATAGGCGACGGTGGCGGCCCATATGAGCGCGGTGGCTCCTACGGTGCCGAGCGCCAGCGGAAGCCGGGCCGCATGGTGGCGGGCGATGACCTGGCCATACACCAGACCCACGACCATGTTGGAGAGCACCACCAGGGTCAGCAGCTCCCCGGCCGTGCCCCGGCTCAGGCCCTGCGCCTCGACGAGGAACGGCATCCCCCACAGCAGCAGGAACACCATGGCCGGGAACTGCGTCGTGAAGTGCACCCACATCCCGAGCCGGGTGCCGGGCTCGCGCCACGACTCGGCGATCTGCCGGCGGACGAACGCGGCCCCCGCGTGGTGCGCGGGCGGCGGCTCGTGGCCCTCGGGGTGGTCGCGCAGGAAGAGCAGCACCAGGACCAGGACCACCACTCCGGCGAGCGAGCTGCCCGCGAAGGTCTGGGTCCAGCCGATGCCGTGCAGCGAGCGGGCGATGACGATGGTCGACACCAGGTTGCCGGCCATCCCGAACAGCGCGGCGACCTGCCCGATCATCGGGCCGTGCTTGGCGGGGAACCAGCGCGAACCGAGCCGCAGCACGCTGATGAACGTCATCGCGTCACCGCAGCCGAGCAGCGCCCGGGAGCCGAGCGCGGTGGCGTACGAGGGTGACAGGGCGAAGCCGAGCTGTCCGACGGTGAACAGGACGGTCCCGAGGACCAGGACCTTCTTGGTGCCGAGCCGGTCGACCATGAGGCCGACGGGTATCTGCATCCCCGCGTACACGAGCAGCTGGAGTATGGAGAAGGTGGACAGGGCCGAGGCGTTGACGTGGAAGCGCTCGGCGGCGTCCAGGCCGGCGACTCCGAGCGAGGTGCGGAAGATGACGGCGACGAAGTAGACGCCGACGCCTATGCTCCACACGAACGCGGCCCGGCGCCCGCCCAGCGGCCGTGGTGCGGGCAGTGCGGCAGAACTCATCGGTCGTCCCCCCTGACCAGAACCTTGACCCAGCTGAGGTGCTGGCGCACACAGTGCGCGGCTCGCTCGCCGTCGCCGGCCCTGATCGCCTCCAGCATCTCCTCGTGTTCGGCGATGTTCTTGGCGATGCGGTCCGGCTGGGCGTGCATGACGGCGACGCCCATGCGCAGCTGGCGGTCCCGCATCTGGTCGTAGAGCCGGGCCAGGATCTCGTTCCCGGCGTTGCGCACGATCTCGGCGTGGAAGCAGCGGTCGCTGACGGCGACGGCGGCCAGGTCCCCGGCGGCCGCGTGCGCCTTCTGCTCGGCGAGCAGCTCCTGGAGGCGCCCGATCAGCCGCTCCGGCGCGGGGACCGCCCTGCGTACCGCGAACTCCTCGACCAGCAGCCGGGTTTCGACGACATCGGCGGTCTCCTGCGCGGAGACGGCGAGCACCAGCGCGCCCTTCTTCGGATAGAGCTTGATGAGCCCTTCCACTTCGAGCTTGAGCAGCGCCTCGCGCACCGGCGTGCGCGACACCCCGACCGCCTCGGCGAGCTCGCCCTCGGTGAGCAGGGTGCCGCCCTCGTAGTGGCGGTCGAGCACAGCTTGCTTGACGTGCATGTAGACGCGGTCGGCGGCGGGCGGCTGCTTGGTGGCGGGGGCCGGGGCGGGAGGCATGCGCACAGGATAGATACAACAGGGGTGCATCAGAAAGAGCCGTCCGGATCGCGGAACGGCAGCGGAGGAACGGGGTCGGCGGTCGTGGTCAGTGCCCGGCGGCGGGCCTCCCGCAATCCTTCGGGAGCCGGGGGAAGTCCTGCACCTGGTACGGGGCCTGCGGGCCGCCCTCGACCTTGGTCCGGAGCCGAGGCGCGGGCCCGTACGGCGTGCGGATCTCGGCGCGGATGCCGGCCGACGCGGGCAGAGCGGGATGCTTGCGGTCGAGCCGCCCCAGGCCCGGGACGGGATTGCCGGGCCCATCGCTGAAGGTGACCGCCGGCCCCGCCGGGCCGAGGGTCAGCAGCGCGGTGACACCGGCACCGATGGAGACTTCGAGGGAGGCGGTGCAGGCCTTCGCGGAGGGCGCGGGAGGCACGGCCGCCGGGCCCGGGGGCGGCGCGGAGGCCAGGGGGGATGGGGAGGTCATCGGGGTTGGGGAGGCCAGGGGGGATGGGGAGGTCACAGGCGGCACCGGGGCCGGGGAAGCCGCCGGGGCCAGGGACTCCGGGGAGGCCACGGCCGGGCGTACGACAGCCGGGTCGAGCAGGGCTCCGGCCAGGGCGACCCCGGCGAGTGCCGCGCCGATCGGGACACCGGCGTACCTCCGCATGTGCTGCTCCCTCGGGCCCGGCCTGCCCCCTGCCTTCACTCTCGGCCCGGGCCGACGCCCTGTCCACCGGGACCGTGCGCCGACCGCTCCTCCGCCCGGCCGGGAGCGGGGCCCCGGGCACGCCTCGGCCCCCGGCGTGCGGAGACGCGCCGGGGGCCGGAGCAGCGACCGATCAGGCCCGGGTCGGGCCCGGCCTCAGGCCCAGGTGATGAGCCGCTTCGGCTGTTCCAGGATCGCCGCCACATCGGCGAGGACCTTCGAGCCGAGCTCACCGTCGACCAGACGGTGGTCGAAGGAGAGCGCGAGCGTGGTGACCTGGCGCGGCTTGACCTTGCCCTTGTGGACCCAGGGCTGGAGCTTGATCGCGCCGATCGCGAGGATCGCGGACTCGCCCGGGTTCAGGATCGGGGTGCCGGTGTCCACGCCGAACACGCCGACGTTGGTGATGGTCACCGTGCCGCCCGACATCGCCGCCGGCGACGTCTTGCCCTCGCGCGCCGTCGACACCAACTCACCCAGCGCCTGCGCGAGTTGGGGCAGGGTCTTGTCGTGGGCGTCCTTGATGTTCGGGACGATCAGACCGCGCGGGGTCGCCGCCGCGATGCCCAGGTTCACATAGTGCTTGAGCACGATCTCCTGGTTCGCCTCGTCCCACGAGGCGTTGACGTCCGGGTTGCGCTTGATCGCGACGAGCAGCGCCTTGGCGATCAGGAGCAGCGGATTGACCCGAAGGCCCGCCATCTCCTTGTCGGACTTGAGCTCTTCGACCAGCTTCATCGTCCGGGTCACATCGACCGTCACGAACTCCGTGACGTGCGGCGCCGTGAACGCCGAGCCGATCATGGCCTGCGCGGTCGCCTTGCGTACGCCCTTGACGGGAATGCGCGTCTCGCGGCCGTCACCCTGAACGGGAGCTGCCGGAGCGGGAGTTGTTTCACGTGAAACGGGGACGTCCTCGACGACCGGAGCCACCGCCGCGTGAACGTCCTCACGGGTGACGATGCCGTCGGGGCCGGTCGGCACCACGGTGGCGAGGTCGATGCCGAGGTCCTTGGCGAGCTTGCGGACCGGGGGCTTGGCGAGCGGCCGGGCCGGTGCGGGCACCTGCCCGTTCAGCTCGGTCTGCACGGCCCGCAGCGCCTCGGCCGGGGCCTGCTCGGGGACCTGGGCACCGCCCTTGCGCGGGCGGCGCTTGGTCGAGGCCTCGGAGACGCCGTAACCGACGAGGACGGGCTGGCGGCCCTTGGGCGCCTCGTCCTCGGCGGACTCGGCGGGCGCGGCGGACTCGGCGGGCGCGGTGACGGCAGCCGGTGCCGTTGCCTGCGCGGCCTCGGCGAGCGGGGCGTCCCCGCTTCCGGGGGCCACGTCGATGGTGATGATGGACGTACCCACGTCCACCGTCACGCCCTCGTCGAAGTTCAGCTTGTGCACCACGCCGTCGTAGGGGATGGGCAGTTCGACGGCCGCCTTGGCGGTCTCGACCTCACACACCACCTGGCCGTCGGTGACGGTGTCGCCGGGCTGGACGTACCACTTGAGGATCTCCGCCTCGGTGAGCCCCTCGCCGACGTCCGGCATCTTGAACTCGCGGTAGCGGGCTGCGTTCTCAGTCATTGTCGTCACGACCATTCCCTCAGTACGCCAGCGAGCGGTCGACGGCGTCGAGCACCCGGTCCAGGCCCGGCAGGTACTCCTCCTCCAGGCGGGCCGGCGGGTACGGGGCGTGATAGCCGCCGACCCTGAGCACCGGGGCCTCCAGGTGGTAGAAGCAGCGCTCGGTGATCCGGGCGGCGATCTCCGCGCCGGCGCCGTAGAAGACCGGCGCCTCGTGCACGACGACCAGGCGCCGGGTGCGCTCGACCGAGGCCTGGACGGCGTCGAAGTCGATGGGCGACATCGAGCGCAGGTCCACGACCTCGATCGACTTGCCCTCCTCCTGCGCCGCGGCCGCGGCTTCCAGGCACACCTTCACCATCGGCCCGTACGCCACGAGCGTCAGGTCCGAACCGTCGCGCACGGTACGGGCCTTGTGCAGCGGGCCGGGGATGGCGTCGGTGTCCACCTCGCCCTTGTCCCAGTAGCGGCGCTTGGGCTCGAAGAAGATGATGGGGTCGTCGGACTCGATGGCCTGCTGCATCATCCAGTACGCGTCCGACGCGTTGGACGGGCTGACCACCTTCAGGCCGGCCACGTGCGCGAACAGCGCCTCGGGCGACTCGCTGTGGTGCTCGACCGCGCCGATGCCGCCGCCGTACGGGATGCGCACGACGACCGGCAGCTTGATCTTGCCGAGCGCGCGGGCGTGCATCTTCGCGAGCTGGGTGACGATCTGGTCGTAGGCGGGGAAGACGAATCCGTCGAACTGGATCTCCACGACGGGCCGGTAGCCGCGCAGTGCCAGGCCGATCGCGGTGCCGACGATCCCGGACTCGGCGAGCGGGGTGTCGATGACCCGGTCCTCGCCGAAGTCCTTGAACAGGCCGTCGGTGACCCGGAAGACACCGCCGAGCTTGCCGACGTCCTCGCCCATGATCAGGACCTTGGGGTCGGTCTCCATCGCCTTGCGCAGCGACTCGTTGATCGCCTTGGCGATCGGCAACTTCTGTACGGCCATGGCTAGTTGCCCTCCCCGTCCGAGAACGACGCCTGGTAGGCGGCGAACTGGGCGCGCTCCTCGTCGACCAGCGCGTGGCCGTCGGCGTAGATGTTCTCGAAGATCGCCATCGGCTCGGGGTCGGGCATGGCACGCACGGCCTCGCGCACCCGCTTGCCCAGGGTCTCCGACTCGCTCTCCAGCTCCTCGAAGAAGGCGGCGTCCGCGTGGCCCGCCTTCTCCAGATAGCTGCGCAGGCGCAGGATCGGGTCCTTGGCCTCCCAGGCCTCGCGCTCCTCGTCGGCCCGGTACTTCGTCGGGTCGTCGGAGGTGGTGTGCGCGCCCATCCGGTAGGTGAACGCCTCGACCAGGGTGGGCCCTTCGCCCCGGCGGGCCCGCTCCAGGGCGGACCGCGTCACGGCCAGGCAGGCCAGCACGTCGTTGCCGTCGACCCGCACACCGGGGAAGCCGAAGCCCTGCGCGCGCTGGTAGAGCGGCACGCGCATCTGCTTCTCGGTGGGCTCGGAGATGGCCCACTGGTTGTTCTGACAGAAGAACACGACGGGGGCGTTGTAGACGGCGGAGAAGGTGAAGGCCTCCGCCACGTCGCCCTGGCTGGAGGCGCCGTCACCGAAGTAGGCGACGACCGCGCTGTCCGCGCCGTCCTTCGCGATGCCCATCGCGTACCCGGTCGCGTGCAGCGTCTGGGAGCCGATGACGATCGTGTACAGGTGGAAATTGTTGGTGTTGGGGTCCCAGCCGCCGTGGTTGACGCCACGGAACATGCCGAGCAGGTTCGTCGGGTCGACGCCGCGGCACCAGGCGACGCCGTGCTCGCGGTAGGTCGGGAAGACGTAGTCGTCGTCCCGCAGCGCACGTCCGGAGCCGATCTGCGCGGCCTCCTGACCGAGCAGCGAGGCCCACAGGCCCAGTTCGCCCTGCCGTTGCAGGGCGGTGGCCTCGGCGTCGAAGCGGCGCGTGAGGACCATGTCGCGGTAGAGGCCGCGCAGTTCCTCCGGGCTCAGGTCGACGTCGTAGTCAGGGTGCTCGACCCGCTCGCCCTCGGGCGTCAGCAGCTGTACGAGCTCGGGCTCGGCGGCCGTCTTCCTTGCGCCGGCCCCGGCGGTGCGCTTGCTGCTGCGGCGCGGTTTGCGCGCGGCAGTGCTCTCCACGGTCACGTGCGTGCTCCTCCGTCTGTCCGGCTCCCGGGTTCGCCGGTGAGCCTGGGGGTCCCCCCGGCTCGACCAGAGCTTGGGGGAGGCTCGCCTGTCCGTCTCAAGTGCACGGGGGTGTGCGCGCTCGGCCGGGATCAGGCGTGACAGGTGCCCCGGCGAGCGCCCTGACAAAAGCACGTTACCCAGTGCTGCGCATTACTGCGAAACCCCACTTGACCTGCGATTTTGCTTGGATTTCCAAGTAAATCGAGAAAGTGGGGAACAGCCGCTGGTCACAGCCTTGCAGGCCGCCGGAACAACGGCACGTTATCCCGGCCGCGCGGGTTCGGGAAGGGGTCTCTTATGGCACCTTCCGGCGTCCTTCGGATGAATGTGTGAGACTGATTCCGTGCGCGAAACAGGCAAAATCACCGTATTCCTGCTGGACGACCACGAGGTGGTCCGTCGCGGCGTCCACGAAATGCTCTCCGTGGAGGACGACATCGAAGTGGTCGGCGAGGCCGGCACCGCGGCGGACGCCCTGGTCAGGATCCCCGCCACCCGTCCCGATGTCGCCGTGCTCGACGTCCGGCTGCCGGATGGCAGCGGGGTCGAGGTCTGCCGGGAGATCCGTTCGCAGAACGAGGACATCAAGTGCCTGATGCTCACCTCGTTCGCGGACGACGAGGCCCTCTTCGACGCGATCATGGCCGGTGCCTCCGGATACGTCCTCAAGGCGATCCGCGGCAGCGAACTCCTGACCGCGGTCCGTGACGTGGCGGCCGGCAAGTCGCTGCTCGACCCGGTGGCCACCGCACGGGTCCTGGAGCGGCTGCGCGACGGCGGCAAGAGCAAGGGCGACGACCGCCTGGCCAACCTCACCGAGCAGGAACGCAAGATCCTCGACCTGATCGGCGAGGGCCTGACCAACCGCGTGATCGGTGAGCGCCTGCACCTCGCGGAGAAGACGATCAAGAACTACGTCTCCTCGCTGCTCTCCAAGCTCGGCATGGAACGCCGCTCCCAGGCGGCCGCGTACGTGGCCCGGATCCAGGCCGAGAAGAACCACTGACCGCCTCCCGAAAGAGCCCGGGCCGCGCGCATTAGGGACCTACGGCCCGCACGCGTGGGGCGCCGGGCTCTTTCAGCGGACGGGTGCCGGGCGCGAAGGTGGGGGCATGTCCTCCGAGGAAGCCCGCGCCATCGAGCTGCTCGGCCGTGTTCCGTACGGCCGCGTGGCGACCAGCATGCGAGCCCTGCCGTTCGTGGCCCCGGCCCGCCACATCGTGGTCGACGGCTGCGTGATGCTGCGGCTGCACGCGGGGCTCGGCTACCACCACGCCTGCCTGGGCAGCGTGGTCGCGTACGGCGCCGACAACCTGAGCACGGGCGAGCAGCACGTGTGGTCGGTGCAGTTCACCGGGACCGCGGAGCCCTTCGAGCCGACCGCGGCGCAGCTCAAGCTGTTCGGCAGCGACCCGCGCGAGGTGGACGGGGAGCCCTTCGACGCCGTGTACATGCGGATCGAACCCCAGTTCGTGACCGTCCATTCGCTGGACTACTCCACGGAGCGCCGACTCAAACACGCTGCGTGATCTAACATCTGACGAGTGCCGCGCTCATCTGCAACTCCCCCCGTGAGCGAGCTCCTGCGCCGCTACGAGACCCCCGGTGAGCCGCTCTCCTGCGAACGGGTCGCCCAAGGCCTGCTGAACCGCGGCTACCGGCTCGCCACCACCCGCGGCGACTACTTCCTCAAGCACCACCTGGACGGCGACCACGAGGCCATCGCCCGCCAGCACCGCGCCACCGAACGCCTCCAGGCCCTGGGCGTGCCCGTGGCCCCGCCCGTCCCGGACGCGGCCGGCGACACCGTCGCGGTGATCGGCGGCCACTGCTACGCCCTGCACCCGTGGGTGCACGGCCGCCACCGCGACGGGGCCCAGCTGTGCGCCGTGGAGTCCCGCAGGCTCGGCGCGCTGCTCGGGCTCGTGCACACCTGCCTGGCGCAGGTCATGGAGCCCGACGTGCCGCAGGCGGAACACCGCAGCGCCGACCCGGCCGACACCCTCGCACTCATCGACGACCTGGTGGCACGGGCCCGCAGACACCAGCCCCGGGACGCCTTCGACGAGCTCGCCGAGCACCGCCTCCTGGAGCGCCGCTTACTGCTCGGCCTGCACGCCCACCGCCGCCCGGCGGCCCCCGCGACCGGCGCCTGGGTGCACGGCGACTTCCATCCGCTGAACCTGCTGTACCGGGGCGAGGGCCGCTCGGCCGAGCCCGCCGCGATCGTCGACTGGGACCGCCTCGGCGTCCAGCCGCGCGCCGAGGAGGCGGTCCGGGCCGCGGTGATCTTCTTCGTCCGCCCCTCGGGCGAGCTGGAACTGGCGAAGGTACGCGCCTACGCCCGCGCCTACCGCCGGGCCGCCGGAGCCGACGCCGAGGAACTGGCGGCCGCCGTGCACCGGGTGTGGTGGGAGCGGCTCAACGACTTCTGGATCCTGCGCTGGCGCTACCAGCTGCACGACCGAAGGGCCGACCCGCAGTTTCCTGCGGCGTCGGCCCTTGCGGTCTGGTGGACCCGCGAGTACGAGGCGGTGTGCGAGGCCTTCGCGGGGTGAGGGGTCGGGCTCCGGTCAGGAGTTGCCCTTCGTGGTGCTCCCGTCGGCGCCCGCGGTGGTGCCCTTCGTGGTGGTGCCTTCGGTACCCGCGGACGTGCCCTTCGTGGTGCTGCCTTCGGTACCCGCGGACGTGCCCTTCGTGGTGCTGCCTTCGGTACCCGCGGACGTGCCGGTAGAGGTGCTGCCTTCGGTACCCGCGGAAGTACCGGTAGAGGTGCTGCCGTCGGTACCCGCGGAAGTACCGGTAGAGGTGCTGCCATCAGTGCCCGCGGACGAACCCTGGTCCGTGCCCGGCGAATGCGAGGACTGCGACTTGCTCGGCGACGGGGATGCGGAGCGCGAGCGGTGCCGCGAGGGCGACTCGCCGTTGCCGTTCGAGCTGCTGCCGTAGGTCTGGCCCTGGGTGGTGCCCGGGGTGTCCGGCGTCGACGGGGTGTCGGACGCGGAGACCGACGGTGACGTCTTCGGGGAGTTCGAGGACGTCCCCGCGCCACCCCCGGAGCTTCCGCCCGTGTCCTGCGTGGCCTTCACCGCGAACGCCACACCCACGGCGATCGCGACGATCGCGAGGACCACGAACAGCACCATCTTGCCGCCCCGGCCGCCGCCGCCCTGCTTGTGGCCGCCGTGGTCGTAACCGTCGTAACCGCCGTCGTTCGGGTTCATCGGCGGCAGGATCGGGCCGCCGAACTGCGAGGTCTCCCCGTGCATCGGGTGGCCCATGGCCGCCGTGGCGCCAGGGCTGCCCATCGCGGGTGTGTGGCCGCCCTCGTGCATCAGCTCGACCGGGCCGGTGTTCCAGGTGCCGGTGTGGCCGCCCTGCTGCTGGAGCATCTGCAAGCCGTACTGGACCAGGCCGCGCATCTCCTCGGCGGACTGGAAACGGTCGTCCGGGTCCTTGGCGAGCGAACGCATGACGAGGCCGTCGAGCTCCGGCGGCGCCACGTGCGCCACCTGCGACGGCGGCACCGGCATGTCCTGGACGTGCTGGTAGACCACGCTCAGCGGCGTCTCACCGATGAACGGGGGCCGCAGCGCGAGGAGTTCGTACAGCAGACAGCCCGTGGCGTACAGGTCGGAGCGGTGGTCGACGGCCTTGCCGAGCGCCTGTTCCGGCGAGAGGTACTGCGGGGTGCCCATGACCATGCCGGTCTGGGTCATCGTCGACTGGGCGCCGTGCAGCGCCCGCGCGATGCCGAAGTCCATCACCTTGACCGCGCCCGTGTCCGTGATGATCACGTTGGCGGGCTTGATGTCACGGTGCACGATGCCGTGCTGGTGCGAGTAGGCGAGCGCCTCCAGGACGCCGGAGACGATGATCAGCGCCTGCTCCGGCGGCGGGGCGTCCGCGTCAACGAGGAGGTCGCGGATGGTGCGGCCCTCGACCAGCTCCATCACGATGTACGGGACGGTCTGGCCGCCCACGAAGTCCTCACCGGAGTCGTACACGGCCACCACCGCGTGGTGGTTGAGTCCGGCCACCGACTGTGCCTCACGCGTGAAGCGCGCCTTGGACACCGGGTCCTCGGCCAGATCGGCGCGCAGCAGCTTCACGGCGACGGTACGGCCGAGGCGCACGTCCTCGGCGGCGAACACCTCCGCCATGCCACCGCGCCCGAGGCGGTGCGTGAGGCGGTAGCGGCCGTCGCCGACGAGTCCGCCGACCCACGACTCGTGGTCCTGCGCATCGGCCATCCCGGCGCCGTTTCCGTCGGGTTCGGGTGCCATCAGTCCTCGCCGTCGTATCTGGCCGCGTCAGCGGTCTTCTTTACGGTCTTCCGTCGTGCTCATCACCTGGTTGTGCAGTAGTGCACGCTACAGCGTTCGCGCGGGGCGCCGGTCCGGGATGGACCGGCCATCCAATCGGTTCCGTGTGTACCCATGCAAATCCCGTACGTTTTCCATGCTGGTCCTGTAACGCTTGCGAGACGCTTCCAGCGCGTACGGTCACGGAACGGGCACGCGGCTTGACGTGTCCGACCCCTCGGGCAGACTTGGCCTGAAAAATCGAGGATCAGCACTGGCCGCCGGGCCAAGGGGGAAGCACAGTCATGAGCCAGGACGGCGCACACGGCCGGTATGCGGGCGGTTCCATCGCGGGCGGGCGCTACCAGCTGCGCGATCTCCTGGGCGAGGGCGGCATGGCCTCGGTGTACCTCGCGTACGACTCCGCCCTCGACCGCCAGGTCGCCATCAAGACCCTGCACACCGAACTCGGCCGGGAACAGTCGTTCCGCGAGCGGTTCCGCCGCGAGGCGCAGGCCGTCGCCAAGCTCCAGCACACCAACATCGTCTCCGTCTTCGACACCGGCGAGGACGAGCTCGGTGGTGCCCTCATGCCGTACATCGTCATGGAGTACGTGGAGGGCGAGCCGCTCGGCTCGACGCTGCACCGCGACATCCAGCAGTACGGAGCGATGCCCGCCGACAAGGCCCTCAAGGTGACCGCCGACGTGCTGGCCGCCCTGGAGGCCAGCCACGAGATGGGCCTGGTCCACCGGGACATCAAGCCGGGCAACGTGATGATGACCAAGCGCGGCGTCGTCAAGGTGATGGACTTCGGCATCGCCCGCGCGATGCAGTCCGGCGTCACGTCGATGACGCAGACCGGCATGGTCGTCGGCACCCCCCAGTACCTGTCGCCCGAGCAGGCGCTGGGCCGCGGCGTGGACGCCCGCTCGGACCTGTACTCGGTCGGCATCATGCTCTTCCAGCTGCTGACCGGGCGGATCCCCTTCGACGCCGACTCGCCGCTCGCGATCGCGTACGCACACGTCCAGGAGGAGCCGGTCGCTCCCTCCTCCGTCAACCGGTCGATCACCCCGGCGATGGACGCGCTGGTCGCCCGTGCCCTGAAGAAGAACCCGAACGAGCGCTTCCCGAGCGCCCAGGCCATGTACGACGAGATCCACCGGATCGCGTCCGCGGGCCAGATGGGCGCGGCCCCGGTCATCACCGGCGGCGCCCCGCCGGTCAGCGGCGCGGGACTCGGCGCGACGGTCTTCCCGCCGCTCGACTCGCAGGCCGCGCCCGGCCTCCAGGGCGGTGTGCAGACGCCGTACCAGCCGGGCCCCTACGGTCCGCCCACCCCGGCGCCGACCCCGCAGCACCAGCCCTCGTACGGCTATCCGCAGCAGCACGCCCCGATGGCCCAGACGCCGCCGCCGTACCCGATGTCCACGGCGCAGGCGCCCGCGTCCGGCTCGGGTGGTTCGAAGCGGAACACCCCGGTGATCGTGGGCGCGATCGCGGTGGCCCTGCTCGCGATCGGCGGCCTGATCACCGTGCTGACGCTGAACAACAAGGACAGCGGCGACAGCGGCGGCGGCAGCGCCAAGGCCAGCGGTTCCGCGGTCGCCGGCCACAAGGGCCCGGAGCGCGACCGCACGATGGACACCAACAAGTGCACCTCGCCGCAGATCTCCACGGTGGACCCGGGCAAGGTGCAGGCGCCCGACTTCACGTACAAGGACATCCTCTCGGTGAAGTCCTGCATCCAGGCCGCGGGCTGGAAGGTCAACACCGAGACGATCGACAGCGGCCAGTGGGGACAGGACGTGGTCGTCACCCAGTTCCCGGCGGCCGGGGTGGACGTGGACAAGAAGGAAGCGCAGTTCACGCTCCAGATCTCGTCGGGCAACGCACCCGCCCAGTAGGCGCACCGCTCGTTCCGTGAAGGCCCGGCACCCTGGTGCCGGGCCTTCACGCGTGGGGCCGCGGGTGACGGTCCGGCTCGTTCGGCGCAGGCCCGACGGCTCCCGGGATGCCGGGCAACTCCCCCCGTGTGACGCTGATTCGGTCACCCAGGCGTTTCACGTCCGTACGGGAGGGGGCCCCTCGCATGGCTCCAGGGATCCGGTCGCTGTCCGCGGCCGTTTCACTGACGGGAGCGCTGCTCCTGACGCCCCTGCCGAACGCGGTCGCCGTCGGCATCCCCTCACCCGGTCCGCCATCGAACGCGGCCCCCTCCGGCCTGGCGCACGCGCACCCGTCATCGCGGGCCGACCTCTCGTTGCCGACCGAGCCTTCCTTGCGGACCGGTCCTTCCCTGCGGACCGATCCGTCGCGGCGAACCGACGATCCCTCCGCAGCACGGGCGGACGCCTCACCGCAGGCCGTCTCCGAGGATCAGCACCTCGCCGGCAGCCGTGCGGGGGAGGGCCGAAGACGCCCGGGACGCGTGGAGCCGCAGCAGAATCTGGACCCGTACGCGTTCGAGACGGTGGCACCCGACGAGGTGGCTCCGGCCCAGGACGCGGGAAACCTGCCGCCCTCCCCACAGGTCCAGCCCCCCGAACCCGCGGATCCGTCGCCGCCTCAGCCGCCGCCGACGCCCGCTCCCACCCCGGACGGGGCTCTGCCACCTCCGCGCCACCATCACCGCCAGCCGCAAGCCCTTCCCAGCAGCTCCGACCTGCGCGCCCATGTCCTCTCCCTGGGGGCGGGGCTGACCCTGACCGGCCTGGGACTCGGATTCCTGGCGCTGCGGCTCCGCAGGCCGTGAAACGGGCGCGCGCGGGTGGTCGCCGTTTCACGTGAAACGTCGTCTCCTGGGCGGGAATCACCGCCCGTCAGACGGTGGATCACCCCTTCCCGGGGGCACAACGTGATGTGAGGCACGTGTGCGAGAGAATGGGCGGCATGGAGATGCCGAGGAACGATAAGTCGCCGGACAGCCCCCACATCCTGGTCGTAGGCCAGGACGGTATGGCCATCGGCGGTGGAGACGACGAGTCCCGCGAGGTCCCGGTGACGGAGATGGTCGAACAGCCCGCCAAGGTCATGCGGATCGGCAGCATGATCAAACAGCTTCTTGAGGAAGTCCGCGCGGCTCCTCTGGATGAGGCGAGCCGCGTTCGCCTCAAGGACATCCATGCCTCTTCGGTGAAGGAACTAGAAGACGGTCTGGCGCCGGAACTGGTCGAGGAGCTGGAGCGGCTCTCGCTTCCGTTCACGGAGGAGGCGATTCCCTCCGAGGCCGAACTCCGCATCGCCCAGGCCCAGTTGGTGGGCTGGCTCGAAGGGCTCTTCCACGGCATCCAGACGGCTCTGTTCGCCCAGCAGATGGCGGCCCGCGCCCAGCTGGAGCAGATGCGCCGTGCGCTGCCGCCCGGCACCTCGCACGAGGACGACGACGAGGGCGGCCCGCACGCGGGCGCACGTTCGGGCCCGTATCTGTAAGCCGTATCCGTGAGGCCGTATCCGTCGGCCCGTGTCTGGCAGCGGGCCGACCGGATTCGGCTGTGAGAGGGGGCGCCTTCCCGGCGCCCCCTCTCCACGTTCTGGCTGCCGTCAGGCCGTGAGCAGTACCTTGCCGACGTGGCTGGAGGCTTCCAGCACCCGGTGGCCCTCGGCCGCGTCCGCGAGCGGCAGCGTCCGGTCCACGACGGGGCGCACCCGGCCCCCCGAGATCAGCGGCCACACATGCTCCCGCACGGCCGCCACGATGGCCGCCTTCTCCGCCGCGGGGCGGCCACGCAGCGAGGTCGCGGTGACCGCGGCCCGCTTGGTGAGGAGCGCGCCCAGGTTCAGCTCGGCCTTGGCGCCACCCTGGAGGCCGATGATGGCGAGGCGGCCGTTGACGGCGAGGGCCCGCACGTTCCGCTCCAGGTACTTCGCGCCCATGATGTCGAGAATGACGTCGGCGCCGACGCCGTCCGTGGCCTTCAACACCTCGTCCACGAAGTCCTGTTCGCGGTAGTCGATGAGGATGTCCGCGCCGAGTTCGGCGCAGCGCGCCAGCTTGTCGGGGCCGCCCGCGGTGACCGCCACCTTGGCGCCGACTGCCTTGCCGAGCTGGATCGCCATGGTGCCGATCCCGCTGGCCCCGCCGTGCACCAGCAGCGTCTCGCCGGGCCGCAGGTGGGACACCATGAACACGTTGGACCAGACGGTGCAGACGACCTCGGGCAGCGCGGCCGCCGAGGCCAGGTCCACGCCGGCGGGCACGGGCAGCAGCTGCCCGGCCGGGACGGCCACCTTCTGGGCGTAGCCACCGCCGCTCAGGAGCGCGCACACCTCGTCGCCGACGCTCCACCCGGACACCCCGGGCCCGAGCGCGGCGATCCGCCCGGAGCACTCCAGGCCCGGGTAGGGGGAGGCGCCGGGAGGCGGGTTGTAGAAGCCCTGGCGCTGGAGCACGTCGGCCCGGTTGACGGCGGCGGCGGCCACCTCGACGAGGACCTCGCCCTCACCCGGTACGGGATCGGGCACCTCCGCCCAGATCAGCGCCTCGGGACCGCCCGGCTCAGGAATCGTGATCGCATACATGCGGCCGACGCTACTCCGGCCCGGCCTCCGCCGCCGTGCCGCCGGCTCGAACGATCGTGATGAGCCGGTCGGTCAGCTGGAGCGGGCTCGCCTTGGCGTCGTCGTACGCCAGCAGCCGGTGGCCGCGCAGCACGCTCACCACCAGGTCCTCGGTCTCCCGTACTCCACGCCCGACCTCGCTCTTCCTCACGGGCCGCTCCACCATGTCCAGCCCGCTGCCCTGCTGGATCAGGTCCTCCATCACGGTGCCGGCGCTCGGGCTGAGCACGGAGAGGCCGAGCAGCCGGCCGGCGGCGCTGGCGCTCGTGATGACGGCGTCCGCGCCGGACTGGCGCAGCAGGGGTGCGTTCTCCTCCTCGCGGACCGCGGCGACGATCTTCGCGCCGCGGTTGAGCTGGCGGGCCGTCAGTGTGACCAGGACCGCCGTGTCGTCGCGCTGGGTGGCGATGATGACCCGGCCGGCCTTCTGCACCTCGGCGCGCAGCAGCACATCACTGCGGGTGGCGTCGCCGATGACGCCGACGAAGCCTTCCGCGTTGGCGGTCTCGATCACCTTGGCGCTCGGGTCGACGATGACGACCTGGTCCTTCTTCAAGCCTCTCGCGCACAGGGTCTGGATCGCCGAGCGGCCCTTCGTCCCGAAGCCGACGACGACGGTGTGCTGTCGCAATTGAGCCTTCCAGCGGTTGAGCCGCCACTCTTCACGAGTCCGTTCGGTGAGGACTTCGAGAGTGGTTCCGACGAGGATGATCAGGAACAGCACGCGCAGCGGCGTGACCAGCAGGATGTTGGTGAGCCTGGCGCTGTCGCTGTAGGGGACGATGTCGCCGTAGCCCGTCGTGGAGAGCGTGACAGTGGCGTAGTAGACGGCGTCGAGGAAGTCGACCTTGCCGTTGGCGTTGTCGTGATAGCCGTCGCGGTCGATCCAGACGATGAACGTCGTCAGCGCCAGTACGGCGAGCGCCATCAGGATCCGCTTGGCGACCTGGCGCAGCGGTCGGTCGACGACCCGGCGGGGCAGCGCCACGCGCCGGGTGATCAGGTTCTCGCCCGCCTGGCGTGCCATGACGTCATGGCCGGGCAGTTTCACGTGAAACACCCTTCAGAAATCGGCGAGTTGAGCGGTCGTGCGTGGTGTTTCACGTGAAACGGCCTTCGGGGCGGCGGGAGTTGTCGGCGAGGTCGTTGACGCAGGTGGTCCCGTGTTTCACGTGAAACACCCGCCGCCCGGACCCGACTGAGCCCAGGGAAGGTCGAGGATCTCGACCTCCTCACCTGCCCGCGCCCCGCCGGGCGGCACGACCGCGAGGCCGTCGGCGGCCGCGACACCGCGCAGCATCGCCGGGCCGTTGTAGTGCAGCGGCACCACCTGCTCCGCGCGGTGCACCACCGGAACGAGCCGACTGTCGTGAGGATGCCCCTGCACCTCGTTGCGCAGCGGCGCCGTGTACGTCATCGGCGTTGCCCGCTGGGCGAGTTCACGCAGCAACGGCTCGGCCAGGGTGAGCAGCCCGGAGACGGCGGCGAGCGGGTTGCCCGGCAGCCCCACCAGATGCTTCGCCACGCCGATCCTGGCCAGCAGCATGGGGTGCCCGGGCCGCACGGCGACCCCGTCGACCAGGAGCTCGGCCCCCGCTGTGTGCAGCACGGGGTGGACGTGGTCGAGGGGCCCGGAGGCAGTGCCGCCCGTCGTGATCACCAGGTCGGCCGAGGAGCTGGTGACGGCCGTCAGCAGTGCCCCCGCGTCGTCCTTCAGACGCCGGGTCCCGATGACCTCCGCGCCCAGCGCCCGCAGCCAGAACCCGAGCATCGGGCCGAGCGCGTCGCGGATGAGCCCGTCGTGCGGAAGCCCCCGGGTGAGCAACTCGTCGCCGAGGACCAGGATCTCGGCGCGGGGCCTCGGTACCGTACTCAGCTCGTCGTACCCGGCGGCCGCGGCAAGTCCGAGCACGGCCGGGGTGACCAGGGCGGTGGCGGGCAGCAGTACGTCGCCCGAGCGGCACTCCTGGCCGCGCGGGCGGATGTCCTGGCCGTGCAGCACCACACGGTCGGCATGGAGCTGAGTGCGGGCCTCGTCGCTGCGGGCGTGTTCGCTGCGGATCACCGCGGTGGCACCGGAGGGAATGCGGGCCCCGGTGGCGATGCGTACCGCCTCGCCGTCGGCGAGGGCACCGGCCGCCGCGTGTCCGGCGAGGACGCCGCCGTCCCGCACCCTCCAGGGGCCGGGCCCTGCGACGGCCCAGCCGTCCATGGCGGAGGTGTCGAACGACGGCAGGTCGGTGAGCGCGGTGAGCGGTTCGGTGAGGATCTCGCCCAGAGCCGACTCCAGCGGCACCCGGTGGGAGCGGACCGGCACGGCGCGGCCGGCCCGGGCGGCCACCGCGCGGGCGTCGGTCCAGGCCGCGGCGCGGTGGCGGGGAGCCGGGCGGGCGGCCGCCGGCTCGGGCTCGGCGGCACCCCCGGCGGTGGGCGGCGTCTCGCGTTCCGGGGTCTCGGGCGGCGCTTCGCGCAGCAGGGCGAGGGCTTCGTCGGATCCGTCGTCCGCCCCCGCGCTCCGGGCGGTCATCCGGCGTCGTTCCTCGGGCCGTCTGCCTCGGCCTCGGCCGCCCAGCGCAGGGCGAGCGCGGCGGCTTTGCGCGCCGCGTCCTCCACGTCCTTGCCCGAGCCGCCCGCCTGTGCGGCCGCGTAGCCGACCAGGAAGGTGGTGAGGGGGGCGGCGGGCCGGGCGACGCCGTGGGCGGCGTCCCTGGCCAGGTCGAGCAGAACGCGGGTGTCGACGTCCAGCTCGATGCCGAGTTCGTCCTTGACTGCGGTGATCCATTCGTCCAGCACGTCCCCATGGTCCCTGATCCGGGCCCGAGCGGCGGCGAGGTCCTCCCAGGTGTCGCAGTCGAACGAGGCGAGCGGGTCCGCCTCGACGCGGGCGAGGTCGAGTTCGCGGGTGAGCAGCCGCAGCGGGAGCCCGGCGAGCGAGCCGTGCTCGGTGGCGAGCAGCGCGAGTTCGCGGCGCAGGGGTTCGGCTCGGTAGACGGCGACGAGCGGCTGTTCGCGGCCGTCGGCGTCGGTGCAGAGCACGCCGTCGCGGCCGGTACGGCGCAGTTCGCCCAGGAGGGCGTCGACGGTCGGCGCGGCCAGGAACGGCAGGTCGGCCGAGAGCGCGAGCACGCTGGTGGCCGAGGTGCGGCGCACGCCCGCGTCCAGGGCGGCCAGTGGTCCGCCGCCGGCCGGCTCCTCCCGGGCCCACACCACGGGCCGTGCGGTGGGCCGCGGTACGCCGACCACCACGGTCGTCGCGGCACCGGCGCAGGCGGTGAGCACCCGGTCGAGCAGGGCCCGGCCGCCCACGCTGAGCCCCGGTTTGTCGGCGCCGCCCAGCCGCTTGGCGGCGCCTCCGGCGAGCACTACGGCGTCGTACCCCGGGGATACGGCGTCGTACGCGGGTGCTGCGGCGTCATACGCGGTCATCTTCCGAGTATGGACCGCCGGACGATCACGACTGTCCCCGCGAACGTCCCGAGTTCGCGGGGACGTTCGTCACAGGGTGCGCAGCAGCACGGCCGGGTGTTCCACGCAGTCCGCGACATGGCGCAGGAAGCCGCCCGCGGTACCGCCGTCGCACACCCGGTGGTCGAAGGTGAGCGAGAGCTGGACCACCTGGCGCACGGCCAGCTCTCCCTCGTGCACCCAGGGCTTGGGAATGATGCGCCCCACGCCCAGCATCGCCGCCTCGGGGTGGTTGATGATCGGCGTGGAGCCGTCTACGCCGAAGACCCCGTAGTTGTTGAGGGTGAAGGTGCCTCCGGTCAGCTCGGCCGGGGTCAGCGAGCCGGTGCGGGCCGCCTCGGTGAGCCGGGCGAGTTCGGCGCCGAGCGAGTCGACATTGCGGCTGTGCGCGTCACGGACGACCGGGACGACCAGGCCGCGTTCGGTCTGCGCCGCGAAGCCCAGGTGGACCTCGGGCAGCCGCACGATCTCGCGGGCCGCCGTGTCCACCGTCGAGTTGAGCTCGGGGTGGCGGGCGAGGGCCGCGGTGCAGATCCGGGCGAGCAGCGCGAGGACGGACACCTTGGGTCCACCCGCGCTGTTCATCGCGGCGCGGGCCGCCATGAGTTCCGTGGCGTCCGCGTCCACCCAGCAGGTGGCGTCGGGGATTTCGGTGCGGCTGCGGCTGAGTTTGTCGGCGACCGCGCCCCGGATGCCCTTCAGCGGGACGCGCGTACCGGCCGGGGCCGCGGAGGCGGCGGCAAGTCGGGGGGCGACCGCGGCGGCGGGTCGGGGGGCGACCGCGGCGGCGGGTTCGGCGATGGGCTCGGCGGGCCGGGCCGGCGCTTGCAGGGCCGATTCGACGTCGGCGCGCAGGATCAGCCCCTCGGGCCCCGTGCCCCGCAACTCCCGCAGATCGAGCCCGTGTTCGCGGGCCAGCCGGCGCACCAACGGTGAGATGACCGGCACCGGACCCGTGGGCCGCACCGGGGCGGGGGCCGCCTTGGGGGCGGCCGCCGGGGCGGCGGGCCGCACGCGCGGGCGGCGTCGGGTGGTGGCCGCCGCGGTCCCGTAACCGACCAGGACATTGCCCGAGTACTCGGAGGACTCGACGTCCTCGGCGTCCTCAGCGCCGGAGCGCTCCTGCGGCGGGCCGACCGCGACCGTCAACAGGGGTGCGCCGACGGGGAGTTCACTGCCCTCCTCACCGAAGCGGGCGGTGACGACCCCACCGTAGGGGCACGGCACCTCCACCATCGCCTTGGCCGTCTCCACCTCGACGACCGGCTGGTCCACGGCCACGACTTCGCCGACCTCGACGAGCCAGCGCACGATCTCCGCCTCGGTGAGCCCCTCTCCGAGGTCGGGCAGCTTGAACTCAAGCACCTTAGGCATCAGTGCTCCGCCTCCCACTGAAGCCGCGCCACCGCGTCCAACACCCGGTCCACGCCCGGCAGATGGTGCTTCTCCAGCATCGGCGGCGGATAGGGGATGTCGAAGCCGGCGACCCGCAGCACGGGCGCCTCCAGATGGTGGAAGCAGCGTTCGGTGACGCGCGCGGCGATCTCGCCGCCGGGGCCGCCGAACCCGGCCGACTCGTGGACGACCACGGCCCGCCCGGTGCGGCGCACCGAGGCGCACACGGTCTCGTCGTCGAAGGGAACCAGCGAGCGCAGATCGACGACTTCGAGGTCCCAGCCCTCCTCGCGCGCCGCCTCGGCCGCCTCCAGACACACCGGAAGGGACGGCCCGTAGGTGAGGAGCGTGGCGCTGCTGCCGGGGCGCCGTACGACGGCCCGGCCGATGGGCTCGACGGGTGCGGGATCCTCGGGCGACCAGTCGGCCTTCGACCAGTAGAGCCGCTTGGGCTCCAGGAAGACGACCGGGTCGTCGTCGGCGATGGCCTCCCTGAGCAGGCCGTACGCGTCCTCCACGGTGGCCGGCGTGACGACCTTCAGGCCGGGCGTGGCCATGTAGTAGGCCTCGCTGGAGTCGCTGTGGTGCTCGACGCCGCCGATGCCGCCGCCGTAGGGCACGCGCACCACGATAGGCATCGCCATGGCGCCGCGGGTGCGGTTGCGCATCTTGGCGACATGGCTGATGAGCTGCTCGAACGCCGGATAGGCGAACGCGTCGAACTGCATCTCGACGACGGGCCGCAGACCGTACATCGCCATGCCGACGGCCGTGCCGAGGATGCCGGCCTCGGCGAGCGGGGTGTCGGTGCAGCGGTCCTCGCCGAACTCCTTGGCGAGCCCGTCGGTGACCCGGAAGACGCCGCCCAGGGTGCCGACGTCCTCGCCGAGGACGTGGACGGTCGGGTCCTCGGCCATGGCGTCGCGCATCGCGCGTTGCAGGGCCTGCGCCATGGTGGCGGGTTTCCTGTCGGTGGCGGTGGTCATCACCGGGCCTCGGCTTCCAGCTCGGCACGCAACTGGGCCGCCTGCTCGCGCAGTTGGCCGCTCTGCGCGGTGTAGACCTCGGCGAACAGGTCCATCGGATTCAGGGACGGCTCGGCGTTCATCTGCTCGCGCAGGGCCGCGGCCATGGCCTCGGCGGCCTCGGCGGCGGCGCGTATGCCTCCCTCGTCGATCAGACCGCGGGCGGTCAGCTCGCCCTCCAGGAGGCGGATCGGGTCGTGCTCGCGCCAGGCGTCGACCTCGGCGGAGCCCCGGTAGCGCGTCGCGTCGTCGGCGTTGGTGTGCGCCTCCATGCGGTACGTGACGGCCTCGATCAGGGTGGGGCCGCCACCGCGCCGGGCCCGGCCGATGGCCTCGGACAGCACCTGGTGCACGGCGGGTGCGTCGTTGCCGTCCACCAGGCGGCCCGGCATTCCGTAGCCGACGGCCTTGTGGGCGAGGGAGGGCGCGGCGGTCTGCTTGGCGAGCGGCACGGAGATCGCGAAGCCGTTGTTCTGGACCAGGAAGACCACCGGGGCCTGCCAGACGGCCGCGAAGTTCAGCGCCTCGTGGAAGTCGCCCTCGCTGGTGCCGCCGTCGCCGACCAGGGCGAGCGCCACCACGTCGTCGCCCGTGAGGCGGGCCGCGTGGGCCAGGCCCACGGCGTGCGGGAGCTGGGTGGCGAGCGGGGTGCACAGCGGGGCGATGCGGTGCTCGCGCGGGTCGTACCCGGTGTGCCAGTCGCCGCGCAGCAGCGTCAGGGCCTGCACGGGGTCCAGGCCGCGGGCGACGGCGGCGAGGGTGTCGCGGTAGCTCGGGAACAGCCAGTCGCGCTCCTCCAGGGCCAGCGCGGCGGCGACCTCGCAGGCCTCCTGGCCGGTCGACGAGGGGTACACCGCGAGGCGGCCCTGCTTGGTGAGGGCGGTCGCCTGCGCGTTGAAGCGGCGGCCGCGGACCAGCTCGGCGTACAGCTTCAGCATCAGCGCGCGGTCGAGCTCGGCTCCGGTGCCGAGGACCCGGAACGGCTCGGGGTCCGGGAGGAGCGGCGCGGGGTCGGTGCGGGGCCTCCAGGCGGGGGGAGGGGTCGGCCGGTATGCGGCGGCACCGGGGAGCTCTTGGACCGTCATGCCAATGCACCTCCTTGTCGGAGCGGACATCCATGGGCGAGGCGCGACTGTGACGCCCCTCACCTACCGATTGTTCGGTCGTGGACGCATTTTGGCTACAGGCACCTTCAGCCTGTGGACAAACGGTTCTCCACAGCCTGGGATGGGAACAGGTCGTCCACAACAGGAAGGCGGGGGGACATGGCAGCTGAACAAATGGCCACCGGCGAGAACCGGCCGGTGCCGCCCCGGCCGCTGGACCAGATCGACCACGACATCCTGCGCATCCTCCAGACGGACGGCCGGGCCTCGATACGCTCCGTGGCGGACCGGGTGCACGTCTCGCGCGCCAACGCCTACGCACGCATCAACCGGCTCGTCGAGGACAGCGTCATCCAGGGTTTCACCGCGCGCGTGGACCACGAACGGGCCGGCCAGGGCGCGGCCGCGTACATCACGCTCAAGATCGTGCAGAACTCCTGGCGCACCGTGCGCGAACAGCTCAAGGAGTTGCCGGGGGCCGCCCACATCGCCCTGGTGAGCGGGGACTTCGATGTGCTGCTCCTGGTCCACACGCCGGACAACCGGGCGCTGCGGGAGCTGGTCCTGACCCGGATCCAGTCCATCCCCGAGGTGCTGTCGACGCGCACGCTGCTGGTGTTCGAGGAGACCGACCTGGACCCGGCGTAGCGCCAGCCCGGCTCGGTGGAACCGCCTCGGTAAGCGGCGGATCCGCCCTCAGTAAGTACTGCTCACGCGCAGGTCAGTAGGGACTGCTCACGGGTCCCCGAGGACTGGTCACGTGCAGTACTTCCTCAGGAAGGCGAGGACGGTGTCCCAGTTGGCCGGCGTGGCCAGGAGGGCCACTCCGTGCGCGGCCGAGCCCTTGACCTGGACGAGCCGGTTCTCCGGGGCCCTGTCGCTGGCCGCGCTCAGCTCCCGGGCGGCCGGGGCGAAGCCGCCGTCCTGGTCGCCCGCCATGTAGAGCACCGGCACGTCGAGGGCCGCCACGGCGTCGAGAGCGTCGATCGTGCCGTACTTCTCGGGGGCGGAGAGGGAAACCACCGC
This sequence comes from Streptomyces sp. NPDC006691, assembly GCF_042869955.1. Classification (NCBI taxonomy): domain Bacteria; kingdom Bacillati; phylum Actinomycetota; class Actinomycetes; order Kitasatosporales; family Streptomycetaceae; genus Streptomyces; species Streptomyces sp. NPDC006691. The sequence goes on from NZ_JBIAGW010000001.1 coordinate 529,232, forward strand.
GTCCGGCTTCAGCATCATGTGGGCGGCTGCCCGGAGCGTGGCGGTGCCGCCCTTGGAGGCACCCATGAGAAGCAGCTTCCAGGCGCCCTCGGCGCGCAGGGTGCTCGCCGCGCCCTCGATCTCGGCGGCCTCGTCGACGGTCGTGCTGTTGACGGCGAGGACCCGGAAGCCGACCTTGCCGAGCGCGACGGCCTTGTCCTTCCACTGGCAGACGTTCCCGTCCGACTGGTGGGCGAGCACGATCCCGGTGTTGCCGCTGCCGGTCAGAAAGCCGCCCACGGGCGCCCCGGTCGCGCTCTTGAAGACGATGGAACCCGTCGCGGCCTGGGCCGGCGTCAGACACCCGAAGTCGTCGCCCCTGGCCGGCGCGGCGGGGGACGGCTCGGCCTTCTTGACGGCGGCCCGTGTGTCCTGTGGCCGGGGCGCCGCGCCGTCCTTGCCGCCCCCGCCACTGCACCCGGCCAGCGTCAGGCCCACGAGCAGCACCGTGACGCAGCCGGACACGAGGGACGCAGGTGTTCGCGAGGCAGCCATGACCGTGGATGTTGATCCGCTTCGGTGCCTCAGTCAACGGCACCGGGACTCAATGGCCGGTCCGCAACCCCTCGAAGGCCATCCGTACGACGGTGTCGGCCACCTGGTCCCCGTCCGCCTCCCCCTCGCGCTGCGGCCGGTACCACTCCACCAGCGAGTTGACCATGCCGAAGAGCAGCCTCGTCGCGAGGCGAATATCCAGGTCGGCGCGGAGATCGCCGTCCGCCACGGCCGCCTTGAGCAGATCGGCGACCCGCTGGTCGAACTCCCGGCGGCGCTCCATCGCCCAGCGTTCCGTCTTGGTGTTTCCACGGACGCGCAACAGCAGCGTGACGTAGGGAAGTTCGGCCATCAGGACCTCGACCGTACGTCGAGTGACGTACTCGACCCGATCGATCGACCGGCCGCGCCCGGCACCCGGCTCGTCCAGGACGCCGAAGAGCCCTTCGATGGCGCGGCTCACGGCCCGGTGGAGGAGCTCCTCCTTGCCGGCGACGTGATGGTAGATGGACGACTTGGAGATCCCGGCCGCTTTGGACAGGTGCTCCATCGAAGTGCCGTCGTAACCGCGCTCGTTGAAGATCCGCACGGCGACCGTGAGCAGCGTCTCGGGCGTGTAGGTGTCGCGCTTGGGGGTGGTCATGAACCCGTCTCCTCGTCGCCCGCGTACGCCTGCCGGAAGAGCGCGAGCGAGGGGGCGTAGCGGCCGGTGGGGCAGCGCTCGTGCAGTGCCGAGAGCAGGTCGTACGCCCAGTCCTGGCCCAGGCGCCGGTTCCATTCGACGGGCCCCAGCGGGTAGTTGACGCCGAGCCGCATCGCGGTGTCGATGTCCTCGGGCGAGGCCACGCCCTTGGCGACGGCGTCGGCGGCGAGGTCGGCGAGCATCGCGACGGTACGGGCGACGATCATGCCCGGCACGTCCCCGATGACGCTGACCTCCTTGCCGAGCTTCTGGAACAGGCCGACGGCCTCGCTGACGGCCTGCTCGGAGGTGTCCTCGCTCGCGGAGAGCGCGATGCGGGTGGCGCCCCGGTAGTCGAGGGCGAGGTCGAAGTAGACGACGTCGGCGAACTCGACGGACGTCTTGCCGTCGGCGGGTACGAGCTGTCCATCCCCCGGAAGCTCGATGTAGGGACCGCCCTCGTTGACGGTCTTCACCGCGATGCCGGCCTCGCCCATCATCGCCACGAGATCACGGGCCGGCCCCAGGTCGCCGACCACGGTGACGGCCGCGGGCGCCTGGGCGGGTGGAGCGGTGTGCGGGGCGGGCCGCGCCGCCTCTTGGGAGGACGCGCCGGGCGCGTCGTAGGCGTACCAGCCGCGCCCGCTCTTGCGCCCGTGCAGACCGGACTCGACGAGCCGGCGCTGGGCCAGGGACGGCGTGAACTTGGGACTCCGGAAGAAGGACTCCCAGACCGAGCGCGTCACCGCCTCGTTGACGTCCTGCCCGATGAGGTCGGTGAGCTCGAAGGGGCCCATGCGGAATCCGCCGCTCTCGCGCAGCACCGCGTCGATGGTGGCCGGGTCGGCGCCGCGCTCCTCGTAAACCGCGAAGGCCTCCGCGTAGAAGGGCCGGGCGATGCGGTTGACGATGAAGCCGGGGGTGTCGGTGCAGCGCACCGGGGTCTTGCCCCACGCCTTCGCCGTCTCGTACGCCCGGGTCGCCGCGGTCTCGTCGGTGGCGAAGCCGCTGACGACCTCGACCAGCGGGAGCAGCGGGGCCGGGTTGAAGAAGTGCAGGCCGACGAAGCGGCCCGGGTGCCGCAGCTTCCCGGCGATCGCGGTCACCGAGAGCGATGAGGTGTTGGTGGCGAGCAGACAGTCCTCGCCGACCACGTCCTCAAGGGAGCCGAACAGCTCCTGCTTGACCGGAAGTTGTTCCAGTACGGCCTCGACGACGAGCGCCGCGTCCGCGAGCTCGGCGAGTCCGTCGGCCGGACGCAGCCGGGCCAGCGCCGCGTCGCGCCCGGCGGCGTCCAGCCGGCCCTTGTCGACCAGGCGGCCCAGGCGGCCGGCGAGCGCGTCGGCGGCCTCGCGTGCGCGGCCCGGGACGGCGTCGTAGAGCCGTACGGGGTGCCCGGCGACGAGGGCGACCTGGGCGATGCCCTGCCCCATGGTCCCGGTGCCGACGACGGCGACGGTACGGCTCGGCGCGATCGCTGCGGCGCTGGCGGTTTCGGTCATGAACGCGATCCTCCCCTACGGCTTGCCCAGGGGCCCGGCGGGCCCCCTCCCGGGGCCGCACAGCAGGGGCCGCGGGGGGCTTGGCCGGTAGTTGTCCACAGGTTTCCCCGGGCCCCCTTGTCCCGACCGATCGTTCGGTTACTCTAACGGTGTCCGGCTCTCCCTGCCCAGCTCGAAGACTCGACGAGGAGTTGCTCCATGCAGCTGACCGAGAAGCACAGGCCCACCCTGGACGGGGCCCTGGAGGCAATCCGCACGCGTGCGTACTGGTCGCCGCATCCGGAGCACCCCAAGGCCTACGGAGAGACGGGCGCCGAGGACGGCAAGGCGGCCTTCGACGCGCTCCTGAACCGCCGCTTCGACCTCGACCAGCCGGGCACGGACGACTGGACGGGCGCCGAAGTCTCGCCCTACGGGATCGAGTTGGGCGTCCAGTACCCGCACCCCGACCTCGACGTGCTGCTGCCCGCGATGCGCGCGGGCATGGCCGCCTGGCGGGCCGCCGGGCCCGAGACTCGGGCGCTGGTCTGCGTCGAGATCCTGGCCCGCATCGGCGCCCGGACGCACGAGTTCGCGCACGCGGTCATGCACACCAGCGGCCAGGCGTTCATGATGGCGTTCCAGGCGGGCGGACCGCACGCCCAGGACCGCGGCCTGGAGGCCGTCGCGTACGCCTACCAGGAGCAGACGCGCACGCCGTCGGGTTCTGCCGCCTGGTCCAAGCCCCAGGGCAAGCGCGAGCCGCTGGAGCTCGCCAAGACGTTCACGCCGGCCGGCCGCGGCATCGCCCTGCTGATCGGCTGCAACACCTTCCCGACCTGGAACGGCTACCCGGGTCTGTTCGCCTCGCTGGCCACCGGCAACCCGGTCCTGTTCAAGCCGCACCCGCGCGCGGTCCTGCCGCTCGCGATGACGGTGAAGGTGGCGCGCGAGGTCCTGGCCGAGGCGGGCTTCGACCCGAACCTGGTGGCGCTCGCGGCCGAGCGGCCCGGCGAGGGCATCGCCAAGACCCTCGCGGTGCGCCCCGAGATCAAGATCATCGACTACACGGGCTCCTCCGCCTTCGGCGACTGGCTGGAGACCAACGCGCGCCAGGCGCAGGTCTACACGGAGAAGGCCGGCGTCAACACGGTGGTCATCGACTCCACCGACGACTACAAGGGCATGCTCGGCAACCTGTCCTTCTCGCTGTCCCTCTACAGCGGCCAGATGTGCACCACCCCGCAGAACCTGCTGATCCCCCGCGACGGCATCACCACGGACGCGGGAAAGAAGACCTTCGACGAGGTGGTGGGCGACCTCGCGGCGGCGGTCGGCGGCCTGCTCGGCGACGACGCCCGGGCCAACGCGCTGCTCGGCGCCCTGGTCAACCCGGACGTGAAGTCCCGCCTGGAGGCGGCCTCCGGCCTCGGTGAAGTCGCCCTGGCCTCCAGGGAGGTGGCCAACCCCGAGTTCCCGGACGCGGTGGTGCGCACCCCGGTCATCGTCAAGCTGGACGGCGCGAAGCCGGACGCGGAGGCGGTCTACCTCTCGGAGTGCTTCGGCCCGGTCTCCTTCGCCGTCGCCGTCGACTCCACGGCGGACGCGGTCGAGCTGCTGCGCCGCACGATCCGCGACAAGGGCGCGATGACGGTCGGCGCGTACACCACCTCCGAGGAGGTGGAGCGCGCGGTGGAGGACGTCTGTCTGGACGAGTCGGCCCAGCTGTCGCTGAACCTGACGGGCGGGGTGTACGTCAACCAGACGGCCGCCTTCTCCGACTTCCACGGCTCGGGCGGCAACCCGGCGGCCAACGCGGCCCTGTGCGACGGGGCGTTCGTCGCCAACCGGTTCCGCGTGGTGGAGGTCCGCAGGCAGGCCTGAGCCCGCTTCGGCGGCAAACGGCCGGTCCCTGAGCCCGGCCCGGGGTGGAGCGGGGGCGCGTCAGCCGGGAACGACGGCGTGCCTCTGCACCCAGGCGTGCATCGCGATGGCCGCCGCGGCCCCGGCGTTGATGGAGCGCGTGGAGCCGAACTGGGCGATGGAGCACACCAGTTGGGCGTGCTTGCGGGCTTCCTCGGTGAGCCCGGGCCCCTCCTGGCCGAAGAGCAGCACACACCGGCGCGGCAGCTCGGTCCGCTCCAGCGGCACCGCGCCGGGCAGGTTGTCGATGCCGATGATCGGCACGTCCTCGGCCAGCGCCCACGCGGTCAGCGACTCGGTGTCCGGGTGGTGGCGTACGTGCTGGTACCGGTCGGTGACCATGGCGCCGCGCCGGTTCCAGCGGCGCCGCCCCACGATGTGGATCTCCTTGGCGAGGAACGCGTTCGCGGTCCGCACCACGGAGCCGATGTTGAAGTCGTGGCCCCAGTTCTCCACGGCCACGTGGAAGTCGTGCCGCCGGGTGTCGAGGTCGGCGACGATCGCCTCGCGCGTCCAGTACCGGTAGGCGTCGACGACATTGCGACGGTCGCCGTGCGCGAGCAGCTCCGGGTCGTAGCGCTCGCCCTCGGGCCAGGGCCGCGGGTGCGGGCCGACCCCGACCTCGGCCGGGCCGAAGCCTTCGTCGTACTGGATGGGGTCGGCGGCCGGGGCGTCCTCGGCCGGGACCGGATGATCGGTGCTGCTCACCCCACGAGCGTACGTGGCCGCTCGGGCTCCTCCGCCCGCTCCCGGCGCTGCGCGGGAAGGCGCGCGCCCGGCCGCAGCCGGCCCGCGTACGCACCCACCCCGCGCAGGAAGGGCGTCGGCAGGAACACGGCGTCGGCCGCGATCATCGCGAGCGAGAAGAACGGCAGACCCAGCAGGACCGCGATCCCGGCGTGCTCCAGCATCATCGCCACGAGCAGCACGTTCTTGACCCGCCGGTTGAACAGCGTGAACGGGAACGCCACTTGGACCATGACCGTTCCATAGGTGAGCAGCATCACGATCACCCCGCTCGTGCCCAGGAGGGAGGAGAGTTCGGGCCACGGCGAGAAGTAGTCCAGCTTCAGCGGGTAGAACAGCGCGGTGCCGTCCTGCCAGCGGCTGCCCTGGATCTTGTACCAGCCGGCCGTCGCGTAGACCAGGCAGACCTCCGCCATGATCACGACCATGGCCGCGTTGTGGACGAGGTTCGCGAGGATGTCGAGCAGCGCCCGTGCGTCCGCGTCGCCACGACGCCGCACCGCCCACCACAGCCCCTGGGCGGCCCACATGCCCCAGAACACGACCCACAGCCACCACTCGCCGCCACCGAAGACGCCGGACCCGGACGTGCGCCAGGTGGCGACCAGCAGCCCGAGGCCGCACACCACCCACAGCACCGGGCCGACGCGGTCGCGGGTCACTCCGCGCGCGGCGCGCCGCGCGTCCAGGGACCAGACCCGCGCACAGCGCGTGAAGACCAGATACATCGCCATCAGGTGGATGACGTTGTCACCGCCGTCCCCCATGAAGACGGAGCGATTCTGCAACGACAGCACGCCGATCATGAAGAGCACGGACATCGTGCGGGTGCGCCAACCGACCAGCAGCAGCGCGCTCGACACGATGGCGAGGGCGTACACGAACTCGAACCAGAAGGCGCTGTCGGTCCAGAGCAGCGCGGTGAAGGCGTGGTTGCCGGACACCAGACGGTTGCCGAGGCCGAAGCTCCAGGGCCCGTCCGGGCCGTACAGCTGGTGGCGGTTGGGCAGCTCGCGCAGCAGGAAGAACAGCCAGGTCGCGGAGAAGCCGATCCGGACGACGGCGCTCTGGTAGGGGCCGAGGGCGACGCCCGACACCATCCGCACCGCCCGCGCCGCCCGCGTCTCGCCGGTGTCGGCGGCGGAGCCGGACGGCTTGGCGGCCGCGGCGGAGGCAGGAACGGTAGGGGCGGCGGGAGAGGGAGAGGGAGAGGGAGCGGCAGCCGGATCGGCAGCGGAAGTAGCAGCGGGAGTGGTGTCGGGATTGGGGGCCGGGGGGTGAACGGCCGGAGGGGTGGCGGGGGCGGTCCTGGTCGGGCCGTCGTGGTCGTACGTGCTCAACGCTTCGCCTCCGTACGTGCGTCACCGGCGCCCGAGGGCAGGTCGGCCGGGGTCACCGTCCACCACGGCACCTCCCGGTAGGACGGCCGCGTATCGCTCTTCTCGTCGCTCCACGGCGGGTTCTTGACCGAGGTGGTCATGGACCTGACCTGGATCCGGTCGACGGTGCCGCCGTCGCGGTGCGTGCCGAGCCGGAGCACCAGGATCCGGCGCAGATACTCCTCGGACAGCTCGCCGCGCAGGCCGTTGGCCTTGTTGTCGTCGGTGTGCGACCCCACGAAGAAGTCCCAGGCGCGGCGCAGTTCGTTCTGCTCGGTGTGGCTGGGCAGCGGGTTGTGCCGGATCGCGGCGCCGTCCTGTGCCGAGAAGTCGATCCAGCCGGTGGTACGGACGCTGCCGTCCGGCATCTTGAGCTCGGCGCGCGCCTGGACGTCGATGTTCTGCTGGAGCGGATTGGGCGCGAAGAGCTTCCAGTTCTGCTCGAACTCGGGGTAGATCCAGTCGTCCACGGCCTTGCCGTACTGCTTGCTGACCGTGTTGGGCGGCGCCACGTGCAGGAAGACCATCCCTATCTGCACGCAGGCGATCACGCCGATGACCGCGAGCGCGAGTGCGGCCACCACCTGGAAGCGGAAGGGCAGCCCGGCGATCCCCCGCGAGGGAACGCCTCCGCCGGGGCCCGCGGGGCCGATCGGCTGGGGGTCGCCGGGGCCGGTACTGGTGCTGGTTGCGGGAGCGGCCGGGTCGGGGTCGGTGCCGAGGCCGGTGCTGGTGCTGGTTGCGGGAGCGGCCGGGCCGGGGTCGGAGGCGGCGGCGGCCGATCCGGCGGAGCCGGGGCCGGGGGCAGGGGCAGGGGCGGGGCCGGTGCTGGCGGCCGCGGTCGGCTGGCGGCCTGAGGCCACACCCGCGTCCAGCTTCGGCCACGAGGCGCGGCCACGGCCCGGCCGCGTGGACTCGGCGGGCTGTGCGGGCTCGGCGGGCTCGGCGGGCCGGGTGGGCTCAGTTGGCTCGGTCCCGGACGGCCCCGTGGCGGGATCCGGAGCCTGATCGGGCGCCGCCCGCATGGCGGAAGGTGGGTCGGAGACCGCCGCCGAATCGAAACCGGCGTCCTCCGCAGGGCCGGACGTGGTTTCCGGTCCGGCGTCCCCACCCCGTTCGGCCGAACCCCCGCCCCCGCTCCCCGCAGGGCCGACGGCCTCGGCCGCAGTGGCCTTGACCTGCCCGGATTCCGCTCCGTCGGCCTTGCCGCCGGCTTCGGTCCCGTCCTTGTACGAATCCATCCCGCCCCGATCGGCACCCGCTGAGTTATCCACAGGGTTGACACCCTACGGGCCGTCGACTCACCATTGAAGTCATTGAACCGAACGATCGGTCGGTTGGTGGACAGCCGCACAGCAGCTCGGCAGGGGGCCGGAATGACCGGAGTGACCGCGACAGCCACGGCAGCCGCAGGTACGGACGCGTCGTACCTGGCGGTGTTCGACGCGGCGGTCGCCGCGGACGAGCGGATCGAGCCACGCGACTGGATGCCCGAGGAGTACCGCTCCACGCTGGTCCGTCAGATGGCACAGCACGCCCACTCCGAGATCATCGGCATGCAGCCGGAGGCGAACTGGATCACCCGCGCCCCGTCCCTGCGGCGCAAGGCCATCCTGATGGCCAAGGTGCAGGACGAGGCGGGCCACGGCCTCTACCTCTACAGCGCCGCCGAAACGCTCGGCACCGGCCGCGACGAGCTGCTCGACAAGCTGCACTCGGGCCGCCAGAAGTACTCGTCGATCTTCAACTACCCCACCCTGACCTGGGCCGACGTCGGCGCGATCGGCTGGCTGGTGGACGGCGCGGCGATCACCAACCAGGTCCCCCTGTGCCGCTGCTCCTACGGGCCGTACGCGCGGGCGATGGTCCGCGTCTGCAAGGAGGAGTCCTTCCACCAGCGGCAGGGGTACGAGCTGCTGCTGGCCCTGTCGCGGGGGACGCCCGAGCAGCACGCGATGGCGCAGGACGCGGTGGACCGCTGGTGGTGGCCCTCGCTGATGATGTTCGGCCCGCCGGACGACGAGTCCGCCCACTCGGCGCAGTCGATGCTCTGGAAGATCAAGCGGCACTCCAACGACGAGCTGCGCCAGCGCTTCGTGGACATAGCGGTCGGCCAGGCCGAGAGCCTCGGCCTCACCCTGCCCGACCCGGATCTGCGCTGGAACGAGGAGCGCGGCCACCACGACTTCGGCGCGATCGACTGGACGGAGTTCTGGGAGGTCCTCAAGGGCAACGGCCCCTGCAACGAGCAACGGCTCTCGCAGCGCCGCCGAGCCCACGAGGAGGGCGCCTGGGTACGGGACGCGGCCGCCGCGTACGCCACGAAGGAGCAGGGGCGGCAGGCACGGCGGAGCCGGCTGAGCGAGCCGGGCGAGCCAGGTCAGCCGGTCCGGTCAGGCCGGCAGGGCGAGCAGAGCGAGCCGGGCCGGCAGAGCGAGCCGAGCCAGCAGAAGCAACAGGGACAGCAGGAACAACAGGGGCAGGACGCGAACGGGGAGGCGACGGCATGAGCACGCACGACTGGCCGCTCTGGGAGGTGTTCGTGCGCGCGCGCCGCGGGCTGTCCCACACCCACGCGGGGAGCCTGCACGCGCCGGACGCCGAGATGGCCCTTCGCAACGCCCGCGATCTGTACACCCGCAGGTCGGAGGGCATCTCGATCTGGGTCGTGCCGTCGAGCGCGATCAGCGCGTCCTCGCCCGACGAGAAGGACTCCTTCTTCGACCCGGCCGCCGACAAGCCCTATCGCCACCCCACGTTCTACGAGATCCCGGAAGGGGTGAAGCACCTGTGACCGCCACCGTCCCGGCACAGGCCGCCCTCGCCCTCGGCGACGACGCCCTGGTGCTGTCGCACCGGCTCGGTGAGTGGGCCGGGCACGCCCCTGTCCTCGAAGAAGAGGTCGCCCTGGCGAACATCGCCCTCGACCTGCTCGGCCAGGCCCGGCTGCTGCTCTCGCAGGTCGGCGACGAGGACGAGCTGGCCTACCTCCGCGAGGAGCGGGCCTTCCGCAACCTCCAGCTCGTCGAGCAGCCCAACGGCGACTTCGCCCACACCATCGCCCGCCAGCTGTACTTCTCGACGTACCAGCACCTGCTGTACGGCGAACTGGCGGCGGGCGGCGGCGAGTTCGCCCCTGTCGCGGCCAAGGCCGTCAAGGAGGTCGAGTACCACCGTGACCACGCCGAGCAGTGGACGCTGCGGCTCGGCGACGGCACCGAGGAGAGCCACGGCCGGATGCGGCGGGCCTGCGAGGCGCTGTGGCGCTTCACCGGCGAGATGTTCCAGCCGGTGCCCGGTCTGGACCTCAACTGGGCCGGTCTGGAGGCACGTTGGACGGCCTCGGTGACCTCGGTCCTGGGCCGGGCCACCCTGACCGTCCCGGAAGGCCCCCGCACCGGAGGCTGGGCGGCGGGAGCGGGCCGGCAGGGCCTGCACACCGAGACGTTCGGGCGGATGCTCGCCGAAATGCAGCACCTGCACCGCAGCCACCCGGGGGCGTCATGGTGACCGGCACGGCCCCCACCGCCCCCACCCCCCTGGAGACCGAGCTGCGCCGCCTCGCCGGCTCCGTCCCCGACCCGGAACTGCCGGTGCTGAGCCTGGAGGAGCTGGGCGTGCTGCGGGCCGTGCAGGTCGAAGGCCCGGGCCGGGTGCGCGTCGAGCTCACCCCCACCTACACCGGCTGCCCCGCCATCGAAGCCATGTCCTCGGACATCGAGCGCGTGCTGCACGAGCACGGCATGGAGCACGTATCGGTGGTCCGGGTGCTCTCCCCCGCCTGGTCGACGGACGACATCAGCGCGGAGGGACGGCGCAAACTGGCCGAGTTCGGCATAGCTCCGCCGCGTCCGCACACCGCCGAGGGTCCGGTCGCGCTCACCTTGTCGGTGCGCTGTCCGCACTGCGGATCCACCGACACCGAGCTGCTCAGCCGCTTCTCCTCCACCGCCTGCAAGGCGCTGCGCCGCTGCGTGTCGTGCCGTGAACCGTTCGACCACTTCAAGGAGTTGTAGATGTTCCATCCGCTCCGGGTCAGCGAGGTCGAGCGGCTCACCGACGACGCGGTGGCCGTCACCTTCGCCGTGCCGCCCGAGCTCCGCGAGGCCTACCGGCACGTCCCCGGCCAGCATCTCGCCCTGCGCCGCGGCGTGCGGGGCGAGGAGATCCGCCGTACGTACTCGATCTGCGCGCCCGCCGTGGAGGCACCGGGGGAGCCGGTGCTGCGGGTCGGCATCCGCCTGGTGGAGGGCGGCGCCTTCTCCACGTACGCCTTCAAGGAACTGGCCGTCGGCGACACCGTCGACGTCATGGAGCCGATGGGCCGCTTCGTGCTGCCCCCGCGCGCCGGGCACTTCGCGGCGATCGTCGGCGGCAGCGGCATCACCCCGGTCCTGTCGATCGCGGCGACCCTGCTCGCCCGCGAACCGGAAGCGCGGTTCTGCCTGATACGCAGCGACCGCAGCGCCGCGTCGACGATGTTCCTGGAGGAGACGGCCGACCTGAAGGACCGCTATCCCGAGCGGTTCCAGCTGGTCACGGTGCTGTCCCGGGAGGAGCAGCAGTCCGGGCTGCCTTCGGGCCGGCTCGACCGCGAGCGCCTGAGCGGGCTGCTGCCCGCGCTGCTTCCGGTGGCGGACATCGACGGCTGGCTGCTGTGCGGCCCCTTCGGCCTGGTCCAGGGCGCCGAGCGGGCCCTGCACGGGCTCGGCGTCGACCGCGCCCGCATCCACCAGGAGGTCTTCCACGTGGACGCGGCCCCGGTACCCGCCGCCCCGGCCGCCGCGCCCGCACACGCCACGCTCACCGCGACCCTGGACGGGCGCTCGGGCAACTGGCCGGTGCGGGAGGGGGAGTCCCTCCTGGAGACCGTGCTGCGCGCCCGCGCCGACGCCCCGTACGCCTGCAAGGGCGGCGTGTGCGGGACGTGCCGCGCCTTCCTGGTCAAGGGTGAGGTGCGGATGGAGCGGAACTTCGCGCTGGAACCGGAGGAGACGGAGGCCGGCTACGTGCTGGCCTGCCAGTCGCATCCGGCGACGGGAGAGGTGGAGCTGGACTTCGACCGGTGAGGTGGACGCGGGCGGGGTACGGACGCGAGTCCCTGAGTGCGCCGCGCCCCGGGGCCGGCGGGATCCGTGGGACGGCGGCATGGCCCGAGGATGTCGGCATGCCCCCGGGGACGGCGGCATGCCCCGGGGACGGCGGGCCCGTTCCCAGGCCCTTGGGCGGGCCCGATCCCATCCCAGGGGCGGGCCCATTCCCATCCCGTAGAACCTGTTCTATCTTGACGAACCGTCAGATCCGTTTGGAGAGCGCGCTGTTCGTGCTGTGGCGCGCGCTCGGACCGGACGGAACCGGTGCGTGCGGGAGGACTGAGCCGTGGACTTCACCTTCACCGAGGAGCAGCTGGCTGCCGTAGAGGCGGCCAAGGCGGTCTTCTCGGGCGTCGCCCCCGACGCGGTACCCAGCCCCGCGCTCACCGCGGGCGCCGTAGCCGAGGACTTCGACCGCCCGCTATGGGCCAGGCTCGCCGCGTCCGACCTGCTGAGCCTGGTTCTCGACGCCGAGCACGGCGGGGCGGGGCTCGACCCGATCGCCCTCTGCCTGGTGCTGCGCGAATCGGCCAGGGTCCTCGCCCGGCTGCCGCTCCTGGAGACCAGCGCGGTCGCACTGACCGTACAGCGTTACGGGCAGGCCGAGTTGAGGCGCGAGCTACTGCCCGCGGTCGGTCGGGGGGAGCTGGCGCTGACCGTCGCCGCCAACGGCCGCACCGGCCACGACGGCGCCGAACTCGCCGTCACCGCCGGCCGGGACGGCGACCACTGGGTGTTCGACGGCGCGCAGACGGGCGTGCCCTGGGCCCCGACCTGCGACCGCATCGCCGTACCCGCCCACACCGCCGACGGCCACACCGTCCTCGCGCTGGTGCCCCGCGCCGAGCGGGGCGTGACTCTCGCCGAGCAGATCTCCACCAGCGGGGAACGGTTCGCCGAGCTCCGCCTCGAAGCGGTACGCGTCGACGCGGGCGCGGTCATCACCGCGGACGGCGCCTGGGAGTGGCTGCGCGACCTGCTCGCGACCGGAACCTGCGCCCTGGCCCTGGGCCTCGGCGAGGCCGTGCTCGCCCTGACCGGTCACTACACCGGAAAGCGCGAGCAGTTCGGGCATCCGGTGGCGACGTTCCAGGCCGTCGCCGTCCAGGCGGCCGACCGCTACATCGATCTGCGCGCCATGGAGGCGACCCTGTGGCAGGCGGCCTGGCGCATCAGCACCGGCGCCGACAGCGCGCTGCCCGTCGCCGGTGATGTCGCGGTCGCCAAGATCTGGGCCTCCGAAGGGGTGCGCCGCGTCGTGCAGACCGCCCAGCACCTGCACGGCGGGTTCGGCGCCGACACGGACTACGCGCTGCACCGCTACCACGCCTGGGCCAAGCAGCTGGAGCTCTCACTGGGCTCGGCCGCGGCCCACGAAGAGGCTCTGGGCGAGCTCCTCGCCTCCCACCCCCTCGGGCAGCCCGCGTAAGCCTCCTCCGACGGGGTCAGACGACCGTGCCCGGCGCGCCCTGGTCGTCGACGACCTTGCGGCCCGAGGCCTCCCAGACCTGCATGCCGCCGTCGATGTTCACCGCGTCGATGCCCTGCTGGACCAGGTACTGGGTGACCTGGGCCGAGCGTCCGCCGACCCGGCACATCACATAGGCCCGACGCCCGTCCGCCACCGCTTCGGTCACCTCGCCGAAGCGGGCCACGAAATCACTCATCGGCACGTGCAGCGCGCCCTCGGCGTGCCCCGCCGCCCACTCGTCGTCCTCGCGGACATCGAGCACCAGGGCATCGGCCGGCACCTCAGCGACATCCACCGAGGGCAGCTGGGCGAAATTCATGGGTCATGCCTTCTCTCGTACGAACCCGGCAGGTCCCCCGAACGCTACTGCACCAGCTTCGCGAGCTCAGCCTCTCGACCGGACACCTCCGCCAGCAGCTGCTCGGCGATCTCCTCAAGGAGCCGGTCCGGGTCGTCCGGCGCCATCCGCAGCATCGAACCGATCGCGCTGTCCTCCAGCTCCCGGGCCACCAGCGCGAGCAGTTCCTTGCGCCGGCTCAGCCACTCCAGCCGGGCGTACAGCTCCTCGCTCTCGCTGGGCCGCACCTCCTCCGGCGCCGGACCGGCCTCCCACTCCTCGGCCAGCTCGCGCAGCAGCGCCTCGTCGCCCCGCCCGTACGCGGCGTTCACCCGGGCGATGAACTCGTCCCGGCGCTCACGTTCCTTGTCCTCCTGCGCCAAGTCCGGGTGCGCCTTGCGGGCCAGCTCGCGGTAGAGCCTGCGCACCTCCTCGCTCGGCCGGACCCGCTTGGGCGGACGCACCGGCTGGTCGGTGAGCATCGAGGCGGCCTCGGGGGAGAGCCCGTCGGAGTCCATCCAGTCATGGAAGAGCTCTTCGACGCCCGGCATGGGCATGACCGCCGCCCGGGCCTCCTGCGCCCGCCGCAGATCCTCGGGATCACCGCTCCGCACGGCTCTGGCCTCGGCGATCTGGGCGTCCAGCTCGTCGAGGCGGGCGTACATCGGGCCGAGCTTCTGGTGGTGGAGGCGGGAGAAGTTCTCCACCTCGACCCGGAAGGTCTCCACCGCGATCTCGAACTCGATCAGCGCCTGCTCGGCCGCCCGCACCGCCCGCTCAAGCCGCGCCTCGGCCCGCTCACCCCCCGCACTGGGCGGGGTGGCCTGCGGGTCCGCGTCGTTCCGGGCAGTCGTACCGCCAACACCTTCGTCCGTCACGGCTCCAGCCTACGGGCGCCGGCTCATCCGTCAGTCCTCGGCCGGTCGAAGCCGCTGCCGAGCGGCCTCAAGCAGCCGGCCTCAGACCCCCAGCTCCGCCGCCACGCGGCCCGCGCGGATTGCCGCGGTCAGGGTGGCGTGGTCGGACTCGGTGCGGTCGGCGTAGGTCACCGCGAAGGCGGCCACCGCTTCGTCCAGTTCTTCGTTCTTGCCGCAGTAGCCGGCCACGAGGCGCGGGTCGACGCTGTGGGCGTGGGCCCGGGCGAGGAGCGCGCCCGTCATGCGGCCGTAGTCGTCGAGCTGGCCGGGGGCGAGGGCAGCGGGATCCACGCTGCCCTTGCGGTTTCTGAACTGCCTTACCTGGTAAGGCAGTTCGTTCAGTGTCGTCCAGCCGAGCAGGATGTCGCTGACCACCTGCATCCGCTTCTGGCCGAGCACCACGCGGCGCCCCTCGTGCTCCGGCTCGGGCGTCTTGAAGCCGGCCTTCGCCAGGTGCGGCAGCAGCGCCGAGGGCCTGGCCTCCTTGACCTGGAGCACCAGCGGTTCGCCCCGGTGGTCCAGGAGCAGCACCACGTACGACCGTGTCCCGACGCTCCCGGTGCCGACCACCCGGAACGCCACGTCATGGATCGCGTACCGGGCGAGCAGCGGCAGCCGGTCCTCGGACAGGGTGTGCAGATACTGCTCCAGCGAGGCCGTGACCGCCGCCGCCTCGGCGTCGGTCACGCGGCGCAGCACCGGGAGCGCGTCGACGAACCGCCGGCTGCCGTCCGCCACCTGCTCCGTCGCCTTCGCCGCGAAGCGCGCACTGGTGTTGTTGCGGGCCTTCCCGGAGACGCGTTCCAGCGTGCCGAGCAGGTCATGGGCGTCCGCGTGGGAGACGAGCTCCTCGTCGGCTATCGCGTTCCAGGCGTCGAGCACCGGCAGCTTCGCCAGCAGGCGCATGGTGCGACGGTAGGCGCCCACCGCGTCGAACGCGGCTGCCCGGCACGTCTGTTCATCGGCGCCGGCCTCCCGCCCGGCCAGCACCAAGGACGCGGCGAGCCGTTTGACGTCCCACTCCCAGGGTCCGGTCACGGTCTCGTCGAAGTCGTTCAGGTCGATGACGAGGCTGCCGCGGGCGTCGCCGTACAGGCCGAAGTTGGCAGCGTGCGCGTCGCCGCAGATCTGTGCGCCGACGCCGGTGACGGGGGTGCCGACCAGGTCGTGGGCCATCAGACCGGCGGATCCGCGCAGGAACGCGAACGGGCCGGCAGCCATGCGGCCCACCCGTATCGGGGTGAGCTCGGGTACCCGGCCGGTGTTGGATTCCTCCACCGCGCGGACCGCGTCCGGGCGGTCGGCGGACAGCAGGAGCGAATCGTGCGAGGAGCGCGGGAAGCGTTCCCGCAGCGCCTTGCCCTCGGCCTTGGGTGACACCCGCGCCCGACGGTCTCCCGCCCCGGCCGCATGCCGGTGCCGGGCGAATCCGGGGACCTGGGGAATCCGCACCCGCCCGTCGTCCACTCCGCCCCGCTGTGCCGGAACCGCCGTCTCGACCTCGCCCATGGCGCGCCGCCTCCCCCGTCTCGTACAACGCCCAGACCACAAGACCAACATCAAGAGTTCAACTGCCCCTGACCGTACAGGCGCTGGCCGAAGGCCGTATCCCCCTGTGGACAACTCCGCCGCCGCCACGGCCCCGCCGATGTTTCACGTGAAACGGCGGTACGCCCCGGGACCGCGCGGGCACCGCCGCACAACCGCCCCGGACCATCGCAGGCCCGCCCTACAGCCCCGCGTCGCGTGCGAGCAGCGCCGCCTGCACCCGGTTCTCGCAGTCCAGCTTCGCCAGGATGCGGCTGACGTACGTCTTCACCGTGGCCTCGCTCATATGGATCCGCCTGCCCGCGTCCGCGTTCGAGAGCCCCTCGCCGAGGAGGGCCAGCACCTCCCGCTCGCGCTCGGACAGCACACCGACGCGGCGCCTGGCCTCCTCGGCGCGGGCCGCCGCCCGGCCCGTGGCGAGCTGGTCGACGACGTGCCGGGTCGCGCCGGGCGAGAGGTAGGCGTCCCCGGCCGCGGCGGCCCGTACCGCCCGGATCAGTTCGGCGGGCGCGGTGTCCTTGAGGAGGAAGCCCGCGCCCCCGTGTTCCAGGGCGCGCAGGACGTTCTCGCGTTCTCCGAACGTCGTGAGGATGATCACGCGTGCCGCCGGTGCGGTCCGGCGCAGCTCGGCCAGCGCGGCGAGCCCGTCCATCTCGGGCATCTGGATGTCGAGCAGCACCACGTCCACGGCGTGGGAGCGGGCGAGGTCGACGGCTTCGCGGCCGTTGGTGGCCTCCGCGACGACCTCGATCGCCGCGTCCGAGGTGAGGATCATGCGGATCCCGGCCCGGATGAGGGGCTCGTCGTCGGCGATCACGACCCTGATGCGAGGTCCCGTCACACCCATCCCGTTCTGGTCCTGTCCGGTACGTCGTCCCGGGCCACACCCCGGTGTCCCGGGCCGCCCGGTGCCGCCGCTAGCGCGACACCTCGTACGACTTCTTCTCGATCAGCTTGCCGTCCTTGAAGCAGAACCGGAACACCGGCTCGGTGTTCAGGTTGTCACCGGTCTCGGAGGACATCAGGACCAGGCACCGGGAGCCTTCCGGTTCGGCGGGACCCTTTCCGGCGAGACCGGAGACCAGGACGGTGTCGCCGCTCGGCAGTTCCTCGCGGACCGCCGCCTCGGACGCGCCGACCCTGATCCTGTCGTACTCGGCCGGGTCGATCATGCCCTTCTGGGCCGAGCCGGCCAGGAAGAACAGGCCGACTCCGACCGCGATCGCGAGCAGCACCACCGCCCCCACGGCGATTCCGCACCCCAGCGCGATGCCGCCGCCCCTGTTTCTGGCGCCCATGCCCAGCTCCTTCTCCGCGATGTTCCAGTCCACGACCGGACCACCGTCGCCGAGGGGCGGGGCGGGTGACTGCTGGCGGAAGTCGTCGGGGGCGTCGACGAACGTCGCGGCCTCGGCCGTCCCGTAGGGCAGTACGCCCGCTACGCGGAAGCCGCCGTCGCCGCTGGGGCCGGTGTGGACCATGCCGCCGACGAGCCGGGCCCGCTCGTGCAGTCCGGTCAGGCCCTGTCCTCCGCTGACGACTTCGCCGGCCTGGTCCGCGGCCGTGCGGTCGACGATGCCGTTGACGACCTCGACCACGAAGGAGTCCGGTTCGTAGCGCAGTTCCACCGTGATGGGTGCGCCGGGCGCGTGCTTGTAGGCGTTGGTCAGGGCCTCCTGGACGATCCTGTACGCCGCGTGGTCGGCGGCGGCCGCCAGCGGGCGCGGCTCGCCGCCGGCGCGCAGGTCCACGGCGTTCCCGGCGGCCCGGGCGGCCGTCACCAGGGCCTGGATCCCGGCGGTGCCACGGGTCGCGGGCCGGGCGCCGTCCGGTGCGGCAGGGGCTTCGACGCCGTCGCGCAGGATGCCGACGACCTCGCGCAGTTCGTGCATCGCGGCGACCGACGCCTGCCGCAGCACGCCCACGGCTTCGCGCTGGCGGCCGGTGAGTTCGGGGTCCACCTCCAGGGCGCCGGTGTGCACGGAGATGAGGGCGAGCTGGTGGCCGAGGCTGTCGTGCATGTCCTGGGCGATGCGCTGGCGCTCGCGCAGCCGGGCCTGGCCCGCGACCATGGCGCGTTCGCGCAGGAGTTGGGCGTTGTGCTCCTGCATGGCGCGCAGCAGGGTGCGCCGCTGCGACCAGTACCGGCTGGTGATGCCGGGTACGACGGCGATGGCCAGGAAGAACAGGGTGCCGAAGACGGCGATGAGGATCGGCTGGGGGATGGGCCACATCGTGAGGAGTCCGAGCACCTCGTAGAGGGCGAAGGCTCCGCTGAAGGCGGCGAGCGCCCGCCCGGCGCCGACGATCCGGCGGCCCGCCGTCCAGGCCGCGACCAGCAGCAGCGGGGTGGCCTCCGCGGCCGTCGCGGACAGCGCGGCGGCCGCGAGCAGCACTCCGGCGGGCAGTGAGCGGCGCAGCAGGGACAGCGCGGCGACGGCGAGCGCCACGGCGGTGCCCCCCACGGGATCCCCGCCGAGCAGCACGACGGCGCCCGCCATGAGAGCCAGGGCGAGCGAGAGCGCGGCCTCGCCGGCGATCCGGCGCCGCGACCAGGGCTCGGGCCCCTTCAGCAGGCGCCAGACGCTACGGGCCCTCGATGACACATCCACGTCCGCACCCTAGACAGCGCCCGCCGGCGAGTGCGGCTCTCTTTCGTCGCGCCTCGCCGCGACAAAGGTCGCGGGCCCGGGGACGCCGCCGCGTTCGGACACGGCCGTCTCCCGGGGACGCCGCCACGTTCGGACACGGCCGCGTCCAGACACCGCTGTGTTCAGCGGGCCGGACCGAACCACGTGCCGAGCAGTCCTTCGAGGCCGTCGTCCGAGGAGGTCCAGGCGAGGTAGCCGTCCGGGCGCAGCAGCAGGGCGTCCCGCGCGAGGGGGCGCTCGCCGTGGACGCGCACCGTCCGCACCAGGGGGTCCCAGGCCCGTACCGCCGACGCGTGCACGGAGCCGGAGTCGGCGTGGTGCAGCAGCAGCGGACGCCCCTCCCGGAGCAGTTCGGTGACGCTTTCGGCGCCGCGGTCCGTCTTGAACCACTGCTGGGCAAGGAATTCGCCGGGCCGCGCGCACGCGCTGTCGCGGCCCGCGGCGGCGACCGGCTCCTGCGCGCTGACGGCGCCGCCGAGGAAGGAGCTGACGTCGTCCAGGGTCAGGAGCCGCGCGAACAGCTCGCGCAGCGGGTCGAGTTGGGGATCGGGGCGCATCAGGGCCAGCTGGGCGCGGGTGTGGTGCACGACCTGCTCGACGACGGGGCGGCGTTCGGCGTCATAGGTGTCGAGCAGGGTGTCGCCCGAGCCGGTCCGTACCGCGGACGCGATCTTCCAGGCCAGGTTGAAGCCGTCGCCGATCCCGGTGCTCAGTCCCTGTCCGCCGATGGGGAAGTGGATGTGCGCCGCGTCGCCGGCCAGGAAGACCCGGCCGCGCCGGAAGTCGCGCACGACGCGGGTGAAGTCGCTGAACCTGCTCAGGTACGGGGCCTCGGTCATGGGCACGTCGCGTCCGAGGACGTGACGGACCTGGGTGCGCAGGGCGTCGAGCGTGGGGCGCTCCCGCCGGTCGGCCGGCCCGTCGTCGAAGTTCAGCACGCGGATCACCCCCGTCCCGTCGGACTCGGGCCGGCACACCACCCAGCCGCGCGGGGTGCGCTGCCAGCCCCGCGGCGCGGCGCCCGGGTCGGCGAAGCGCACCTGGCCCATCAGGGCGGAGACCGTGGCGGCGCTGGTGTCACTGGCGAAGCCCGTCTGCTCGCGCACGGTGCTGGAGCCTCCGTCGGCGCCCACCAGGTAGCGCGCCGCGAAGGAGGCCGTACCGCCCGGGGTGCGGGCTTCGACGTGGACCCGGTCCGCGTCCTGGGTCACCCGGGTGACCTCGTGGGACCGCAGCACGCGCACCCCGAGGGCCACCGCGCGCCGCTCAAGGCGGCGTTCGAGGTCGGCCTGCGGGAGCTTGAGGATCGCCGTCGGCTCGTCCGCGGGGGCGGCGATGTCGAGGCCCGGTATGCCGGCGAAGTGGAACGGCTGCGGCCCGGCCCGCCCCACGTCCGCCACCCCGTCCAGGTAGCCGCGCCTGGCCAGGCTCTGTACGGCCCGGGCGTGCAGGGTGTTGGCCTTCGGCCGGGCCGAGACGGCGGCCCGTGCCTCCAGGACGACCGCCCGCACGCCGAGCAGCCCGAGTTCGGCCGCGACGAGCATCCCGACGGGGCCGCCCCCGACCACGGCCACCTCGGTGTCAACGATCTGTTCCATGCCGCCCCTCCCGTGCCGATGCCGCCACATGCTAAGTGGGCCGGGTTTCGCTCCGCCGACCCGGGGCGGGCCTGAGCAGGCAGGTCAGACGGGCCGTGCAGATCCGCCGGTCCTGCTGGTCCGTGAGGACGATCTCGTACGTCGCCGTGGTCCGGCCGCGGTGCACCGGGGTCGCCACGGCCGTGACCGTTCCCGCGTCCGCACCGCGGTGGTGGGTGCAGTTGAGGTCGACGCCGACGGCGATGTGCGTGGGCCCCGCGTGCAGCGCGGCGCCGATCGAGCCGGCGGTTTCGGCGAGGACGGCGGACGCGCCGCCGTGCAGCAGTCCGTAGGGCTGGGTGTTGCCCGCCACCGGCATGGTGGCGACGGTCCGCGCGGCGGACGCCTCGGTCAGTTCGATGCCCATGCGCCGGGCGAGTTCGCCCAGCGGGAAGGAGTCCGTCATCACAGGCCCCAGACGTGCTGGCGCAGCGGCGCGATGCGCAGGATGACGCGGTCGGAGCCGATGTCCTCCTGCGGGTAGGGACGGCCGTTGTACCGCATGGCCAGTTCGTCGATGTGGGCGCGGGCGGTGGGCCCGGTCTCCTCCGCCACGACCCGGCCGCGCACCTCCGCGTAGACGTAGGGGTTGTCGCGCTTCCAGATCATGAGGGTGGCCCGGGGGTCGCGGCGCAGGTTGCGCACCTTCTGGCGCGCCACCTCGCTGTTGATCACCAGCAGATCTCCCTCGGCCGCCACCCACACGACCTGGGACTGCGGGGTGCCGTCGGGCATCAGCGTGGTCAGGGCGGCGAAGTTGGCGCCGAGGGCCAGTTCGCGGACCGCCGGCTCCAGCGGGCGGAAGGCGTCGTCATGGGTCATCGCTCGGATTCCTTTCCGGCCGTCATCGGCCGATGATCACCTGGGGGTCGCCGGTCGACCAGACGTTCTCGACGTGCACCCGGCGCATCCGCCAGCGGGCGCCGTCGGGCACCAGGTCGACCGCGTAGAGGTTCTTCAGGAGCAGCTGCCGCGCGTGGTCGGCGCTCGGCCGGTGCTGGGCCTCGACCAGTGCGGTGAGGCGGGCCCCGTCCTCCTCGATCCGGGTACGGCAGTTGGTGACGGTGTGCGTGGTGTCGAGCGGCACGGCCGGGTCGAGCACCACGTCCGCGATCACGGCCCGGCCCGTCATGAGCGGCAGGTCGAGGCCGAGCCGCCGGGCCACCGGGCGGAAGTCGAACGTGGCGTCCTCGGTGAACGCGGACTCCAGGAGCGCGCGGTCCCGCAGATCGCGGCCGAGCGCGAAGCGGTACAGCGCGTCGATGACCTCGGTCCGGTCGACGAGTTCGCGCAGCACCGCGTCGCCCTCGTGCGACGACAGCGCCTGGGGTCGGGTCACGTACATGGGAGCGTCCTGCTTTCTCGGTCGTGGGTCAGTGCGCCGGGGGGCGGAACCCGGCGCGCAGCACGGCCCGCCGGGGCTTGCCGGTCGGGGTGCGGGGAATGTCGGCGGCGGCCATCGGCACGACGTGGGCCACCCGCACGCCGAACCGGTCCAGGATCAGCTCCGCGATCCGCCGGCCGGCCTGCTCCGGTGCCGGTCCTTCGGGGCGCGGCACGCAGAAGACGGCGAGTCCGCCGTCGTCCAGGACGCAGGCCGCGGTGCCGCCCGCCTCCACGAAGTCGAGCGCGTCGACCTCGGCCTCGACCTCGTGGCCCTGGCAGCTGCGGCCGTCCTGGGTGATCAGGTCGTCGGCGCTCCCGGTCACGGTCAGGGCCCCGTCGCGCACGAAGGCCATGTCGCCGGTGCGGAACCAGCCGTCGGGCGTGAACGCCCGTCCGCTCAGGGCCTCTTCGCCGTGGTAGCCGCCGAAGACCGGCACCCCCTTGACCTGCAAGTGGCCCAACTCGCCCAGGGGAACCACCTGTTGGGAGTCGTCGACGACCCGGACACTGACCCCGGGGTGGGGCCGGCCCACCGGCACGTAGCGGTCGCTGTCGTGGACGGAGCCGAGGTCCATGCGATGGTCGACGACACCCGACGAGGTCTCGGACATCCCCCAGCCCGGGCGCATGGCGTCGCCCGGCATGCCGTGCGCGGCCAGCGCCGCCACGGCCCGGCGGACCGTGCGCGGCCGCACGGGCGCGCCGCCGTTCATGACGTACCGCAGACAGCTGAGGTCCCAGCGGCGCTCCCCGGTCCGCCCGGCGTCCTCCAGGCGCGCGGTGAGTGCCTCGAAGGCGGAGTTGGCGGCCCAGGTGGTGTCCACCCGGTGGCGGTGGACCACGTCGAGCCAGCGCAACGGGTCGGCGAGCACCCAGTCCCGGGGGGCGTGGATCTGGGTGGCGGCCGTGACGACGTCGCGGATGTGGAACATGACGAGGCCGCTGACGTGGTCGAGCGGCATCCAGTTGAAGGTGACGCTGTGCGGGCCGAGGTCGTTGGCGCGGGCGGTGCCGTGGGAGCGGCCGAGCACCTGGCCGTGGGTCAGCGCCACCGCCTTGGGGGTGCCGGTGCTGCCCGCCGTCAGGACCAGGACGGCGGGAGCCGGCCGGCGGTCCGCGTCCGCGTCCCACCGGGCCGGCCCGGGGTGGCGCAGCCCGTTCGGGTCCGTCAGCAGGCGGGCACCGCCGAGGCGGCGGCGGATCGCGTCCACCGCCGGGGCGTCCAGGGACCGGCTGACCGGGACGGGGACGAAGTCGCCGAGCACACAGGCCCAGAACGCCCCCAACAGGGCCCGGTCGTCGGCCGGTTGAAGCACCACGAGGTCACCCGGGGCGGTGCCGGTCGCCCGCAGACCGCCGAGGACGCGGGCGGCGTCGTCCAGCAGGTCGGCGTAGCGCAGCAGGCTCTCCCGGCCCTCGCCGTCGATCAGCCGGATCGCCGGCTCCGGGCGCAGCCGGGCCGCCCGGGCCAGCGCCTGCGCGAGGGAGGTCACCCCCGGGTCGGTCAGCTCACCGCCGTGCAGGACCGACTCTCCGCCCGCCTCCTGAACGCGCGGCTCGGGCGCGCGCGTCTCCTGAACAATCCGCACTGGGTCACACCTCTGGTCTCGGACGGCGCGCGCACGCACCCGGGACCGGCCGTGCAGGGCCGGTCCCGGGTGGGTGGCGCGTAGGTCGGTCAGTTGCCGGCGGTCTGCCGCGCCCGGCGCTTCGCCGCCCCGCGCAGCGCGGAGACCAGGGCGAGCACCATGGTGACCGCGGCGATGCCCGTCACCACGTACACACCGTCGCGGTAGCGGTCCATCAGGGACGCGGCGGCACCGGCCCCCTGGCCGGCCTTGTCGTCGACGGCCATCGTGGCGGTGACCACGGCGAGCACAACGGCCGCGCCCACCTGGTAGCCGGTCTGGAGCACACCGGCGGCCAGCCCCTGCTCGGAGTCGGCGACGCCGGACGTGGCCTGGACGTAGGCGCCGGTGAAGGAGAACGGGAAGGCGACACCGATGAGGAGCATCGTCGGCAGCATGGTGGCCACATAGCCGGAGTCCGTGTCGGCCTGGAGGAACAGCAGGTAGGCCCCGGTGTAGGCGACGAAGCCCGCGAAGATCATCCATGCCGGGCCGAACTTGCCGACCAGCTTGCCGGTGTTCGGGGCGACGGCGGCGATGAGCAGACCGGCGGGCAGGAAGGCCAGAGCCATCTCCAGCGGGGACCAGCCGCGCAGCGTCTGCATGTAGAGCGACCCGACGAACTGGAAGCTCATGTACGTGCCGAGGATCGCGGCGGCGGCGAGGGCGGCACCGACAAGACCCTTGTTGCGCAGCAGCCCCAGGCGCAGCAGCGGCTCCTTCACCCGGAGCTCGACGGTGACGAACACGGCCAGCAGGACGGCGGTGCCGGCGAACTGGCCGATGGTGCGGGCGCTCGCCCAGCCGAAGGTGGGGGCCATGACGATGGTGTAGACGAGCAGCAGCATCGCCGCGGAGACGGTGACGGCGCCGACGACGTCGTAGCTCCGCCTGCCGGGCGCACGGGCCGCGTCACGCGGAACGAGGGCGGTGGCGCCGAAGAAGACCGCGAGGGCGACGGGGACCGGGAGCAGGAAGGTCCAGCGCCAGCCCAGTTCGGTGAGCAGACCGCCGAGGATGAGGCCCAGCGAGAAGCCGGCGGCGCCGCACGCCGTGTAGATGCTGACCGCCCGGTTGCGCGCCGCGCCCTCCGGGAACGTCGTCATGATGATGGCGAGACCGGCCGGTGCGGTGAAGGCGGCGCTCGCGCCCATCACGAAGCGGGCCGCGATCACCAGGGCGCCGTTGTCCGCGATGCCGCCGACGAGCGAGGCGAGCGCGAAGACCGCGACCGCCGAGAGCAGGATCTTGCGGCGGCCCAGCAGGTCCGCGAGGCGTCCGCCGAGCAGCAGGAAGCCGCCGAAGCCGAGCACGTAGGCGCTGACGACCCACTGCACGGACGCCGTGGACATGTGGAGGTCGGACTGGATGGGCGGCACGGCGATGCCGACCATCGCGTTGTCCAGCGCGTCGAGGAACATCGCGCCGCACAGCACGATCAGCATGCCCCACAGCCGGCCGCCCCAGCGGCCGTCGGTCTGCTCGGGGCCCGGTTTCCGTGCGGATGCGACGTCGAGGTCGATCGCGGGTTCGGTCGTGGTTGCCATCAGGCTGGTCCCAATTCCTTCGTCGGTGGTGGTGGGGGTCCGGCGTGGGGCCGGTGCGGGCGGGCGGTCAGACGACGCTGCCGACCGTGTACGCGTTCTGCGGAGTGCCGCCCAGCAGATGGGCGCCCGCGGACTGGATCACCTGGTCCTGGGCGATGACGTGCTGGCACATCGTGTTGAGGTCGCGCAGCCAGCGGTCCAACGGCGAGGGCCGGTACACGGCCGGGGTCGCCACCAGGTCGAAGAGGCGGGCGACGACATCGCGCGCGGTGCGGAAGGCGCCCACCCGGGCGAGCACGGAGGCCACCTGCTCGTCCGGGGTCTGCCGGCCGCCGGCCTCAAGGAGCTCCCACTGCTCGCGCAGCGAGCCGTAGACCGCGTAGCGGGCGGCGCCCAGGTCCATCTCGGCCTGGGCGATCACCGTCTGCACCCGGTAGCTCTCGGCCCAGGGCGTCTGCGCGGCCCGGTCGAAGCGGGTGGTGGCCATCTCGCGGACGTGGTCGAGCGCGGCGCGGGCCACGCCGAGCGGCACGCCCGGCATGTTGCGCAGTACGGCGTCGGAGGTGGCCGCCGCGCCGGTGACGCGCGGTGTGGCGAAGCTGAAGGTGTGCTCCTCGGGCACGAACAGGTCCCGCACCGTGTAGTCACGGCTGCCGCTGCCGCGCAGGCCGGTGGTGTTCCAGGTGTCCTGGATCTCGAACCTCTCCTGCGGCGCCACCACGATCCGCCAGTGCGGGCCCTCGCCGGTGCGGGGGTTGGTCTCCAGCTCGCCGTCGACGGTCACGAGCACCCCGCCGACGACCCACCTGCTGTGGGTGATGCCGCTGCCGAAGTACCACTGGCCGCTGACCCGGTAGCCGCCGGGCACCCGCTCCGCCCGGCCCATCGGCATGATCGCGCCCGCCGTGACGACGTCCGGGTCGTCGAACAGCTCGCGGGCGACGGCCTCGTCGAGGAAGCCGGCGTAGATCGGGGTGTCCATGCCGATCATGGCGCACCAGGCGGCGGAGGCGTCGCCGACGGCGAGGGCCTCGATGACCTCCGTCTGCTGGACGGCGTCCAGCGCGGGGCCGCCCCAGGAGGTGGGGACGGCCATCCGGAAGACACCGGTGCCGCGCAGCAACTCCACGATGTCCTGCGGCAGTTGACGGTTGTCCTCGATGCGCTGGGCGTTCTCCCGCAGGATCGGGGCGATGGCCTTGGCGCGGGCCAGGATGTCCTCGGCCGTGTGCGGGACCACCGAGGTCTCGGGGGCGTCCAGGATCGTCATGCAGCGTTCTCCCAGCGTGCGTGGTGACAGTGACGGGGTACGGGAACGGGGGGTTCGGTATGAGGGATGCGGGGTTACGGGATGCGGGCCGCGGGGCCGGTCTCAGGCGTAACGGCCGGGCGCGATGGCCTGGTTGGGGTCGATGGCGGCCTTGATCCGGCGGCCGAGCTCCCGGGCGCCCGGATCGACGGCGAGCGCGTCCGCGTAGCGGGTGTGCTCGATGTCCAGGCGGTAGGGCAGATAGCCCTGCGCGGTGAAGAGTTCGTGGACGCGGTCCAGGGCCCGGTGGGCGCGGGCCGACTCGTCCGCGTCGGTACGGTCGAACTTCATCGTGACGACGCAGTCGACGACGTCCGCGTTGAGCGCGTTGAGCGTGGCACCACAGCGGATGCCCGTCTCGGCCCGCACCTGGTCGAGGAGTTCGACGGCGCGGGCGAGGTCGGTGCCGGTGAACGGCACCAGCGGCAGGAAGAACAGGAAGCCGCCGTCCGGGTCGATCCGGCCCGCCGGACGCCCCATCTTCGCCTCGAACAGGGCGTCGCCGCGGTCCGGGTCACCGGCGTAGGCGCGCTCGACGCGGACGGCGACCTCGTGGTTGGGGGCGTCGGGGTCGGTCGCGTCGGTGGTGGACACCGCGGTGAACAGGCCCGACGCATGGGCGGCCGCGACCACGACGCCGGTCATCGCGGAGACGGACTCGGGGGTGCCGTCGACGCACACATGGAGCAGGAAATCGTCCCCGGTGTGGCCGTAGGCCCGCGCCGCGGCCGGGTTGTAGGCCTTGACCACACCGCTGGCCAGCCCCTGGGCGACCCACCGGCGCACCTCGTCGAGGGCCGCGGCGATCGTGTCGGGGGCGAAGCCGAGCCGGACGACCGTCAGCGCCTCGGGGCGCGGAAGCAGCCGGACGGCCGCCGCCGTCACGATCCCGAGGTCGGACTGGACGAAGGTCTGGAGCAGGGACGGACCCAGGCCGTACGGGTAGACCGGCGTCGAGCGATCCGGCCGCGGCCACCAGCCGATGTGCACCAACTCACCGTTGGGCAGGGCGACTTCGAGACCGACGAGGTCCTCGACGCGCTGGTGGCGCAGCCCGACGCCGCGGTCCAGCGCGTTGCCGACCACACCGGTGTGGGCCGACGACACGGTGACGTTGATCATGCGGTCGGTGTCGCGCAGCGCCTCGGCCAACTGCGCCTGGGTGACGCCGGGTTCGACGACCGCCCAGCCCTCGTCGGTGTTGAGCTCGCGGATCCGGTCCAGGCCGCTCAGATCCAGCACCACGGCCCCGTCGCGGGCCGGCTCACGGGAGCCGAGGCCCCAGTTGCCGCCGGTGCTGTAGGCGTGCAGCGAACCGGATCCGGCGGACTCGCCGTGGATCTCGACAATCCTGCGGACCTCGTCCGCCGTACGCGGTCGCAGGAGACCGCGTATCTCGCGGGAGCGGAAGAGGCTCGCGTTCGGGCCCAGGTTGGTGGCCGCGGACGCTTCGGGGCCGACGGAGGGGGACGGAACCACGCGGTCGGCTCCGGCCGCCCGAGCCGCCAGGTCAAGGACGTCCTGTCCGGTGGTGGCAGAGCTGAGCACGGTCATGAAAGCACCTCGGGGTTCCCTCGTCTCCGGGCCTGATCGGCTGGTCGGTGGCGACGCTAGAGAACATGCGGAGGCGTTTCTTTCTGGATCGCGCACGCACTGTGCCTGGTTCGCGCACGCGCATCGGGGGAGGGACGTGAATCAGCCAAGAGCGATCACTGCGGGCCCGTACGCCAATACAGACCTTTGCGCTGGTTTTATGATCGTGAAGACGGCCGCCGGGGAAGTCCGTGTCGCGCCACGAGGCCACCGGCCTCCCCCAGGTCGTGCCCACCCCCATCAACTGGAGCCCTCCATGAAACAGGAACGTGCCGTGCGGACTCGGCGGGCGCTCCTTCAGGCTGCATCAGAGACCTTCGAGCGCCACGGCTACGACCAGGCGCGGCTCTCGGACATCAGCACCGGGGCCGGGGTCAGCGTCGGCGCGCTGAACTTCCACTTCAAGACCAAGGCCGCGGTGGCCGAGGCCGTGGAGAACGAGGCGGTCGCCACGCTGCGGCGCGTCGCCCGGGCCACCGGCCGCCACGAGCAGGCACTTCAGCGGCTGACCGACATATCCCACACGCTCGCCGACCGGCTGATGCGCGATGTGGTGGCACGCGCCGGTCTGCAGCTGAGCTACGCGGCGAAGGACCGCACCAGCCTGGACCTGCTCCAGGAGTGGCAGGGCTGTGTCCAGCAGCTGATCGCGGAGGCCGCCGACCAGGGTTCGCTCGCCCGGACGGTGGACCAGCAGGAACTGGCCGCCACGATCGTGGCGGCCACCACCGGAATCGAGGCGTTGGGCCGGCGGAACAGCGAGTGGCTCTCCCCGCCGACCCTCACCGCGTTCTGGCGTCTGATGCTGCCTCAGATCGCCACCGAGGACGTGCTGGAGGAGCTCATGCCGGCCGGCAGCCCCCATGCCCGGCCCAAGCCGGTGCCGCTGCCCGCGGCCGTCGGCCCCGAGGACTCCCACGACCCGGACGAGGCGACGGAGTCCGTCGAGGCGGCCGGCCGGCCCCGGCGGACGCCGCTCACCGGGCCGGCCGAGGGGCGGCGGCGGACCGCGTGAAGGCGCTCCGGTGGTCGGCGGCCCACCCCTCGTAGGAGCGGGGCGCGCGCCCGGTGATCTCCCGTACGGTGTCGCGGACCTGGGCCTTGGCACCGTCCCGCTGCCGTGCCGCGCTGTCCAGGAGTGCCCGCACGATCGGCGCCGGATAGCGCAGCGACAGCGCGTCCCGGGCCGCGTCGACGTCCAACTCCTCGTATCGGAGCGGCAGTTCGAGTACCCGTGCCAGCGTCGCCGTCTGCTCCACGGCCGTGATCGCGGTCGGTCCGGTCAGCGTGTACGTCCGGTGCGCGTGCCCCGGCCCGGTCAGCGCGTGGACCGCCGTCTCGGCCACGTCCCGCGGGTCCACACAGGCGTTGACGGACGTTCCGTACAAGGCCCGCACGACGCCGGCCTCCTGGATGGACGTGCGCCAGGACAGCGTGTTGGACATGAACGAGCGCGGCCGCAGGATCGTCCACTCGCACCCCGAGGAACGCAGGATCCGCTCGTTCTCCCGCTGGTGGCGGGTGATGGGGTCCTGGGCCGCGGGGTCCTCGACGGCGGCGGCCGAGAGCTTGACCACCCGCTCGACGCCGGCGGCTGCGGCCGCGGCGAGGAACCGCGCGTCGTCCCCCTCGCCCGACGGAAGGGTGACGAGGAAGGCTGCTCGCACCCCGCGCAGGGCCCGGCGCAGGGAGGTCTCGTCGGCGTAGTCCCCCCGCACCACCTCGGTGTGCGGCGCGGTGACGGTGATGCGCTCGGGGCTGCGGGTCAGCAGGCGCACCGGGTGCTCGGCCGCCAGCCGCCGGGCCACGACCCGGCCGATCGTTCCGGTCGCTCCCCCGACGAGGATCACATCGACCGCCCGCCGGTGCCCACGAGCACGCCCGCGTCGGCCGACGGGTCGAGGAGCACCCGGTCGTGAAGCATCGCGGAAAAAACCGGTGCTCCGTTTTGTTCTCCGCTGACACGAATGCCGCCATCGGTGGCCTGACGCTCGGCGCGCATCAGGCACGGGACGTCGAACTCCGCGTAGCGCTGGAAGGTGATCTCGCCCCCGGCCGGCACGAAGGGTGCCGGCGACCGCAGCGCGGACGCGGCCTGCCGGGCCGCCTCAAGCAGCAGCATCCCGGGCACGTGGTCCTTGCGGCCCTGGAAGAGCACGGGGTGCGCGGTGTCGACCCGCAACAGCCACTGGCAGGGGTCCGGCGTCGGCGCTATCAGGACGTCGTCGGCCCGGGTGCGCCCGGCCAGCAGCGGACTGACCGGGGCGGCGGGGGAGACCCAGGAGCGCGGGACCGCGCGGTCACCGCGCAGCCGGACGTAGGTGCCGGGGTTGATGAACTCCGCGTCCACGTCCCCCCGCGCCACCACGTTCCCCCCGCGGCGCACGGTCATGGCAACCTTCATGGACCGGGGACGCAGCCCGCGCCAGACGATGTCGGAGCACCGCACGAGGATGTCGACATCGGCGGGCCAGGCGTCCACCCTCAGCAGTTCGGGCACACAGGAGTAGCTCAACTTGCTGAGCAGGAAACGATATTCGAGCGGCAGGGCGTAAGCGGCGTGGACGATCAGGATGCCTGCCTGACGCATGGTCTCGGCGACCAGGAGCGGGTCGTAGGTGAGATCGACGGATGGGGTGAAAGGGTGCGCTCCGGGCCAGCGGCCGCTGACCGCGAACGACCCCTCGGCCGCCGTACGCTGCCAGTCGGTGACGAAGGCGTCCTCACCCCTGGCCCGGTGCACGAAGGCCAGGGGCACGCCGGGGCGCCCCGTTTCCTCGCGTTGTTCGCTGATGGTGCACTGTGCCGCATCGGACATGATGCCCCCCAAGTCCTTATGCGCCCGTGCGGCTCCCCGCCACGAAAAAATACAGGCGCACTGGTTTTTTTAGAATGATGCACACAGTCGTCGCAGGATTCAAGATCCAATTTTCAACAGGAGGAGGCATGGCAGTGCAGGACCGCGCCATCCGCACGCGCAGGGTCATCCTGGAAGCCGCTGCGTCGGTCTTCGAGAAGCGGGGGTTCGAAGCCGCCACCATTTCCGAGATCTTCGCCACCGCGGGCGTGACCAAGGGAGCGCTCTACTTCCACTTCCAGTCCAAGGAGGACCTGGCCCTGGGAGTGCTGTCGGAGCAGGACTACACCCTGAAGGTGCCGCGACGGGCGTACAAGGTCCAGGAGCTGGTCGACGTGGCGATGCTGCACGCCCACCGCATCATGACGGACCCGCTCGTGCGCGGCGCCGTGCGGCTCTCGATGGACCGCAAGGCCCAGGAGCTGGACCGCGGGGGCCCGTTCATCCGGTGGAGCGAGGTCGCCCTCGACCTCCTGGACGAGGCCCGGGCGCGGGGCGAGCTGCTCCCCCATGTGGTCACCTCGGAGACCGCCGCCACCTTCGTCGGCTGCTTCGCGGGCGTGCAGTCGATGTCCCAGGCGGTCGGTTACTCGGACCTCACCGAGAAGGTGAGCTGGCTCCTTCGGCACATCATCCCGTCCGTCGTGGCGCCGCCTCTGCTGCTGTCGCTCGACCTGTCACCGGATCGCGGTCGCGATGTGCACCGGGAGGTCCTGGAGAACCCGCCGCCCACCGACCCGCCGCCCACCGACCCGGGCAACGCCGACGCGGGGAACGCGGACGCGGGGAACGCCGAGCCGGCGGCGCCGAGCCGGCCGCCGCGCCGGGCGTCCGTCCCCCGGTCCCGGAAGTGATCCGAGCCGGCCGGTCGGCACGACGGGCGCAAGGCGCTCACCTCGCGCCGCCCACCGTTGAACTCCCTTTTACGACAGGGGAGTTGGCGAGGCCGACACCTGCACGTCGGGCGCGTTCCGCGGCGGCGGCCCGTCGCATGGCTCCGGTCACCCGCTCGGTGCGGCCGGTCATCATCGCGACCTGCACGGCCGCCTGACCGATCAGCATCGGCAGTCCGTCCACGGCCCGGCCGCCCCGCGCGGTCACGGCGGCCACCAGCGGCGTCGGCGCCACGCCGTAGACCACGTCGAGCAGCGCGGCGCCCGGGCGGGCGAGGTCGCGGGCGAGCGCGTCGGCCGCGCCCGGGGGGAGGGTGGAGACCGTGAGGGCGGCGCCCGCGGCGAGCCGTCCGGCCCGGTCCAGGGCGTGCACGCGCAGGTCCAGGCCGAGGCGGGCCGCCACCTCGCGCAGCCGGGCGGCGCGGGCCGGTTCGCGCACCGCCGCGTCCACGTTCCGCGCACCGAGCGCGTACAGCGCCGCCAGGGCGGAGCACGAGGTGGCCCCCGCGCCGAGCAGCAGCGCGCCGTCCACCCGCGGGGGCGCGAGGTGTTCCAGCGCGGCGACGAGTCCGGCGACGTCCGTGTTGGCGCCCTCCCAAAGGCCGTTCGCGCGGACGAGCGTGTTGACGGCGCCGGTGACGGCCGCCTGCTCGGAGACCGCCTCGGCGAGGTCGAGCGCCGCGTACTTGAGCGGCATGGTCAGCGAAAGACCGACCCAGGAGTCGTCTAACTCCCCGACCAGGCGCGGTAGTTGCTCGGCTCGGCAGTCGATCGCCGTATAGCGCCAGTCGAGGCCGAGCGCGTCGTACGCGGCCCGGTGCAGCACCGGTGAGAGCGAGTGCGCGACGGGGGATCCGAGGACCGCGCAGCGGGGGTGGGGGGCGGGGAGGGGAGCAGGGGGCGGGGAGTTCAAGGCGGACACCGTTCTTCGGTCGGGACACCCACGGGTGGTCGCGTGGAGGGCCTGTCGGCAGTGTGCACGCGCGTCCGCCCCGGGCCGCCGTCCGGTGGGTTCAGGGATCGCAGTTTCCGATACCGGTTGGAAACCAACGCTGGAGATTGTTTTATCGACAGGACCTCTGCGGGTGACGGACGCCTCCCGGGATCGATCGGGAACAGCGTCTCGGCCGACAACGCGGGTGCACCGACCATGGAGTAGCCACATGATCAACCTTGATGACATCCGCCGGCACGCCGCCGGCTGCCCCGGGGGAGTCGCGCTCACCGACGGGGAGAAGCGGCTCACCTGGCAGGAGTTCGCCGAGGCCGTGGAGCGGGTGGCGGCCGGGCTCGCCGGGCGGATCCCGCGGCAGGGGCCCGTCCGCGCGGTCTTCCTGGCGGACGGGGGCTGGGAGCTGGTGGTCGTGATGGCCGCCTGCGCCACCCTCGGGGTCTCCTGCACGGGTCTCGACCCGGCCGCGGACACCGATCGGCTCACCCACGTCCTGGACCGGCTCGAACCCTCGCTGGTGTTCACCAGCGGCGCCCACCGCCCGGTCCTCGACCGGTGCCTGTGGCCGGCCGGCTCCCAGGCCCTGCACATCCTGCTCGACGGCCCGGTGACCGAGCGCACCCCGGGCCAGCGCACCGGGCCGTGCCTGGTCGGCCTCCCCGATCTGCTCGGCACCCCGCCGCCCGCCGAGCTGCCCGCGGCCCGGCCCTACGAGTCCTTCGCCGTGGCGCCGGACCACGGCCACACGCGGGTCGCGGTCCGGCGCACCCCCGGAGAGCAGCGTCAACTGATCGACCTGGTCGACGAGTTCGGCTTCGACTCCACCGATGTCCACCTGGTCGCGGCGCCGCTGTGGCAGCAGACCGCGCAGGACCTGACCCGGGCGATGCTGGTGCTGGGCGCCCGCGTCGTCATCGGCGCCGAACAGGACCCGGCCGCCCTGGCGGCCACCTTGCGCACGGCCCGGGCGACCACCGGCGTCATCGCCCCCACGACGCTGTCCGAGCTGCTCGCCCACCCGGATTCGGCGGGCCTCGCCGACACCGGACGGCTGCGCTGCCTGGTCACGCCCGGCCGGCACGTGGGCCGTTGGGTGGTGAACGCCGCCTGGGAGCGCCTGGGCCCAGCGCTCCACCTGGCGCACTGCTCCCCGGAGACCGGCCTGACCGGCATCATGACCCCGGAGGAGTCGCTGGTCGTGCCGATGCGCTCGGCACGTCCCACGCTGGGCAACACCGTCGTCGTCCTGACCGAGGACGACGACGCCGCCGCCCCCGGCGTCACCGGGCGCGTGGCCGTGGCCGGGCCCCGGGTGATGGACGGCTACCTGGACGACGACGGTCCGCGGCGCTTCCTCGCCCTCGACGTCGGCCAGGGTGAACAGCGCTTCCTCGTCACCGACGAACTCGGGCACCTGGACGAGCAGAGCCGTCTGGTGGTGACCGGCCGGGCCGGCGGGGCGCCGCTGCTGGAGCGGGACACGGCGGTGGACGCGGCGCTGCTGCGCCTGGAGGCCGACCTGCTCAACCTGCCGTGCCTGCGCGACACCGCGGTGATGCGGGTCAACCACCCCGAGCTCGGGGACAGCCTGGTGGTGCCGTTCGTCGCGGTCGCGGTGGGCCGCGAGGCGACCGGGGTGAAGGCCCTGACCGCCACCTGCGCCCGCCGGCTGCCGTCCCTGGCGACCCACGTCCTGGCCGTCGACGACATCCCGTACAGCCCGACGGGCCGGATCAGGGAGACCGAGCTCCTCGACTCGGTCGTCCCGATCATCGCCCTGAACCTCCAGTTGGAACAGTCCATGCACCAGGAGATGTCCTCATGAGCACCGCCCTCGACGAGCTGTACGCCCACGACCGGTTCGAAGCGGACGAACAGACCGGTTTCGACGAGGGGTTCGCCGCGCTGGAGCGGGAACTGCTCGAACTGCCCTGCGTGCGCGACTGCGCCGTCGTCCACACCCGCCTGCCCGACCTGGGCGAGACGGTGGTGGTGGCCTTCATCCCGGTCGCCGGCG
The DNA here is from genome assembly GCF_042869955.1 of Streptomyces sp. NPDC006691. NCBI lineage: Bacteria > Bacillati > Actinomycetota > Actinomycetes > Kitasatosporales > Streptomycetaceae > Streptomyces > Streptomyces sp. NPDC006691. The sequence continues at coordinate 563,814 of NZ_JBIAGW010000001.1, forward strand.
AGCAGGAGGCGAGCGGACGCCGTGCCGTCCTCGCGGCCTGCGAGCGCTGCCTGCCCTGGCTGTTCGGACACGTCGTGGCCGTGGACGCCATCCCCCGCACCGCCGACGGCGAGGTGCGCGCGAGTGCGCTGATCGACCGCGCGCTGCCTCAGATCGCGCGGGATCTGATGTCCCCGGTGGCCATGTCCGACTGAACGCGGTACCGGTGCCCGCGGTCCTCGCTCCCGCCGGAGCGGGGGCCGCGGGCTTCCTCGTACGGCGAGCCCGGTCCGGGCGCCCGTACGGCGGGCGCAACCCAGTCGTCCAATAACCGGATCGCTGGTATGTTTTTGGCCAGGGCATCGGGGTGGGGACAGCGTCGTCCGGCAAGCCATCCGCGAGACAGGAACCATCGACCCGAAGAGGATGGCCGTGCAGTTGCAGCACTTGCGCGCATTCTGCGAGGTGGCGGACGAACTGAGCTTCACCCGGGCCGCGAAGAACCTCAACTATGCGCAGTCGAGCATCACCGCGCAGATCCGCAGCCTGGAAGCGTCCTTCGGCGTGCCGCTCTTCGACCGCGGCGGACGCCGGATCGCGCTGACCCCCGCGGGTGAGCGGCTGCTGCCGCACGCCCGCCGCGTCATCCGGCTCCTGGAGGAGGCGCACCAGGACGTGCGGAGCGCCTACGCCTCCCGGACCCTGCGCCACCGGCACCGCCCCCAGCGCGTCTGAACGCCCCCGGCGGCCGGCCCCGGCGCGGGCCGGCCGCCCAACTCTGCGACGAGGGCGCGTATTTGAGCTAGTCGCCGTGCGCTGCACAGCAACTCGCGACGCGTGGGGCTTCCTAAGGTGTTGGTCATCGAACCGTTCCCCTCGGTGGGACAGCCGGTTCCAGCGAAGACCGTCGTCCGCCGGGCAGCACCGCTGTTCTCCCGGGCGGACCGCGCAGTCCCTGCCGCACCTTCCCGTCCCGGAGAGGACCAACCATGGGTCACGTCCCAGCAGTGGACCACGAGGCCAGTGCCGCCGAAGCGTCGAGCGACCTGCGTGACGTGATGCGTCACTTCGCCACGGGGGTCTGTGTCGTCAGCACCTACGAGGAGTGCGACGGCGACCGGGTGCACGACGCGATCACCGTCAACTCCCTGACCTCGGTCTCCCTCACCCCTCCCCTGATCTCCCTGAGCTTCCGCAGCGACTCGGGCTTCCTGGCCAAGCTGATGGGGACTCAGCAGTGGGGGATCTCCATCCTGGACGCCGACTCCGAGCACACCGCCCGGCGTTTCGCCCGCCCCCGGCAGGAGCGCGAGGCGGCGCTGCGGACCCTGCCGTCCGAGGCCGGCCACCTCACGGGCGCCCTGCTGTTCGGGGCCTCGGGCTGGATGGAGTGCCGTTACCGGGACCACCTGGTCGTCGGCGACCACGTGATGGTCATCGGCGAGGTGCTCGGCCTCGGCGTCCACGACTCCCCGGCTCCGCTGATCTTCCTCCAGGGCGGCTTCCACCGCTTCGAGCCGCAGCGCTGACCGCTTACCCGTCCCGCAGCAGACAAGGAAGGCGCACGAGGCGGCCGGCCCCAGCCGGCCCGCCGTCCCACGCCTTGCGCACAGTGATAGGTGACTGAACACATGCCCCGTGGATTCTCGCTCGGTGTCGTCGGCGGCGGCGCCTCCGCCGTCTGCCTGATCGACGCCCTCGCCCAGGCCGAGGTCGAGCCGGGCACGCTCACCGTCTTCGAACCCTCGCCGCACCTGTGGCGCGGCCGTGCCTACCAGGTCGACACCGAGACGCTCAAGGTCAACGCGACACCGGACGACATGTCGGTGCGCGCCCACGACCCCGGGCACTTCGAGCGCTGGCTGGAGACCCGGGACCGGGTCGTCGGCGTCAAGCAGGGCATCGACCGGCACTCCGGCGCCCGGTTCGCGCCGCGGCCCGTCTACGGCGACTACCTGGAGCAGTCCGCCTACACCGCGCTGGGTGAACTGCGGCGCAAGGGCTGGAAGGTGGACATCATCGGCGAGGCCGTGACCACGGCGAGCCGACAGCCCCACCAGGTGCTGCTGCGCACCGGGCACGGCCGGGCGCGCGCCTTCGACTACGTGGTGCTCGCGGTCGGCGGCGACAGCCCCAAGGACGTCTACGGGCTCTCCGGCACCCCCGGATTCGTGGGCGACCCCTACCCGCTGTCCGCGACCCTGGAGAGCGTCGGGGAGAACGACCACGTCGCCGTCATCGGCAGCGGCCTGACCTCCGTCGACATCGTGCTCACCCTGGCGGCCCGGGGGCACCGCGGCCCCATCAGCCTGCTGTCGCGGCGCGGCGTGCTGCCGGGAGTGCGCCAGCGGCCCGTCTCGTTCGAGCTGCGGCATCTGACGCCGGACCGGATGAAGGCCCTGGCCGAGGACCGGGGCGAGCTGGCCATCGAGGACATCGCCGGCGTGCTGCGCGCCGAGTTCCGCGACGCGGGCGCCGATCTCGACGCCGTCGTCGGCGAGATGCTCCGGGTGGACCTGGAGGACCCGGTCGACCGGCTGCGCCGCCACATCGACGACGTCGACTCGCCGCACCTGGGTCTGCGCATCCTCCAGCGGGCGGTGCCGGAGACCGGCCCCGACGTGTGGCCCACGCTGCGCGAACAGGAGAAGGTGCAGATCCTGCGCGCCCACTACCGCACCATCATGAGCCTGTGCTGCCCGATGCCGCCGGCCAGTGCGAGCGTGCTGCTCGAACTCGTCGACAACGGCCAGCTGCGGATGCTCTCCGGTCTCCAGGACATAGCCGCCGCCGAGGGGGCGGGCTTCGACGTGATCGCCGCCGACGGCACGGAGTTCCACGCCGACAAGGTGATCAGCGCGGTCAACGCCTCCGAGGGACGCATCCCCACCAGCGCCCTGCCGCTGGCCACCTCCCTGATCCGGGCCCGGGCCGCCAGCCGGCACCCGCACGGCGGTCTGCACCTGGCGCGCGCCACCAGCCGGCTCACCGTCAACGACCGCCCCGACCCGCGGCTGTACGGCCTCGGCAACATCGCCGCCGGTTCGCTCTTCTTCACCTTCGGCATCCCCTCCCTGGTCGACCGCAGCGTCGACATCGTCGCCGCGGTCCGGGAGCACGCCGCCACCGTCGAGGCGGCCCGCGCCGACCGCCAGGCCCTCGCCGCCTGACCCCGGACCGCATCCACCCTCCGAGCCATGCCCGCACGGGGCAGGAAGGCCGTATCCCATGACGCCCACGACCGCCGTCGCCGCACCCCGGCCCGAGTTCCTGGCCGACACCCACACCGGTCTGCCCATCCCCGGGGAGCCGGAGTTCGCCACCTACGAAGACGCCCGGCGCCACCGCAAACAGCGCCTGGCCGCCGCGCTGCGCCTGTTCGGCAAGTACGGCTTCGGTGAGGGGATTTCCGGCCATATATCCGTGCGCGACCCGGAGTTCGCCGACCGCTTCTGGGTCAACCCCTTCGGCGTCTCCTTCAAGCACGTCCGGGTCGCCGACCTGATCTGCGTGGACTCCGCCGGACACGTGGTGCACGGCACGCACCGGGTCAATCCCAGCGCGTTCGTCATCCACTCCGCCATCCACGAGCTGAACCCCCACGCGGAGGCCGCGGCCCACGGTCACACCGCGCACTCCCGGGCCCTCGGCGCGCTCGGCCGGCTCCTGGAGCCGATCGACCAGGAATCCGCCGCGTTCTACGGCAAGCAGGTCCTGTACGGCGACTACGAGGGCCCCTCCACCACCGTGGAGCAAGGCCGGGACATCGCCGTGAAGCTCGGGGACAACCGGGCGATCCTGCTGCGCCACCACGGCCTGATCACCGTCGGGGGCACCCTCGACGAGGCCGTCCACTGGTTCTTCACCTACGACAGCTGCGCCCAGGTCCAGCTGCTCGCCCAGGCCGCCGGCACCCCCCAGACCTTCACCCACGAGCAGGCCCTGGCCGCCGGGGACGGGTTCGGCGACGAGCAGCTGGGCTGGTTCAGCTTCCAGCTGCTGTGGGACGAGATCGTCCGTGAACAGCCGGATCTGCTGGAGGAGTAGCCCTCCCCCGAACCCCGTCCCGTACGCCCGCCGACGCCGACACAGATGGAGGCACAGCCCACCATGAACCTTGCCCAGACCGTCACGGAACCGGACACCTGGCGGCGGCTGCCGGCCGCCCAGCAGCCCGACTGGCCGGACCGGCAGGCACTGCGGTCCGTCACCGACGAGCTCACCGCCTTCCCCCCGCTGGTCTTCGCCGGCGAGTGCGACCAGCTGCGCGGGCGGCTCGCCGCCGTGGCCCGGGGCGAGGCCTTCGTCCTCCAGGGCGGCGACTGCGCCGAGACCTTCGACGGCGTCTCCGCCGAGCAGGTGCGCGACAAGGTCAAGACCCTGTTGCAGATGTCGGCCGTCCTGACGTACGCGACCTCGGTCCCCGTGGTCAAGATCGGCCGGATCGCCGGCCAGTACTCCAAGCCGCGCTCCAAGCCGGTCGAGGTGCGCGACGGCGTCGAACTGCCCGTCTACCGCGGGGACGCCGTCAACGCACTCGACTTCACCCGGGCGGCACGCACCCCGGACCCGGAGCGGCTGAAGCGGATGTACCACGCCTCCGCCGCGACCCTGAACCTGATCCGCGCCTTCACCACCGGCGGCTACGCGGACCTGCGCCAGGTGCACGAGTGGAACCAGGACTTCGTCGCCAAGTCCCCCGTCGGCGAGCGCTACGAGAGCATCGCCAAGGAGATCGACAACGCGCTGGCCTTCCTCGCCGCGTGCGGCGCCGACCCGGCCGAGTTCCACTCCGCCGACGTCTTCTCCAGCCACGAGGCGCTGCTCCTGGACTACGAAGCGGCCCTGACCCGCACCGACGAGCGCACCGGGCTGCCGTACGACACCTCGGGCCACATGATCTGGATCGGTGAGCGCACCCGTCAACTGGACGGCGCACACGTCGAGTTCGCCGCCTCGGTCCGCAACCCGGTCGGGGTGAAGCTGGGTCCGAGCACCACCGCGCAGGAGGCCCTGGCCCTGGTCGAGCGGCTCAACCCGAACAACGAGCCGGGCCGGCTGACCTTCATCACGCGCATGGGCCGGGACAAGGTCCGTGACGTACTGCCCGGCCTGGTGGAGGCCGTCACCGACGCGGGCGCCACGGTGGCCTGGATCTGCGACCCGATGCACGGCAACACCTTCGAGGCGACGTCCGGCCACAAGACGCGCCGCTTCGACGACGTCCTGGACGAGGTCAAGGGCTTCTTCGAGGTGCACCGCTCGCTCGCCACCCACCCCGGCGGCATCCACATCGAGCTGACCGGCGACAACGTCACGGAGTGCGTGGGCGGCGGCGACGCGATCCTCGTCGACCATCTGCACCGGCGCTACGAGACGGCCTGCGACCCCCGTCTGAACCGCCTCCAGTCGCTCGACCTCGCCTTCCAGGTGGCGGAGTTGTACCGCGAGCGGAACCTGCCGCTCGACGAGCTGCTCGAACCGGCCGTCCCGGCCGCGGCCTGACCCACCCAGCGAACGAGCGGCGACAACAGCAAGGAGGAGAGCACAGTGGCGGTACGAGCGGTGCGCGGCGCGATCCAGCTGGAGCGGGACGACAAGATGCTGCTTCTGGACGCGGTGAAGGAGCTGTTCCAGGAGGTACTCGACGCGAACGGCCTGGACCGGGAGAGCCTGATCAGCGTCATCTTCACCTCGACCCCGGACCTGCGGTGCGGGTTCCCCGCGGTCGCGGTACGCGAACTCGGCCTGTCCGACGTCCCGTTGATGTGCGCCCAGGAACTCGACATCCAGGGCGCGCTGCCCCGGACCGTACGGCTCCTGCTGCACGTGGACACGGTGCGCGCGAAGTCCGAGATCCGGCACGTCTACCTCGGCGGTGCCGCGGCGCTGCGCCGTGACCTGGCGCCGCTGGCGGCCGGGGCAGCCGCGTGATCCGTACCGCCGCCGTGGTCGGTACCGGGCTCATCGGCACGTCCGTCGCGCTCGCCCTCACCCGCCGGGGCGTCCGGGTGCACCTGCTGGACGCCGACGAGTCCGCGGCCCGCACCGCGGAGTCGCTGGGCGCGGGTGTGTGCCGGATGCCGGACGGGACGGTCGACCTGGCCGTCCTCGCCGTGCCCCCCGGGCGCGTCGGCAGGGTGCTCGCGGACAAGCAGGCCTGCGGGCTGGCCCGCAGCTACACCGACGTCTCCAGCGTCCAGGCGGGCCCGCAGGCCGAGGTCGTCGCCTGCGGGGCCGATCCGGCCCGGTTCATCGGCGGCCATCCGATGGCGGGCCGGGAGCGCTCCGGGCCGCTGGCCGCCTGCGCCACCCTCTTCGAGGACCGGCCCTGGGTGCTCACGCCCTGCCCGGCCACGAACCGGGAGACGCTCAATCGCGCGCTGGAGCTGGTCGCCCTGTGCGGGGCGACCCCCGTCCTGATGGAGGCCCCCGCGCACGACCGGGCCGTTGCGGTGGTCTCGCACGCCCCGCACGTGGTGGCCGCGCTGATGGCGGCCCGGCTGATCGGCATCGAGGACGACGCCTCCCGTCTCGCCGGGCAGGGCCTGCGGGACGTCGTCCGCATCGCGGGCGGGGACCCCCGGCTGTGGACCGACATCCTGGCGGCGAACGCGGCGGCCGTCGCCGACGTGCTCGCCGAGCTGGCCGACGACCTGTCCACCACGGTCGTCGCGCTGCGCGCCCTGACCTCGGCCGACCCGGCCGACCGCGCGCTCGGCGACCGGCTGGTGTCCGGGCTGCTGGCCCGGGGCGTCGAGGGCCGGGCCGGCCTCCCGGGCAAGCACAGCGACGTCCTGCCCGTCTGCGCCCCGGTGCGGGTGCTGATCGGTGACCAGCCGGGCGAGCTCGCCCGGCTCCTCGCCGCCACCTCCGAACTCGGCGTGAACATCGAGGACATGAGCATCGACCACTCGCCCGGCTCGCCGAGCGGTCTGGTCGAGCTGGCCGTCACGGCCACGTCCGCCACGCACCTGGCCCAGCGGCTCCGGGCGGACGGCTGGAACGTCCAGCGCGTACCCGCCGTCCTGGGTGACCGGTCGACCGCACCGGTCCCCGCCCCCGATCCGGAAACCGCCGCGACCGCGGCCTGACCGCCACCGGCCGTACGGCCCCTGACGAAGGAAACGCATTGACCACGCTGCGATGGCTCACCGCCGGTGAATCGCACGGACCGGCCCTGACCGCCGTCCTCGAAGGACTGCCCGCCGGGGTGGAGATCACCACCGAGCGGGTGGCGGACGCCCTTGCCCGGCGCCGCCTCGGGCACGGCCGCGGGGCCCGCATGAAGTTCGAGCGCGACGAGGTGAGCTTCCTCGGCGGAGTGCGGCACGGCCGCACCCAGGGCGGCCCCGTGGCCGTCCAGGTGGGCAACACCGAGTGGCCCAAGTGGCAGACGGTGATGGCCGCCGACCCGGTCGACGGGGCGACGCTCGCGGGCCTGGCCCGCAACGCGCCGCTGACCCGGCCGCGCCCCGGCCACGCCGATCTGGCCGGCATGCAGAAGTACGGCTTCACCGACGCCCGGCCGGTCCTGGAGCGGGCCAGTGCCCGGGAGACCGCCGCCCGGGTCGCCCTGGGCGAGGTCGCCCGCGCCTTCCTCGCGCAGGCCTACGGCATCGAACTCGTCAGCCACGTCGTGGAGTTGGGCGGCGTCGCCGGCGCCGGCACCGCGCTGCCCGGGCCGGACGACGTGCAGTGCCTGGACGCCGACCCCGTGCGCTGCTTCGACCCGGCCGGCTCGGCCGCCATGGTGGAGCGCATCGAGCGGGCCCACGCCGACGGCGACACGCTCGGCGGGGTGGTGGAGGTGCTGGCGTACGGTCTGCCGCCGGGCCTCGGCAGCCATGTGCACTGGGACCGGCGCCTCGACTCCCGGCTCGCCGGAGCCCTCATGGGCATCCAGGCCATCAAGGGCGTGGAGTTCGGCGCGGGGTTCGGGCTGGCCCGGGTGCCGGGCTCGGCGGCCCACGACGAGATCCTGCCCGGCGAGGGCGGACTGCGCCGGCGCACCGGGCACGCGGGCGGAGTAGAGGGCGGCATCACCACCGGGGAACTGCTGCGGGTGCGGGCCGCGATGAAGCCGATCGCCACCGTGCCGCACGCCCTGGCCACCGTGGACCTGGCCACCGGCGCGCCGGCCGCCGCCCACCACCAGCGCTCCGACGTGTGCGCGGTGCCCGCGGCCGGGGTGGTCGCCGAGGCCATGACCGCGCTGGTCCTCGCCGAGGCGGCGCTGGAGAAGTTCGGCGGCGACAGCCTCGCCGAGACGGCGCGCAACCACGCCGCCTACCTCTCCCACTTGGTCGTCCGATGAGCACCGCACCAGGGCCCGTCCGGCCGGTCACGCCGCGCCACCACCGGCCCCACGGCCTCGTCCTCGACGCCGGCCACACCGGCGGTCAACTCCCGCTCCCGCTGGGCGAGTCGGTGCCGCGCGTCGGGCTCGTCCCCGACGGGGCGCCGCCGGAAGCGGCGTTCGCGAAGGCGGGCCGGCGGTGATCGGCGCCCGCGCGACCCCGTTGCGCCCCGCCCGGCCCCCGCGGCGCGGCCCGCTCCCGCGTCCGCTCGCCGAGCGGGTCCTTGAGGGCCTGCCCCCGCGGGCCCGCCGGGACGCGCTGCGCCACATCGCGGAGCGCGCAGCGGGCCGGGAGCCCGAGCCCGCCCGGCACGACTGGGACTGGATGCCCGTGCGCCGCGCCCTCGCCGACGCCGTGTACGGGGAGGCCCGTCCCCTCGCCCTCGCCGCGCGCGCGGTCGTCGTGCCGTGCGCCGACGTACGGGACGTCGGCGCCGAGGAGTTCACCGATCCGCGCACCGGCCGCCGGATGGCCGGCCGGCGGGTCGTCGGCCTGTGGCTGGTGACCGCGCGGGGCAGCGTCCCCGTGGACCGGCGCCTGATGCTGACGCCCCGCTGGCTCGAACCCGGGCCCCGGCAGCGGGCGGGCGTCCCCGACGACGCCCCCTCGGGCGGCAGCGTGACCCAGGGCATCGACATGGCCGTGGGCCTGCGGCCCCCCGGGCTCGTCCCGCTGCTCCTGGACGCCCGCCGCGCCCACGTGCCCGGCGTGCTCAAGGCGCTGCGCGCGGGCGGGCTGCCCTACGTGCTGCGCGTCTCCGGCTCCCAGTTCGTCAACCCCGGCCGGCCCGTGGCGGACGGACCCGTCTCCGACGGTTTCGTCACCGCCCGGCAGGCCGCCGCCGAGGCGGCGGACCGGGGCGGCTCGGTGCTCTCGCTCGCCCGCCGCGACGGCAGCCCGGCGGGGCGCGCGTTCGTCCGGCTCGACTGCCGCACCCTGCCCGTCCCCGGGACGCGCAAGGCCAGGACGGTGCTCCTGGCCGAGCAGGACCCGCACCACCCGGCCCGGGGCGGGTACTGGCTGACCAACCTGACCGGCCATTCCACCGCGCACCTCCTGCGCCTGGTGCGGCTGCCGGAACCAGAACCGCCGCTGCCCGCCCCGGCCGGTGCGGCGCACGGCCACCCGGCCTCGTACGGCGACTGGCACCGGCACACCACGCTCGACTCGGTCGCCCACGCCGCGGTGCTGCTCACCCCCGCACGCGGCACGCCTCGTCCGGCCGCCGGCCCCACCACCCGCGTCGCCTGACGCCGACTCCCGCCACTGCTCAGCACTGCTCAGCCGAGAGAGGAACCATGACCGCTCAACTGACCGCGCCGGATCCCTTCGAGATCCCGGAGTGGACGCACGCCGACCGGCGTGCGGTCGACGTCGCCAAGGGCCTGGCCATCGACGCGGTGGAGGCGGCGGGCCACGGCCACCCCGGGACGGCGATCAGCCTGGCCCCCGCCGCCCATCTGCTCTTCCAGAAACTGCTGCGGCACGACCCGGCCGATCCCACCTGGGAGGGGCGTGACCGGTTCGTCCTGTCCTGCGGGCACGCGAGCCTGACCCTCTACACCCAGCTCTATCTGTCCGGCTATCCGCTCGCCCTCGACGACCTCAAGGCGCTGCGCACCGAGGGCAGCCTGACGCCGGCGCACCCCGAGTACGGACACACTCCCGGGGTGGAGACCACCACGGGTCCGCTCGGCCAGGGGCTCGCCAACGCGGTCGGCATGGCGATGGCCGCGCGGCGCGAGCGGGGCCTGTTCGACCCGGACGCCGAACCGGGCACGTCCCCCTTCGACCACACCGTGTGGGTCTTCGCCTCGGACGGGGACCTGGAGGAGGGCATCAGCCACGAGGCCAGCTCGCTGGCGGGCCACCAGCGCCTCGGCAACCTGGTGGTGCTGTGGGACGACAACCGCATCTCGATCGAGGACGACAGGGCGGTCGCGAGCTCGGAGGACGTTCTCGCCCGCTACCGCGCCTACGGCTGGCACGTGCGGCGGGTGGACTGGACGGTGACGGGCGCCTACGCCGAGGACGTGGAGGCACTGCACCGGGCCATGGCCGAGGCGCGCGACCGGTCCGACCGGCCCTCGCTCGTGGCCCTGCGCACGGTGATCGGCTGGCCCTCGCCGGGCAAGCAGAACACGGGCGCCGTCCACGGTGCGCGGCTGGGCGCGGCCGAGGCGGCGGCCACCAAGGCGCTCCTCGGCCTCGACCCGGACCGCACGTTCCAGGTGCCGGACGAGGTGCTCGCGCACACGCGCCGGGCGACCGAGCGGGGAGCACGGCTGCGGGCGCGCTGGCAGCGGGAGTTCGAGGCCTGGCAGACGGCACAGCCCGCCCGCGCGGCCGAACACGCCCGCATCTCGCAGCGGAAGCTGCCCCCGGACTGGCACCGGGCGCTGCCCCGGTTCGAGCCCGGCGAGCAGGTGGCCACCCGGCGCGCCTCGGGCGAGGTCCTCTCGGCGCTCGCCTCCGTACTGCCCGAACTGTGGGGCGGATCGGCCGACTTGGCCGGGTCCAACAACACCACCATGCGCGGTGAGCCCTCCTTCCTGCCCGACGAGCACGCCACCGCCGCCTTCCCGGGCCACCGCTACGGCCGCACCCTGCACTTCGGCATCCGCGAGCACGCCATGGGCGCGATCCTCAACGGCATCGCCCTGCACGGCGGCACGCGTCCCTACGGCGGCACGTTCCTGGTCTTCTCCGACTACATGCGGCCCGCGGTGCGGCTCGCGGCGCTCATGCGCCTGCCCGTCACGTTCGTATGGACGCACGACTCCATCGGACTCGGCGAGGACGGCCCCACCCATCAGCCCGTCGAGCACCTGTGGGCGCTGCGCGCCATCCCGGGTCTCGACGTGGTCCGCCCCGCCGACGCGGGCGAGACCGTCGCCGTCTGGCGCGCCCTGCTGGAGCGCGCCGACCGGCCGGTGGGCCTGGCGCTGACCCGGCAGGACGTTCCGGTCCTCGACCGCGGCCCGCACGGCGGCCTCGCCCCGGCCGACCTCGCCGCCCGCGGCGGCTACGTGCTGGCCGAGGCGTCCGGCGGCGAGCCCGAGGTCCTCCTGATCGCCACCGGCAGCGAGGTCGCCATCGCCCTGGAGGCGCGCCGCGTCCTGGAGGACGAGCGGATCGCCACCCGCGTGGTGTCGATGCCCTGCCTCGAATGGTTCGCCGACCAGGACCAGGAGTACCGCGACGCCGTGCTGCCGCCCCATGTGGGTGCCCGGGTCTCGGTGGAGGCCGGCAGCGCGCTCGGCTGGTACGCGCTGCTCGGTGGCGCCGGACAGGCCGTCAGCATCGAGCAGTTCGGCGCCGGCGCTCCGTACGAGAGCCTGTACCGCAGGTTCGGCATCACTCCCCAGCGGGTGGCGGCCGCCGCCCGCTCCAGTCTGGACCGTGCCCGCAGGAGCGCCCGATGACCCACGCACCGATCGAACGCCTCCGCCGGGCCGGCGTCTCCCTCTGGCTCGATCACCTCGGCCGGGCGAGCCTGCACGACGGGAGCCTCGCCGAACTGGTCGACGGGCACGGCGTCCTGGGCATCACCTCGAACCCGACCATCCTCGCCCAGGCCCTGGCGAGCGGGGCCGAGGCGTACGCCCCGCACCTCAATGTGCTGGCCCGCAAGGGCGCTTCGGCCCGGGACGCGCTGCGCGAGCTCGCCACGTACGACGTGCGGCGCGCCGCCGACCTGCTGGAGCGCGTGCACCGGGAGACCGGGGGCGAGGACGGCCATGTCTCCCTGGAGGTGGATCCGGCCCATGCCCACGACGCCGGCGCCACCCTCGCCGAGGCCCGGCTCCTGCGGTCCGAGGTGGACCGCCCCAATCTGATGGTGAAGATCCCGGCCACCCCCGAGGGCCTGCGGGCCGTCACGGGAGCGCTGGCCGAGGGCATCAACGTCAACGCCACGCTCATCTTCTCGCGGGAGCGGTACGCGCAGGTCGCCGAGGCCTTCCTGCTCGGCCTGGAACAGGCCCACCGGGCGGGCCACGACCTGAGCCGGATCGCCTCGGTCGCCTCGTTCTTCGTGAGCCGGGTCGACACCGCGGTCGACCGGGAGCTCGACCGGGCCGGCGGCGACGAGCCCCGGGCTCTGCGGGGCCGGGCCGCGGTGGCCAACGCCCGTCTGGCGTACGCGCGTTGGGAGGAGGTCGTGGCCGGCCCGCGCTGGCGCCGGCTGGCCGCGCTCGGCGCCCGCCCGCAGCGCCTGCTGTGGGCCTCCACCGGGGTCAAGGACCCGACGTACGAGGACACCCGGTACGTCGACGAGCTGGCCGCGCCGGCCACCGTCAACACCGTCCCGCCGGCCACCCTGCGGGCCGTCGCCGACCACGGCCGGGCCGACGGGCGCAGCCGCATCGCCGGTACGTACGACGACGCGCGCCGGGTGCTCGGCGCGCTGCCCTGCTTCGGCATCGACTTCGACGCGCTGACGGACCGTCTGGCCCACGAGGCGCTGGCCGCGTTCGTGGAGTCCTGGGAGCAGATGTCCCGGCAGGTCGACGAGACCCTCATGACCCGGCGCGTGCTCCAGGAGGCGGCGTGACCACCGCGACCCTGGCCGCCGGCGTGGCCCGGATCCCCGGATCCAAGAGCATCACCAACCGGGCACTGCTGCTCGCCGCGGCCGCCCGCGGCACGACCCGGCTGCGGGCCCCCCTGGTCAGTGACGACACGGTGGCCTTCCGGCAGGGCGTCGAGGCGCTCGGCGCCCCGGTGCGCGAGGCGGACGGCGACTGGTGGGTGACGGGCCTGGGCGGGGCGCCCCGTCGCACCACCACTGTGTGGTGCGAGGACGCGGGCACGGCCGCGCGTTTCCTGCCGGTGTTCGCGGCGGCCGGGCAGGGGGACGTCCTGTTCGACGGCTCGGCCCAGCTGCGCGCCCGGCCGCTGCACCCGCTGGCCGACGCGCTGCGGCGGCTGGGGGTGGCGGTGGTGCCGGGCCCGGGCGGCGGGCTGCCCCTGATGGTGCGCGGGCGCGGGCTCGACGGCGGGGACGTGCACCTCGACTCCTCCAGCAGCAGCCAGTACCTGACCGGTCTGCTGCTGTCGGCGCCCCTGGCCCGCGAGACCCTGACCATCCACGCCCACGATCTGGTCAGCGGCCCCTACATCGACATGACCCTGGCGCTGATGCGGCGCTTCGGCGCGGACGTCGAGCGGCGCGACGGCACGTTCCGGGTGCGGCCGGACGGATACCTGGCGGCCGACCTGGCCATCGAGCCGGACGCCTCGACCGCCTCGTACTTCTTCGCCGCGGCCGCGGTCACCGGCACCACCGTGCTCGTGCCGGGGCTCGGCGTGGGCAGCCTCCAGGGCGATCTGCGGTTCCTGGAGGTGCTGGCGCGCACCGGTGCGCGGGTCCGGATGACCGCGGCCGGCGCCGAGGTGAGCGGCCCGGGCCGGCTGCGGGGCGGGTTCACCGTCGACATGGGGGACATCTCCGACACCTTCATGACCCTGGCCGCCATCGTGCCCCTCGCGGACGCCCCGATCACCATCACGGGCATCGGGCACGCCCGGCTGAAGGAGTCGGACCGGATCGCGGCGGTGGCGGGCAATCTGCGCGCCCTCGGCATCACGGTGGCCGAGGGACCCGACCGGATCACCGTGCACCCGGGCACCCCGGAGCCGGCCCGGGTCCTCTGCCACCGCGACCACCGGATCGCCATGGCGTTCTCGGTGCTGGGGCTGCGCGCCGCCGGCCTCACCTTCGACGACCCGGCCTGTGTGAGCAAGACGTTCCCCGCCTTCCACGAGGAGTTCGCCCGGCTCTTCGGCTAGCGCGCGCCCGGCAGCGGGCCGGCCCGTCAGTGCTGCCAGGCGCGGGCCGCCTTCAGGAAGCGGTCGTTGGCCGCGGGCGTACCGATCGTGATCCGTACGCCGTCGTCCGGGTAGGGGCGCACCATCAGCCCCGCCTCCTCGCACGCCGCGGTGAAGGCGGCCGTGCGCCGCCCCAGGCGCAGCCACACGAAGTTGGCCTCGCTGTGCGGCGGTTGCCAGCCCTGCGACCGCAACTCGGCGCCGACCCGCTCGCGTTCGCGCACGATCCGCTCGACCCGCTCGTCGAGCTCGGACCCGGCATGAAGGGAGGCGAGGGCGGCCGTCTGGGCCGGGCCGCTGACCCCGAAGGGCACGGCGCAGGCGCGCAGCGCGGCGGCGACGGGCGGGTGCGCCACGGCGTAGCCGACCCGGAGCCGGGCCAGGCCGTAGGCCTTGGAGAAGGTGCGCAGCACGGCCACATTGGGGCGGCGCAGATGGACCTCGATGCCGTCGGGCACCTCGGGGTCGCGGACGAACTCCCGGTACGCCTCGTCCAGGACGACGAGCACGTCGCGCGGAACCCGGTCGAGGAACCGGTCCAGTTCCGCCCGGCGCACGGGGGTGCCGGTGGGGTTGTTGGGGTTGCACACGAAGATCAGCCGGGTGCGGCCGGTGACGGCGGCGGCCATCGCGTCGAGGTCGTGGCCCTCCGCGGCGAGCGGGACCTGTACGGGCGTGGCGCCCGCCGCCCAGGTGATGAGCGGGTAGGCCTCGAACGAGCGCCAGGCGAAGAGGACTTCGTCGCCCTCGCCCGCGGCCGCGCGGACCAGGTGGTGGGTGACGGCCACCGAGCCGGTCCCCGGCACGATGTGCTCGCCGGGCACCCCGAGGCGCGCCGCGAGCGCGGCGACCAGCTCGGTGCTGCCGGGGTCGGGGTAGCGGTGGAACTGCCCGAGCTCCGCACGCACCGCCTCCCGCACCGACGGCAGCGGCTCATAGGGCAGTTCGTTGGAGGACAGCTTGTACTCGGGGTCTCCCACGGCCGCCCTTCCCGGAACGTAGCGGGGCAACGTGGACAGATCGACGCGGAGCCGGGGCCCGGAAACCATACTCATGTGCCTCTTTTCTGAATCGGAAGAAACCGGACACTAAAGCAGTCGGCCCACCCGGAATGCGCGAAATGCGCAGCGCTTCTCTCCAATTTGCCCGCCGGACCAGCGCGTTGGCGCCTCGGCGACCCCCCGTGCCGTCGATCGAAGCTTCCGATCCCACTGGAAAAAAGGAAACAGAGACTGTTTCTCTGTCCTTGACGTCATGACGTCACTGATGTCAGTCGGACATTGTCGGGGAGGGCAAGAAGATGCTGGTCCTGAGCCAGTCGAGATCCCACAGCACCGAGTCGGTCAGCGTCGGCGGGGCTCCCGACGGCTGTGGCACGGTGCAGATCGTCCGAAGTCACGACGAGGAACTGCGGGACACCACCCGCTGCCGCCGGTTCGGCGAGATCAGCGTGCGCCTGGTGGCCGGCGGTCCGGCCGAACTCGTGCGCCCCGCCCGGCTGATCGACCCCGGCTGCCCCGGGGTCCTGCGGGTGATCCGCCCGCTGGCCGGCGAGGCCCTGCTGTGGCAGGACGGCAGACACGCCACGGTCCGCTCCCCCGAGCTGATCTGCCTCGACAGCTCCCGCCCCTTCAAACTGGTGATGCCGCAGCCCTTCCGGCTCGTCGAGGCGGTGGTGACCCACCGCTCGATGGGCCTGACGCCCGCCGACGCCGCCCGCCTCACCGCCCGGCCGTGGTGCGGTGAGCAGGGCATCGCCGCGTTCACGTCCACGCTCCTGGGCGGATTCCAGCGGCACGGCGACGAGATCGAGACCGCCTTCGACCTGTTCGGCGGCAGCATCGTGGGCCTCGCGGCCGCGCTCTTCGCCGAACGCATGCGGTCGGCCGTCGCGGAGCCGGACGCCGCCCGGCAGTCCCTGATGCTCCACATCCAGGCCTACGTCCGCGAACGGCTCGCCGACCCCGAGCTGACCCCGTCCCTGGTGGCCAAGCGGTACAACGTCTCGCTGCGCTACCTCCAGAAGATGTTCCGCGAGCACGGCACGAGTCCGGCCCGCTGGATCCGCGACGAGCGGCTCGCCCGCTGCCGCTGCGAACTGTCCGACCCGCGCCTGGAGCACCTGCCGGTCGCACTGATCGGGGAGCGCGCCGGCCTCTACGGCGCCTCACACTTCAGCCGGCTCTTCCGGGACCGCTACGGCGTCACCCCCCGGGAGTTCCGCAGGGAGAAGGCCACCGGATGAACCACCTGACGAACAGGACGGACCTCTCGTTCCTCGACGGCGGCCCCGCACCGCGCCCGGCCCATGCCGACCTCGGCTCGGCGCTCCTGTCGGCGGCCCGGCACGGCAACCCCGAAGGGCTCTGCTTCCTGGACGCGGACGGCGCCGAGACCCGGATGAGCTATGCCGGACTGCTCGACGCGGCCTCCCGGATCCTCGGCGGACTGCGCGCGGCGGGGACGGCACCGGGGGAGACCGTGCTGCTCCAGATCCGGTCCGAGCCCGAGCTGATCGCCGCCTTCTGGGGCTGTGTGCTCGGCGGCTTCGTGCCGATGCCGGTGGCCGCGGGAGAACCCGGGGCCGCGGCAGGACCCGGCGCCGGTCCCGCGTCCGGCGCCGAGCAGCTGCACCGGGTGTGGACCCGCTACGGCAGACCCCGCACCGTACTCGGCGCCGGACAGCCGGTCGCCGCGGCGACCCGCTCCGACCCCGGCTGGCCCGGCGCCCTCGCCGGGGACACCCGGCGACTGCTCTCGCACCTGCCCGACCGGTCGTGGCACCGGGCCGGGCCGGACGATCCGGCGGCCCTGCTGCTCACCTCCGGTTCGACCGGCACGCCCAAGGCCGTCCCCCTCACCCACCGCAACCTGCTGACCCGCAGCGCCGCCACCGCGCGGGCCAACGGCCTTTCCGCGCACACCCGTTCGTTCAACTGGATGCCGCTGGACCACGTCGGCGGCCTGGTGCTCTTCCACCTCAGGGACGTCTGTCTGGGCGCCTACCAGGTGCACGCCCCGCGGTCGTACGTGCTCCAGGACCCGCTGCGCTGGCTGACGGTCGCCGACCGGCACCGGATCTGCACCACCTGGGCCCCCAACTCCGCCTTCCAGCTGCTCACCGACCAGGCGGCCCGGCTGCGCGGCCGGTCCCTGGACCTGAGCGCGCTGCGCTACGTCATGAACGGCGGTGAGGCGGTGCGTGCCACGGTGGTGCGCGCCTTCCTCGACCTGCTGCGGCCCTTCGGGCTCGGATCCGGCGTCATGTATCCCGGCTGGGGCATGTCGGAGACCTCGTCCGGCGTCATCGACATGCGCTTCGAGCCGGCCGCCGACGACGAGCGGTACGTGCCCGTCGGCGCACCGCAGCCGGGGACGGCGGTGCGCTGTGTGGACGACGACGGCAACCTCGTACCGCAGGGCACACCGGGCCACCTGGAGGTGTCCGGCGCCACCGTGACCCGCGGCTATCACGACAACCCGGTGCAGAACCTGCGGTCGTTCACCGCGGACGGCTGGTTCCGCACCGGCGACCGCGCCTTCGTCGAGGCGGGCCGGCTCACCGTCACCGGGCGGGCCGACGACCTCATCGAGTGCGGCGGCGTGACGTGTCACAGCCACGAGATCGAGGCCGTGGTGGAGGAGCTGGACTTCGTCACCCCCTCGTACACGGTGGCCGGCCCGGTGGCCGTCGACGGGCGCGAGGAGCTGGCCGTCTTCTTCCACCGGCGCGGCGCCGTCGGTGCCGCCGAGGCCGAGGCGCTGATCCGCCGCCGCGTCAAGGAGCGGCTCGGCCTGAACGCCACCCGGATCGTCCCGGTGGACCCGCGCGACGTCCCGAAGACCGGGATCGGCAAGCTCCGCAGGAGCCGGCTGCGCGAACAGTACGAGGCGTCCGCGGCCCCGCTGCGGCGGATCGCCTAGCACCACACCAGAGAACGGACCAGGGAGGCCGAATGGCGACGACCATCTCCGCGTACGAGCAGCACGCTCGGCGACGGGCGTTCCCGCACCGTGGGGAGCGCCCGGACGTCGTGGACGACTGCCCCCCGGACGACTGCCCGGCGCGCTGGGTCCTTGAGATCCTGACCACCAAGTGGACACCCGTCCTGCTCCACCTGCTCCAGTCCCAGTCACCCATGCGGTACGGGGAGTTGCGCCGGGCCATGCCCGACGTCAGCAAGAAGGTGCTGACCGAGACGCTGCGCGGGCTCGAACGCGACGGCCTGCTGCTGCGCGTGGACCACGGGGAGAAGCCCCTCAGGGTCGACTACTACATCACCGAACTCGGCGCGAGCCTGATCCCGATCGTCAAGTCGCTCAGGGTGTGGGCCGAGGAGAACATCGCCGAGGTGCTCGCCCACCGCACGCTCTACGGGCGCACCGACCCGCCGACCGCCCGAGAAGGAGCCGTGACCCCCGCATGAACGACCGGCACGGATCCATCGAGGCCGTCGAGGCCCACGTCTACGCGATCCCGATGCGCACCGCCTTCCGGGGCATCACCGTGCGCGAGGGCATGGTGCTGCGAGGGCCGCACGGCTGGGGCGAGTTCTGCCCGTTCCCGGAGTACGGCGACCCGGAGGCGGCGGCCTGGCTCGCCACCGCCCTTGAGCAGATCGGCGCGGACCGCCCCGCGCCGGTGCGGGACCGGATACCGGTCAACGCCACCGTGCCGGCCGTCGGCCCCGAGCGCGCCCACGACTTGGTGGCGCGCTCCGGCTGCGGCACGGCCAAGGTCAAGGTGGCCGACCACCCGGACGCCCTGGCGGAGGACCTGGCCCGGGTCGAGGCGGTCCGCGCCGCACTGGGCCCGGGCGGCAGGGTCCGTATCGACGTCAACGGCCGGTGGGACGTGGACACCGCGGTCACCCGTATCCGGCTGCTCGACCGGGCCGCCGGCGGTCTGGAGTACGTCGAGCAACCCTGCGCCACCATCGAGGAGTTGGCCGCCGTACGCCGACGGGTCGAGGTGCGTGTCGCCGCCGACGAGTCGATCCGGCGGGCCGGCGACCCGCTGAAGGTGGCGGTCGCCGGGGCCGCCGACATCGCGGTGCTCAAGTGCACGCCCCTCGGCGGGGTGCGCCGGGCCCTGGAGGTCGCCGAGGCCTCGGGGCTGCCTTGTGTGGTGTCGTCGGCCCTGGAGACCAGTGTCGGACTGTCCGCCCAGGTCGCCCTGGCCGCCGCGCTTCCGGAGCTCGAATTCGCCTGCGGGCTCGGCACGTTGAGCCTGCTGGACGGCGATCTCGTACCGGCCGGCGCGGCCCTGCGGCCCGTCGACGGCTTCCTGGCGGTACCGGGTGCGGTGCCCGAGCCCGCGCCCGAGCTCCTCGACCGCCACCGGCTCACCGATCCCGACCGGGCCGCCTGGTGGCACGCCCGCCTGGCCCGCGTCGGCGGTGCGCGGCTGCGGGTCCGGCCCGTCTGAGCCGGACCCGCCGGGCCTCACTCGCGCAGCGCGCCGTCCACGAGCCGCGCACTCGCGCCGGTGTAGGCCGCCGGGTCGCACAGGGCCCGCAGCTCCGCCGGGTCCCAGAGCCCCTCGGAACCGGACGGCCCGGAGAGTCCGGCCAGTTCGGGCAGCTCGGGCAGGACCTCGTGCAGGGGCCTGCGTCGCGCCGATGCCTGCTCGGACGCCCGGGTCAGCAGTTCCTTGGCGGCCGCCTTGCCGAGCACCGGGGCGAGGCGGGCCGCGAGGCGCTCCGACACGATCTGACTGCCCGTCAATTCCAGGTTGCGAGCCATGCGTTCGGGATCCACCCGGAGCCCCTCGGCCAGCTCCACCGCCGTATGGGCCGCTCCGCCGGTGAGCCGCAGACACTCGCGCAGCAGCAGCCACTCCGCGTGCCAGCCGCCCGCCGAGCGCTCGTCCTCGGCCGGCAGGCACTGGAGCAGCCCGGTCGCCAGCACGGGGACCTGTAGGGCGGCGCTGCGCACCAGGGTCGCGAGCACCGGATTGTGCTTGTGGGGCATGGCCGACGAGGCACCCCGGCCCACCGCGGCCGGCTCCGCGACCTCGGCGATCTCGGTACGGGACAGCGTCTGCACGTCCACCGCCAGCTTCCCGAGGGCCCCGGCCGCGAAGGCCAGGGCCGACGCGAGGTCGGCGAGCGGTGTGCGCAGCGCGTGCCAGGGGAGGCGGGGCCGCGCGAGCCCGGTCTCCTCGGCGAACGCCTCCGCGAGGCGGACGTGGTACTCCTCGTCGGCGGCCCGCGGGGCGTCGAGGCGCGCGTACTCCAGATATCCGGCGAGCGTGCCCGCGGCCCCGCCGAGCGAGACCGGAAGGCCCCCCTCACGCACGGCCCGCAGCCGGTCGACGGCGTCCCGCACCCCCTGGCGCCAGCCCGCCGCCTTCAGCCCGAACGTGGTCGGCACCGCCTGCAACGCCAGGGTGCGTCCGGCGATCGGGGTGTCCCGGTACCGGGCGGCGAGCCGGGCCAGGGCCCGGTCGACGCGGCCGAGGTCGTCCAGCATCAGCCCGAGCGCCCGGCGCGCCACCAGCATCGCCGCCGTGTCGAACACGTCCTGGCTGGTGGAGCCGCGGTGCACATACTCGGCGGCCGCCGGGTCCTCCGCCGCGACCACCCCGGTCAGTGCCTTGACCAGGCCGACGACCGGGTTGGCGGTCTCCCGGGCCGCGAGGGACAGCGCGCGCGCATCGAACCGGTCGGCCCGGGCCAGCCGCGCGATGGTCAGGGCCGCCTCGGCGGGTACGGTGCCGAGCCGGGCCTGGGCCCGGACCAGGGCCACCTCGGCGTCGAGCATGGCCTGGAGCCAGGCCCGGTCGGCCACGGCCGCCTCGACGGGGGTGCCGGCCCGGACCGGGGAGAGCAGCCCCGCGTCGGTCCCCACATCGGTCCCCACGTCGGTCCCCACGTCGGTCCCCGCTCCGGATTCCTGCTCCGGCTCCCTCCGCCCGGGACGGCTCCGCGCGCTCACACGATCACCTCGCGCACGACGCCCGACTCGGCCGCGGCGGAGGGGACTTCGGTGCGGTCCGCCGGCCCCGGGGCCGCGCCGGGGACGGCGCGCGGGGTGTCCGGGCGCGTGCCGTCGGGGCGCGGGGTGTCCGGGCGCGTGAGGTCCGGGCGAGGAGTGTCCGGGCGCGTGCCGTCGGGGCGCGGGGTGTCGGGGCGGGTGAGGTCCGGGCGCGGGGTGTCCGGGCGTGTGAGGTCCGGGCGGGGCAGCGACACCAGCGCGCGGGCGATGGCGTCGGAGTCGCCGAGGGTGACCGAATCGACGCCGGGGCGCACCCCCGCGGCGGTCACCCAGTGCACCGACTCGGTGGGGACGCCGTAGGCGAAGCGCCGCGGGTGCGCCCGGCCGCGCCGGTCGACGATCCGGTACGGGCGCTCGGTGACCGCGAGCCCCCCGGTCTCCACCTCGGTGCCCTGCGCGGTGGAGATGCGATAGGGGACGGCCTGCTCGGTCTCCAGCAGATGGCGCAGCAGCGGGTCCTCGGTGCGGCGCACGTCCGGCTCGGGCAGCCGGGCCTCGATCAGGGCCGTCGCGTGCACCGAGCGCCCGGGCACCCGCGTGCTGGCGGCGATGAAGGAGGGCTCCGCGGAATCCAGCCTGACCTCGGTGCCCGGGCCGGTGACGGTGAGCACCCCGGCCTCGATCAGGGCGGCCATCTCCTCGATCCGCAGCACCGGCGGCCCGATCGACAAGAAGGCGTTCAACGGCGTGTACCAGCGCTCCAGTTCGTCGCGGTGGGACTCCCCGTCGAGCCCGCCGTGGTCGACCGCCAGGCGTATCTCGTTGCGCAGGTCGCGCAGGATGTCGAGGGAGGCCTTCAGCGGGCCCGACAGATTCCCCGCGCGGCCCGCCTCGGCGTCCGCCCGCAGGTAGTCGAGCAGCCAGTCCCGGTACTCGTCCCGGGAGGCGAAGGTGAGATCGCGGCAGGGGTCGGTGAGCTTGACCCAGTCGAACCGGTCCTGTGCCTCCACGCCGTGGGCGGCCAGGAGTTCGGACGGGTCGGCGCCCTCGGCGAGGCCGAGGTAGCGGTCGGTGAACCCTTCCACCACGTCGCTCGCGACACCCCGGGAGCGCAGCGCGGTGGCGTAGTAGACGCTCTCGACCTCGCGCTTGATCAGCGGCCACAGGTGCTCGGTGAAGCCGATCCGCTCCCCGGCCGCGGCGCGGGCGCGCAGTTGGGCGGCGTACTCGGCGGTGAGCAGGCGCGGATAGTAGCGGCCGAAGGCGCCCTTCTCGTTCTCGCCGCGCGCGTGGTAGGGCACGCCCCGGCGGGAGAAGGCGTACAGACGCGGTTCGAGGCCCGAGGCGCGGTAGACGAGCCGGTCGCGCTCGCGGACGAAGCGGCCGCCGCGTCCGGTGGTGAGCAGGGCCATGTAGTCGAAGAAGTTCAGGCCGAGGCCGCGCAGCAGCACGTTCTGCTGCGGCTGGACCCAACTCAGGTCCACATTGGCCGGGTTGGCGGGCGTGACATAGGTCAGCCCGTGGATGAGCGCGAGGTCCGCGGTGCGTCGCTGACGTGCCGTCAGATGAGTGCCGACATGGCCCACGGCGAGGAGCACGGCGTCCAGGCCGTCGAGCCGGGCGCCGTTCTCCAGGCGCAGGCTCTGCGGGCCGTCGGACGCCCCGACGGCGTCGGACAGCACGACGGCACGGGTGCGGTGCTCGCGCACCGCGATGTGGGCCGGGGCGCGGGAGACGATCCTGCGGTAGCAGTCGTGCAGGTAGTGGCCGTAGAAGCCGCGCGAGGGATAGGAGTCGGGCCCCAGCCGGCGGGCCTCGGCCAGGGTCCGCTCGTCGTAGTCGCCGTCGCCGCCGAGCAGGGCCAGGCTCTGCGCCCACTCGTACAGGCTCGGGCCGGGCTCGATCGGGCCCTCGATGCGCACGCTGTCGTCGGTGAAGACGGTGATCTGCGAAGCGACCGTATTGGTGAGGAGCTCACCGGGCTGATCGGGGCGCCAGACCGCGCCCGCGCCCGGGAGATGGGGATCCACGAGGTGCACGACCACACCGTCCGCGGAGGGCTTGAGGCGTTCGTTGGCGCACAGCCTCTCCAGTACGGAAAGACCGCGCGGGCCGGCGCCGACGACGGCGAGGTGACGGGTGACAGGAGCCATGGCAAGTCCTAGGGGTACGGCGGTCGTTGGCGACCGGACGAGCTGGTGAAGAGCTGGTGAAGAGCCGGGGGACCGTGCGGACGGCAACCTTGCACGAGGGGAACGGCTGCGGACAAGGAGCCCTGAGGAGTCACTCCGCCGGTCCCAGTGATCGTCCGCGCCCCCTCCGGGCGGAACAAGAAGGCACCTGAAAGTGCCCATCCCGGGCGTCCCCGCGCCCACTGGCGCCGGCCGGAGCGCGGAGAGTATAGGCACTTAAAAGTTCCTACTTGAACTACTTCCGGCCCCGGACGAAGCTCTTCACCAGAGCCGGACACGGCCCGGCGGCAGCAGGACCCGCCGCCCGATTTCCCCCTCGCCGCGCACATCGCCGCACGGCACCCGCATCCAGAGGAGCACCTTCCATGAGCAACCGCGTCGCTTTCGTCACCGGCGCCGGCAGCGGCATCGGCCGCGCGTCCGCCCTGCGCCTGGCCGAGCTGGGCCACGACCTGATCGTGCAGAGCCTCACCCCGGACGGCCTGGACGAACTGGCCATCGAGGCCAAGGAGTTCGGCGCCACCACCACCGCCCTGACGGCCGACTTCTCCGACATCGACGCCGTGGCCGCCCTGTGGCCGCAGGTCGAGGAGGCGCTGGCCGGCCGCACGCTCGACTTCGTCTACCTCAACGCGGGCATCGCGCCGTTCGGCGACCCGACCCAGCTCGGCGAGAAGGACCTCGGCCGCCTCCTCCAGATCAACACCGTCGCCCCGTACGGGCTCGCGGTCCGCGCCGCGGAGCGGATGACCGCGCCCGGCGGCCAGATCGTGTTCACCGGCTCCGGCCTGACCCGCTACGCCTACCCGGCGCTCACCGGCTACGGCATGAGCAAGATCACACTGGAGTACCTGACCACCAACCTCGCCGTCCTGCTCGGCCCCAAGGGCATCACCGTCAACCTGCTGGCCCCCGGTGTCGTCGACACCAACATCAACGCCGGCTGGCTGCGCGACAACGACGAGGCCGCCGCGGCGACCCGTGCCACCTCGGCACTCGGCAAGATCGCCAAGCCGGCCGACATAGCCGAGATCATCGGCCTGCTCGCCCAGTCGACGTCCCAGGCCATCACCGGCCAGCGGCTCGACGTCTCGATGGGCACCGAGCTGTGAAGATCGCCGTCATCTACCACAGCCTGAGCGGCAACGTTCATCTGCTGGCCCGCGCGGCCGCCGAGCACGCCGAGGCCCTCGGGCACGAGGTGGGCGTCCACCGCCTGCCCGAGATCGACGAGCCGCAGCGCACCGCCGAGGTCCACAAGGCGGCCCTCGAAGACCTGGCCGACGCCGATGTCGTGCTGTGGGGCACCCCCGGCCGGTACGGGGCCATGTCCGCCCCGGTGAAGCACTTCGTCGACCAGACCCTGCCGCTGCACCTGGCCGGCGGCCTCGCCGACAAGTTCATGACCACGTTCGTCTCGACGGCCACCAACCACGGCGGCCAGGAGAGCACGGTCCTGTCCTTCAACAACATCCTCTACCACTGGGGCGCGGTCATCGTGCCGGCCGGGCTGACCGGCCCCGAGCAGCACACGCCCCTCAACGGCAATCCCTACGGGATCAGTTCGGTCTCCGGCCGTGAGCCGGAGAACGTCCCCGAGGAGAACCTCGCCGCCATGCGCTACCTCGTTGACCGTCTCGTCTCGATCGCCGGAGGTGCCCGCTGATGTTCCCGATCAAGGAGCTCTTCAAGCCCACGTCCCGTCCGCTGTACCTGTACGAGAACTTCCGCCAGGCGGCCGATGCCCACCCCGCCTCGATGATCCACCTCGACGCCCCGCTGTCGGCCTACCCCGAGATCGGTCTGCACGTCACCTACGGCGAGGCGGCGGCCGCCGTCGCCCGGCGCGGTGAGCAGTTCGTCGCGCAGGGCATCGCACCGGGCGACCACGTCGTCGTCTACAAGTCCGCCCTCTTCGACAGCTACCTCCTCGCGGTGGCCGTCTCCTACGCCGGCGCCGTGCCGGTGATGATCTCCCCGCACCTGGACGCCGAGACGGTCACGGTGATGGCGGCCCGGCTCAAGCAGCCGTGGCTGGTCTTCGACGCGGCGACCAACGACAAGGTCGCCGCCATCACCTCGGTGGACGAGACCCGCAAGCTCGACACCCAGGTGATCAGGGACACCGTGGTCGAGAAGCCGGGCGGCCCCGCCCGCAAGCCCGCGGTGCGCGACATCGCGTACATGACGCACACCTCGGGCACCACCGGCATCCCCAAGTTCATCGCCCACTCCCCCACGTCGATGGGCTGGCGCGTCACCTGGCAGCGCCGGGTGCTGTCCTTCGTCGACCGCCAGGGGCTCATCGCCTTCCACATCTCCCCGGTGCACAGCCGCTTCAACATCGGCATCTCCTCGCTGATGTCGTACGGCTTCTCCTTTCTCAACATCGGCGATCCGCGCGAGGACAACGTCGAGACGATGCTGCGCCAGTACCGGCCGCTCGCCCTCGAATCGCACCCGAACCACCTGGTGCGCTGGACGTCCCTCATCGACCGCGACCCGTCGGTCTTCGCGAGCGTCAAGTACGTGCACTCGACGTTCGACGCGGTCAACAAGGGGACGATGCTCAAGTACCTGAACGCCTCCGGCCACCGGGTGCCGGTCTACCTCCAGGTCTACGGCCAGAGCGAGTGCGGCCCGATGGTGGTCCGCGCCAACACCCGCACCTCGCTGCGGTACAGCGACGCCCGCGGCATGGGCTACGGCGTCCCCAAGCTGACCCGGGTCCGCGTCGTCGACGAGGCCGGCAACCCGCTGCCGCGCGGCAAGCAGGGCGTCATCGAGATGTCGTCGCGGGGCCGTGCGGTCACGTACTACGGGGAGGAGGAGCGGTTCGAGAAGAACCTCCGCGACGGCTGGTGGAACAGCGGCGACCAGGGCGAGATCACGCCGACGGGCCAACTGGCTCTGCACGACCGGCAGGTGGACCTCATCGACGAGGTCAAGAGCACGCTGGCGATCGAGGACGCGCTCCTGGACAAGCTGCACTTCCTCAACGAGGTCGTCCTGGTGCGCACCGCCGACGGCGACCCGCAGCCGGTGGTCTCGGTCTCCGACGGCCAGGAGATGGACTGGGACGCCTGGTGGGCCTGCGTGGCGGACATGCCGCGCCTGGAGGCGCCGGTGATCCTGCCCTTCGAGAAGTTCCCGCGCACCGCCACCATGAAGGTCCAGCGCAACCGCCTTGAGCAGCTGCTGCGCGGCGGGGCCTCCCATGCGGCCTGACGCCGCCGGCCCGTCCGCATCCCGGCAATCGACCGCGTTGATTGCCGGGGCGGGCCCCGCCGGACTCGCCCTGGCCGGCCTGCTCGGCTCCGCCGGCTGGCAGGTCACCGTACTGGAGCCGCTCACCGGGCGCCGCGCCGGAACCCGCGCCCCGACCCTGTGGCCTCCGGCCACCCACCTGCTCGACACCCTCGGCGTCGGCCGGCGGGTCCGCGCCCGCGCCCATCGCGTCGAACGGCTGCGCTTCGTCTCCGACGACGCGGAGCGCGACCTCGACCTCGGCCCGTACGCCTTCCACACCCTCCCCCAGGGGGAGTTGGAGCAGATCCTGGAGGAGCGGGCCGTCGCCCTCGGCGCCGTCGTCGTGCGCGGCGCGGCCGTCACCTCCTTCGTCCCGGGCGCCGACGGGCGCCCGCGGGTCACCGTCGACCACGGCGACGGCCGGACCGAACAGCTCACCGCCGACCTCCTGGTCGGCGCCGACGGGGCCCACTCGGTGGTGCGCAGGCAGCTGGGCGTGGAGTCGGCCGGCGAACGCTACGCCTCCCGTTTCGCCCTGCTCGACTTCACCGACGAGCAGGGGCTGTTCCCCCGGGACACCTCGATCACCTGGGTGGGCCGGCGGGGCACGCTGGTCTCGGTACCGCTGCCCGCGGGCGGCACCCGCGTCGTCGTCCCCGTCCTCGACCCGGACGCCGACCCGGCCGGCTTCCTGCTGAAGACCGCCGCCGAGCACGGCTTCCCGCTCTCCGTCGACACCGCGACCTGGCAGGCCGAGTTCCATGTCACCGTCGCCATGGCCGAGACGTTCGCCCGCGGCTCCGTCGCCCTGATCGGCGACGCGGCCCACGTCCAGTCACCGGCCGGCGGACGCGGCATGAACAACGCCCTTGAGGACGCCTTCGCCCTGGCAACCCAGCTGTGCGACACGGCAGTCGAGGGGGCGGCCGAGAGTCCGGTCGACGTACCGGCCGCCCTGGTCCGCTACGACGCGCTGCGCCGCGCCGAGATGGCCGACGAGCTCGGCGCGATCAAGGAGACGACGGACCGCTGGGTGGGACGCACCGAATCCGGAGCGCCCGGGCCGACCGTGGAGCGGCCCCGGCGCTCCGACATCCAGCGCACCGCGTGCATCCACCCGCGCCCGCCCCTGACCGCCGCGGGCGAGGAGCCGCCGGTGTGGTCCCGCGCCGGCTTCACCGGCTCCCGCATGGTCCTGTCCGACACGCCGGAGACGGCCTGGCCGCCGCATCCGGTGGTCCTGGTCGGCGGCCCCGACGGGCCGGCCGTGAGCGGCGCGCTCTTCGCGGGGGCGCGGCGGGCCCGGTCCGCGACCCGCCTGGACGGCGGCGCCGCCCTGCCGCCCGGTGTGTACGTCACCACCGCCTCATCGGACATCCTCGGCCACTGGCCGTGGGCGCTCCTGAACGAACCCGACCCGAGCCCGGTCCTCACCCAGATCGGCCAGTGCATGGGGAGCCACCACCATGAACCACCACGCTGAACCGGGCCCCGCCGCCACGGCCGTGGACCCGACCGTGACCGCGGCGGTCGTCGTGGACGAACTCGTCCGGGGCGGCGTCGAGACCTTCGTCTACTGCCCCGGCTCCCGCAACGGCCCCATCGGCTTCGAGCTGACCCGGCGCGCGGCGGCCGGCACGATCGCCCTCCACGTCCGCCTCGACGAACGCTCCGCCGCGTTCCTCGCCCTCGGCGTGACCAAGTCGACCGGGGCTCCGGCCGCGGTCGTGACCACCTCGGGCTCGGCGGTGGCGAATCTGCTGCCCGCCGTGACGGAGGCCCACTACTCCCGGCTCCCGCTGGTCCTGGTCACCGCCAACCGCCCGCTCGCCGTCCTCGGCACCGGCGCCTCGCAGACCGTCGAACAGGCCGAACTGCTCACCTCGCAGGTACGCCACGTCCAGCACCTCCAAGTGCCGGAAGATGCCGAGGAGATGAACCGCGTCGTGCGGGCCCAGATCTGTCACGCGCTCGGCATCGGCGCCGGGCGGCTGGCCGGCCGGCCGGGACCGGTCCAGATCGACGTACCGCTGCCGTCCGGCATCCCGCCGCAGGACCGGGCGGTGCGTTTCCCGGCCGGGCGCCCCGAGGGCCGGCCGTGGTTCCGCACCTTCGACCGGGACCGCGCCGCCGCACAGCCCCACCGCGTCGATCTGACCCGCCCGACCGTCGTGGTCGCGGGCGACGGCGCCGACCTGACCGGCATCCCCCGGTCCGTCCCGCTGATCGCGGAGCCGACCGTCGCCCTCGACGGACGCACCGCCCTGCACCCGTGGGTCCTCGACCACATCAGGCCCGAACAGGTCCTGGTGGCCGGGCGGCCGACCCTGCACCGCAACGTGGGCAAGCTGCTCGCCCGGCCCGACGTCACCACCGTCCTGCTCGGCGACGGCGACGACGCCTGGGTCTACGCGGCCCCGCACATCGACGTACTCGCCGTGCACCCGGTGTTCGAGGGCGCGCCCGCCCCCGAGTGGACGGACCGGCTCTCGCGCCTGGACACCGTCCTGCGCCGCACCTGGGCCGAGACGCTCGACGAGCCCGGCCACCGCGGCACCGGGGTGGGCGTGGCGGACGCGGTGGTCCGCGCCCTGCGCCCCGGCGACCTGCTGTGGGTGGGCGCCTCGAACCCGGTCCGGGACGTGTCCCTGACCGCCGCGCTGCCCGACGGGGTGCGGGTGCTGTCCAACCGCGGAGTGGCCGGCATCGACGGCAACATCAGCTCCGCCGTGGGCGCCGCCCTCGCCAACCCGGACCGCACGGTGGTCACCCTCGTCGGCGACCTCACCTTCGCCTACGACGCGGTCGGCCTCCAGAACGGCGTACTGGAACAGGTCCCCGCCAACCTGGTGGTCGTCGTCTCCAACGACGCGGGGGGCGGCATCTTCGAGGTCCTCGAACAGGGCCACCCCAAGTACCGCTCCGCACCGTACGGAAACACCTTCGAGCGGATCTACGGGGCCCCGCAGAACGTCGACTTCGCCGCCCTGTGCGGCTCCTACGGGGTCTCGCACCAGAGCGTCGAGCCCTCGGCACTCGGCCCCGCGCTCGCCGCGGCCCGCGCCTGCGACCGCCCGGTCGTCCTCGAAGTCCCCGTGGCCCGCACCCGGTTGAGGGAACTGCACGCCCGCGCGAGCGGGCGGGCCACCGCCGCACTGAACCCCGCCGCCCCGGCCGGCGCTCCCGTCCTGGTCGGCTGACCAGCCCGAACGAGTGGAAACAGAATCATGACGATCACCACCCCCGCCCCCGTCACCCCGGCCGCCCCCGCCGCCCGCACCGAGGAGGTGGCCAACCCGTTCGACCCCACGGCGTGGCGCGTCGTCGACGGCTTCGAGGACCTCACGGACATCACCTACCACCGAGGCGTGGAGCGCGACGCCGACGGCGCCGTGGTGCGCGACCTGCCCTGGGTGCGCATCGCCTTCGACCGGCCCGAGGTGCGCAACGCCTTCCGCCCCCGGACCGTGGACGAGCTGTACCGCACGCTGGACCACGCCCGGATGTCCTCCGACGTCGGCGCGGTCGTCCTCACCGGCAACGGGCCCTCCGACAAGGACGGCGGCTGGGCGTTCTGCTCCGGGGGCGACCAGCGCATCCGGGGCCGTGACGGCTACCGCTACGCCGAGGGCGAGACCGCCGAGCACATCGACCCGGCCCGCGCGGGCCGGCTGCACATCCTGGAGGTGCAGCGCCTGATCCGCACCATGCCCAAGGTCGTCATCGCGGCGGTCTCCGGCTGGGCCGCGGGCGGCGGCCACTCGCTGCACGTCGTCTGCGATCTGACCATCGCCTCCCGCGAGTTCGGCAGGTTCAAGCAGACCGACGCCACCGTCGGCTCCTTCGACGCCGGTTACGGCTCGGCGCTCCTGGCCCGCCAGGTCGGACAGAAGTACGCCCGCGAGATCTTCTTCCTGGCCCGCGAGATCGACGCCGACCGGATGCGCGAGATGGGCGCGGTCAACGACGTGGTGCCGCACGCCGAACTGGAGCGCACCGCCATCGAGTACTGCCGGGACATCACCGCGCAGTCGCCGCAGGCCGTCCGGATGCTCAAGTTCGCCTTCAACCTGCCCGACGACGGCATGGTCGGCCAGCAGGTGTTCGCGGGCGAGACGACGCGCCTGGCCTACATGACCGACGAGGCCGTCGAGGGTCGCAACGCCTTCCTGGAGAAGCGCACCCCCGACTGGTCCGCCCACCCCTACTACTTCTGAGGGAACCTCGTGTCAGCCATCCCCCTGCGGCCGATCGTCCTGCCCGCGGAACCCGGCGCGGCCGTCCGGTTCCTGCTCCCCGAGATCGAGCGGATGCAGCGCGGCGGCGACGCCATCGCCCCGGTCGCCGACCCCGCTCAGACAGCCCACCTGCCCCCGACGGTCCCCGAGGGCACCGGAGTGGTCCTGTCCACCTCCGGTTCGACCGGGGCCCCCAAGCGGACCGCGCTGCCGCGCTCCGCGCTCCTCGCCTCGGCCGAGGCGACGCTGTCCCGCCTCGGCGGACCCGGTGAGTGGCTGCTGTGCCTGCCGCTCGGGTTCGTGGCCGGCTTCCAGGTCCTGTCCCGCGCCGTCGTCGGCGGCACCGGGGTCACCACGCCGGCCGGCGGCCGCTTCGACGCGGCGGCCTTCGTGGCCGCGGCCCGCCGGATGGGAAGCGGGCGCCGGTACACGGCCCTGGTCCCCACCCAGGTCCGCCGGCTGCTCGCCGACGCCGAGGCCCGGGCCGAACTGGCCCGATTCGACGCGGTGTTGGTGGGCGGGGCCCCGCTCGACCGGGCCACCGCCGACCGGCTGCGCGAGGTCACCCGCCACCTGTCGACGTACGGCATGACGGAGACCGGCGGCGGCTGCGTCTACGACGGGGTGCCGCTCGACGGCGTCCAGGTGCGGCTCGTCGACGACATCGTGCACATCGGCGGACCCACGGTGGCCACCACCTACCTCGGCGCCGCCGAGGCCGAACAGAGCCGGTTCTCCGTCGACGCCGCGGGGGTGCGCTGGTTCCGCACCGCGGACCGGGGCCGCTGGGACGCGGGCCGCCTGGTGCCGCTCGGCCGGACCGACGACCTCATCAACACCGGCGGGGTCAAGGTCTCCGCGGGCGCCGTCGAGGAGGTGCTGCTCGGCCTCGACTGGGTCGACAGCGCCGTGGTCATGGGCCTGCCCGACCCCGAATGGGGCGAACTGGTCAGCGCCCACGTCGTGCCGCGCGCCGGGATGCGCGCCCTCGGCAGCGGCGCGGTCCGCGAGTCGGTGGGGCGGCTGCTCGGCCGGGCGGCGATGCCCAAGCGGGTCGTCTTCGGCGAGGACCTGCCGCTGCTGCCCAACTCCAAGATCGACCGTTCCGCGATCCGCACCCGGCTGAGCCTCGCTCCGGCACCCGCCCCCCAGGACAAGGAAGGCTGACATGTCAGCAGAGCTCTTCTCACCGGTGAGGTTCGGCGCCATCGACGCCGCCAACCGGATCGTCATGAGCCCGATGGGCCGCCGCAGAGCGGACGCCGACGGGACCCCGAACGACCTGATGCGCACCTACTACGCGCAGCGCTCGTCCGCCGGTCTCATCGTGACCGGCAGCGTCCACCCCTCGCTGCGGGGCAAGGGCCAGCCCGGCAGCCCCCATCTGATCACCGCCCGGGACGTGGCCGCGTGGGCCCGGATCACCCGGGCCGTGCACGAACGCGGCGGCCGTATCGTCGTGCAGCTGATGCACGCGGGCCTGGCCGCCCACCCGAGCGTCAACGGGTTCCGGACCTGCCTCGCGCCGTCGGCGGTCGTGCCCCGCGACACCGCCGTCCTGGACGGGCGGACCGTCGAGCAGCCCGTGCCGCGGGCGATGACCACCGGCGAGATCGACGGCGTCGTCGAGGAGTTCGCCCGGGCGGCGGCCCTGGCCGTGCGCGCCGGATTCGACGGGGTGGAGATCCACGGCGGCAACGGCTACCTCGTCCACCAGTTCCTCGCCTCCGGCACCAATCTGCGCGACGACGAGTACGGCGGCGACCACCGGATCCGCTTCGCGGTCCGCGTCGTCGAGGCCGTCTCGGCGGCCATCGGCCACACCCGCACCGGTCTGCGCATCTCTCCCGGCTTCTCCGCCAACCGCCTCACCGAGGCGACCGCGGCCGAGGTCTACCCGGCCCTGCTCGGCCACCCCTCGGTGCGCCGCCTGGCCTACGTCCACACCATCACCGGCAGCGACCCGGCCGTACTCGACCTGCTCCGCGCGCACCGGTCCGGCGGCTGGATCCACAACATGGGCACGGACCTGTCCTGGTCCGCCGGGGAACTGCGCGACCGGCTCGGCGGCCAACTGGCCGCCGGCGCCGACGCGGTGGCCCTGGGACGGCTCTTCGTCTCCAACCCCGACCTGGCCGAACGCCTGGAGCACGGGGCACCCCTGACCGCTCCCGACCCCAGCCGCTTCTACGGCGGCGACGGCTCGGGATACACCGACTACGTTCCGTGGTCCGCACGGACCGGAGGGCCGATCCATGTCTGAACAGCGCTTCCCCGCACCCGGGACGGACCGCGCGAGAACCCCGTTCCTGCTGCACGGCCCGAGCACCTCGGCGAGCCTGGAGGGTCCGCTGAGCACCTTCGGCGACCTGGCCGAGGCCGAACGGGCCGTCCGTGGCGGCCGGTTCGGCGACCTCGTCGCCGGCGCCGTCCCCTTCGACCCCGCCTCCGGCACCTCCTCCTTCTACCTGGGCCGCCGCGCCGCCCACCGGCCGTCCGTCGCACCGGCCCGCGACACGGGGTCCTTCTTCCCCGACGTCCCCTTCAACGACACCGAGATCGCCGGCTACATCCGGCTCGTCGACTCGGTGCTGGCGATGCTCCGGTCGCCGGGCAGCGCCCTGGAGAAGATCGTCGTGGCCCGTGCCGAGCGGTTCCGGTCGACCGGCCTCGCGCCCATCGACCCGCTGCACCTCTACGGCCGCATCGCCGACCTCTATCCGCGCGTGCACAGCTATCTGGTCGAGCACCTCCACGCCCCGGGCGTCCACACCATGGGGGCGAGCCCCGAACTGTTCCTGCGCAAGTCCGGCGACACCATCACCATGACGCCGCTCGCGGGCACCGTCCCGCGCGATCCGACCCTGACCCCCGCCCAGGACGAACAGCGGGCGCGCGCCGAGCTGTTCACGGACAAGTACCTCGTGGAGCACCACCACCTCGTGGAGTTCATGCTCGCGAACCTGGCCCCGTTCTGCACCCTCCTCGACCACCCCGGCCGGCCCGAGCTGATCGAGGCGCCCGGCGTCTGGCATCTGGGCACTCCGATCCGGGCCCGCCTGCGCGGCTTCGACATCCGCGTCGCCGACCTCGTCTCGGCACTGCACCCGTCCCCCGCCGTCTGCGGGGTGCCGCAGGCCGCATCGCTGGACCTGATCACCGCGAACGAGTCGGCGCGCGGCTACTACGGGGGCCTGGTCGGCTGGCTCGACAGCGACGGCGACTGCGAGTTCTACATGGCCCTGCGCGGACTGGACTACGACGCCAACGACGGCCTGCTCACGCTGCGCGCGGGCGGCGGCATCGTCGCCGGCAGCCGCCTGGACGTGGAGTTCGCGGAGACCAGCGCGAAGCTCGCGACCATGCGCAACGCCCTCGGCATCGTGAAGCCGCCGCGCCCCCGGCTCCCGGCATCCGCCGCCCCGGCTCCGCGCGAGCCGCTCGTCGCCGCCGGGTGAACCACGCGCCGCCCCCGGTTCGACACCGGGTTCGACACCCCAGTGAGGTAGCCCACACCGGGGCCCGGCCGAAACCCGCTGTCGTGCCACGCCCCGCCCCCTGGGCCCGGACATACAGAAACGGGCTGATCGCTTTCACGATCAGCCCGTTTCATCGGTACTGCTGCGGGCACTTCGTCTGTGCCCTCTTGTGCGCGAGGGGGGATTTGAACCCCCACGTCCCGAAGGACACTGGCACCTGAAGCCAGCGCGTCTGCCGTTCCGCCACTCGCGCAAGAGTGGTGTGCTGGGCTCTCTCACTTTTCGGTGCGATTGCCTGGCGACGTCGAGAAGATTAGCACGCTGGACAGGGTGGATTCACATCCGTTGTTTGCGGCCACCCTGGAGGGGAGGAGCAGATCAGTGAGAGGCAACCCCCGGCATCGTTACCCGCTCATCCTGAGTGCACCCGAGGTGCGGGACACTGTCGGGAAGCCACCTCTACGATCCGTACGAAGGGTGCGTGTGAGAGGTGACACTCGTCCACAGGGCACAGAAGGGGAACCAGCCGATTTCCCGACGCGTGGATACGATCAGTAAGCAGTACCAAGAGAGCGACTCACAGCAGAACCGGCAGCACGACCAGGACGACAACGACGGAGGAGGTGCCCCATGGGAGTCCTGAAGCGTTTCGAGCAGCGGCTCGAAGGCCTGGTCAACGGCACCTTCGCGAAGGTCTTCAAGTCCGAGGTCCAGCCCGTCGAGATCGCAGGCGCGCTCCAGCGCGAGTGCGACAACAACGCGTCGATCTGGAACCGGGACCGCACGGTCGTCCCCAATGACTTCATCGTCGAGCTGAGCGCTCCGGACTTCGAGCGGCTCAGCCCGTACTCGGGCCAGCTCGGCGACGAGCTGTCCGGCCTGGTGCGCGACTACGCGAAGCAGCAGCGCTACACCTTCATGGGCCCGATCAAGGTGCACCTGGAGAAGGCCGAGGACCTCGACACCGGTCTGTACCGGGTGCGCAGCCGCACACTCGCGTCCAGCACCGACCAGCAGGGCCACCAGAGCCCCCAGGGCGCGGGCCCGGGTGCCCCGCAGCGGCCCGCTCCCGCGGCGCCGCAGGGCGGCCGTGGTGGCTACGGCTACCCGCCGGCCGCGTCCGCCCCGCCCATGCCGTCGGCGCCGCCCCCGGGCCGCCCCTCCGCCTCGCCCGCCGACCGCCGTCCGGCGGCGCCGGGGCCGATGCCGGGCGGGCAGGGCCAGGTGCGACGCTGGATCGAGATCAATGGCACCCGCCATCAGATCTCCCGCCCGACTCTGGTCCTTGGCCGCAGCACCGATGCGGACGTGAGGATCGACGATCCCGGCGTCTCGCGCCGGCACTGTGAGATCCGGACCGGAACGCCCCCGACGATCCAGGATCTCGGGTCCACCAACGGCATCGTGGTGGACGGGCAGCACACCACCCGCGCTACGCTCCGCGACGGCTCGCGGATCGTCGTGGGCAGCACCACCATCGTTTACCGGCAAGCCGAAGGGTGAAGCGGGGGCAATGTCAGAGCTGACCCTCACGGTCATGCGGTTGGGTTTCCTCGCCGTACTGTGGCTGTTCGTCATCGTGGCCGTTCAGGTCATTCGCAGTGATCTGTTCGGAACGCGCGTCACTCAGCGCGGTTCGCGCCGGGGCAATGACGCCAACCGGCAGCAGCAGACCGGGCGGCAGGCCGCCGCGGCCGCCTCGCCGCCGCCGCAGCGCGGCCAGCAGCAGGGCGGGGGCGGGCGCCAGCGCCGCGGCGCCCCGACCAAGCTGGTGGTCTCCGAGGGCACCCTGACCGGGACCACGGTCGCGCTCCAGGGGCAGACCGTCACGCTGGGCCGGGCGCACGACTCGACGATCGTCCTGGACGACGACTACGCGTCGAGCCGCCATGCCAGGATCTACCCGGACCGGGACGGCAATTGGATCGTCGAGGACCTCGGGTCCACCAACGGCACCTATCTGGACCGGACCCGGCTCACCACCCCGACCCCGATTCCGCTGGGCGCGCCGATCCGCATCGGCAAGACCGTCATCGAGCTGCGGAAGTAGTACGACAATGAGCGAGCGGAGCGAGCGAGCCGCGGCGGTCTTCAGGGACCGGGACGGGCTCCCGACCGGAGGGTGGGCAGTGTGGCTCGACATGACCGGCCGTACCCCGAGCCGACAGGCGAGGTGCGCATGAGTCTCTCCCTGCGTTTCGCCGCCGGATCGCACAAGGGCATGATCCGCGAGGGGAACGAGGACTCCGGCTACGCCGGTCCCCGCCTCCTCGCCATCGCCGACGGCATGGGCGGCCAGGCCGCCGGCGAGGTCGCCTCCTCCGAGGTGATCTCCACCCTGGTCACGCTCGACGACGACGTACCCGGCTCCGACATCCTGACCTCGCTCGGCACCGCCGTGCAGCGGGCCAACGACCAGCTGCGCCTGATGGTCGAGGAGGACCCCCAGCTGGAGGGGATGGGCACCACCCTCACGGCTCTGCTGTGGACCGGCCAGCGCCTCGGCCTGGTGCACGTCGGCGACTCCCGCGCCTATCTGCTGCGCGACGGCGTCCTCACCCAGATCACCCAGGACCACACCTGGGTCCAGCGGCTCGTCGACGAGGGCCGCATCACCGAGGAAGAGGCCACCACCCACCCGCAGCGCTCGCTCCTGATGCGCGCGCTGGGCAGTGGCGACCACGTCGAGCCCGACCTGTCGATCCGTGAAGTGCGGGCCGGCGACCGGTACTTGATCTGTTCCGACGGCCTGTCGGGGGTGGTTTCCCACCAGACGATGGAGGAGACCCTCGCCAGCTACCAGGGCCCGCAGGAGACCGTGCAGGAGCTGATCCAGCTCGCGCTGCGCGGCGGTGGCCCCGACAACATCACGGTGATCATCGCCGATGTGCTGGACGTCGACGCCGGGGACACCCTGGCGGGCCAGCTCAACGACACACCGGTCATCGTCGGCGCGGTCGCCGAGAACCAGTTGCAGCTGAACGACGGCGGCGCCATGCAGACCCCGGCCGGCCGCGCCTCGGGGCTCGGCCGCCCCGCGCCCACGCCGCAGGGCGGCTTCGGCCCGCCCGGCAGCGGTGAGGACAGCGGCTACGGCAACCCGCCCGAGGGCGCCTTCGGCTCGTACACCGACGAGGACTTCGTCAAGCCGCGCCGGCGCGGCAAGGGCCGCTGGATCCGCCGGTCGCTGTACATCGTGCTGGCCCTGGCGGTCGTCGGCGGCGGCCTGTACGGCGGCTACCGGTGGACGCAGACGCAGTACTTCGTCGGCACCAACAACGACGGCAGTCCGCATGTGGCGCTGTACCGGGGCATCAGCCAGGACCTGGCCTGGGTGAAGCTCTCCAAGGTGGAGACCGATCACCCCGAGATCGAACTCAAGTACCTCCCGCAGTACCAGCGCAACCAGATCGACTCGACCATCGCCGCGAGCAGC
Source organism: Streptomyces sp. NPDC006691 (assembly GCF_042869955.1). Taxonomy (NCBI): domain Bacteria; kingdom Bacillati; phylum Actinomycetota; class Actinomycetes; order Kitasatosporales; family Streptomycetaceae; genus Streptomyces; species Streptomyces sp. NPDC006691. Next base: position 601,518 of record NZ_JBIAGW010000001.1, read on the forward strand.
CTCGACAAGGCGCAGGCCAAGATCAAGGAGTTCGCGACGCAGGCGTCCGCCTGCAAGAAGGAGGAGGAGCGACGGGCCGCGGAGGGCAACACCCCCGCCAAGCCCGCCACGGGCGCCACCGGCGCCCCGTCCAACAAGACCGCGACCACCGCATCTCCCACACCCGGCCCCAGCCTCTCGGAGGACGAGCAGAAGCTGGTCTCGCAGTGCGGTAAGCAGTAGGCAGCCGTAGGGGGCCTTTCCACACCATGAGCGTTGTCACCAACACGACCACCATCGGCGCGATCGAAGCACCGAGCCGCCGCAACACCGAGCTGGCCCTGCTGATCTTCGCGGTGGCCATCCCGGTGTTCGCGTACGCCAACGTGGGGCTTGCCCTGACCGGCAAGCTTCCCTCCGGCATGCTCGGATACGGTCTGGGCCTCGGTTTGATGGCGGGTGTGGCGCACTTGGTGGTGCGCAAGTTCGCCCGGTACGCCGACCCGCTGCTGCTGCCGATCGCGACGCTGCTCAACGGGCTCGGCCTGGTGCTGATCTGGCGCCTGGACCAGTCGCCGCGGCTGATCCAGCGTGCCAAGAGCGCGTGGGGCAAATTCTCCCCGGACGCCCCGCACCAGCTGCTGTACACGGCGATCGGTGTGGCGCTGTTCATCGGCGTACTGATGCTCCTGAAGGACCACCGCATCCTCCAGCGCTACACGTACATCTCGATGGCGGTGGCGCTGTTCCTCCTCGTCCTGCCGATGTTCTTCCCCGCCGTCAACGGCGCCAAAATCTGGATCTCGATCCCCGGTCTCGGCACCATCCAGCCCGGCGAGTTCGCGAAGATCATCATCGCGATCTTCTTCTCCGGCTATCTGATGGTGAAGCGCGACGCGCTCGCGCTGGCCAGCCGGCGCTTCATGGGTCTCTACCTGCCGCGCGGCCGGGACCTCGGGCCGATCCTGGTCATCTGGGCGCTGTCGATCCTGATCCTGGTCTTCGAGACCGACCTGGGCACCTCGCTGCTCTTCTTCGGCCTGTTCGTCGTCATGCTGTACGTCGCCACCGAGCGCACCAGCTGGATCGTGTTCGGTCTGGTGATGTCGGCGGTCGGCGCGGTCGGTGTGGCCTCGTTCGAGCACCACGTCCAGGCGCGTGTGAACGCCTGGCTGGACCCGTTCGCCTGCTACACGACCGACAAGAGCGGCGCCTGTGAGCAGATCGGCCAGGCCATCATGTCGTTCGGCTCCGGCGGCACGCTGGGCGCCGGGCTCGGCCAGGGCAACTCCGACCTCATCGGCTTCGCCGCCAACGCCGACTTCATCCTCTCCACCGTCGGTGAGGAGCTGGGCCTGGCCGGAATGATGGCGCTGCTGCTCCTGTACGGCCTGATCGTGGAGCGCGGTGTGCGCACCGCGCTCGCCGCCCGCGACCCGTTCGGCAAGCTCCTCGCGATCGGCCTGTCCGGCGCCTTCGCGCTCCAGGTGTTCGTCGTCGCGGGCGGTGTGATGGGCCTCATCCCGCTGACCGGTATGACGATGCCGTTCCTCGCCCAGGGTGGTTCCTCCGTCATCGCCAACTGGGCGCTGATCGGCATCCTGATCCGGATCAGCGACACCGCGCGCCGGCCCGCCCCGGCCCCCGCCCCGTCCTCCGACGCCGAGATGACCCAGGTGGTCCGACCGTGAACAAGCCCCTGCGCCGGATCGCGATCTTCTGCGGTCTGCTCATCCTGTCGCTGATGATCCGTGACAACTGGTTGCAGTACGTACGCGCCGACGAGCTGAACGCGAACGAGCACAACCGCCGCGTCCAGATCGAGCGCTTCGCCCACGAGCGCGGCAACATCATCACGGCCGACGGCCAGACGATCACCGGCTCGGCGGAGACGTCCGGCAACGACTTCAAGTACAAGCGGGTCTGGAAGGACGGGCCCATGTGGGCGCCGGTCACCGGGTACGACTCGCAGGCGTTCGGCGCCACCCAGCTGGAGAACCTTGAGGACGGCATTCTCTCCGGCACCGACAACCGGCTCTTCTTCGACCGGACCATGTCGATGTTCACCGGGGAGAAGAAGAAGGGTGGCAATGTCATCACCACCCTGAACAGCAAGGCCCAGAAGGCCGCGTTCGACGGGCTCGGCGACAAGAAGGGCGCCGTCGCCGCCATCGACCCGCGCACCGGTGCGATCCTGGCGCTCGCCTCCACGCCGTCCTACGACCCGTCCACGTTCGCGGGCAACAGCAAGAAGGACTCCACGGCCTACAACGCCCTGCAGAAGAAGGCCGACCCGAACGACCCGATGCTGAACCGGGCCCTTCGCCAGACGTACCCGCCGGGCTCCACCTTCAAGGTGGTCACCGCCGCCGCGGCCCTGGAGAACGGGCTCTACTCCGGCATCGACGACCCGACGCGGTCGCCAGTGCCGTACATCCTGCCGGACACCGCCCACCAGCCGCTGAACAACGAAGGCAACATCCCCTGTGAGAACGCCACGCTGAAGGTGGCCCTCCAGTACTCCTGCAACACCGTCTTCGGCAAGATCAGCGCCGACCTGGGCAACGACAAGATGAAGGCCGAGGCCGAGAAGTTCGGCTTCAACAAGGAGATCTTCAACCCGGTCCGCACGGACGCCAGCGTCTACCCGAAGGACAACCGCCCGCAGAACGCCATGGCGGGCATCGGACAGGCCTCCAACCGCGCCACCCCGCTCCAGATGGCCATGGTCGCCGCCGCCGTCGCCAACGACGGCAAGCTGATGAAGCCGTACATGGTCGACCAGCTCCAGACGCCGAACGTGGACGTGCTCTCCAAGACCCAGCCGGAGCAGATGAGCCAGCCCATGTCGGCCGCCACGGCGCAGAAGCTCCAGAAGATGATGGAGTTCGTGGTCACCGACGGCACCGGCAAGGCGGGGCAGATCGACGGCGTGACCGTCGGCGGCAAGACCGGTACCGCCCAGCACGGTGTGGACAACAAGGGCAACCCGTACGCCTGGTTCATCTCCTACGCGAAGTCCGGCGACGGTTCCCCGGTCGCGGTCGCCGTGGTGATCGAAGGCTCCGACACGACCCGTGACGACATCGCGGGTGGCAAGCTCGCTGCCCCCATCGCCAAGAACGTCATGAAGGCGGTGCTCGACAGCAAGAAGTGACCCGGGCTGTTTCACGTGAAACATCGTCCGTTTCACGTGAAACATCACACGTGCCCTGTACCGGTCCGGTATCAGGTGGCGGCCGCGAGCTGATCGGCTTGCGGTGCCCGGTAGCGTATGCGCGAACAGCACACCGCCGGACCACCCATGGGTACGGTCGGGACAGACGGAGAGGGCTGGATTAGCTATGGAAGAGCCGCGTCGCCTCGGCGGGCGGTACGAGCTGGGCCAGGTGCTCGGCCGTGGTGGCATGGCGGAGGTCTACCTCGCGCACGACACCCGGCTCGGCCGCACCGTCGCCGTGAAGACGCTGCGGGCCGACCTCGCCCGCGACCCGTCCTTCCAGGCCCGCTTCCGCCGTGAGGCCCAGTCGGCCGCCTCGCTCAACCACCCGGCGATCGTCGCTGTCTACGACACCGGCGAGGACTACGTCGACAACGTCTCCATCCCGTACATCGTGATGGAGTACGTCGACGGTTCGACCCTGCGTGAGCTGCTGCACTCCGGGCGCAAGCTGCTGCCCGAGCGCACCCTGGAAATGACCATCGGCATCCTCCAGGCCCTCGAATACTCGCACCGCAACGGAATCGTCCACCGCGACATCAAGCCGGCGAACGTCATGCTGACGCGCACCGGCCAGGTCAAGGTCATGGACTTCGGCATCGCCCGCGCCATGGGCGACTCCGGCATGACGATGACGCAGACCGCGGCCGTGATCGGCACCGCCCAGTACCTCTCCCCGGAGCAGGCCAAGGGCGAGCAGGTCGACGCGCGAAGCGACCTCTACTCCACGGGCTGTCTGCTGTACGAGCTGCTGACCGTCCGTCCCCCCTTCGTCGGGGACTCACCGGTCGCGGTGGCCTATCAGCACGTACGCGAGGAGCCGCAGGCCCCGTCGAACTTCGACGCCGAGATCACGCCCGAGATGGACGCCATCGTCCTCAAGGCACTGGTCAAGGACCCCGACTACCGCTACCAGTCGGCGGACGAGATGCGCGCCGACATCGAGGCCTACCTGGACGGCCAGCCCGTCGCCGCGACCGCCGCCCTGGGCGCGGTCGGCTACGGCAACGGATACGACGGCTACAACGGCGGCTACGGCAACGACCAGCCGACCACCGCGCTGCGCCAGACCGACCCGGGTGCGGGACAGACCTCGATGCTGCCGCCGGTCAACGCGGACGACGGCGGCTACGGCTATGACGACCGCCCGGACCGGCGCCGGCAGAAGAAGTCGCACACCTCGACGGTCCTGCTGATCCTGGCGGGCGTCCTGGTGCTGGTCGGCGCGATCCTGATCGGCAAGTCCGTCTTCAACAACAACGCCGACAGCAGCTCGATCGACGTGCCCACCCTCGTGGGCAGCAGCCAGGGCGACGCGGAGAAGCTGGCGACGAACGCCGGCGTGAAGATGTCCGTGTCGAAGAACGAGCCGTGTCCCGATCAGCCCAAGGGCAACGTCTGCACGCAGTCTCCGGCGAACGGCACCATGAAGAAGGGCGAGACGGTCACCGTCACCGTCTCCACGGGCGCGCCCAAGGTCGAGGTCCCGGACGTCACGCAGAAGGACAAGGACAGCGCGACCCAGTGGCTCCAGGGCAAGGGCTTCCAGGTGAAGACCAAGGAGGTCGAGTCCAGCTCGACGCCGGGCACGGTCGTCACCCAGGACCCGCCGGGCGGTTCGCAGGCCGAGAAGAACTCGACGGTCACGCTCTCGATCGCCAAGAAGCAGACCATCAACCTGCCGGACGTGAAGGGCAAGGACTACAACGCCGCGCTCCAGCAGCTCAGCGGTGTGGGCTTCACCAACGTGTCCCGTCAGGAAGTCGACTCCAACGACCCGCAGAACCAGGTCGTCTCGATGAGCCCGAGCGGTAACACGAGCCAGCCCAAGGACGCGACGATCGTCCTGAAGGTCTCCAAGGGCCCGCAGACGACCCCGACGCCCCCCGGCCAGGCGCAGATCCCGGCGAATCTCCTCGGGATGACGGTGAAGAAGGCCACGCAGGCGCTGAACGACGCGGGCTTCAGCAACATCCAGTTCGCGCCCGGCAATGCGAACGACGACAAGGCGCGCGTCACAGGCGCCACGCCCGGCCCCGGCACCATGGCCGACCCGAACCAGCCGGTCACGCTGACCACCATCGGTGGGAACGGCGGCAACGGCGGGAACGGCGGCAACGGGGGCAACGACAACGGAATGATCGGCGGCTGGTGGGGCTAGCCGGCCACGGCCCTCGTCAGCGCTGAGGGCCACGGGCTCCCAGCACGGGGCCCCGGCACCCTGGGAGGGTGCCGGGGCCCCGTGCCGTTCGGACGGCGGCGCAGCAGGCGGCCGGGGCGGCTAGCGCAGTTCGGCCGGCGGGGTGCGCTTGGCGTCGACCTTCTCGGTGCGCACCAGCTCGCCCCACACGATGTAGCGGTACTTCGAGGTGTAGACCGGGGTGCAGGTCGTCAGGGTGATGTACCGGCCGGGCTTCTTGGCGCCCGACTCCTTGGGGACCGGCTGGAGCACGTCGACGTTGTACTTCGAGGTCTCGGGCAGCTCGGCGAACACCTTGTAGACGTACCAGGTGTCCTTGGTCTCGAAGACGACCGGATCGCCGGTCTTCAGTTTGTCGATGTTGTGGAACTTGGCGCCGTGGCCGTCCCGGTGGGCGGCGAGCGTGAAGTTGCCGTCCTTGTCCGCGCCGGGCAGCGTGGCCTTCACCGGATCTGTGTAATACCCGGCCACACCGTGGTTGAGGACGTCGGTGTCGGTGCCCTTCTCTACGAGCACCTCGCCGTTCTTCATCGCCGGCACGTGCAGGAAGCCGATGCCGCCCTTGGTGTCGAGCGCGCCGGGTCCGGTGGCGGCCGCCCAGTCGCGGCGCACGGTGTCGCCCTGCTTGGAGGCCTCGCGGTCGGCCATGACGTTGGTCCACCACAGCGAGTAGACGACGAACAGGGCGAGCAACAGGCCCGCCGTGATGAGGAGTTCGCCGAAGACGCTGATGGCGGCCGCGATCCTGCCGTGGCCGCGGCGAGCCGGAGGCGGCCCGGACGTACCGGTCCGCTCCTCGTGGTCGGTTCCTGTCGCCAACGCACCCGCCCCTGCTGTCCGTTCGGTCATCCCACGAGCGCGTCGGGCTTGCCCTTGCTGCGCGGTCGGTCGTCGACCATCTTGCCCCACACGATCAGACGGTAGGTACTCGTGAATTCCGGCGTGCACGTCGTCAGCGTCAGATAGCGGCCGGGCTTGGTGAATCCGGATCCCACCGGGATCGGCTTGAGCACCGAGACGTTCGACGGCGGGGTCTGCGGCAGCTCGCTGGTGATCTCGTACGTGTAGTACGCCTCCTGCGTCTCGACGACCACCTTGTCGCCCGCCTTCAGACGGTTGATGTAGCGGAACGGCTCGCCATGGGTGTTGCGGTGGGCGGCGACCGCGAAGTTGCCCGTGGGGTCCGACGGCATCGCCGTCTTCAGACCGCCCTCGTCGTAGTGGCCGATCATGCCCTTGTCCAGCACCTTGGCCTTGCTGGTGCCCTGCGCGACGGGGGCGACGATGTCCAGCTTGGGGATGTGCATGATGGCGAATCCCTGGCCCGGCGCGAACGTCCCGGGCTTGCGGCCGTCCGCCCAGTCCTGCGCGATCTTCTTGGTGGCGCTGCCGGCCTCCTGGTGGGCGCGGACGTTGGTCCACCACAGCTGGTACGTCACGAACAGGAGCATCACCACGCCGAGGGTGATGAAGGCTTCGCCCAGGACACGGCTGGCGATCACCGCCGGGCTGTCCTTGCGCGCCTTGGCCGCACGGCGCGCCTCGGCCCGGGTGAGCCGGCGGCCGTCCGGCGCGGTGGCGGGAGTGGCGGCGGGAGCGGGCGCCGCGCGCCCCTTGCCCTTCGCGGCCTTGCGCCGCTCGGCCCGCCCCCCGGTGGCCGGCGGAACCACGGCGGCCGGCATGGCCCTCGTGGACGCCGAATCGGCCGTGGGCTCGGCGGCCGCCATCGGCTCGGCGACGGATATCGGCTCGGAGATCGGTATCGGTATCGGTGCCGTGGCGAACTGCTCGGCCGGCGTGACCGGCCCGGGCATCGGCTCGGGCATCGGCCCGGGCGCGGGGTACCAGTCCTGCTGATAGGCCGCGGGAGCCGGCTCGTACCATCCCTGGGGCGCCCCCACCGGCTCGGGCGCCACCACGGGACCGGGTGGGTGAACCGGCCCGGATGCGGGCTCCTGTACGGGGGCTGACGCCTGGGGCGCCGGGTTGTCGGAGCGGAACCAGGGCGACTCGTGGCCGCCCTGCGGCAGGGGGTCCGTCAGCGGGTCGTACTCGTGCTCCGGGCGCGCCGAAGTCACGCCGCGGCCTTGCCCACCACCGGCGCGAGCCCCGCCGAGCGCCCGACGGCCCCCGCGTCCCCGCATCGCACCAGCCAGTTGGCCAGCATCCGGTGGCCGTGCTCGGTCAGCACCGACTCGGGGTGGAACTGGACGCCCTCGACGGGCAGTTCACGGTGGCGCAGGCCCATGATGATGCCGTCCTCGGTGCGCGCGGTGACCTCAAGTTCGCCCGGCAGGGTGGCGGGCTCCGCGGCCAGCGAGTGGTAGCGGGTCGCCGTGAAGGGCGAGGGAAGCCCGGCGAAGACGCCGGCGCCCTCGTGCAGCACCGGGGACGTCTTGCCGTGCAGCAGCTCGGGGGCCCGGCCCACGACACCTCCGTACGCGACCATCATCGACTGCATGCCGAGACAGACACCGAAGACGGGGACGCCGGTCGCGGCGCAGTGGCGCACCATCTCGACGCAGACCCCGGCCTGTTCGGGCGAGCCGGGGCCGGGGGAGAGCAGGACGCCGTCGAAACGGTCCTGGGCGTGCCCGAGGGAGACCTCGTCGTTGCGGACGACCTCGCACTCGGCACCCAGCTGGTACAGGTACTGGACCAGGTTGAAGACGAAGCTGTCGTAGTTGTCGACTACGAGAATGCGCGCACTCACCGGACTGCCGTCCCCATCCCCTGGTCCACCGTCACATCGTTGAACGGGAGCAGCGGCTCCGCCCACGGGAAGACGTACTGGAAGAGCACGTAGACGATCACGAGCACCATCGCGAGCGAGATGAACGCCCGCAGCCACGCGTTGCCCGGCAGATGCCGCCAGATCCAGCCGTACATGCTGTCCCCGCTGTCCCTTCCGACGATCGTTACGGGACCAGACTAAGGGGCTGGACTGTGGTGTGGGGTCAGCCGTCCAAAGCTGTGGGTTTGCCCTGTGTCACGGGCTGCGTGGAGTCGAGGTGCCCCCAGACGATGAGGCGGTGGCTGCTGCCCCATTCCGGGTCGCAGGTGGTGAGCGTCAGATAGCGGCCCGGCGAGCGGAACGGGGACTCGGCGGGGACGGGGTCGATGACGCCGACATCGCTGGGCACGGTCCGGTAGGGCAGGGCGTCGAGGCGGTAGGTGTACCAGGTCGTGTCGTCGCGCAGCACCACCGCGTCGCCGGGGCGCAGTTCGGGGAAGTCCTTGAACGGGTCGCCGTAGGTGCGCCGGTGACCGGCGACCGAGAAGTTGCCCGGCTGCCCGAGCCGGGTCGTGTTGTCGTAGTGGCCGAGGCCCTTCTGGAGGTCCTTGACCGCGGTGCCTTCGAGGACCGGCTTGTGCCAGTCCTTGCCGAGCCGGGGGACGTACATGACGGCGAACGAGCGGCCCTCGGTGTACGCGGCCGGTACCGGGGTCCGCTGGGGGGCGGGCTGCTGGGGCGCGGTCGGCCGGGGCGGGGCCGGGCCGGGTGCGGGGCTCTGGGCCCACCGCTGTTCCAGGCCCGATATCTGGTCGCTCGCGGCGCTGTCCGCCTTCACGCCGGTCCAGTACAGGAGGTACACGACGAACAGGACGATCAGGGTGCCCACGGTGAGGCACAGTTCGCTGAAGGACCTGACGAGGATCCGCACGGACATCGGCGGTGGCCCCCTTCCGCGCCGCTACCGCACCGGTTTCGCGTAGTGGAGATCCACTGTGCCCGAGTAGGCGTCGAGAGTCATCGTCCTGCGCTCGTCGACTTTCCAGCCGAGCCCGTAGGCCTTCACGTACAGCTGGTAGTTCTGGATCGCCTTGGAGGCGCCGAGCGCCCCGCGCAGCTTCCCGGTGTCCCCCACGGCCGTGATCTTGTACGGGGGCGAGTAGACGCGGCCCTGGAGGATCAGGGTGTTGCCGACGCAGCGCACCGCGCTGGTGGAGATCAGGCGCTGGTCCATGACCTGGATGCCCTGGGCGCCGCCCTGCCACAGCGCGTTGACCACCGCCTGGAGGTCCTGCTGGTGGATGACCAGGTCGTTGGCCTGCGGCGGGGGATAGCCGGGGGCGGCGGTGGCGTTCGGCGGGGCGTCGTTGAGCGTGACGGTCAGGCCCTTGCCGGAGACCGGCGCGGTGCCCGAGGCGTCCTTGAGGCCGTTGAGGAGTTGGTCCTGGGCCTTGGTGGAGCCGTCGTCGCGCTGGGCCAGCGCGTCCACGTCGCCGCGCAGGGCCGCCGCGGCGTCGCCGAGTTCCTTGTTCTTGTGGTCGCGCTGTTTGATCAGGTCCGACAGCTTCAGGAGCGAGGCGTCGGTGCGGATGTTGGTGCCCTTGGCCGTGTTGAAACTCGTGACGAAGATGAGTCCGGCCAGAGCGAACACGGCGGCGGACAAGAGACGTACGGGACGACCGCGCAGGCGTCGCCGGGGCTGCTCGGGGACCCCGTCGGGGGAGTCGGCAGAATTGCTCAACGTACCCTTATCTCCTTCGGCGCCACGGAAGCACTACGCTAACGGACGCTTGGGGGAGGATTCCCCCGCAGTTCCGTCCCCCGGCGCCGCCACAGTTCCCTGCGCGGTCACGCAGCGCATCGACAGGAGAGTTCCTCGTGCCGAAGTCACGTATCCGCAAGAAGGCCGATTTCACGCCGCCGCCCGCCAAGCAGGCGACCGCCATCAAACTGGGCAGTCGCGGCTGGGTCGCCCCGGTGATGCTGGCGTTCTTCCTCATCGGACTGGCCTGGATCGTCCTCTTCTATGTGACCGAGGGCGATATGCCGCTCAAGGCGCTCGGAAACTGGAACATCGTCGTCGGCTTCGGCTTCATCGCGGGCGGCTTCGGCGTCTCCACGCAGTGGAAGTAGCCCCCTGACCGCAGCGTAAACCGGGGCCGGACGCAAGCTCTGCCCCTAGTTATCCACAGCGCTATCCACGGGGAGTGGATAACTCAGACCATCTGTGGATAACTTCCGGGATGTTGACGCCGGTGTGACTGGTTCCACCGGCTTCCACCGCACGTGTGCCCCTTGCCCCGCCTGGAAAGCACCAGGTCAGGGGCGAGGGGCACGGTCGTTCCCCACGCGGTGCACAACTCCGGCCACCCTCTGTGGACAACTCTGGGGAAAGCTCGTACCCGCTGTGGCCGGGTGAGTCTCGTCAGGTGAGCTGTGCCGTACGGATCAGCACCAGCACGACCGAGACCGCGAGCACCAGCGCACAGCTGCCCCACTGCACCAGGGAGCGCCGCTCGGCCGGGGCGTGCACCATGCCGATGCCGAGCAGGACGCCCGCGACCAGACCGCCCACGTGCGCCTGCCAGGCGATGCCCGACCACGCGAACGTGAAGATCAGGTTGACCACGAGCAGCCCGATGACCGGCCGCATGTCGTACTTCATCCGCCGCATCAGCACCGCCATGGCACCGAACAGGCCGAAGATCGCGCCGGAGGCGCCGAGGGAGGACTGGTCGGGAGCGGCCAGCAGATAGGTCAGCGCGCCGCCCGCCAGACCGGACACCAAGTAGAGCGCCAGGTAGCGCGCCCGGCCGAGCGCGGCCTCCAGGGGACCGCCGATCCACCACAGGCTGAGCATGTTGAAGCCGATGTGGGCATAGCCGCCGTGCAGGAACATCGAGGTGAGCAGGCGGTACCACTGGCCCTCGGCGACGCCCAGCGCGCCCGGGACGGGTGCGGGCCACTGGCCCACCAGGACGAAGTCGGAGGTGAACCGGTCCCCGACCACCTGCTGCACCACGAACAGCGCGATGTTGATCCCGATGAGGAGCTTGGTGAGCAGCTGGGGGTCGCCCTTCGCCAGGACCCCGCCCGCCACCGTCCGCGGCTGGTTGGCCGTCGGGGCGTGGCCGGTGCCGGAGCCGGAGCGTACGCACTCGGGGCACTGGAAGCCCACCGAGGCGCTCACCATGCAGTCCGGGCAGATCGGGCGCTCGCAGCGGGTGCAGCTGATGGCCGTCGGCACCCCGGGATGGCGGTAGCAGCTGGGCAGGCCGGTCCCCCGCGCCTGGTCCTGGTGGTCCTCGTTCATCGGGCTCCCTCGTCCTCGTGCAGCAGCTCCGCCCCGCTCGTCATACGGACGAGCGGGGCGGAAAGGTTCCCTGCGGAGCCGGAGATCAGCCTTCGCGCTTCTCCACGACGACCGACTCGATGACCACGTCGTTGACCGGGCGGTCGGTGCGCGGGTTGGTGTCGGTGGCGACGATGGCGTCCACGACCTTGCGGCCGGCGTCGGTCGACACCTCGCCGAAGATGGTGTGCTTGCCGGTCAGCCAGGCGGTGGGCGACACGGTGATGAAGAACTGCGAGCCGTTGGTGCCCGGGCCGGCGTTGGCCATGGCCAGCAGGTACGGCTTGGTGAAGGCCAGGTCGGGGTGGAACTCGTCGCCGAACTCGTAGCCGGGACCGCCGGTGCCGTTGCCCAGGGGGTCGCCGCCCTGGATCATGAAGCCCTCGATGACGCGGTGGAAGACGGTGCCGTCGTACAGGCGGTCCGTGGTCTTCTGGCCGGTCGCCGGGTTCACCCACTCGCGCTCGCCCTGGGCGAGCTCGACGAAGTTCTTGACGGTCTTGGGTGCGTGGTTCGGCAGGAGCCGAATCTCGATGTCGCCCTGATTGGTCTTCAGGGTGGCGTAAAGCTGCTCGGCCACGATCTGCCTTTCCTCAAAGGTCTGTACTGACGTCCCCCGATCCTCGCACGGACCGCGGCGCCGGAGGGAAACCGCCCGGTTACCGACAGATACCCACCGAACACCGCCGTACCGCCCTCAACCGTGGCATTGTCGTCCGCGAGCTCCCCACTCGGCGGTGCGCCCCGCACCGCTCCCCCGATTGCTTCAAAGTCGCGACGCCCACCCGGATGCCTTTCCGCACATGCCGGGTACTCGCAGAACAGGCATGATTTCGAGATGGGTGGAAAGGCGACATACCGAACCGCCACCAAGGAGGAGGATCACGTGACCCGCATGGAGAGCGTGCGCGCCGCAACCGGAACGGCGAAGGAGAGCGTGCTGCACGCCGCGGAAGTGGTGGCGCCCTACGCCGACTCGGCCAAGCAGCAGGCCGCGCAGTATGCCCAGCACTACGCCCAGGAGGCGCGCGTCCGCGTGGCTCCCAAGGTGACCAAGGCGGCGGCCCAGGCCCGAAGCCAGGCCCGGAGCCAGTACGACGCCCATGTGGCGCCGCGCGTCCCGCCGAAGGTGGACGAGGTGGCCCACCAGGCGGCCAAGCACTCGCGCCGGGCCGCCCGGCAGGCCGCGGACTACGCCGCCCCGCGCGTGGAGCAGGCGGTCGCGGCCGCGCAGCCGCTGCGCGAGGAGGCCATGGCGCGCTCCGCGGCGGCGCTCGCGGCGCTGCGCGGCCAGGTGACGACCAAGGAGATCGAGAAGCTGGCGCGCAAGCACCGGCGCCGGGCCAAGGCCGCCCGGGCCGGCAAGGGCTTCCTGATCCTCGGCGTCGTCGCGGGCGGGGCGTTCGCCGCGTGGCGGTGGTGGGACAAGCAGGCCAACCCGGACTGGCTGGTCGAGCCGCCCGAGGCGACCGAGGTCGTTGACCGGCCCCCGCTCAGCTCCGTGGACGGCAGCGCCGAGGCCCTCGACCCCGAGGTCCAGGCCAAGCAGGCCGAAGCGGAGGCGGAGGCAGAGGCGGAGGCCGCGGACGACGACAAGAAGCGGCACTGACGGGACGGCTCCGCTCCGACCCGCCCGGACGCCCGGCGGCCCTTGGGGGCCGCCGGGCGTCCGGCTGTCCGGGCCGCCGGGCGTTGCCGGGTTCCGCATCCCGCCCGGCGGCCACCAGCACCGGCCCGGCTCGTCAGGCGCGTTGCCTCCCGGCCCGTACGAGGCACCACGCCCCGCCGCCGAGGAACACGAACGTCACGCCACGCACCAGCAGACCGGCCATCAGGCCGAACTCCTCGGGCAGCCCGGCGGCACGCGCCTGCGTGCGCCAGATGAGGACGCCGCCCAGAACGATCAGGGCGATCCCACCGAACCCCCAGCCCACCCGTGCCCTCGCGGGACGTTCCTTCTCCATGCTCAACTCCCCCTCGCTGCGGCGGCCTTCCCCGCCCACTCGCCGACACCACCAGGCTAACCAGGGTGCTGTGCGGCGAGGGCGGCGGCGGCCTTCGGCTCGGCGGCCAGGCGCTGAAGGGGCTGCGGGAGACCGGGGAGCTCGGCGTGGCCGCGGCCCGCGACGCCCAGGACCTGCACACGCTGCGGCTGAACCTGATCAACCTGTCCACGGTCCACTCGGCGGCCGGTGACTTCCGCAAGACCGCGCGGCTCTGCGACGAGGGGCTGCGCATCGTCCGGTCGCAGGAGGACCGCCGCGGCGAGGGCTCCTTCCTCGACCAGCTCGGCTGGGCCCACGGCTGCCTGGGCGACCTGCACGAGGGGCGGCGCCACCTGCGCGAGGCGGTCGAGGCGCAGCGGGCGATCGGGAACCAGCACCGCGAGGCCTTCGCCCTGGGCAACCTCAGCTCACTGCACATCTGGCTGGGCGAGACGGCGGACGCGGTGGCGACCGCCCGGCAGTCCGCCCGGCTCCAGCAGCAGGTGGGCGCACATCAGCCGCAGACCGCCGCGCTCAACGACCTGGCCGTCGCCCATCTGGCCGGGAACGACCCGGCGTCCGCACGCACGGTCCTCGACGAGGCGCTCCGGGTCGGCGAGAAGTCCTCGATGCCCCGCAACCTCGCCCTCACGCACGCCCTGATGGCCGGCCTCTGCCAGCGCGAGGGCCGCGGCGAACGGGCCCCGGCCCTCGCGGCCCGGGCCCTGGAGCTGGTGGCCCCCCTGGGCGCCCGGGCCTGGCAGTGCCAGATCGAGAACATCGCCGGGCTCGTCCACCGGCGGCGCGGGGAGCACCGCGACGCCCTCGAACTGCACCGGAGCGCCTTACGGCATGCCTCCGGCATCGAGTTCCGCATCGAGATCGCCCGCGCCCTGGACGGTATGGCGCAGGCCGCGCACGCGCTGGGGGACCACCTGGCCGCGGCGGACCACCGCCGGCGCGCGGAGTCCCACTTCGACGCCATGTCCGTCCCGCACGGCTTTCGGCAGCGCTCCTGACACGGCGGTGCCCCGCTCCCCGACGAGGGGGAGCGGGACACCGCCGGATCGGCGCGGGTCAGTCCCCCACGGTCACGCGGGCCATCCCGCCACCGTCGGCCACCACCGGATCCCGGGCGCCCCGGCGGCCGGGCGGCGGCACCGTACGCGCGACCAGGCCCGGTCGCCGGGAGCCTTGCCGCCCCGTCGGGGCCCGCGGGCCGGGGACCGCGGCACGGGCCAACACGGTTGTGGGGCAGGTCAGTTGGGCCACCTCTGACCGCTGGACGAGAACCCCCTGGAGGAGTTCGTACGCCGAGGTGGGGCACGGCACGGGGCGGGCTGTTCGCCGATGCTTCGCGGGCGGTCAGGCGTCCGCTGTGCGGCGTGATGCGTTTCGGGCGCGGTATTCGGCGTTGAGGCGTTGGGCTTCTTCGAGCTGGTCTTCCAGGATGACGATGCGGCAGGCGGCTTCGATGGGGGTGCCCTGGTCGACGAGTTCGCGGGCGCGGGCGGCGATGCGCAGCTGGTAGCGCGAGTAGCGGCGGTGTCCGCCGGCGGAGCGGAGCGGCGTGATGAGGCGTGCTTCGCCGACGGCACGCAGGAAGCCCTGGGTGGTGCCGAGCATTTCGGCGGCCCGGCCCATGGTGTAGGCGGGGTAGTCGTCGTCATCGAGCCGGTCGAACGTGGCGTCTGCTGTCATTGCACCTCTCTCATGGAACCGGAACGCGCTTGAGGGGCCCGGGTGCCATGTGGCACCCGGGCCCCGAAGGAACTTGCTACACCATCTGCCGGCCCTGATCCTGCACCGGCCTTCTGTATCCGCACGTCCACCCGGCAGAGGGCGGGCCATGCGGGGATCGCGGTTGCTTGACCGGAGACCACCTCACTATCGATGTCCTGCGGTACCCGGACCAATGACGGTGTCCGGGCGATCCTGATGGCGTTGGCTCCTCCGTTCTTTCCCTCTGGTGAACTGCCTTACTAAGGGGAACTGCGAACTGCTGGTACCGCTTTGCTGCGTACTGCACTTCCGGTACCGCCACTGCGTGTACTGCGGCACTGCTCTCGGCGGCCCCTGATCACCGCGGGCCACCCGGTGCGGTGGCCAGTCCCGTCGCCGTCCTGCAACCTCTTTGGCTTCGGAACTCCGCCACCGCACCGTCCTGCGAACTGCGACTGCGGTACTGCTGCCCGGCAGTTCGTCTCTGCCGGGCCCTGCGGTCCTTCTTGGCTACGACCGAAACCATACCCACACCGCATCCCAATGTCTACTCTCGCCGAGATAGATTTCTGAGTGTTCGACGGATAGGTAATCGGCATCGAACAGTGACACCGGCGTCGGACGGCCCACCCACCCCGAGGGTTAACCGGTCGGGGCGGGGGCATAGGCCCTGCCGAGCAGGATCCGGGCATGACGATCCAGAGACCAGGTGGTGTACCGATGGACACGATGAGCCTCAACGCTGCAACCGTCAGCTCCCCGGCATCCGTCGGCGACGCCCGCGACACCGCCCGGGACTTCGTGGAGGGGCTCACACGTCCGGTCGCGGCCGATGCGGCCGACACCGTGGTCCTGGTCGTGTCGGAGCTCGTCACGAACGCCCTGCGGCACGGAGGTGGCACGTGCGCCCTGGACCTGACCGAACACCCGGGCAGCATCGAGGTGGCCGTCCACGACGACAGCGCGCACGCTCCGCAGATGCGCACCCCCGACCTGCTCGGTGACACCGGGGGCTTCGGCTGGCCCATGGTCAACCGCCTCGCCCACGCCACCTACGTCACCCACAGCAGTGCCGGCGGCAAGACCGTCAGCGCCTTCCTGCCCCGCTAGGGCGCGACAGGGCGCGACAGGGCGCGACAGGGTCTGAAGGTGTGAGGTGCGTCTCGGCGCGCATGGTCCGGGATGCCCGGGGTATCAGGGTCGCCGATCGACATCCGTGACGTCAGGGAGGGTTCGCATGTCAGCGGTGGCGGAACCGGAGCAGCTGGACCGGGTGGCAACCACCCCATCGGAGTCCGGCGCTGCGGCGGCGGTGGCGGGTGAGCTGCCGTGGGTGGAGGACGCGGGCAAGGTCGCCCCCAAGGACGCCCGGGCTCTGTCGAAGGCGTTCTTCGACCAGCTCCAGGTACTGGAGGAGGGCACGCCCGAGCACCAGTACGCGCGGAACACGCTGATCGAGATGAATCTGTCACTGGTCCGTTTCGCGGCCAGCCGGTTCCGCAACAGCGGCAGCGGCGAGATGGAGGACATGATCCAGGTCGGCACGATCGGCCTGATCAAGGCCATCGACCGCTTCGACCTGTCCCGCGAAGTCGAGTTCACCTCCTTCGCCATCCCGTACATCGTCGGCGAGATCAAGCGCTTCTTCCGTGACACCACCTGGGCCGTGCACGTCCCGCGCCGCCTCCAGGAACTGCGCACCGAGATCGCCAAGGCGAAGGAACACCTCGCCCTCCAGCTCGACCGCGACCCGACGGTGAAGGAACTGGCCGCGCACCTCAAGCTGGACGAGGACGAGGTCATCGACGGGATCGTCGCCTCCAACGGCTACACGGCAGGCTCCCTCGACATGTCCGCCGACACCGAGGACGCCGGCCAGTCGGTCGGCGCCAAGACCCGGAGCGTGGCCGACTTCATCGGCGAGGAGGACCCGGGCATGGAGAAGGTCGAGGACCTCCACGCCCTGGCACCCCTGATGGAACAGCTCGACGAACGCGAACGCCGCATCGTGAGCATGCGCTTCGGACACGAGATGACCCAGGCCCAGATCGGCGTCGAACTCGGCATCTCCCAGATGCAGGTCTCCCGGCTCCTCTCCAGGATCATCACCAAGCTCCGCACCGGCATGCTCGACGAACTCACCACCGCCTAGCCGAAGCGGCACCGGGCCGGCCGCGCGCGCGGAAACCACCGGCCCGGCTTCGACAGCGCCGTAAGGGGCCTCGACCACGTTCGTGGTCGAGGCCCCTTCGCGTTGCCGCGGGCCGGGACCGGTGTCCTGGACGTTCATGCGGCCTGCCCGCCCGCCCGCGGCCTGCCCGCCCGCCCGCTCTGCTCCTCGGCCCCGCGGGCCTTGACCCTCGGGCGTCCGCGCCGTCCACGCCGTCCGCGCCGTCCACGCCGTTCCGGATCGGTGGCCCGCCGGGCCGTCTCTCCCGGCCGTAGGGATCTGCCGTGGGCCCTCGAAGGCAGTCCGGACGGAACGGCAGCCACGTACGGGGTTCCACATGCCCGTGGCCGGGGTCGTACCAGGCGGTACGACCCCGGCCACGGGGTGAATCTGCGGAGCGGTGTCGGTCAGTCCTTGAGGACGTCCTTCACCTTCTCCTTGGCTTCGCGGGCGTCGCCCTTGGCCTGCTCGGCGTGGCCTTCGGCCTCCAGGCGCTCGTTGCCGACCGCGCTGCCGGCCTTCTCCTTGACCTTGCCCTTGGCCTGCTCGACCTTGGACTGCGCCTTCTCGTCGCCTGCCACGGCACTCAACTCCTCTTGCCACGATAGGGGGATTCGCTCAAGGAGTCGGCTGTCCCGGATACGCCTCCGTAAACATGAACATGCGCGGGCGCATTTCCCGCGAGGCCGTGCGTGCGCAGCACTGCCGCCCGCACCGGCGTCCCATGCACTCCACCAATGCACTCCCCTCATGGAAAGACGGAAGCGATTGCCCGGTTAAGAATCTTATAAACAGCCCTTTCGGGACCGTGTAGCCCTGCTGCGGCGGGGCATTCGATGGCTCGGAGGTTGATAACTATGGTTCCCCTGCTTCTCGTTCTTCTGCTGGCTCTGATCCTCTTCGGTGCGGGTTTCGCGCTGAAGGCCCTGTGGTGGATCGCGGTCATCGTGCTGGTCGTCTGGCTGGTCGGGTTCATCGCCCGTCCCAAGGGAGGAAGCGCGCGCTGGTACCGCTGGTAACCGCCGGCCGCGCGGACTCGACATAGGACTCGATGGGAGAGGGGCTCCCCGCCCAAGCAGGGCGGGGAGCCCCTCTCACGTGCGTCCGGCCGGGTGGAGAGAAATTCCATCAAGCACCATCAAGCATGGGTCATGCACCGATTGCTGGGTACCAGGATCCAATGGCCGTGGCGTCGGCCTCCGCGCACCGGAACCACGCCTCCAGGAAACCGCCGCCACGGCCTCCAAGGCCATTCGCAGTGTGCACACTCTGTGCCGCGGCCGCCGTCGGAAGAAGCTCGGGAAAGCTCCCGTACGACTTCATCCGGGGCATCATTCAGGGCATCCCCGCGGAGAAACCGCAGCCGGCTTTTCCCCGGGGTTCCGGAAGGCAGGCCCACGGTAAGTCCCGGGACGAGGAAGGTACGCCAGAACAGTGAAGTGGTGGCACAGGCTTCGGCATGAGGCCGGCGCCGTCAAAGGCTCCCTGCGCCGCGCTCTCGCGGGCCCGGGGCCCGAACGCGACATGGGCGTACAGGCGCTCAAGGCCGCGGGCGCGGCGCTCATCGCCTGGCTGCTGGCGGGCTGGTGGTGGCAGGCCCCGATGGCGTTGATGGCACCGTGGACCGCGATCGCCTTGGTGCAGAGCACGGTGTACCGGTCGGTGCGCGCCGGCGTGCAGCAGCTGGCACTCATCACGTCCGGCACCCTGATCGCCGCGGCGGCCGTATCGATCACGCACAGCACCACGGCCGCGATCGCGCTCGCCCTGCCGCTCACCGCCCTGCTGGGGAACTACACCCGCTTCGGCGACCAGGGCCTCTACGCCTCCAGCACCGCCCTGTTCGTCCTCACCTACGGCACCTACAGCGCCACCGACATCGGGCACCGGCTCCTGGAGAGCCTGCTCGGAGCGGTGGTCGGGATCGCCGTGAACGCCCTGATCCTGCCCCCGGTGCATCTGCGCGGGGTCCGCGACGTACTGCCCGGGCCGCCGCGGCAGGCCGCCCGGCTGGCCCGGCTGATGGCCGACGACCTGGAGGCGGGCCACGGATCCGACCACGCGCAGAACTGGAAGGCGCAGTCCGACCGCCTCACCCAGACACTCACCGATCTGCGCACCGCCCGCGGGTGGACCCAGGAGAGCCTGCGGCTCAACCCCGGCCACCGCCTGCGCCGCCCACCGAACGTGCTTCCCGCCCCCAGCTGGGACACCGGCTGGGAGCGGGTCTCGCACCATCTGACCTCGCTGGCCGGACTGCTCGCCGAAGGCACCCGCGAGGAGCCGGCACTCGCCGCTCCACCCACCGACGTGCCCGCCCACACGGCTCGACTGCTGCGCGCGATCGCCGACGTGTGCGACGGGCACGTGCGGACCCTCACCGAGCCGTGGCACGAGCCGGACGACAGCATCGAGGAGGCGATGCGACAGGCCCGCGACGCGCTGGAGCAGCTGAAGCCCTTCCTGCTCGCCCAGGACGACCGCGAGACCGAAGCCGTCGTCGGCGCCCTGGTCGCCCGCGCCCAGCAACTCATCCACGACCTGAACCGCCTGGAACAGCCCGGCAGCACGAGCACGGGCACCCCCATCGGGCAGTAACCCGCCGCGCGGAGGCACAGACGCCGTTCGACAACCAGGTCCTCGGCCACGACGGCTCGGCGGGCGCGGGCCGCGACAGGGCCGACCGGTCCCGTTCCGCCATGCGGGTCGAGGGCGGGCCCGGAGCCTGCCTCCGTACGACCTGCCCGCGCCCGGCCTCTGATTCAGCGCGGCCCGTTGCCCGCCCGGCGGAGTCGGTCGGCGTGGTCGGTGAGGGTGGTGACGCGTGCCGCGAGGTCGGGGTGGTCGGCTTCCAGGTGTACGCGGGTGTCGGCGAGCGGGGCGACGAGGCGGGCCGCGTCGTCGTCGGCGAGTGTGTCGTTGAGCTTGGCCAGCGAGGTGCGGGCGCGTGCGGGGAGGTCGGTCAGCGCGGTGATCTGGCCTGCCAGTCGGCGCAGTTCGCCCGCGTTGGTCCGGGCCCAGGTGGTGACGGTGCGGTCGGCGGCGCGGCGGTCGCGGGTGGCCTGGACGCGCTGCTCGCCGGTCTCGCCGGGGGCACCCGGCCGGACGCGCAGATAGCGGCGCTCGGCGGCCTGACGGCTGGCGACGCCCAGCGGGCCGGCGAGATCGGCCCAGCTGGAGCCCGCGGCCCGGGCCGCTTCGATGAGACCGGGCTCCCACCCGGCGAGCTGGTCCCGCAGTTCCCGCAGCATCAGCAGAGCGGCCAGAGCCTGCTCGGCGCTGGCCCGTCCGTCCGGCGGCGGCGTCCCGTCCTGCGGAGTCTGGGCGGTGTGCACCGCTTGGTTGATCGCGTTCAGCGCTGCTTGTGCGGCGAAGAACGAGGTGGGATCACGGGGCTCCGGGGAGACGCTCACGGGGGCTCCTCTCGATCGGCGGTGGTGGTCCGCCAACGGTCGTCATCGGTCGTCATGGTCCGTCATTGTTTGGATGACACCGGAACTTGTCATCGTTTCGATGACATGTTACAACGGTGGCAGACACAGCGCATTGGCAGTTACTGCCAGACCAATGGAGGTGTTTTCGCGATGTTGATGCGCACCGACCCGTTCCGCGAACTCGACCGTCTCGCCCAGCAGCTCACGGGCACCACCGGCACCTGGTCCAGGCCCTCGGCGATGCCGATGGACGCCTACCGCGAGGGCGAGGAGTACGTGATCGCCCTCGACCTGCCCGGTGTCGCGAAGGACGCGATCGACATCGACGTCGAGCGGAACATGCTCACCGTCCGGGCCGAGCGCCGCCCCGTCGTGAAGGCGGACGACGTACAGATGGAGCTCTCCGAGCGGCCCCTGGGTGTCTTCTCCCGCCAGCTGGTGCTCGCCGACACCCTCGACACCGAGCGCATCACCGCCGACTACGAGGCGGGCGTGCTGACGCTGCGGATCCCGATCGCCGAGCGCGCCAAGCCCCGCAAGATCGCCATCGGCGGACAGGCCGGCCACCAGCAGATCAGCGGCTGAAGCGGGCCCTTCGGCCGCCCAAGACGGCGGGGGACGGGTCCGCCCCTCAGGCCCGCCCCCGCAATCCCTCCGTATCCGGTATCTCCCGGATCCGGTATCTCTCGGATCCGGAATGACGTATCCGGAATGACGTATCCCGTCCCTCGCATCACGATGCAAAGGGGGAAGCGATGGCCATGCGTTGGGAAGCGTTCCTCGCCCAGGTGCAGGAGCGCGGCGAATACGCCACACCCCAGGAAGCCGAGCGCGCCGCGCGTACGGTGCTGGCGCTGCTGGGCGCACATCTGGCGGGTGAGGTCCGGGCCGAGCTGGCCGCCCGGCTCCCCGAGACCTTCGCCCTCATCCTGCTGAACCCGCTGCGGGCCACCGAGCCGCTCCCGCCGGAGCGGTTCCTGCGGGCCACCGCCGCGTGGATCGAGGGAGCCACCGAGCAGACAGCCGCCTGGGACGTCAGCGCCGTCCTGAGCGTGACCGCCGACGCGGCGGGCGACGACCTGACGAACCGCGTCCTGCTCCAGCTTCCCCCGGGTTACGACCTCCTGTTCGGCCGCCCCCAGCACCTATAGGACGCCGAACAGGCACCCCGCCCGCCCCCTCCGCGGGACCGGACGCCACCCCCGGCCGGTCCTGCTGCCCCCGCCCCTGCACGCGAAAGGCAAGCACTCTCCCATGTTCTCGCTGCGTGAACCCGCCGCCGCCGGAACCGGCATGACGTTTCACCAGATGACCGAAAGGATCCGCTACGAAGGTGCCTACCCCACCCGCGAACAGGCAGAAGACGTCACCCGAGCCGTGCTGAGCGCCCTGGGCCGCCAGCTCACCGGCGACGAGCGCGTCGACCTCGCCGCCCGCCTCCCCCTGGAGGCCGCCCTCGACCTCACCGCGCAGATCCCCGACGCCCAGCCCCTGACCGGATGGGGCTTCGTCAAGGACCTCGCCACCCGCACCGGGGCCACACCCGCGACCACCCGCTGGGACACCGGCGCCGTCCTCAGCGTCGTCGGCCACCTCGCCGGCCCCGGCCTCCTGGACCGCATCCTCGCCCAACTCCCCTCCGGCTACGCCCTCCTGTTCGGCCGCGCCGAACTCACCCAGGCCGCATAGCCCAGGCCGCGTAACCGCCCCTGGAGGCCCGGACAGCCCCCGGGGAGGCCGGGACAGGCCCCCCTGGAGGCCCGCCCGGCAGCAGACCGGGCCGACAGTGCCCGAGCGCTGGGCGGCCCTTCCGTTCCCGGGTCTCCCCATGAGCCATGAAGCAACCGCGAACGGCTCTCGCCGCCCACTCGGGGTGCCCCCTCCCCCCGAAACGCAGAACAGACCCCCTCCGGCCTACGTTTCCGCAGGTCGGAGGGGGTCTGATGGTGTGGAGCCTAGGAGATTCGAACTCCTGACATCTGCCTTGCAAAGGCAGCGCTCTACCAACTGAGCTAAGGCCCCGGATGAGGTGTCGCGGGAACAGAGTACCGGGTGGAGCGGGGTATCTCGCAAAAGGATTGGGACTCCCGGTGGACGACCACTCTCCGTAAGATGCTCGTCGAGGTTCGCACCCGTGAAGCGGCCTCACAGGGGAAGCGATGGGGAGACGCGCAATGGACGCAGCACAGCAGGAAGCGACCGCCAGAGCCAGAGAGCTTCAGCGGAGCTGGTACGGGGAGCCGCTGGGGGCGCTCTTCCGCCGGCTGATAGACGACCTCGGGCTCAACCAGGCCCGGCTCGCCGCCGTTCTCGGGCTCTCGGCGCCCATGCTGTCGCAGCTGATGAGCGGACAGCGCGCCAAGATCGGCAACCCGGCCGTGGTGCAGCGCGTCCAGGCCCTCCAGGATCTGGCGGGACAGGTCGCCGACGGCAGCGTGAGCGCCGTCGAGGCCACCGACCGCATGGAAGAGATCAAGAAGTCGCAAGGAGGCTCGGTGCTCACCAACACCGGCCAGACCACGTCCAGTTCGGGTGCCCCGACCGTGCGTCGCGTGGTGCGCGAGATCCAGTCCCTGCTGCGTTCCGTGGCGGCCGCGGGTGACATCATCGACGCCGCCGACACCCTCGCCCCCGCCCACCCCGAACTGGCAGAGTTCCTCCGGGTGTACGGCGCCGGGCGGACGGCGGAAGCGGTTTCGCACTACGAGGCGCATCAGAGCTGACAACGGGCGGATCGATCCTGGGGGGCGTCGGGTGGGCGAGGTCTTCGCCGGTCGGTACGAGCTGGTCGACCCGGTCGGCCGGGGCGGGGCCGGAGCCGTCTGGCGCGCCTGGGACCGGCGCAGGCGTCGCTACGTCGCCGCGAAGGTGCTCCAGCAGAGCGACGCCCACACCCTGCTGCGGTTCGTGCGCGAGCAGGCCGTCAGGATCGACCACCCGCATGTCCTGGCGCCCGCCAGCTGGGCCGCCGACGACGACAAGGTCCTGTTCACCATGGACCTGGTCAGCGGCGGTTCGCTGGCCCATCTCATCGGCGACTACGGGCCGTTGCCGCCCCGGTTCGTCTGCACCCTGCTCGACCAGCTGCTCGCCGGTCTCGCCGCGGTCCACGCCGAAGGCGTGGTCCACCGGGACATCAAACCGGCCAACATCCTGATGGAGGCCACCGGAAGCGGGCGCCCCCATCTGCGCCTCTCCGACTTCGGCATCTCCCTGCGCAAGGACGAGCCGCGCCTCACCGAAACCAACTACGTGGTCGGGACGCCCGGTTACTTCGCCCCCGAGCAGATGATGGGCGCCGAACCCGACTTCCCCGCCGACCTGTTCGCCGTCGGTCTGGTCGCGCTGTACCTCCTGGAGGGCAGCAAGCCGGATGCGCGGGCCCTCGTCGAGCACTTCGCCGCCCACGGCACCCCGAGCGCGCCGCAGGGCATTCCCGAGCCCCTCTGGCAGGTCCTCGCGGGGCTCCTCCAGCCCAACCCGCAGAACCGGTTCCGTACCGCCACGGGGGTGCGCAAGGCGCTGGCCTCCGCGGTGGAGCTGCTTCCCGAGCAGGATCCGGACGAGGAGCCGGTCGAGGTCTTCGACCAGATCGGCCCGCTGCCCCCCGGCTTCGCCGAGCACGGCCCCGAGCAGCCGGCACCGGGGCCCGCCCAGGCCCCGGAGCCGTCGGCCTCCGGCCCGTGGCCGTCGGGAGAGCGGGCCTCGGCAGAGTGGGCGTCGGCACAGTGGGCCTCGGCACAGTGGGCGTCGGGAGGCCGGGGGGCGGACCGGCGGGGACCGGGCCAGTGGTCGTCGGGCCGGGCGCCCCAGGACCCGTCATCCACCGGCTTCGGTCCCGCCACCGGTGCCGGTACCGGGACCGGCTCGGGCAGCAGCGCCTTCCCCCCGGTCCCGCAGCAGGCGCCCACCCCGCCCACCCAGGCACCGGCCGCCCCCGCGTACCTGCCACCGCAGTACGAGCAGACGCCTCCCACCCCCGCCACCGCCCCGTACACCGCGCCGTATCCCCATGCGGCCGCGTCGCCCCAAGTTCCCTTCCAGGGAACCTCGTTCGGACCATCCACGCCGCCACCGCCGCCACCGGCGGCATCGGCGGCATCGGCGTCATCGCCTCCATCCGTGCCGTCGGTCACATCGATGCCGACCGTGTCGTCTATGCCGTCGGCGTCGTCCATGCCGTCGGCGCCGTCCGTACCGACGCCTCGGCCGGGCCCGCCCGCCAAGGTCGCGGTCCCGGTGCTCCTGGTCGCCCTGGTCTGCTTCGCCGTCGGCATCTGGGCGCTGACCCAGACGTGAACCCACCGCCGACTGGACGCCGACCCGGACCTGACCCGGACCTGACCCGGACCTGAACCGGCCGGCCAGGCACTCGACGGGTCAAGGGCCCGACGCCTCGGTCACCAGGGGCTGGGCGGACCGAACCCCTGAACGCGCCGCCCGGCGGCGGCCGCACGCCTGCGGGCCACCAGCGTCCATGTCCCGAGCCCGGCCACCAGCACCGTTCCCGAACCGATGCCGAGGGCGGCGACGAGCTTCATCGTGCCCGCGCGGGCGGAGGAGCCGCCCGCGGCGGATCCGCCCGCACCGAAGTCGGGCGCCGGGCCCGCGTACGCCGGCCCGGACTGGGCCGCCCCCTGGACCGTCAGACGCAGCGTCAGGTCGTAGGGGCCGTCCCCGAAGGTCCGCCCGACGTCCGGGCTGAGCGACACGGCCAGGTAGTAGGAGCCTTTGACCCGCATCGCCGAGGTGGCGTCCGCGGGCGCGTACCGGTTCTCGTAGGCGACCGGCGCGAGCGGTTCGAGCGCGGCCTGCTTCTGCCGCCCGTCGTACGGTGCCGAAGCCCCGGTGGCCAGGGCGAGGACGGGGTTGTAGAGCTGGACGGAGAGCGCCGTGCCGACATAGCCGTCCTTGGCCGCGGCGAGGCTTCCCAGAGCTCCGGCGGCGAAGAGCTGCTGACCCCATGCGAGCGGCACCTGGAAGAAGAGGGTCTCGCCGGGCCGGATGGAGTCCCGCCACTGGCCTTGGGACAGCGTGGCCGCGTCGTGGAATCCGGTGCCGCCGTGGACCTGGCGCGGGGCATCGGTGGGCGGGGCGGGTGACGCGGAGGGCCAGCCGGAGGGCGCGGTGCTCGGCCCGGCCCCGCTGCGGGTGGGCTCGGTGGTGTAGCGCAGGTCGAGCCCCCAGTCGGCGGGCGTGGAGGTCGGGTCGCTCTCGCGCTCGACCACCATGTAATAGGTGCCGGGTTCCTGACAGGTCGACAGGCTCCTGCGCACGGAGCGGTACGCGGAGGCGGCTATGGGGTGGGGATACTGCGCCGAGCCGATCGAACGCCGCTGGGAGTCGCAGTCGTCGCCGTTCGCGTTCTGGAGCGACACCTTGATGGAGTCGCCGTAGGCGAGCTTCGCACCGGCCGGCCCCGGCAGGGCCACCGCCGACGCGTAGGTGTCCTTCTCACCGTCCAGAACCAGCTGGAAATAGAGCTTGCCACCAGGCTTGATGACCGACCTATAGGCGGTGTCGGCCCGCAACACGGGCCCCTCGGTGTTCCGGGCACCCCCCGCAACGTCCCGTACCCCATCGGGAAACCGGTACGAAGGGGACGGCCCCGCCGCGTGGGCGGGGCCCGGCGCCGCAAGGAGCGCGCCCAGCGCGGCGAACGCCGCCCCGATCCGTCGTGCCGTCGCCCCGGACCTGCCCTGCCTCGTCCTCACTTCGCCCCGCCCCACCTTTGCCCTCGCAAGTCAGCTATTCGCTCACGTGAACTCGCCGGCGCCCGGGGCCGCCCCCGGGACAGCACGAAGCCCCGGCCACCTCAGTGGCCGGGGCTTCGCAACCGGGTCTTTCGGTCTCACACACCCGAACCTGCGGGCACGGAGTCGGTCGCCTCCGTCCACAGATCCTGCTCGGCGCGATCCGCCTGGATCTGGCGGTACACGAGGAGCCCGCCGATGGCGGCCAGTGCGACCAGGAGGAGCTTCTTCACCGCGCGACCTCGTCTTTCCTTGACGTAAGGGACCTCTGCCGCCCGACTATACACACCGATCGATATCAATCGGTGATGCTCCATCCGTGTGTAGTTCATCGGAAGATCCGCCGATACGGTGCGTCGCTCCTCGCTTCGTCCGCACCCCCCGCACATCATCAGATACAACGCAATTCGGGCAACCCAACAGCACGTACTGCTTACGGAAGAAGCGAGGAAGTCATGGCTACGAGCAAGATCACGACCTGGTGGACCGCACTCATCGGCGCGCTGGTCGCCCTTCTCGCCTCGCTCGGCCTGGCCGGCCAGGCCACGGCCGCCGCCCCCACGGCTTCCGTACCGCAGCACGACACGACGTACAACCGCAGCGAACCGGCCACCTCCCTTGCGCCGAGCGTGCAATGGGCCCTTCCCGCCGCGTCCGCCCTGCCCCCCACGATGAAGCAGCGCATCCGCGCCGAGGCCCACGGCTCTTCCCCCTCCTCCCGCCACCGCGCCGACGTACGGGACGCGGCCGACGACCCGGCGCAGGCCACCGAGGGCGCCGGCGAGGACGCGGCGCAGGGCGACGCCGGAGCCGCCGAGGACCCGACGCGAGACCCCGCCGAGTCCCCTTCCCCCTGACCCACCCCCGCTCTGCCCGAGCTGCGAGCCCGGCAACTCCCCCGAGTTGCCGGGCTCTTCGGCGTCCCGGGACGCCTGGCACGATCCCCGAGCCCGCCTGGAGAGCCCGCTCGAAGAGCCCGCGTCGAGTACCCCTGCGGTCACGGAGGTCCCGGAGATGTCCGGAGGTCCGGCTGGTTGGACGGAAATCCGGCACGCCCGGAGGGTGTCCGGTGGCCGCGGGTTGAGGTTGGGCCCCGGCCAGGCGACCCCTTGGTGTCGGGGCACGCCAGGACGGTGTGCGGCGGCCGGGGGTTGAGGTTGGGCCCCGGCCAGGCGACCCCTTGGTGTCGGGGCACGCCAGGACGGTGTGCGGCGGCCGGGGGTTGAGGTTGGGCCCCGGCCAGC